>NZ_JBOHHL010000028.1:0-61962 GCF_050725395.1 Aquabacterium sp. | reverse complement strand
CTCCGGGCAGGCGGTCGATGTACACGCGCAGCAACCCCTGCGGGGTGCGTTCGCATTCCACCAACTCGTAACCCAAACCAGTCACGGTGCTTTCAACAGCTTTGACCAAACTCATCAACTCTCAATACGCAATCTGGGACCGACATAACCCCGCTTTTTAGGCAGAATCAAAGCCGATCAAAAAATGACAAGCGAAAAAAATGGGCTGGAAAGTCATCCGCCCACCTGACGTAATCAGCGAAGCCGGTATTCTAGCCTCACGCGGACCCGTCAGCAAGGGTTGTGCCCGAAATTACCGCGCCAAGCTCATGGCATGACAGAATCCGCGCTGGTTCACAAACACTGGAGACTCCATGGGCTTTCTCGCTGGCAAACGTCTGCTGATCACCGGACTGTTGTCCAACCGCTCCATCGCCTACGGCATTGCCAAGGCCTGCCACCGCGAAGGCGCGGAACTGGCCTTCAGCTATGTGGGCGAGCGCTTCAAAGACCGCACCACCGAGTTTGCGAACGAATTTGGCTCCACGCTGATTTTCGACTGCGACGTCGCCAGTGACGAGCAAATCACGGCCATGTTCACCGACCTGGCCAAAGCCTGGCCGACCTTCGACGGCTTCGTGCACTCTATCGGTTTCGCCCCCAAGGAAGCCATCGCCGGCGACTTCCTGGAAGGCCTGTCGCGCGAGTCGTTCCGCATCGCGCACGACATCTCCAGCTACAGCTTCCCGGCCATGGCGAAAGCCGCACTGCCTTACCTGACCAGCACCGCCGCCTTGCTGACACTCACGTATTTGGGGTCAGAACGAATTGTGCCCAATTACAACACCATGGGCCTGGCCAAGGCTTCGCTGGAAGCCAGCGTGCGCTACACGGCCGCCAGTTTGAGCCCCAAAGGCATCCGCGTGAACGGCATTTCGGCCGGCCCGATCAAGACCCTGGCGGCATCGGGGATCAAGGGCTTCCGACAGATCCTGGACGTGGTCGAGCAAAGCGCCCCTCTGCGCCGCAACGTGACGATCGACGACGTGGGCAATGTGGCCGCGTTCATGATGTCCGACCTGGCTGCGGGCGTGACGGCCGAGATCACCTATGTGGACGGCGGTTTCAGCCACGCCATGAGCGGCATGGGCAACGCCGCGGAGTGATGGTCCCTTCGCCTTAAAATGCGTGGTTTGGCCAAATGCCCTGGCCCTGAGAAATTCCCATGCTGCGACTGACCGAACTGCGACTGCCCCTGAACCATGCGGAGGATGCCCTGCGTCCCGCCATCGTAGCGAGGCTGGGCATCCAAGATGGTGACCTGGCCGGGTTCACGGTGTTCAAACGCAGCTATGACGCGCGCAAGAAGTCGGCCGTGGTGCTGATCTACACCGTGGACTGCGAACTGGCCGACGAGGCCGGATTGCTGGCGCGGTTCAGCGGCGACCAGCATGTGCGGCCCACGCCCGACACCAACTACCACTTCGTCGGGCACGCGCCGGCCGGTTTCTACCAAAACCATCGCCCTCGCCCACTGGTGATCGGCTTTGGCCCTTGCGGGATCTTCGCGGCGCTGATCCTGGCCCAGATGGGCTTGCGCCCGATCGTGCTGGAACGCGGCAAGGAAGTTCGGGAACGCACCAAGGACACCTGGGGCCTGTGGCGCCAGAACGTGTTGAACCCAGAGTCGAACGTGCAATTTGGCGAGGGCGGTGCAGGCACCTTCTCGGACGGCAAGCTGTGGAGCCAGATCAGCGACCCGCGCCACCTGACCCGCAAAGTGCTGAACGAATTCGTGAAAGCCGGCGCGCCGGAAGAGATCCTGTTCGTCAGCAAGCCGCACATCGGCACCTTCCGCCTGGTGAGCATGGTTGAAAAAATGCGCGCCGACATCGAGGCATTGGGTGGCGAGATCCGCTTCAGCCAGCGCGTGACCGACTTCCTGATCGAGGACGGGCACATCCGGGGCGTGACCCTGGCCTCGGGCGAAGAGCTGTCATCCGACCACGTGGTCCTGGCCCTGGGACACAGCGCGCGCGACACCTTCAAGGTGCTGCACGAACGCGGCGTGTACATGGAGGCCAAGCCTTTCTCGATCGGCTACCGCATCGAACACCCGCAAGGCCTCATCGACCGGGCGCGCTTCGGCCCCAACGCCGGCAATGAGGTCCTGGGCGCGGCCGACTACAAGCTGGTGCACCATGCCAGCAATGGGCGTTCGGTGTACAGCTTCTGCATGTGCCCGGGCGGCACCGTGGTCGCGGCCACGTCCGAACCCGGCCGCGTGGTGACCAATGGCATGAGCCAGTATTCACGCAACGAGCGCAACGCCAACGCGGGCATCGTGGTGGGCATTTCGCCGCAGGACTACCGGCAGGATGGTCTCAGCGACGGGCCTGTGAATCCACTGGACGGCATGGCCTTCCAGCGTTTCTGGGAATCGCGCGCCTACGAGCTGGGGGGCGGCAACTACGAGGCGCCCGGCCAATTGGTGGGCGACTTCATCAAAGGGCGCCCCAGCAAGGCCTTGGGCAGCGTGCAGCCTTCTTACAAGCCTGGCGTGCACCTGACGGATCTGGCCCAAAAAGGGCATGGCAGCCTGCCGGATTACGCACTGGCCGCCATCCGCGAAGCCTTGCCTGCCTTCGAAAAACAGATCAAGGGCTTCTCGATGCCGGACGCGGTGCTGACGGGCGTGGAGACGCGCACCTCCTCACCCTTGCGGATCACACGAGGCAAGGACTTCCAGAGCCTGAACGTCAAGGGCTTGTACCCGGCCGGCGAAGGTGCCGGCTACGCGGGCGGCATCATGTCGGCCGGGGTGGACGGGATCGAAGTGGCCGAGGCCTTGGGCCGAGAGATGCTGCAAAGCCGCTAGGCGTTCTGAATGACCTCGCGCACCGGGGCGGATGCCAGCAAGGTGCGCGTGTAGGGATGGCTCGGCGACGCCAGCAGCTGGAGCGCCGGACCCGACTCGACGATGTCGCCGTCCTTCATGACGATGATGTGGTGGGCCATGGCGGCCACCACCTCCACATCGTGCGTGATGAGCAGGTAGCTCAGGCCACGTTCGCGCTGCAGGCGTTGCAGCAAGGCCAGGATCTGCTTCTGGATGGTGACGTCCAGGGCGCTGGTGGGCTCGTCCAGCACCAGCACCTGGGGGTCGACCACCAAGGCACGGGCCAGGGCCAGACGCTGGCGCTGACCCCCCGAGAATTCATGTGGGTAGCGCTCCAGCAAGTGGGGAAACTGGGCCTCGCTCAGCCCGACTTCGGCCAGGGTGGCCAGCGCCTGCGTCCGGCGTTGATCCTCGCTGAGTTGAGGGTGGTGGATGAACAGGCCTTCGGTGACCAGGTCTTCCACCGTCATGCGTGGCGACAGCGACGAAAAAGGATCCTGGAACACCACCTGGACGATGCGCCGCAAGGGCTTGTCGGTGCGGGCCTTGAGGCTCCAGCGTTTTCCGGCCACCTGCAAGCTGCCCTGGAAGGGTTGGAGCCCCAGCGCGGCCAAGGCCAGGGTGGATTTGCCGGAGCCCGACTCGCCGATCACGCCCAGAGTCTGGCCCGCGGCCAAGGCGAGGTCGGCCGATTTGACCGCCACGTATTCACCATGGCCGAACCAGCCTTTGATGCCAGGCTTGGGCACACGGTAAGCCACACGCAGGCCATCGGCCTGCAGCACCGGCGTTTGGGATGGGGTCTGCGGCAAAGCCTCGACCACGTCGCGCTGCGGCCGGCTGTCGAGCAGTTTGCGGGTGTAGGGGTGCTGGGGGTTGCCGAAGACCTCGGCGACCGTGCCCTGCTCCACCAGCAGGCCTTTTTCCATCACGGCGACGCGGTCGGCGAAGTGACGCACCAGGTTGAGGTCGTGCGTGATCATCAACACGGCCATCTGGTGGCTGCGCTGCAGGTCGTCCAGCAGACCCAGGATCTGCTGGCGCAAGGTGACGTCCAGCGCGGTGGTGGGCTCATCGGCCAGCAGCAGCTTGGGTTGGCAGGCCAAGGCCATGGCGATCATGGCGCGCTGGCGTTGCCCGCCCGACAATTGGTGCGGGTAGGCTCCCGCGCGGCGCTCGGGCTCGGGGATGCCGGTGCTGGCCAGCAAGGCCACGGCGCGCTGCCAGGCCTGCCGACGCGACAGTCCTTCGTGCAGCTCGATCACCTCGGCGATTTGGTCGCCGATGGTGAACAAAGGGTTGAGCGCGGTCATCGGCTCCTGGAAGATCACGGCCACGTCTCGGCCACGCACGCCACGCAACTGGCGTTCGCTCAGGGACAGCAGTTCGCGTGGGCCGTCGGGCGCGGTGTCCAGCACCGCCGAGCCTTGAACCTGGGCTTGCGGCAAGAGCTTGAGCAGGCTCAAGGCGGTGATGGTCTTGCCCGAGCCGGACTCGCCCACCAGGGCCAGCTTCTCGCCCGGCATCAGGTCGAAGCTGACACCCTGCACCACCGTCTTGTGGCCAAAACCGATGCGCAG
This sequence comes from Aquabacterium sp., assembly GCF_050725395.1. Taxonomy (GTDB): domain Bacteria; phylum Pseudomonadota; class Gammaproteobacteria; order Burkholderiales; family Burkholderiaceae_C; genus Aquabacterium. The sequence goes on along the minus strand of NZ_JBOHHL010000028.1, from coordinate 57,504 downwards.
GTCACGCACCGACAGGAGGGGCTTGACCGCGCTCATGATTCGAGCTCCTTGCGCGGATCGAGCGCGTCGCGCAGGGCATCGCCCATGAAGGTGAGCAGCAGCAGGGTGACTGTCAACACGAGGAAGGTCGAGAGCGAAATCCACCAGGCGTCGAGGTTGTTCTTGCCCTGGGCCAGCAGCTCGCCCAGGCTAGGGGTGTCGGACGGCACGCCCAGCCCCAGGAAATCGAGCGAGGTCAGCGCCAGGATCGCCGCGCTCATGCGGAAGGGCAGGAAGGTGACGACCGGGGTCAGGCTGTTGGGCAGCACGTGGCGGCGGATGATCTGCCAATTGCTGAGGCCCAGGGCACGGGCCGCGCGCACGTAGTCCATCTGTCGGTTGCGCAGGAATTCGGCCCGCACGTAGTCGGACAGGCCCATCCAGCCGAACAGGCTGAGCAGCACCAGCAGCAGTCCCAGGCTGGGGCTGAACACGGACGAGAAAATGATCAGCAGGTAGAGCTCGGGCATGGAACCCCAGATCTCGATGAAGCGCTGGAAGGCCAGGTCGGTCTTGCCACCATAGAAGCCCTGGATGGCCCCGGTGACCACCCCCAGCACCACGCCAATGGCCGTGAGCGCCAGCGCGAAGCCGATGGACGTGCGAAAACCATACAGAAGACGCGCCGCGATGTCGCGCCCGCGATCATCGGTGCCCAGCCAGTTGTCGCCCGAAGGCTCGGACGGGTTGGGCGTCTTCGCGAAATAGTTGATGGTGTTGTGGTGGTAGCGGTTCAGCGGGTAGATGGCGAAGTTGCCTTCGGTCTTCTTGAACTGGGCCACGATGAAGGGGTCGAGGAAATCGGTGGGCGCTTCGAAGTCGCCGCCGAACTCGGTCTCGGGCACGTTGTGAACGATGGGCACATACCAGTGGCCGTTGTAGCGGGCCACCAGCGGCTTGTCGTTCGACAGCAGGTCGGCGAACAGGGCCAGCAGCAGCAGCACGGCAAAGAGCATCAGACTCCAGTACCCCAGGCGGTGCTGCTTGAAACGCAGCCAGGCACGCCGGGATGGCGACAGCGACACAGGGGGGGCGGTCTTGGCCATCAGTCGAACTTCACCCGTGGGTCGACCCACACATAACAAAGGTCGCTGATCAGCTTGGTGACCAGGCCGATCAACGTGAACAGGTAGAGCGTGCCCAGCACCACGGGGTAGTCGCGCCGGATCACGGACTCGTAGCTCAACAGGCCCAGGCCGTCGAGCGAGAACAGGGTTTCGATCAGCAATGAACCCGTGAAGAAAGCGCCAATGAAGGCGGCCGGGAAACCCGTGATGATGGGAATGAGCGCATTGCGGAACACGTGCTTCCACAGCACTTGCCGCTCCCCGAGGCCTTTGGCTCGGGCGGTCAGCACGTATTGCTTGCGGATCTCTTCGAGGAAGGCGTTCTTGGTGAGCATGGTGATCACCGCGAAACTGCCCAGCACGCTGGCCGTGACCGGCAAGGCGATGTGCCAGAGGTAGTCGAGCACCTTGCCGGCCAAGCTGAGGTCTTCCCAGTTCGACGAGGTCAGCCCACGCAAGGGGAACCAGGCCAGGAAGCTGCCGCCGCCGAACAGCACCAGCAGCGCCACCCCCAGCACGAAGCCCGGGATGGCGTAGCCGACCAGCACGATGAGGCTGGTGGCCACGTCGAAGCGGCTGCCCGCCCTCACCGCCTTGGCGATGCCCAAGGGGATCGAGATGAGGTAGCTGAGCGCGAAGGTCCACAGACCCAGGGTGATGGACACGGGCAGCTTTTCCTTGACCAGTTGCCAGACGTCCTTGTGGTGGAAAAAGCTCTTGCCGAGGTCGAAGCGTGCGAAGGCGCCCAGCATCTGCACGAAGCGCTCGGAGGCGGGCTTGTCAAAGCCATAGAGCTGGCGGATCTCTTCGATCTGGGCCGGGTCCACGCCTTGGCGACCACGGTAACCTGCCGCCGCCGAGACGGCGCTTTCGCCGCCGCCGCCCCGGTTCTTGAGTTGGGACACCATTTGCTCGACCGGCCCACCTGGCACGAACTGGATCACGGCGAAGGTCACCAGCAAGACGCCCAGCAAGGTGGGCACCATGAGCAGCAATCGTTTGAGGATGTAGGCCCACATGGTCGTCGCCTTCACTTTCCGGCTTGCGCCCACCAAGAGGACAGGATCCAATCCTCGGCGCGGTAGTACAGCGGCTTGACGGCAGGTTGCTCGAATCGGTGGGCCGTGTAAGCCACGCGGTGCACGCCTGAATACCAGGCCGGCACCTCGTTGTACTCGAAGCGCAGCACGCGGTCGAGCGCGCGCAGCGCCGCCACTTGCTCTGGCCGGCTGATGGCGGTGACCACACGGTCGAGCAAGGCGTCCACCGCGGGAAGATCGACACCGTAGAAATTGTTCGAGCCTGGTGTGCGGGCGGCCTTGCCGCCAAAGCGGTCGAGCAGTTCGCTTCCCGGCGAGAGGCTGCCAGGAATGTTCAGGCTCGTCATCTCGAAGTCGAAGGCATCCAGGCGCGTCTGCAGCAGGGAAAAGTCGACGGTTTTGTACTGGGCATCAATGCCCAGCTTGCGCAGGTTCTGCGTGAACGGCGTGATGATGCGGCTCATCGAGGCGCCCTGCCCCGAATCGTCCAGGATCTCGATCTGGAAAGGTTCGCCAGCCTTGTTGCGCAAGGCGCCATCGCGGTAGGTCCAGCCAGCCTGGGCCAGCAGCGCCCGGGCTTTCAGCAGGTTGGCGCGCAGGCTGTTCGGCGGCAAGGTGCTGGGAGGCAAGGGCACGGGCTGGGTGAACACCTCTTGGCGCAACTGGCGGCGCAGAGGAATCAACAGCGCCAGTTCGTCCTCGCTGGGCAAACCCTTGGCCTCGAAATCACCTCCGACGAAATAACCCCGCACCCGTTTGTACGAGTTGTAGAACAGCTGCCGGTTCATCCATTCGTAGTCCATGGCCAGGCCGATGGCCTGCCGCACCCGCGCGTCCTGGAACTTGGGCAGGCGCAGGTTGAACAACCAGGACTGCATCCCGCCGGGGTTCTGGTGCTGCATTTCGATCTTGACGAAATCACCCGTTCTGAACTTGCCACCGGTGTAGGCCCGCGCCCATTCCCGCGCAATGTTCGACTGGATGACATCGAACTCGCCCGCCTTGAAGGCCTCCAGCCGTGCGGTGTCGTCCTTGTAGATCTTGAAGGTGATGCGGTCGAAGTTGAACTGGCCTTTGCGCACATTCAATTGCCGCCCCCAATAGTTGGGGTCGCGCTGGTAGGTGATGTCTTTGCCAAAGTTGACGCGGCCGATCCGGTAGGGCCCCGAGGCAATGGGCATGTCCGTGACGATCTTGTCGAAGGGCTTGAGCTTGCCGCCTTCCAGGCCCCACTTGTGGCTGAAAACAGGCAAGGACCCGGCCATCAGGGGCAGTTCGGCATTGCGGCGGATGAAGTCGAAACGCACCAGGCGCTCGCCCACCACCGCCACGGACTTCACATCGCCAAAGGCCGAACGGTAGACCGGAGAGGCTTCCTTGCTCATCAACCGGTCGAAGGAGCTTTTCACATCGATGGCCAGCACAGGATCGCCATTGCTGAAGCGGGCCAATGGGTTGAGGCGAAAGGTGACGGACAAGCCATCGGCGGCCACGCTCACGTCGTCGGCCAACAGGCCATAGGCTGTGGTGGGCTCGTCGTAGGTGCTGATGAGCAGGGTCTCGAACACCAACAGGCTCAGGCCAGAGGGCGCGGTGCCCTTGAGCGTGTAGGGGTTGTACTTGTCGAAGGTGCTGACGCGGACAGGGGCCACGAGCGAGATGTCGCCGCCCTTGGGCGCGGTGGGGTTGACGTAGTCGAAGTGGTCGAAGCCGGCCGGGTATTTGATGTCGCCAAACTGGGCATACGCATGCGCGGCCCAGGCCCCCGTTGACATGCACCACAGACAAACCAGCCAGAAGACTCTCATCATGGCGAACGATTCTGCCACAGGGGTGGTGCGGCACTCATGGGGTGATCAACGGGGTGATCATGCGCGGCACGGCCGAGAGCAAGGTCTTCGTGTAGTCGTTGGTGGGCGCGGTCAGCACCTCGCGGGCGGGTCCCATTTCGACGATGCGCCCTCGCCTCATCACCGCGACCTCGTCCGCCAAGTACTCGACCACGCCGAGGTTGTGGGTGATCAACAGGTAGGCCAGGCCACGTTCGGCCTGCAGCTGTCGGAGCAGGTTGAGGATCTGCGCCTGCACCGACACGTCCAGGGCCGAGGTGGGCTCGTCGCACACCAGCACCTTGGGCTCCACGGCCAGCGCCCGCGCGATGGCCAGGCGTTGCCGTTGACCGCCGGAGAACTCGTGCGGGAAGCGGTCCAGCGCGTCCTGGCGCAGGCCGACCTGGTCCATCAACCGAAGCAGACGCTGTTCTCGCTCGGACGCGGTCCATTCCGGACGCAGCGAACACAGGCCCTCTTCCAGGATGTCTTGCACGCGCAAGCGGGGGTTGAGCGAGGCGAAGGGGTCCTGGAAGACGATCTGGATGTCGCGGCGCGCGGCGCGCAGATCCTCGCCTTGCAAAGCGAACAAGTCACGGCCTTGCAGCAAGGCCTGGCCTTCGACCTGGGCCTTGCCCCTGAGCAACTGCATGATGGCGCGCCCGAAGGTGGTCTTGCCGCAACCCGATTCGCCCACGAGGGCCAGCGTCTGTCCCGAGCGCAAGGCCAGAGACACGCCATCGACGGCCTTGAACGCTGGCTGGGCACGCGCGAAGAGTTTGCGTCGTGGCGCGTAGCCAACCTTGAGGTCTCGCACCGCCAGCAGCACCGGTGGCGCAGGATCACGCTGTTCTGCCGCCGGCTTCATGGCGGGCTCCGCAGGCAGCAGGTCGGCCGAGCGAGTGGCCGCTTCGACGGGGAAGAAGCAGCGAACCTCGTGTCCCGCCTGCCCAGTCGCGCACAGGCCTGGGGCTTCGGTCTGGCAACGCAATTGAACACGGTGACAACGCGGCGCGAATCGGCAACCTTGGAAATCAAGCCACAAGGGAGGCACATGGCCTTGGATGGCCGCCAGGGTCGCGCCACGGTTCTGCCGGTCGGGCAATGCCCGGAGCAACAGTTCGGCATAGGGGTGAAGAGGCCGCGCAAAAAAATGGTCGGCGGGTGCGACCTCCACAATCTGGCCTGCGTACATCAAGGCCACGCGGTGCGCCATGCCGGCCACCACGGCCAGGTCATGGGTGATCAGCAGCAAGCCCAGGCGGCGCTCTTGCTGCAGGTCCTTCAGCAGGTCCAGGATCTGTTTTTGAACGGTGACGTCGAGCGCGGTGGTCGGCTCATCGGCGACCAGGAAGTCGGGCTCGGCACCCAGCGCGATGGCGATCATCACGCGCTGCTTCTGGCCGCCACTCAGCTCGAAGGGGTAGCGCGCCATGCAGCGCTCCGGCTCGGGCAGGCCGACGCGCCTCAGCCAATCCTCGGCCTTGGCCCGCGCCGCCTTGCCACGCAACGCCGTGTGCGCCTGGATGGTTTCCAGGACCTGGTCACCCACGCGCATGACCGGGTTGAGGCTGGTGGCCGGCTCCTGGAAAATCATGCCGATGCGGGCGCCGCGCACCCGCCGCATCGAGGACTCCGGCAGGTCCAGGAGGCTTTCGCCACCGAGGCGGACGTCGCCATGGCCGATGTGGGCGTTTTCGGGCAGGAGGCGCATGAGGGCCAGCGCCGTCATGCTTTTGCCGCAGCCCGATTCGCCCACCAGCGCGAAGGTTTCACCGCGGTCGATGGCAATGCTCAAACCGTCGATGGCCTTGACCAGGCCCGCGTCCGCGTCCAGCACCACCTTGAGGTCTTGAGTCTGCAACATGGTCGCTGCTCCTTCAGGTCCGCGGCCTGGCGGGCGGCCGGATGGCCAGGCGTCGGCGGAAGTGGCGCGCACGCGGGTCGAAGGCATCGCGCACGCCATCGGCGAAAAGGTTGGCGGCCAGCACCACGGTCACCATGAAGCCAAAGGCCGCCGCGAAGCTCCACCACACGACCGGGTCGCGGCTCATTTCCTTGCGCGCGAAATTGATCATGCCGCCGAAACTGTTCATGGAGGGATCGACGCCCACGCCAACGTAGGACAGCACGGCTTCGTAGAGGATCAGCGTGGAGAACTCCAGCACCGTGACGATCAGCATGAGGTGGGCGACATTGGGGAAGATGTGCCGCCACATGATGCGCGTGTGGCTGACGCCAAAGGCACGGGCGGCCTGCACGTATTCCAGTTCGCGCAGCTTGAGGGTTTCGCCGCGCAGCAGGCGGCACAGGCCGGCCCAGCCTGTGAGTCCCAGCACGGTGCACAGCAAGAACAGCTTGAGGTCGGCCCGCTCGACGGCGGTCTCGAACAGTTCGGGATGTTTGTCCAGGAACACCTGCACCATGAGCACGCAGGCCGCGATCAGCAGCACGTTGGGCACCGAGGACAGCACCGTGTACAAATACTGGATGGCTTCGTCCACCCAACCCCCGAAGTAGCCCGCCATGATGCCGAGGACCACCGCCAACGGCAAAGTGGCCAGGGTCGCCAGCGAGCCGATGACGAACGCGGTGCGGATGCTTTTCATGGCCTGGTAGAGCACGTCGTTGCCCGTGGTGTCCGTGCCCAGCACGTGGTATCCGCCCATCAGGGCCTGCACCACGCCGATCAGCAGGGCCAGCACCAGGACGGTCCACAAGGCGGTGCGCCAGGGAATCTCACCCTCCTGGCGCCACACGCTGCCGGCGACTTCACGCCAGGTGGCGCCACGACTGCGGGCCAATGCGGCGATCAGCGCAGCCACCAGGAACAGGGCCAGCAAGGTTCCGCGCGCAAAACCACTGGCAGTGCGATTGGCGATGTCCGCGGCCCATTGGCGATTGGGGTCGCGCAGGTGCGCGCCGCCATGGTGCAAACGCGGTTCGACCCGCAGAACGCGGCCGCCGGGCAAGGTGATGGAGTCCTTCGTGAAGCTGACGTAGGCCAGTGGCCGCGAATAAGTCACCTCGCGGCCGTTGATGAGATCGGCCAGCATGGCGTCCAGCAAGGAACGCGTGCGGGTCTCGTGCGCCACGGGCGTATGGGGGCTCCCTTCTGCGCGAGGCAGGGCCAGACGGTAGTGCACGCTGTCGGCCAGGGTCACCAGCAAACAAAGGCCCAGGACCATGGCCGAGGCCAGCGCCGGGCCGTCGCGGAAAACCTTGCGCCAGTTCGCGGACAGCCCTGGATGGCGAACCACCGCCACCCCATAGGCCAGCAGGGCCGCCACCAGCAGCCATACCGCGGCATCGGTCCAGAGCAAAACGATCTTGGGCATGTCGGTGACGCCTCCTTCAACCCAGCCGCACGCGCGGATCAGCCCAGGTGTAGGCCAGGTCGATCAACACATAGGTCGCGATGTAGAGCAGCGAGCCCAGGAACACCATGGTCCGCACCACGGCGAAGTCTTGCTTGGTGATCGCCTCGATCGCATAGGCCCCCAGGCCCGGCAAGCCAAAGAAGCTTTCGAACACCAGACTGCCCATGAACACATAGGGCAGGTAGGCGCCAGCGCTGGTGATGATGGGAATCCACGCATTGGGCAACACATGGCGGCGCAGCACGGCGGCCTCGGAAAGGCCCTTGGCGCGCGCTGTGCGCACATGGTCCTTGCCCACCTCTTCCAGCAGCATGGCGCGGTACAGGCGGGCCTCTCCCCCCAACCTGGCCACCAGCGACAACAGCACCGGCAATACCAGGAACTTGACCGCATCCAAGCCTGGCATGTAGCCCGACACCGGCACCAGCTTGAGCACGCGTGAAAACAGCAACTGCCCCACGATGACGTAGAAAAGGCTGGAAATCGACAGCATGACCACACAAAGCACCACGCCGGCCACGTCCAACCGGCTTCGCCGGAACATCACCAGCAGCAAGGCGAAACCCACGCTGGCCAGCACCTGCAGGATGAACAACGGCAGCGCCATCTGCAGGCTGACCAGCATGCGGCGGCGGACTTCCAGGCCGATGTCGCCCGCGCTTTCACCGTCGGAGCGGCCGAAACGCAGTGTGAACAGGGAGGCTGAACGTTCCCAGAAGATGGTGCGCGTCACACGTTCTGTGCCCTGCCCCGCATCGTTGAAGTACAGCGGTTTGTCGTAGCCACGTTCGGCTTTCCACTTGTCGATCTGCTGCTGCGCGATGTACTTGCCACCGATGTTCAGGCGTGCCATGTCGTCCGGCGTGTTGACCGTGAAGAACAGGAAAAAAGTGAACAGGTTCACTCCCGCGAGCACCAGGGCGGCGTAGACCAGGCGGCGAAGGGCGTAAGGCAGCATCGTGGTCAAGCCCCGTCCGGCACAGGAGTGATGAGGTGGCCGCGCGCGTTCATGCGCTCACGGCGTTTCAGGCTGCGCCGCAGCAAGGCGGCCAGCCCTGCGATGAGCACCAGGCAGGCCGCCAAAGGCCACCACACGGGCTTGTTCCACAGGGCCAGGCGCTGCTGTCGTTCGGCCACGTCCAGGCGCAAATAACGGCCATGGTCATGGATCATCAAGGAGGGCTTGGCGTTGTGGACCCAGTGCTGAACCGCCGCCGAAGCATCGGGAAAGTAGCCGAAACTCCACGGCGCGTCCTCTTGCGCGATCTTCACCATCTGGTCGATCAGCGCCTGCTTGGCCGGGCCATCGTCCAGCAGCTTGAGTTGGGCGAAAAGCCGGTCATAGGCCGGGTTCGCGTAGTTGGCATAGCCCTCGCCGTCCGCGCGCGTCTTGCCATTGGGGCCATACAGCAGGGACAGAAAATTCTCCGCATCGGGGTAGTCGGCGATCCAGCCTTGCCAGAACACCTGGTGCGCGCCTTTGCGCACCTTGTCCTGGAACTGGTTGTTGTCGGTGGCCCGCACTTCCAGCTGGATGTCGATCTTGGCGAACTGCCGCACCACCCAGTCGATCTCAACCTTGTTCGACGGTGTGGGCAGCAGGTAGAAATCGTAGTTGAGCACCAGCGGTCGCCCCGTCTTGGCATCGCGGCCATCAGGGTAACCGGCCTCGACCATCAACCGCCTGGCTTCGGCGATCGAGCGGCGCACCGGCTTGCCATCGACGATGCGGTGGGTGACCGGGTTGACGCCCGCCAGCGTTTCTTCGCGCGACCCGAACAAGGCTTTCGGCAAAGGCCCCATGGCAGGGACACCGCCTCTGTCCGGAAAGATGCGCGAGAACTCGTCCCAGTCGATCGCGATGGAGATGGCCTGCCGCAGCTTGCGGTTGCGGCGTTGCCGCTCCGGGGTGTCGCCGTGGCCAACGGTCGGGTCGAGCATGTTGAAAGCGATCTGGAAGCTGTCAATGCCGTGCAGCCGGTCCAGCCGAAAGCCCTTGGCTTCGTACTCCTGCCGGATGACATCGGAGCCCTGCATGTCGACCAGGTACTCGACGCCGGTGTCGGTGCGCTCGAAGACTTCGATGTCGTAGAAGCCCTGGCGGAACTTGGCCTGCCGAGGCAGGGTTTCGCGCTCCACGGTCGAGACCAGCGTGTCGATGAAAGGCGTCTTCTTGCCACAGTCCTCCAGCAGGCCAGCTTCCTTGTCGCCAGGCTCGCCTTCGCAGGGATAGGGCTCCCCTCGGTAGTTGGGGTTGCGCTTGAGCACATGACGGCGGTCCTTGATGAACTCGACCATCATGTAAGGACCGGTGCCCACGGGCCAGGTGTCCAGCGTCAGGCCCATGGTGGCCATGCCGGGCTGGGCGTAGAAGGCATCGGCTTCCCACGGCACAGGAGCGGCGAAAGTCATCGCCATCCAGTAGTTCCACTGCGGGTACTTGCCCTTGATGCGGATGCGCAGCAGGTGCTTTTCAGGGGCGGTCACGCCAGCCAGCGGCCAGCGACGGAAATCGAGGAAGGGCCGGTCCAGACTGGCGGGGTCGAGGTGAGCGCGCAGCTTCGCGTCCTCCTTGATGACCAGGTCACGGTATTCCTTCAGACCCACGATGTGCTCGGCAAACACGCCAAAGACCGGTGTGGTGATGCGGGTGGTGGCGTGGCGCTTGAAGGCGTAGACATAGTCTTCGGCGACCAGCTCGCGCGTGCCCTGCTGCTCGAACTGCAGCGGCGTCGCGCGGCCATTCAGGTCGCCAGGCTTCATCGCGTGGTAGAGGTAGTGGCCCTGCGCATCGCGCGCGAAACAGGGGTGCGGCTGGAAAAGGATGCCGGGCTTGAGCCGCACCTCGTAGACGCTTTCGGCGATCTGCTCACCAGGCGCGTCTGCCGGCAATTCGCGCCCGTTCTTGTCCAGGTAACGCGGCGCGCTCACGGCCTGGGCCGTCTTGCCGACCAGTTCGTAAGGCCGCTTGAGGTAGTGGTAGCCGTAGACGGGTTCGTAGACCTGGTAGGTGTAGGGCGTGTCCTGCCCCCAATACGAAGCCACGGGGTCGAGGTGGCGCGGCGAGCTTTCCTTCACCGCCGAATACAGGGTGTTCTCGGCGGCGGCCCCGGCTTGCCAAGGGCTGTTGTCGCAGCCGGCCAGGGCCAGCAGCAGGCAAGCCAGGACCAGGGCACACCACCGCCTCACGACCGTGTCACCACATCATGAAAACATCGCGCCCTTGCACCAGCATCTGGGCTTTGCGCCCGATGGGCAGGCACAGCTTGGTGGGCACGTGGCCAAAGGGCAGTCCGGTCAGGATGGGCGTCTTGGTGACCGTGCGCAGGTGGGCCACCATGGCCTTGAGGTTGTAGCCTCGGTCCAACGGGGACTTGCGGAAGTTGGTGAAATCACCCAGCAAAATGGCCTTTTGCTTGTCGAGGACGCCGGCCTGGTGCAGTTGCAGCAGCGCGCGCTCCACGCGGTAAGGATGCTCGTTGACATCCTCCAGGAACAGCAGGCCATCCTTGACCTTGGGGAAGTGCGGCGTGCCCAGCAAAGCTTGCACCATCGACAAATTGCCACCCCAAAGGCGACCGCTCACGTCCAGGCCGTCGAAGCCGGCTTCGGTGCGGAAACCCACGCCTTCCAGCGCCCCCGTGACGGCTTCGACGAAGCATTCCTGGGTGACGTCATCGCCGCCATCCGGCCGTTCGTCGTTGCCGAAATCATCGCAGGCCATGGGGCCGGCCCAGAAGCCGGAACTGTCGTGCGCGGCCACTTTCATCGGGCCGGTGGCGCCATGGGCCAGGGCGCCCAGTTGCAAGGCGGTCAGGTCGCTGTGGCCCACCCAGGCAGTGCCCTGCTCCACGCTGCGCGCCAGCAATGCCCAGTCGATGCGGTCCAGCAAGCGGCTCAGGCCGTAGCCGCCCCGGGTGGCCAGGGCCACGCATGGCGCGGTTTCGGCGATGCGATGCAAGGCTTGCAGGCGGGTGTCGTCGTCGCCCGCGAAACGTTGATGCTTGGCCAGGGCGGATTCGTCGATGCGGGCATCGAAGCCCAGGGCCTTCAAACGCTTGGCCGCGCGGCGCACGGCCGGCGCCTTCGCCACGATGCCCGAAGGACTGAAAATGACCACGGAATGTGGCTCGTCGGCGTGCGAGTGCTGACAGTGCTCATGCCCATGGGCATGTCCGTGGTCATGGGAATGGGAATGCGAAGAGTGCGAATGCGACACGCGGGCCTCTCGGAGAGTCAACACTGAAAGGCGAGAGTCTACGGGACAGCCCACTCCTCACATTGGGTATTCGCCCGCCGTGGAAACCGCATCGGTCCGGTGAAAGGGCATGAGCCAGGGTGCGCCGGGCTCGGTCAACGCCACGATGCTGATCTGGGGCGGCTCGGACGTCACCGTGCCGAAGATCGTCGAGAAAGCCACGTCCACCGCGTCGCGCCCGGTGCCAATGCGCACAAAACCCATTGGAATGGCCGTGCCGGACGGGTCGAAGATGTACCAGCGCCCACCCACGAACACCTCCACGTAGGCGTGGAAATCCGTGGGGCCCAGGGCCGGATCGGCGCCGTAGTCGATGCCCGTCGCGAAACGCGCCGGCAAGTTGACCGCGCGGCACAGGGCGATCATCAGGTGGGCGAAATCGCGGCACACGCCCACGTGCTGGCTCAGGGTGTCCAGCGCCGACGTGCTGGAGTTGGAGCTCATGGACGTGAACTTGGTGTGCGACTGCACCCAGTCGTGGATGGCCTGGGCGCGAACATAGCCTTGCCGCAGGTGGCCGAACTCGCGGGTGGCCAGCGCCGTCATCTGGTCCGACTGGCAATACCGGCTGGGGTAAATGTAGGGCAGCACCGCCATGGGCAACTGCGCGATGGGCGCTTCGCCCAGGCTGGAGGGCAGCGAATACACCTGGGCGATGTCCACCGTGGCCTCATAGCGCACCATCAGCGGACCCTGGCCCGCCTTCAGGCGCATGAAGCGGTTGCCGAGGTGATCGGTCACGTGCTGCAAAGGCACGGCTTGGCTGACATACAAAGTCTCCTGCACCACCGTTTGGGACGAATTGCGTGCTGCGTGGAGATTGAAGATGAAATCAGCCGTGGAATCCTTGATCTCGTAGTTCAAGGAGATGGAAAACTTCAGCCTGACCATGGGCTACCTGCTTTCCATTGAGTCGTTTTGTCACAGGGAACACTCCCTGCGATGCATCATAGTCCTGCACGCACGATGCATGCCTGAATTGGCTCAAACGGGAACAACCACCCGCCGCCGGGGTTTGACGACCACCACCACGGCGGCACGTTCGGCCGCCGTCGGCCCCTGGACCACCGGCACCCGGGGGTGCTTCACGATCGCAGAACGGAGCTTGGCTTCGACGCGGCTGCTGTTCAAGGTCTGGCGGACGTCGCCATTGACCAGCAGATAGCCCCCCGCCACGTCCTTGGCCAGTGCGCCGATTTCCATGCCACGGCGGATGGTGCCCATGTAAGTGAGGTCGTCGCGGGGCATCGCGAACTGGCGCCAGCCTTCTCCGAGCGTGATCTGGGTATCGTTGCCGGGACGCTTTTTGGGTTTCAGGTTCATGCTGTACTTCTAGCGTGGGTTTTGGGACCAATGGCGCTTCCAGGGCTGAAGGACTGGGCACCTCAATTGCCCCAAACAGCAAGCTACGTGCCCAATTTGGATCACCTGCGAAAGTCACGGTTTGGCAAAGGTTGACGGTCTGTGAACGACCAGGAATCGGTAAATATTTCGGCAAAAGGGATACCCATGAACACCCACCTTGGCTATGTGCCCAGTGCCTCCGCCGCAGGCGAAGAGGACCCTGGCGCTTCCACCGGACTGGTGGATGAAGCGCCGCCCTCCATCGACTTCATGGCGCCGCCCGACGAAGTCGCACGCCAGTTGATCGGTGCCACCTTGCTGGTGGATGGCGTCGGCGGTGTGATCGTCGAAACCGAGGCCTACGACGCGGCCGATCCAGCCTCGCATTGCTTCAACGGGCAAACACTGCGCAATGTCTCGATGTTCGGCCCACCCGGACACGCGTATGTGTACCAATCCTATGGTTTGCACTGGTGCCTGAACCTGGTGTGCAGGCCGACGGGCCACGGCGCGGGAGTCTTGATCCGCGCACTGCAACCCACGGCGGGTCTGGACACCATGCGGCGCAGACGCGGCGTGGAAAACACCCTCTTGCTGTGCGCGGGGCCCGGGCGGGTGTGCCAGGCCCTGGCAGTCACCCGCGACTTGGACGGCCAAAGCATCAGCGCCCCGCCCTTCGAACTGTTGCCCGCTCAGCGGCCCATCGAAGTGGTGACGGGCCCGCGCATCGGCATCTCGAAGGCCGTGGACGTGCCATGGCGCTTTGGCCTGAAAGGTTCGCGTTTCGTCAGCCGGGTCTTTCCGGCCTGACCGATCAGTGCTGGAGAACGCGCTGGAGGATTCGATCTTCCAGCGTGGCAAAAGCCGCCGATCCCCGTTCGCGTGGATAAGGCAGCGCGATGGCTTGGTCGAGCACCACGCGCCGATCTTCGATCAACAGCACGCGCTTGGCCAGCGCTACCGCTTCAGACACATCGTGCGTGACCAGGATGGCGGTGAAGCCATGCTGGCGCCAAAGTTGGTCGATCAGGCGCTGCATCTCGATCCGCGTCAGGGCGTCCAAGGCGCCCAGGGGCTCGTCCAGCAACAACAGGCGCGGACGGTGCACCAGCGCACGCGCCAGCGCCACGCGCTGACGCTGGCCACCCGACAAGGCGGCCGGCCAATCGCCCGCCCGATCCGCCAGGCCGACAGCGTCCAGGGCTTCGTGGACACGCTCTGCTGAGCTCTTCGCATCGAGCCCGAGCGCCACATTGCCCGCGACAGACTTCCAGGGCAGCAGGCGCGCGTCCTGGAACATCAGGCGGGCACCTTGCTGCGCCACCGCTTGAGGCCGCAAGGGCGCCCCGTCCAATTGGATGCGCCCACGTGACGCGGTTTCCAAACCCGCGATCAAACGCAACAGGGTGCTTTTGCCGCAACCGCTGCGCCCCACGACGGCCAGGAACTCACCCGGCGCGATCGTCAGGTCGACGCTGTCCAGGACGTGGCGTTCTCCATAATCCTTGCCCAGGCCCCGCACGTCGACCCGCACACCGGACGGCGACACCGAGGCCGGCACACGTGCCACCACGGGCGCCTCGGCCGTGCCATCGAAGCCGGCGACCACGGCCTGGCTGGTTTTCACGGCGACGCCCATGCGAATGCTCCTGTTTGAATCAAGGTGGCCACGTCAGATCAGGTCAGGTCGGTTGAGTCAGGTAGCCGCTGTGCCACCGGAGCGCCACACGCTCCAATGCACGCGCCATCACGTCCGCGACCTTGCCCAGCAGCGCGTACAGCAGGATGCCGACCAGCACCACATCCGTCTGCAGGAACTCGCGCGCGTTCATGGTCATGTAGCCGATGCCGGACTGCGCCGAAATGGTTTCCGCCACGATCAGGATCACCCACATGAAGCCCAGCGAGAAACGCAAACCGACCAGGATGGACGGCAAGGCCCCAGGCAGGATGACTTCGCGGTACAACGGCCAGCCACTCAGGCCATAGCTGCGGGCCATCTCGATCAAGCCCCGGTCGACCGAACGGATGCCATGGAAGGTGTTCAAGTAGATCGGGAAGAACACACCGACCGAGACCAGGAAGAGCTTGGCGCTCTCTTCGATGCCAAACCACAGGATCACCAGCGGGATCAAGGCCAGTGGCGGGATGTTGCGCACCATCTGAAAGGTGGAATCGAGCAGGGTTTCGGCCCATTTCAAACTGCCCGTGAACAGACCCAATGCCAAGGCCAGCCCCCCACCGATGAACAGCCCGGCGAAGGCTCGCGCGGTGCTCACGGCCAAGTGGTGCCACAACTCGCCGCTGGCCGACAGCGATCCAAACGCTTTGATGACGGCGATGGGCTCGGGCAACACGCGGGTGGACAACCAGCCCAGCCGCGAACTCGCCTCCCAGAGGGACAGCAAGAACACGGGCAACAGCCAGGGCATGGCCCGCTGGAACCAGGCCTTCAGCACCGCGGAGAAACGCGGACGAACCGCCGGACGAACGATGGAAACCGAGGTCATGGGCCGGTTCGGTCAACTGGCCGAGGTTTGCCGAACGCTGGTCGGCGGCACGTAGGCGTTGGCAACAATCTCACCGAAGGGCCCGGTCAAGGTGCGTCCCGGCAAGCCCTGTTGCAACTCCAGTGGCAGCAGCGGGAAGACCAGTTCGGCGAAACGGTGCGCTTCTTCCAGATGGGGATAGCCTGACAGGATGAAGTATTTCAGCCCCAGTGCCGCGTACTCCTTCAGGCGGTCAGCGACCTGCTCGGGGTTGCCCACCAGCGCGGTCCCTGCCCCGCCTCGCACCAGGCCCACGCCGGCCCACAGGTTGGGCGCCACCTCGAGGCCTTCGCGAACATTCTTTGGGTTGAAGCGGCCGCCATTCAACTCAGCCATGCGGCGCTGCCCCACCGAATCCATTTGCGCGAATTTCTTCTGGGCCGCGGCCACCGTCGCTTCGTCCAGATGGGAAAGCAACTCGCCAGCCGCGCGCCAGGCCTCGTCCTCGGTTTCACGCACGATCACGTGCAAGCGGATGCCGAACTCCAGCGTGCGGCCATGCCTGGCGGCACGCTGCGTGATGTCGGCGACCTTGGCGGCGACGGCGGCCGGCGGCTCACCCCAGGTCAGGTAGGTGTCCAGTTGCTCGGCGGCCAACTCGTGGGCTTCTTCCGAGGAACCCCCGAAAAACAAAGGCGGATAAGGCTTTTGCAATGGCGGGTACAACAGCTTGGCGCCCTTGACCTGCAAGTGCTTGCCATCGTAGTCGAACGGCTCGCCTTCGTGGCTGCGCTGCAGGGTCTCGCGCCAGATGGTCAGGAACTCGGCCGACAGCTTGTAGCGCTCGGCGTGGCTGGTGAAGATGCCATCCCCTTCAAGCTCCTCCGGATCGCCCCCTGTCACCAGGTTGACCAACACCCGGCCACCCGAGATCCGGTCCAGCGTCGCCGTCATGCGGGCCGTTTGAGAAGGCTGCATCAGGCCTGGGCGCAAGGCCACCAGGAACTTCAAACGCCGGGTGGCCTCGATCAAGCTGGCGGCCAGGATCCAGGAGTCCTCGCACGAGCGGCCCGTGGGCAAAAGCACGCCTTCGTAACCCAGGCTGTCGGCCGCAATCGCCACCTGCTTGAAGTAATCGAAGGTGGCCGCGCGGGCGCCCTTGGTCGTGCCAAGGTAGCGCGAATCACCGTGCGTGGGAATGAACCAAAGGACTTTCATGGAACCAACCTTTCTGGGGCATCAGCGACGAGGCGCGGGCAAGGCATCGGCCACGCGAATCGCCTTGGGGATGAGCTTGAGCTGGTAGAAGACGTCGGCGATCTTCTGCTGATCGCTGATCACGGCCGCCGAGATGGGCTTGATCCCATACGAAAAGCGCCGTGCTGCCAGATCCGTGGTGCCGAGGTCAAGCCCGATCTGGGGCGCCAGGAGTTCGGCGACCGCTTTGTCGTTGCGGGCAGCCCAGGCGTCCAGCCTGGCCAACTCATCGATCACCGCCTGGACCACCTGCGGATTCTTGCGGTCGTAATCCCTCGACACCAGGTAGAACTGGTGATTGGCCACGATGCCCTTGCCATCGGCCAGCACACGGGCGCCGAGCTGCTTTTCAGCCGCGGCCAAAAATGGATCCCAGATGACCCAGGCATCGACGCTGCCACGTTCAAAAGCCGCGCGGGCATCGGCGGGTGGCAGGAAAACCGTTTGCACATCGCTGTACGCCAAGCCCGCTTTTTCAAGGGCCTTGACCAGCAGATAGTGCACGTTGGAGCCCTTGTTCAAGGCCACCTTCTTGCCCTTGAGCTCAGCCACCGAGTGGATGGGCGAGCCCTTGGCCACCACGATGGCTTCGGCCACCGGCGCGGGCGGCTGGTTCGCCACGTACACCAGGTCGGCCCCGGCCGCCTGCGCAAAAATGGGCGGTGCCTCACCCGCCGTGCCCAAGTCGATGGAGCCGACGTTCAGGCCCTCCAGCAGTTGGGGCCCGGCCGGAAACTCCGTCCATTTCACGTCCACGCCCAGCTGGGCCAGGCGCTTCTCGAGGTCGCCCTTGGCTTTCAAAATGGTCAGCGTGCCGTATTTCTGAAAGCCGATGCGGAGCACCGGCTTGTCGGCCCGGGCCAGCGAAACGCCCCCCAGGCCCAGTGTGGCCACCGCCACCGAGATCACCACGCCGAGCACGCTTCTGCGGGCCAAGTTCTGTCTGATCTGATCCATGTGCCTTGCCCTTTTTTTGTGTCGCTTTAAACGTTATCAACCGACTGGAGGCGTGGCAAAGAAGGTTTTCGGCCGAGGTCATGCCCGGCGCGCATATGCACCAAGGCAGAACAACGTCGGAACTCTTGGGCCCTGCCAGGCCTCAGAAGCCGGTGCGAACCCCCACCATCACCGTGCCCAAGCTGAATTACCGGCAAGTCCGCGCGCGGTGGTGCCTGGCGGTGATCAGGGCGCTGGTCAAGCGCTGGCTGGCTTACATCATCCTGGCCATCGCGATGCTGGGCGCCTTCAGCGTGGGCGCCACGACGTCCATGGCCGCCATGACGGCCTGGACGGTGCTGCCCGTGTTCAAGGCGGCATCAATGCCTTGGTGGCAGGCCCTGCCATGCTGGATGGCGCAAGTTCTTGTGGGCACGGCCATCGTGCTGGCGTGGCGCCCCGTGCTCTGGCCCGAGGATTGGCGGAGCATCGAGAAGGCCTTCCCCATCCGGCCAGGCGAGCTGTGGCGAAGTGACGTGGCCATGGTCACGGTGGCCTTGGCGCCCTTGTTCGCCGTGTACCTGGCCGGGGGGCTCACCTGGACGGTTCAAGCTCCCCCGTGGCTGGATCACCTCGGGCCACGCGCCTGGGGTTTGTTGATCTCGTCCATGGCGTGCTCCCTGGGACTGGGCACCTTCGCGGTCCTGTTGATGCGCCGACCGCCACGGCCAACTTCACGAGGACCCGAACAGACTGCCCTCGCCAAACGCCCCAGCGCCGAGCTCGGCACAGGCGCCTTGATGGCTCTGTGGGTGCTGCCGCTCCAAAGAGGCCCCGCCAAGCGCTCGGGCAGGCTGCTGGTCTTGCACGCCCTTGGCGTGCTGGCTTTGTGCGGTTTGACCGCGGCGGCCAACCGGCGGTGGGCGCCATGGACCCTCGCGGCATTCACCTTCGCGGCTTTGAGCACCACCACGCGCTTGCGCAGCGTGATCGACACCGAGCTCGCGCCGCTGCACGAAGCCTGCCGACCCATGCCCCTGTCGGAGGCCATTTTGCGATGGCAACGTCGGGCCCTGTCCTTGCTGCCGGCATCGGTGGGGCTGCTCTGCCTGCCCATCGCGCTTCATGTCAACGAAACGGCACTGCGTTCCGGCCTCGCGGCTTCCTTCATGGCCTTCAGCGTGTTGGGCCACGCCTGGCAGGCCTTTCACCACAGCCGGCGGTCACGGAACCAGGCCACCTCGTGGATGTTCACCCTGGTGGTCTTGCTCGCCTTGGCCTCCGAGGTCTTTGCATGACGACACTGCACATCAAGCACCTGAACTTCAGCCATCCGGGAAGGCATGTCTTCACCGATTGGTCGGGAACATTCAGTGGCGGCCTGACCTGGCTGAAAGGCTGCAATGGCAGCGGCAAGTCAACACTGCTGATGCTTCTGGCCGGAGGACTGCAGCCAGGCGCGGGCTCGATCAGGCTTGGCGACACTGACCAGGCCCAGCAAGCGCTGGACTACCGGCGACGCGTGTTCTGGTGCGGGCCGGGCCCCCTGCCCTTTGACCATCTGACGCCCCGTGAGTACTGGGGCTTCATGCGGCACCTGTACCCCACCTTGGACACCAGGGCCCTGCAAATGCATGCCACGGCCTTCTCATTGAACGCGCACCTCGATGTTCCTCTGCGAAGCCTGTCAAGCGGCACCCAGCGCAAAGTCTGGGTGGCCGCCAGCTTGGCGGCTGGCACCGAAGCCACCCTCATCGACGAGCCGTTCAATGCACTGGACGCCCGTTCATTGGCACACCTGCGCGAGGTGCTGGCCAAGGCGGCCCAAGACACCGACCGCATCTGGATCGTGACCAGCCACGAGGACCTGGGCCGCGCCGGCGCCGGGGCCCAGGTTCACGACCTGGACAAGCTGTTCAAGGTCGCACCAGGCCTCCAGCCGCCTCCGCGGGCTTGAGCGCCAGGGCCGTGATCAACAAGCCTTGCGCCGAAGCGTGGAAGTCGGACGTGCTGGCAGCGTGGAAGCGTGAAGGCCACCACTTCGCGAGCTGCGAACGGATGAACCAGGGCTGCAGCGCCTGAGGCAGCTCGGGCATCTGCCGGCCGCCAATCCAGCCGCCATCGGGCTGCTGGGCCCGCAACGCCCGCTGCAACCAGATGGGCTTGACCGAATCAGGGTCGCCCTGCCACATGAGCATCATCACGCGTTGAAGGTAAGCGTCCTTGACGACCACATCCACCGCCATTTGCTCGCGGATGTCGTCCAGCAGATCCTTGCGCAGGCTGACCAGCTCTTGCGCCGGTTTGCAGCCTCGGCGCTGAAGCAGCACCACGCCCACCAGTTGATGCGTGGTGCAAACCGGGTCCTTCACCCAGACTTTGGTGGGCAGAGGATGGCAGGCCGAGCCTTGAAGAAAGACATTGGTGTCGACCCCTTCGCTCAACGCCACCGGCACACAGGTGAGCGCATGGTAGAAAAACCTTTGATAGGGTTCCAGTTTGCGCACGGAGCTTGGATCCCACACCACTTCGGCATCGGGTTCCACCATGCGCCGCCAAGCTTCGCCCACCCAGGGACGGTCACGTGATTCGTCCAGAAACCGCTGGAACAAGCCGCGGAGGTATTCATCGCCGGTGTGCTCCGCCGCCACGCTCACGAACCACCACAATGCAACGTTGTCGTCTTGAAGGATGTCAACTTCGTTGGCCCGCATCCAGGACACAGCCTGCTTGAAGGCGTGCAGTCGCTCATCGGCGTGAAGCGGCGCCACGTCCCGGTTGCCATGCCAGATCGCCAGGGCGAAAGCCGCCCCGATCGCCACTGCGAACACCAGCATGGCTTTTGCCACGCGTACCACCCTGCTGCCCATGCCGCCTCCCTGATGCTTATCGAGCCAGGACCTTGGTCCCACAGGGGTATTTTGCCATGGGGTCCGAACGCCTTCCGTGAAGCGGCAAACGATTCGGCAAGAATTACAGAAGTGGTTCAGGGCATGGCAGGTTCACCGGAAAATGCCATTTCCGGCAGTTCAAGGATCCGAAACGCCGGCTGTTGAGGAAAGCTGCGCAGCAGCAAAGGCATGGCCACGTTGTAGACCGGGGTGCCATTGACCGTGGCACCTTCCAGCGTTCCGCGGTGGGCGTGTCCGTGGAAAACGGCGGTCACCGGGTGGCGGATCAATGGATCCTCCAGGCGACTGGTGCCCAGGAAAGGAAAGATCTCCACCGGCTCGCCCTTCACGGTGGCTTCGATGGGCGAATAGTGCAGCATGGCGATTCGGCGCGGCGTCCGGAGCTTGGCCAGCGCCGACTCGAGCTTCAGCCCCTCCTGGATGGCCTCGTTGACGAATTGCTTGATGGCCCGCTCGCCCCAGGGCCCCAAAGCACCGCGGCCAAAGCCCCCGGCGAAGCCCTTGGTGCCGGCAATGCCCACGCCCTGGATTTCGCAGGCTTCACCATCCAGCACATTGACGCCCGCCCCTCGGAGAATCCGGCACACCTCGTCCTGCTGGTCGGATTCGAAATCGTGGTTGCCCAGCACCGCCACCACTGGCACGGTGGCGCCAGACAGTTCTTCCGCGAGCACCCTCGCCTCTTCGGGCAAACCGTAATCGGTCAGGTCACCGCACAGCAGGATCGCGTCGGCCATCTCCGAGGCCTGCGCGAAGAGACCGCGCAACGTGCCGCCTGATTCCTTGCGGCAATGCAGGTCACCCACGGCGGCGAAACGAACTTTTTTTGCTGAAACCATGTCGCGCTCCTGAGTCTGGATTCCCTTTCCTTGGCACATGGCTTGCCCATTGAAAGTCTCCCCTTGGAAACATCTCCGCGATGCGATGCCCATGCCAGCCAACACCTTGATGTCGTCTCAACAGGACTCCGACGCCGACCAGGCGGTGTTCTATCGGCGCGTTCTGGAAACCCTCAACCAGGCTGGCATTCCCTTCCTTGTCGGAGGAAGCCATGCCTTCACCTGCCACACCGCCATCGAGCGCATGACCAAGGACCTGGACCTGTTCATCCGCCGGCGGGACTACGAGCGCGTCACCGAGGCCATGCGCGAGGTGGGCTATGACACCGACATGGTTTTCGCCCACTGGCTGGCCAAAGTGCACGACGATGAGGTGTTCATCGACCTGATATTCAATTCGGGCAATGGCATCTGCGAGGTGGACGATGCCTGGTTCCAGCACGCGGGCTCGGGAACCGTGCTGGGCGTGCCGGTGAAGCTGGCGCCCGTGGAAGAAACCATCTGGTCCAAGGCATTCATCATGGAACGTGAGCGCTACGACGGCGCCGACATCGCGCACTTGCTCAAGGCCAGCGCGCACGAGCTTGACTGGCAGCGCCTCCTGAATCGCTTCGGCCCGCATTGGCGGATTCTGCTGAGCCACCTGGGGCTGTTCGGCTTTGTCTACCCGGCGCACCGAGCGCTGATCCCAACGTGGGTGATGGACCAGTTGCTGGAACGTCTGCGCCATGAAGCCAGTTCACCGCCGGAAGAAACCCGGGTGTGCAATGGCACGCTTTTATCGCGCGAACAATACCTGGACGACACCGAACAGCAAGGCTATCAGGACGGACGACTGATGCCTTTCGGCAAGATGACCCCGAGGGATGTGGTGGATTGGACCAATGGCATCCCGACGCGCGCGCCCATTCAAAGGCAGCTCTAGAAAGGATGTCACCATGCTCAACAACCGACCGCTGGCCCTGGTCACGGGCGCCTCTTCCGGCATTGGCTATCACCTGGCGAAGTGCTGCGCCCTGAACGGCTTCAATCTCCTGGTCGTGGCGAACGAACCGTTCATCGAAGAGTCCGCCAAGTCATTGCGGGCATTGGGCGTGGACGTCGTCGCGGTGCAGGCCGATCTGTCGACCAGCGAAGGTGTGGCCAAGACGTACGAAGCCGCGCGCGGCCGACCGATCGCGGCGCTGCTGGCCAATGCGGGGCGAGGCCTGGGCAAAGGGTTCCTGGACCAGGACTTCTCGGCTGCGCGCCATGTCATCGACACCAACATCAGCGGCACGCTCGAGCTCATCCACCGGGTTGGGCGGGAGATGCGCGCGTTGAATGGTGGGCGCATCCTGATCACCGGCTCCATCGCGGGGTTCACGCCCGGCACGTTCCAAGCGGTCTACAACGGCACCAAGGCCTTCGTGGACTCGTTTGCCGTGGCGTTGCGGCACGAACTGAGCCACAGCGGCATCAGCGTCACGTGCCTGCTGCCAGGACTGACCGACACCTTGTTCTTCGAGCGCGCCGATCTGATGGACACCCAGATGGGGCAATCAGAGAACAAAGCCGACCCGGCGGAGGTGGCCCAGGCCGGCTTCGACGCGATGATGAAAGGTGAAAGCCACATCATCACAGGCGCGGCCAACAAGGTACAAGCCATGTTGGCCAATGTCATGCCGGCCGACCTGCTGGCCGAACGCCACCGGGCCCAGGCGTTCCCGGGCTCTGGCATCCCTTGATGAGGTTCAGTCGCAGATCAGTTTCATGGACTCGATCCGGCCACCAAAACCCAGCTTCTTGACCACGCTGGCCTCCCGGCTGTTGGGACTGAACTGCACGGTGCGGTCCTTGAACATGCGGTGCTCGAAAACCTGCAGATGGGCCTTGGGGCCCAGCACGAGGCTGTCGATGCTGTTCTTGAACTGGCGCCCACTGGTCTTGTCCCAACTGTAGAACTCCGCCGGGCCCAGCAAGGTCAGCATGGTGCCTTTGTAATCCTGGTCGTCGTAGAACTGCACCCAGCAACCCGAGGCCAAGGCCTGGCTGGAAATCTCCAGCGGGACCATGACGACGATGGGCTCGGGGCGGTTGTCACCCGCCTGGCCAGGCGAACTCGCCGCGCCCGAGGCGCCGAAGGCGGTGGATGAGCACACCACACAGATGCCCGCGACGAGTGCGGTCAGAACTCGCCAGCCTGGGTTCATGCGTTTTTTCATGCGAGCAACTCCCTTGCGTTAATTAAAAAAAATGGCTGAATTTCTTTAGCCATTCGCGTGCCCGCACCTGAAACCAATGTTGGAAAACGGCCAATGCGTGAATAACTTCACTACCCAGGCTCAAGTGCACGCGGGTAGCTCCCGATATGGGTGGGAGCAATGATTTATTTCAGGGCTTGGGAAAACGGGGTTTTAGCCACCATCGCATGGCGGCGCAAAGCACATCAAATGACAGGGTTCGGCAGGCATGAACATTCAAAAAGACATCAAGGCTTACTTGGTGTATCCCCCGCTCCTTGGCATAGCAGGCGGAATCTCTGCCTTGCTGCTCAGTGGCGGAACGCTGGCCGCAGGGCTGGTGGCAGGTGCCTTGCCATTGGCAGGTTTGGTGTGCAGCTGGCTCATGGCCCGTGAACTGCGGGCCTGCCGGCAATCCATCCAGGACTACATGGCCGGAAGGCAACGCTTTGGCGAGACCATGGCACCCGTGTGGACAGGGCAGATCGAAACGTCGCGCCAGCAGATGGAAACCGCCATCTCGGAACTGTCGCAACGTTTCTCCGGGATCGTCGACAAGCTGGACAACACCGTGCGCACGACCAGCGCGGCCACCTCGTCCATTGGCGACAACGACAACGGCCTGGTGGCCGTCTTCGCCAGAAGCGAGCAGGAGCTGGGCACGGTCGTGGCGACGATGGAATCGGCCATGAGCAGCAAGACGCAGATGCTGGAGAAGGTGCAAAGCCTGAACCACTTCACCACCGAGTTGCAGCAAATGGCCTCCGACGTTGCCAGCATCGCCTGGCAAACCAATCTGCTGGCCATCAATGCCGCCATCGAGGCCGCCCACGCTGGCGAGAACGGTCGGGGCTTCTCGGTGCTGGCTCAAGAAGTGCGCAAGCTGTCGGCCTTGTCGGGTGACACGGGCAAGCGCATCACTGAAAAGGTTTCACTGATCAACGCGGCGATCGTCGAAACCCGCGAAAGCGCAGAAGCGTCCAACCTCGAAGAAAGCCGCGCGATGGCAACTTCGCAGGGCACCATCACCGCGGTACTGAACCAATTGCGTTCGGTCACCGACACGCTGGTGGCTTCGACCGACTTGCTCAAGGACGAAAGTCTGGACATCAAGGCCGAGATCTCAGAGGCCTTGGTGCAGCTTCAGTTCCAGGACCGCGTGAGCCAGATCATGAGCCACGTGAAGCACAACATCGAGCGTCTGCCCCTGGTGCTGGACGACAACCGGGCTCAATTCGAGCAAGCCGGCGCGCTGCAACCGCTGGATTCCGCCGAACTGCTGGCCGAACTTGAAAAGACCTACGCGATGAAAGAAGAGCGCGCGGTCCACCAAGGTGGGCAGGTCGCGCAAGCCACCGCCGACGACACCGAAATCACGTTTTTCTAGAGGACTGCCAAATGGCCAAAACCATCCTGATTGTGGACGACTCTTCCTCGCTGCGCGTGGTCGTGAGCATTGCGTTGAAAAGCGCGGGCTATGACGTGATCGAGGCCTGTGATGGCAAAGATGCCTTGACCAAGCTGACGGGCCAGAAGATCCACATGATCATCAGCGACGTGAACATGCCCAACATGGACGGCATCACGCTGGTCAAGGCGATCAAACAGCTCGCCGCCTACAAGTTCACGCCCATCATCATGCTGACCACCGAGTCGCAGGATGAGAAGAAAAAGCAAGGCCAGGAAGCCGGGGCCAAGGCCTGGGTGCTCAAGCCTTTCAAGCCCGAGCAGTTGCTGGGCGTGGTTCAGAAGCTGGTTCTGCCTTGAGCCGCGAGGACGACGCCATGAGCACCACCGACAAGCCCGCCGCCTGCCTCGCCATCGAAGGCGAGTTGAGCATCTACCGCGCCACCGAATTGAAACAGACCTTGCTCGATGCCGTCAACGGCGCGTCGTCGCTGGAAATCGACCTGCACGACGTCAGCGAGATCGACAGCGCCGGCATCCAGCTGCTGATGCTGACCAAGTCCTACGGCCAGGCCAACGCCTGCGAGGTACACCTGGTGAATCACAGCCCGGCCGTGCTCGAAGTGTTCGAGCTGCTGGACCTGGCCGCGCACTTTGGCGATCCGCTGCTCGTGCCAGCCTGAGCTGCCGACATTGCCATTTGACCGTTCCCTGAAACGAGACCGACTATGAACCTCGATCAAGCGCTACAGACCTACATCGTGGAAAGCCGCGAGATGCTGGAAGCGATGGAAACCGCCCTGCTCGGCCTGACCCACACCGAAGGTGAAGAGCGCGCCGAATCCATCAACGCCATCTTCCGTGCCGCGCACACCATCAAGGGTTCTGCCGGCTTGTTCGGGCTGGACCAGATTGTGGAGTTCACACACGTGGTGGAAAGCGTGCTTGACCATGTGCGAGACGGCAAGGTGGCCATCGAAGACGAGCTGATGACCTTGCTGTTGTCATGCGGTGACCACATCGGCACCTTGATCGACATCACGGAAAGCACACGCGCCGACCCCGATGAAAGCGTGGCGCAGGCCGGCAAACCCTTGCTGGCTCGGCTCAGCGTGTACCTGAGCTCGCCCACGCCAACCAGTTTGCCCGCCACAACCCATCTGGTGAATGCCGACCCTGCCGATTTCGCGCGCATGGGCCACCACGGCATCAACACCGACAACTGGCACATCTCGCTGCGCTTTGGGCGCGACGTGCTGCGCAATGGCATGGATCCCTTGTCGTTCCTGCGCTACTTGAGCACCATGGGCCAGATCGCCGGCATCGTGACCCTGCACGACGCCCTGCCCTTGGCCCCCGACATGGACCCCGAATCCTGCTACCTGGGCTTCGAGATCTCGTTCAAAAGCGATGCCACCAAGGGTGCCATCGAAAGCGCCTTCGAATTTGTGCTGGACGACTGCCTGCTGCACATCGTGCCGCCCAACAGCCTGGCCTCCGAGTACATCGAGATGATTCAAGCGCTGCCCGAAGGGCCCGCGCGCCTGGGCGAAATCCTGGTCCGCTGCGGCACCTTGACCAACCACGAGCTGGAATCAGCCCTCGCCTTGCAAGCCAAATCCGAGCCCGCCGCACCGATCGGCGAGATCCTGGTCGAGCAAGGCCGCGTTCAGCCCGCCGTGGTGGAAGCCGCCCTCACCAAGCAGAAGCAGACCAAGGACAGCAAGGCACAAGAGAGCCAATCCATCCGCGTTGACGCCGATAAGCTGGACCACCTGATCAATCTGGTGGGCGAACTGATCATTGCCGCAGCCGGTGCCAACCTGGTGGCGCGCAGCACACGGATCCTCGAGCTGCAAGAAAGCCACTCAACCCTGGCCAACCTGGTGGAAGAAGTGCGCGACAGCGCCTTGCAACTGCGCATGGTCAAGGTGGGCGGCACCTTCAGCCGATTCCAGCGGGTGGTGCATGACGTCTCGCGCGAGATCGGCAAGGACATTGGCCTGGTCGTCAACGGCGAAGACACCGAGCTGGACAAAACCGTGGTCGAGAAGATCGCCGACCCGCTGATGCACCTGGTGCGCAACGCCATCGACCACGGCATTGAAGCCGCCGACCTGCGCGTTGCCAGGGGCAAGCCTGCCAAGGGCACGGTCAGGCTCAACGCTTATCACGACTCGGGCAGCATCGTCATCGAAGTGGGTGACGATGGCGGCGGCCTGAACCGCGAGCGCATTTTGGCCAAGGCCCTGGAACGTGGGCTGATCGAATCGGGCAAGGCCCTGAGCGACAGCGAGATCTATGGCTTGATCTTCGAGCCCGGCTTCTCGACGGCGGAACAGGTCACCAACCTGTCGGGCCGAGGCGTGGGCATGGACGTGGTCAAGCGCAACATCACCGCCCTGCGTGGCAGCGTGGCCATCAACAGCGCGGAAGGCGTTGGGACCACCGTGAGCGTGCGCCTGCCCTTGACGCTGGCCATCATCAATGGGTTCCAGGTCGGCGTGGGCCAATCCGTGTTCGTGGTGCCGCTGGACATGATCGAGGAGTGCGTGGCGTTCTCGGCCGAAGAGGGCCACGACTACACGGACCTTCGCGGCCAGGTGCTGCCCTTCATCCGTTTGCGCGAGCTGTTCGACGTTGAAGGCCACAAAGGCAGCCGAGAAAACATCGTGGTGGTGAAGCACGCCGGCCAGAAGTTTGGCCTGGTGGTGGACACCCTGCTGGGCGAAGCCCAAACCGTGATCAAGCCCTTGTCCAAGATGTTTGCACAAGTCCAAGGCATCAGTGGCTCCAGCATCCTGGGCAGTGGCGACGTGGCCCTGATCCTGGACGTGCCCGCCTTGATGCAAAAAACCCATGCCGCCAGTTCGGGCGACAGAGCCTCCGTTTCGGCTTGAGAAACGGCCATTCCACACCATTAAATCAGAGGACGTTTCATGTTCAGCAATTTCAAAATCGGAGTCCGGCTGATCGCTGGCTTCCTTTTCGTCGCGGGCATCAGCTTGATCGTGGGCCTGATCGGCATCTCCAACGCCAGCAAGATCAACACCATGGCCGACAACATGTATGCCCGCGAACTGATGGGGCTGTCGTACATCAAGGAAGCCAACATCAACCTGATCTACATTGGCCGGGCGCGTGGCAACTTCCTGCTGGCCCACTCTCAAGAAGAGCGTGAGAAGCAACAGACCGCCATCGCCAAGTACAGCGCCACCACCAAGGACTATGTTGACAAGGCCCGCCCGCTGTTCTTCAGCGAAAAGGGCAAGGGAATGCTGGCCTCGTTCGACCTCACCTGGACGGACTACCAACGCGACTTGCAGAAGGCCATGGCGTTGGCCGCGGCCAAGAAACTGCAGGACCGTGACGAAGAACTGCAAACCGCGCTGAACATCGCTCGTTCGCAAGCCGACAAGCTGGATGACATGCTGACCGCGCTGACGCAGTTGAAGGAAGGCAACGCCAAGGAGGCGTCAGACGAAACCACTCGCCTTTATGAAAGCAGCCGCGCTTTGATGATTGGCGTCATTGCAGGCGGTGTGCTCATCGGCATTGCGCTGGGATTCCTGATCAGCCGCAGCGTGACCAAGCCTTTGGACAAGGCAGTCGAGGTTGCCAACAGCTTGGCCGAAGGCGACCTGACTGTCAGCATTGATGTCAAGGGCAAGGACGAAACGGCCCAACTGCTGCAAGCCATGCAGAACATGGTTCAGAAGCTCTCGCAGGTGGTGGCCGAAGTGAACAGCGGTGCCGAAGCCTTGGCTGGCGCTTCGGAAGAGGTCAGTGCCACGGCGCAGTCCTTGTCGCAGGCTTCCAGCGAACAGGCTGCCGGCGTTGAGGAAACCAGCGCATCGATCGAGCAAATGACCGCCTCGATCTCGCAGAACACCGAGAACGCGAAGGTGACCGACGGGATGGCCACGAAGGCATCGTCCGAAGCCACCGAAGGTGGCGAAGCCGTCAAGGCCACCGTGGCCGCCATGAAGCAGATTGCGCAGAAGATCGTCATCATCGATGACATTGCCTACCAAACCAACCTGCTGGCCCTGAACGCCGCCATTGAAGCGGCCCGTGCTGGCGAACACGGCAAGGGCTTTGCCGTGGTGGCCGCCGAAGTGCGCAAGCTGGCCGAGCGCAGCCAGGTTGCGGCGCAGGAAATCGGCTCGGTCGCCAGCTCGAGCGTCGATCTGGCCGAAACGGCGGGTCGCTTGCTGGACCAGATGGTGCCCAACATCAAGAAGACTTCCGACCTGGTGCAAGAGATCACCGCGGCCTCGGAAGAGCAATCATCGGGCGTCAGCCAGATCAACTCGGCCGTGGGCCAGTTGAGCCAGACCACGCAGCAAAACGCCTCCAGCTCGGAAGAGCTGGCCGCCACGGCTGAAGAGATGAGCAGCCAGGCAGAGCAACTGCAACAAGCCATGTCCTTCTTCAAGCTGGCGGGCAACGGTGCGCTGCTTCACAGCGCGGCACCCACGCCAAGGCAGGCGGCCAAGCCTCGCATCTCCGTCAAAAAGGCCGCGGGAAACACCCGGAAAAACAGCCAACTGGCATTCGCGCACGCCGATTCAGCCGATGAGGCCCAGTTTTCTCCCTTCTAAGGACCCGACATGACTGCCCTGACTTCAACTTCCAAATCCGGGTCACCTTTGGCCTTGGCGATTGGCTCCCAAGACCCAACGCAATACCTGACCTTCATGCTGGCCGGCGAAGTCTTCGCTCTGGGCATCTTGGCGGTCAAAGAGATCATCGAGTACCACAGCCTGACCGTGGTGCCGATGATGCCCGACTGCGTTCGTGGCGTGATCAATCTGCGCGGCGCCGTGGTGCCGGTGATGGATCTGCTGGCCCGCTTTGGCCGGTCTTCGTCTGAGGTGACCAAGCGCACCTGCATTGTCATCGTCGAGGTGCAAACCGCCGAGCAGGAAAGCCAGGTCATCGGCGTGATCGTCGATGCCGTCAACGAAGTGCTGGACATCGCACCGTCCGACATCGAGCCCGCACCGGCTTTTGGCGCCCGCATTCGCACCGATTTCATCCAGGGCATGGGCAAGGTCAAAGGCAAGTTCGTCATTTTGCTGGATGCCGACCATGTCCTGTCGTTGGACGAGATCACCCAACTCGCTCAAACGCCCGCACCAGCCAGCGCCTTGGCACTGAACTGAACCCCAGAACGAAAAATACTAGGACACGACCATGAATTGGTTCTTGCGCATGAAGCTGGCCCACAAGCTGCTGATCACTTTTCTGACCTGCTCTTTCCTGACAGCCGCCGTCGGGGTGTATGGCCTGATGCGGATCTCGGACCTGGGCAGCATGCTCAGTGCCACCTATGAGAACAATGTGGTCTGCCTGGAACAAATTTCGGATGCGGCGCTCAAGCTGTCATCGCATGCGCGGAGCTATGTTCGGCTGACATCAACCAAAAATCCGGACGAAGCCAAAGCCGCCATGGCGCGCGCCAAGACCTACCTTGATGGCTACAACAAGTCGATCCAGGCCTACCGCAGCACGGTGCTCAGCGCCAAAGAACAAACGCTGCTCAAGGAGCTGGACGCTCAGTTGCCGGTCTACCTGGCTGAAAACGAAAAGGTGGCCCAACTGGCCTTGAGCGGCAAGTTGGCCGAGGCCACCGAACTCAGCAACGGCGAAACCCGCAAGATCACCCGCGCCATGGAAGAAGCCATGACGGCGATCATCGAGGAACTCAGCGCCCAGGCCAAGGCCACCAATGAGTTGGCCACAGCCCAGGTGTCTTTTGCCAAGCAGGTGACCTTGTCGGTGGTGGCCGTGTCCGTCGTGCTGGCCATTGGTCTGGGTTTGATGGTCACGCGCATCATCAGCCGGCAACTGGGTGGTGAGCCCGACTATGCCGCAGCATTGCTGACCAAGGTGGCCAACGGCGACTTGTCGACCGAGGTGATCATTCGCCACAACGACGACAGCAGCATGCTGTTCGCCGTCAAGCAGATGGTGGCCCGCCTCAAGCAAGTGATCGACGGCCAGCGCAATGTGGTCGAAGCCGCCAACCGCGGCAACTTCGAGGCCCGCATCGAGTTGGCCGGCCTGCAAGGCTTTCAAAAGGAAATGGGTGAAGGCCTGAACCAGTTGGTGACCACCACGGGCACCAGCATCAATGACGTGGTGCGCGTGATGAGCGCCGTGTCGCAAGGTGACCTGACCCAGGCCATCGACAAGCCTTACGAAGGCTCCTTCGGCGAGATGAAGGAGTACGTCAACAACACCGTGGACAAACTGTCGCAGGTTGTGACCGAGGTCAATGCCGGGGCCGAATCCCTGGCGGGCGCCTCGGAAGAATTGAGCTCCACCGCGCAATCCTTGTCGCAGTCCGCCAGCGAGCAGGCTGCCGGCGTCGAAGAGACCAGCGCGTCGATCGAACAGATGACTGCGTCCATTTCGCAAAACACCGAGAATGCCAAGGTGACCGATGGCATGGCCACCAAGGCCGCCGGCGAAGCCACGGAAGGCGGCGAAGCCGTCAAGGCCACCGTGGCGGCCATGAAGCAGATCGCCCAGAAGATCGGCATCATCGATGACATCGCCTACCAAACCAATCTGCTGGCCTTGAACGCTGCGATCGAGGCTGCTCGTGCTGGCGAACATGGCAAGGGATTCGCCGTGGTGGCCGCCGAAGTTCGCAAGCTGGCGGAACGCAGCCAGGTGGCCGCGCAAGAGATCGGCACCGTGGCCAGTTCCAGCGTCGAGTTGGCCGAGAAGGCCGGCAAGTTGCTGGACGAAATGGTGCCCAACATCCGCAAGACCTCGGACTTGGTTCAGGAGATCACGGCCGCCTCGGAAGAGCAATCATCGGGCGTCAGCCAGATCAACTCGGCCGTCGGCCAGTTGAGCCAGACCACGCAGCAAAACGCCTCCAGCTCGGAAGAGTTGGCCGCCACGGCCGAAGAAATGAGCAGCCAGGCCGAGCAACTGCAGCAAACCATGTCCTTCTTCAAGCTGGCCACCACCGAGGCCAACCCCGGAAGATTCTCCAGCCCAATCAGGCCCGCGGCCAAAGCTCGAAGCACGGCCAAGAAGCCCATTGGGGCCACTCGCTTGCCAAAGAGCAGCACCGCCTTTGCCAGTGAAGAGTCACTGGACGAGGCCCAGTTCGCCCGATTCTGAACACACCCAACTCGTCATCAAACCCAGCAGCCACGGCTGCGCCTGAAAGTAGTAACCATGCTCCAGATCAAAACCACAAAGCAAGCCAAACACGATGACGAGGTGTTTGAGCGCTTGATCGATGAACAACTGACGACCGCCATCAACGCGGCCGCCCGTGGGGACTTTTCCTCGCGCGCCAACACCGCGAAGTTGCCGCCCGCATTGGCGCGCGCAGCCGAGGCCTTCAATCGATTCCTGGATGTTCAGCAAGCGCTGGCCGCTGACCTGGCCTGCATGAGCGCCGAGCACGACAAGGGCGACATCGACGTGACGGTCGATCCTCAAAAGTTCAAGGGTGACTTCCTGGCCATGGCCCAAGGCGTGAACACCATGGTGGGCTCGCACATCGCGGTCAAGAAGTTGGCCATGGGCGTGGTTCAGGAATTTGGCCGCGGCAACTTTGACGCGCCGATGGAAAAACTGCCCGGCAAGAAAGCCTTCATCAACGACACCATTGAAGTGGTTCGCGGCAACCTCAAGGGCTTGATTTCCGAGATGAACAGGATGTCGACCGAACACGAGAAAGGCGACATCGACGTGGTGATCGATGCTCAAAAGTTCGAAGGCGACTTCCGAACCATGGCCCAGGGCATCAACGGCATGGTGGGCTCGCACATCGCGGTCAAGAAACTGGCCATGGGCGTGATTCAGGAGTTTGGCCGTGGCAACTTCGATGCGCCGATGGACAAGCTGCCCGGCAAGAAAGCCTTCATCAACGACACCATTGAAATGGTCCGCGGCAACCTCAAGGGCGTGATCTCGGAGATGAATTTCATGTCGGCAGAGCACGACAAGGGCGACATCGACGTGATGATCGACGTCAAAAAGTTTGAAGGCGACTTCCGCGCCATGGCTCAGGGCGTCAACGACATGGTGGGCTCGCACATCGGCGTGAAGAAGATGGCCATGGGCGTCATCCAACAATTTGGCTTGGGCAATTTTGATGCACCGATGGAGAAGCTGCCTGGCAAGAAGGCCTTCATCAACGACACGATTGAAACCGTCCGCGGCAACTTGAAGGCGCTGATTGAAGACGCCAACATGTTGTGCGATGCGGCTGTTGAGGGGCGGCTGGACGTGCGGGCCGATGCCCAACGGCATGCGGGTGATTTCCGCCGCATTGTCAGTGGCGTGAACAGCACGCTGGATGCGATTGTCACGCCCTTGAAGGAAGTGCAAGAGGTGCTGTTGCTCATCGAGGGCGGTGATTTGACCCATACCATCCAGGGCGACTACGAAGGCTCCTTCGCCGAGTTGAAGACCGCCGTGAACAACACCGTGAGCAAGCTGAGCGCCACGCTGGCCGAAGTGGTCTCGGCCTCTGATGCACTGCGCGGCGCGGCGTCCCAGGTCTCTGCCACTGCGCAGTCGCTGTCGCAAGCATCCAGCGAGCAGGCGGCTGGCGCTGAGGAAACCAGCGCGGCCATTGAACAGATGACCGCGTCGATCTCTCAGAACACCGAGAACGCGAAGATCACCGACGGGATCGCCACCAAGGCAGCCAAGGAAGCGGCCAGCGGCGGGGAAGCGGTCAAGGCCACCGTGTCTGCCATGAAGCAGATCGCCCAGAAGATCGGCATCATCGACGACATCGCCTATCAGACGAACCTGCTGGCCTTGAACGCCGCCATTGAAGCGGCCCGCGCGGGCGAGCACGGCAAGGGCTTTGCCGTGGTGGCCGCCGAGGTGCGCAAGCTGGCCGAGCGCAGCCAGGTCGCCGCGCAAGAGATCGGCACGGTCGCCAGCTCCAGCGTGGAATTGGCCGAAACCGCCGGAAAACTGCTGGACAACATGGTGCCCAATATCCGCAGGACCTCAGACCTGGTGCAAGAGATCACCGCAGCCTCGGAAGAACAATCGTCTGGCGTCGGCCAGATCAACTCGGCCGTTGGCCAGCTGAGCCAGACCACCCAGCAAAACGCGTCCAGCTCGGAAGAATTGGCGGCCACGGCAGAACAGATGACCAGCCAGGCGGAGCAATTGCAAGAGACCATGGCGTTTTTCAAGCTGTCGGATGATGATCACCGCATTCCCGCGGCTGCGCCGACACGCAAGGCCAACGCCAGGGCCGTGCTGCCGCAGGCCGGCAAGCCGAGTTTCGCGAAACCAGCACCAGCCAGAGCCATGAGCTTCGAGGGCGTTGACGCGCCCCATGAAGCACATTTTGCACGGTTCTAGAACGTCCTCAGGCAGCCCGATGAACACGATCACCGACCAGGAATTCAACCGCTTCCAGCGTTTCATCTACGATGCAGCTGGCATCACCATGGCCTCGTCCAAGAAGGCGCTGGTCTCGGGCCGCTTGTCCAAGCGCTTGCAGGCTCGTCAGCTCAAGAGCTTCACGGAATACTTCAACCTGCTGTCCAGCGGACAGGCCAAGGACGAGGTGCAAACGGCCATTGACCTGCTGACCACCAACGAGACTTACTTCTTCCGCGAGCCCAAGCACTTCGAGCTGTTGAAATCCTTGGCCCAGGCCCACAAGCCGGGCCAGCCTTTCCGCGTTTGGAGCGCGGCCAGTTCCACCGGCGAAGAGGCCTACAGCATGGCCATGGTCCTGGCCGACACCTTGGGCAACAGCCCCTGGGAGATCCTGGGCTCGGACATCAGCACCCGGGTATTGCAGCGCGCCCGCGCGGGGCACTTCCCCATGGAGCGGGCACGCAACATCCCGCAGCCCTACCTCAAACGCTACTGCCTGAAGGGCTTCGACGAGCAGGAAGGCACCATGCTGGTCGAGAAATCCTTGCGCCAACGGGTTCGCTTCATTCATGCCAACCTCAACGAACCTTTGCCGCAACTGGGCCAGTTTGACGTGATCTTTCTGCGCAACGTCATGATCTATTTCAATGGCGACACCAAGCGCCAAGTCGTGGCCAGGGTGATCTCGATGCTCAAGCCAGGCGGGTACTTCTGCATCGGCCACTCTGAAAGCCTCAACGACATCAGCGACGCCTTGCTGACCGTGGCGCCGTCAATCTACCGCAACCCGTGAAATCGACAGAGCAGGTCATTGTCTTCCTGAACCCTGGCGAGTACTTCGTGGGCGACGCACGTCACCGAATTCGTACGCTGCTGGGCTCGTGCGTGTCAATCACCTTGTGGCATCCTGCGCAACGCATTGGCGCCATGTCCCACTTCCTGCTGTCGGAGCGGTCTGGCAAAGTTGGGGAGCCCTTGGATGCCCGTTATGGCAAGGAAGCACTCGGGCTGATGCTGATGGAGTTGGCCAAACAAGGCGTTGACCCCAAGGCCTGCCAAGCCAAGATCTTTGGCGGCGGCGACATGTTTCCAAAGCAAAGTGGCATGGCCAATGCCTCGAACGTGGGGCGCAAGAATGGCGAGGCGGCACACCGCCTGCTGGAGGCGCATGACATCAGCGTCATGTCGGAGAGCTTGTTTGGGCAAGGCCACCGCAGAATCCTCTTTGACGTGAGCAGCGGGCACGTCTGGTCCCGGCAAGTCAAACCGGTCGATGCCACTTGAGCACTGACAGAGAAAGCGCTTAGACATGAAATCGATCCAAGTCATGGTGGTTGATGATTCAGCGGTGGTTCGGCAGGTGCTGTCCGCCGTGCTGAACGCCGCCCCCGGCATCGAGGTGTGCTGCGCCGTGGCCGACCCGCTGCTGGCCATCGAACGCCTGAAGCTCAGTTGGCCGGACGTGATCGTGCTCGACGTGGAAATGCCCCGCATGGACGGCATCACCTTCTTGAAGAAGATCATGAGCGAGCGCCCCACGCCCGTGGTGATCTGCTCCACGCTGACCGAGAAAGGCGCCAAGACCACCATGGAAGCGCTGGCCGCCGGTGCCGTCACCATCATCACCAAGCCCAAGCTGGGTTTGAAGCAGTTCATCGTCGACACCTCGGACGACCTGGTCAACGCGGTCAAGGCGGCTTCCAAGGCCAATGTCCGGCGCCTGGCCATGCGGGCGGAAACGCCCGTGGCCGTGCCCCAGGCCAAGAACACCGCCGATGTCATCCTGAGCGCGGCAAGCCCCAAGGCCATGGTGCAAACCACCGAGCGCGTGGTGGCCATTGGCACCTCCACGGGCGGCACCCAGGCTCTGGAAGAAGTGCTCACCGCCCTGCCCCGCGTGTGCCCTGGCATCGTCATCGTGCAGCACATGCCCGAGAAGTTCACCGCGGCTTTCGCGGCGCGCCTGGACAGCATCTGCCAGATCCGCGTCAAGGAAGCGCAGCACAACGACCGCGTGGTGCCCGGCCAGGCCTTGATCGCCCCGGGTGGCAAGCACATGGTGCTCAAGCGCAGTGGCGCGCAGTATTTCGTCGAGGTGCTGGACGGCCCCTTGGTGAACCGGCACCGCCCCTCGGTGGACGTGCTTTTCCGCTCGGTGGCCAAGTCGGCCGGCGCCAATGCGCTGGGACTGATCATGACGGGCATGGGTGACGACGGCGCCGCCGGCATGCTCGAAATGAAGAACGCCGGCGCCCGCACCGTGGCCCAGGACGAAGAGACCTGCGTGGTCTATGGCATGCCCAAGGAGGCCGTCAAGCGCGGCGCCGTGGACAAGATCCTGCCCATCGGCGTGCTGCACCGCGAGATCATCCAGCACGGCAACTAGGCCCCTGGGCCAAAGGGTGATTTTTCCTCGGGCTATGCTGGCCGACCGCCTGAGGAGATGACATGACCGCCACCCGCACCGAGACCGACTCTTTCGGACCGATCGACGTCCCGGCCGAAGCGCTGTGGGCCGCCCAGACCGCCCGCAGCCTGCATTTCTTCGCCATTGGCGAGCAACGCATGCCCCTGCCGGTGGTGCACGCCCTGGCCTGGATCAAATGGGCCGCGGCCCACACCAACCAGGACCTGGGCTTGCTGGATTCGGCCAAGGCGCAAGCCATTGCCAGCGCGGCGCAACAAGTGGCCCTGGGGCAGTTTGATGCCGAATTCCCCTTGTCGGTGTGGCAGACGGGTTCGGGCACCCAAAGCAACATGAACGTCAACGAGGTCATCGCCAACCTGGCTTCACAAGCCTTGGGTGGCAGCCTGGGGGGCAAACGCCTGGTGCACCCCAACGACGACGTGAACCTGGGCCAATCGTCCAACGACGTTTTCCCGACGGCCATGCACGTGGCCGTGTCCAAGGAAGCCCATGCACGCCTGCTGCCTGCGCTGAGGCAACTTCGCGCCATCCTGGCCGGCCAGGCCGCCGCCTTTGCCGAAGTGGTGAAAATTGGCCGCACCCACTGGCAGGACGCCACGCCCGTGACCCTGGGCCAGGAGTTTGGGGGCTACGAAGCGCAACTGGCCCTGTCCGAGAACGCCATCGTGCAGGCCCTTGACGCGGTGCGCGCGCTGGCCATCGGGGGCACGGCCGTGGGCACCGGGCTCAACACGCACCCGGAATTCGGCAAGCGCGTGGCCGCCCTGCTGGGCCAGCACCTGCAATTGCCACTGCGCCAGGCCGACAACCTGTTCGCGGCCATGGCCGGGCATGAAGCCCTGGTGGCTTTCCATGGCGGCTTGAAGACATTGGCCGTGGCCTTGACCAAGATCGCCAACGACATCCGATTGATGGCGAGCGGCCCACGCGCCGGCCTGGGTGAGCTGCACCTGCCCGAGAACGAACCCGGCAGTTCCATCATGCCGGGCAAGGTGAACCCGACGCAGGTCGAAGCCATGACCATGGTGTGCGCCCAGGTCATGGGCCACGATGCCGCCATCGGCTTCGCGGCCAGCCAGGGGCACTTCGAACTCAATGTGTACAAGCCCCTGATCGCGCTGAACACGCTGGACAGCCTGCGTCTTTTGTCGGATGCCATGGACAGCTTCGGCCAGCACTGCATCAAGGGCATCACCGTGAACCAAGCCCGGGTCGAAGAACTGCTGAACCGCTCCCTGATGCTGGTCACCGCGCTGGCACCGCACATTGGCTACGACAAAGCCTCGGCCGTGGCCAAGCACGCCCAGAAGCACGGCACCTCCTTGCGTGAAGCCGCCCTGGCGCTCGACGCAGTCACGGGGGAGGAGTTCGACCGCTGGGTCGATCCCCGCCAGATGCTGGGCCCGCGCTGAACCACGAAGGGCGCACTGGAAGTCCGATAGGATGCGGGTTTCGGGACTTTCCCGCTTTTGACACCAGGACTTTTTCATGGCCGGCAGCAGCCTTCTTGCCCTCATCGACGACATCGCCACGATCCTCGACGACGTGGCCTTACTGACGAAGGTCGCCGCCAAGAAGACCACCGGCGTGCTGGGTGACGACCTGGCGCTGAACGCCCAGCAGGTTTCCGGTGTCCAAGCCGAGCGCGAGCTGCCCGTGGTCTGGGCCGTGGCCAAGGGATCGGCCCGCAACAAGGCCATCTTGGTGCCCGCCGCGCTGGCCATCAGTGCTTTTGCGCCGTGGGCCGTGACCCCCTTGCTCATGATCGGCGGCCTGTTCCTGTGCTTCGAAGGCTTCGAAAAGGTCGCCCACAAGCTGATGCACAGCCACGCCGACGACGAGGCGCACCGCCAGGATCTTGTCAAGGCCCTGGCCAACCCGAAAGTCGACCTCGTCGCGTACGAGAAAGACAAGATTTCGGGCGCGATCCGCACCGACTTCATTCTGTCGGCCGAGATCATCGCCATCACGCTCGGCACGGTCGCCGAGGCGGAGTTCTCCACCCAACTCACCGTGCTGGTCGGCATCGCCATCATCATGACCATCGGGGTCTATGGCCTGGTGGCGGGCATCGTCAAACTGGACGATGGTGGACTGTATTTGGCCCGCACGGCCGGCCCCGGCTCGCTGGGCCGGCTGCAGAGGGGCGTGGGCCAGGCCATCGTGAACGCGGCCCCCTACCTGATGCGCGTGCTGACCATCGCCGGCACCATCGCGATGTTCCTGGTGGGCGGCGGCATCCTGACGCACGGCATCCCGCACGCCCATGAATGGA
Organism: Aquabacterium sp.; assembly: GCF_050725395.1. Taxonomy (GTDB): domain Bacteria; phylum Pseudomonadota; class Gammaproteobacteria; order Burkholderiales; family Burkholderiaceae_C; genus Aquabacterium. The sequence goes on along the minus strand of NZ_JBOHHL010000028.1, from coordinate 18,392 downwards.
TCCACCACCTGGCCGACGGCGCTGGCGCCATTTCCGGCATCGGAGGCTTCCTCAAGGTGATTACCCCAACACTGGTGGACGCCGTTGTGGGCATTCTGGCCGGCGGTGTGACTTTGGTGGCAGTGACCTTGTTCCAACGTGTGAAACGCGGCGGCAAGCCTGCCTAGAATCGGACATCGACACTCCTCGAAGTCCCTATGAACCGCATTTGCATTGCCATGACAGCCGCCCTGTCCTTGGCCACTGCCGCTTGCACCAGCCTCGAACCCAATGTCGACATGGTGCCCGTGACCGGCTATGACCTCGTGGACAAGAGCAAGGTCGACACCGTGGCCTATGACAAAGACTACGCGGAATGCGCGGCCATCGCCAACCAGGACATCAACAGCGTGGGCAAGACGGCGTCCAAGGTCGTGGGGACCGCCGCCGACCGGGTCTCGATGGGCATCATCGGTCGCAAGGCCATCAACGATGCCGACCGCATGACGGTGCTCAAGCGCTGCCTGACGGGCCGGGGCTACAACATCCTGCGCTGACCAACGCTTGCAGGGTGATCCGACTCAAAGGTCGCGCAGTTGCACCTGGCCAGGTCGGGCCGCGAACCGATCAAGCGCCGTGAGTTGCTCGATCTCGATGCGTGCCCCGCGCCGGCCATAGACCGACACCTTCAGCCACTCGCATTCCAGTTCCAGCAGGTCCGTGCTGCCGGCGCTGGTGTGCCAGACCTTGCGCTCGGCGTCCCAGCGGTAACCGCGCGCCTTCAAGGCGTCCTTGGAATCGAAAGGCGAACCCGTCGCCATCACCTTGTAGCTGGTGGCCCCGCCGGCCTTGAGCAAGGCTTTCAAGCCGGTGTGGCCTGACTTGGGCAAAGGCTGGCTCAGCACGGCGAGCAAGGCATGGCAGTCCATCTCGGCACGGTGGGCGTCGTAGAACAGGCCCATTTCGGCCGCCAGGAATTCCAGTTTGGCCGACCCGCGGCCTTCTTCGCTCCAGTCGATTTCGGCCAGAGAGCAGGCCCAGGGCAAGGCGGCAAAAGCCGGCAAGCGGCTCTCCATGAAAGCCCGGTCGAATCGGGCGTTGTGCGCGATGACCAGGGACACCCCCTGCAGCAGCCCGGCGATGCGCTCTTCGTCCAGGCGCCGGCCCTTCACCATGTCGTCGGTGATGCCGGTGACGCGCAAGGCGGCCTCGGGGATGGGCATGCCGGGGTCTTCCAACTCGTCGTAGACGTCGAGCACCTTGAGGGGCAGACCGGCCTCCAGATCGACTTCGACCAACAGCAAGGCCAGCTCGATGACCTTGTCCTTGCGCCAGTCGAGGCCGGTGGTTTCGGTGTCCAGGATCAACACCTTGGCCTTGGCGCCGCCGACCTTGTGGCCGAAGGTCTTTCGCGGCACCAGGCGGCGCAGCACGCGGTAATCGGGGTGGGCTTCCAGCACCCGGGCCAAGGCCTCGGGGGTGTCGAAAGAGGGATCGAGCAAGGGGGTGTCGTTCATGGGTCGGTCAGTCGCCGCGCATCAGGGAGTCGAGCGTCAGCTCGAAGGCCGGACCGAACTGGTCCAGGAAATAACGCACCTCGGGGATCATGTGCTGGTCGATCTTGCCCTTGATCTGCTGGGCGGCCTGTTCGAACTCGGTGTTGCCATAGCGCAGCTCGGCCCGGCATTTGAGCCAGGCGGCCAGGCGGTCGGCCGCCTTCACCAGCTGGGCGTGGTCATCAGGCCATTGTTCGTGGTCCACCACCTCGCGCAGGGCCGGTTGCACGGCGGCGGGCAGCAAGGCCAGCATCTCCTGGCTGACTTCGTGTTCCAGGTGGGCGGTGGCCTGGCGCATGGCGGGCGAATACTTCACGGGCGTGGGCAGGTCGCCCGTGATGGCTTCGGTGGCGTCGTGGAACAGGGCGCGCGTGGCCACCGCATTGGGATCGATGGGCACGCCCAGCACGTCGCGGCGGATCACCGCCAGGGCATGGGCCAGCACGGCCACTTCCCAGCTGTGCTGGGCCACGTCTTCTTCGACGGCGTTGCGCATCAATCCCCAGCGTTTGATGAAACGCAGGCGGGCCAGGTGGGCGTAAAAAGGGCTGGTGGTCGACATGCGGGCGACTATATCGCCAATGGGCAAGGCGCCATTTGCGGCACACTCGGGCCATGGACATCGACTGGGGCAAATGGATCGCCGGAGGGATCGTGGTGGGGCTGGCCTTCCTGATGTGGCGCGGCTACCTGGATCGCAAGGCCAGCCCGGAATGGCCCACCGTGACCGGGCGCATCCTCGACTCCAAGGTCGTGGCCCAGAACGAGTCGAACGACGGCGCCACCTTCACGCGCGAGTGGCGCATCGACCTGAACTACCGCTACACCGTGGGCGGCCAAACCTACCAAAGCCAGCGCATCCGCGCGATCTTGCCCAGGTTCGGAACTGAAGCCGAGGCGCTGGCCGTCCAGCAGCGCTTTCCGGTGGGCGCCGAAGTGCCTGTGCATTACGACCCGGCCAAGCCCAAGTCCAGCGTGCTCATTCCAGGCTGACAACACGGTGAAGAGGCAGGCAGGCGGCGGGCAGCGAGCGTGCCGCAACATTTCAGCCAATGCATGCCTAAAAAGATACAAAGGGCCGCAGGCATAATCGGCGTTTACCACACATCCAGCACATCGGCCAAGCGGTTTTCAATATGCTCAAATCATTTCACCGACTGCCCGCCGTGTTTTTCAAGCCCCCAGGATTTAAATCACTGCTGATGTCCATATTGGCCTGTGCCATGGCCATGATTTGGTACGCCAGCCATGTCAAATCGGAACCCTGCACGCGGGAAGGGGATTGCTTCAGATACTCGGCCATGAGCGAAGGCTTCAAGAATCACAGCTATCAGGCCATTGAACGCCCGTTCAACACCAGAATATTGACACCCCTCGTCGCTGCCTGGCTGCCCGGCGATACCACGGATGGCTTCACGGCAATCACTTTCGCATCCTTCCTGGTTTTCATGATTGCCTGGTATTTTATTTCAAAAGAACTGGGATTTCCAATTCACGTTTTCGGATTTTTGGTGGCTTGGTTTCTCATCCACCCTCTTGGCGTACAAATTTACTACAGCCTTCGCCAACTGATCGATCCCATGAGCTATGCCTTGATGGCCATCGCCATTTATTTTTACCTGTCGAGCCGGCATGCACTTTTCTTCGTGACGATGTTCATCTCACTGCTTGCGAAGGAGTCGTTCCTGTTCGTGCTCATGGTGGCAGTGGCCACCGAAATTTACAGCAGCCTCCGTGGACATCAAGAGCCCAAATCTGCCTATCGATTCACCGCGTATGCTATTTTGATATACGTGAGCTATCAAGTGGCCATTTATTTTTGTCAGCAGGCATTTTTCCCGGCTGCAGACCAAACCAACATCATCAGCACCATCAGGTTATGGTGGAGAAAAGTTCGCCATGACCCGAACAGGCTGATTGTTTGGGCAGGTTCATTCTTCTGCGCGACTGGGACCTTGGCTGCGTTGGTGTTTCAAAAAAAACCTTCGCCGGTTTCTGCCATTGAGTTTCGCCAGTCTTTCTTCTTGAAACTGGGCGCCTGCGGTTTTGTTGCCCTGGGTTTGATTGGGGGATCTGACATGAGCCGAATCATTTTCAATGGCATTGTTTTTATATTTCCCGCCCTGATTCTTCAAGTCAATCATTCAAGCAAAAATCACTTGACAAGTCTCGTCTACGCATCGTCGCTTTTAATTGCCACGATTTATCCGTTGTTTTTCAAAACAACTTTTGAATACACTTACTACTTCTCAAACCAAATAGGCAGTTCACTCGTGTTCGTTTTGATCGTGGGATTTTCCATCCTGATGATCCGAAGGACAACACAAAGCACATTGAACTGAATGCCTCAATCAAAACGCCAAGACCAAATCAAGTCCAGTGCATTGTCCTGCCCAGCCTGAGCGCGCAGGGTGAATCGCTGGGCCAGGCGGTAGATGAGCTGCCAGTTGCCGGCCGTCTCGTTCAGGCTTCGCTCATAGCCCAGGTACCACTTGCGCGAGATCTGCTTGCCCACATTGACCACGGTCTCGCGGGCGTCGCCGGTGCCGTCGGTCTGCCGCACCGACAACTCATCCAACCCGATGGCGCCCAGCACCGAATCCTTGGGCGAACCGCCCTCGCCTGCCAGCAAGGCCGAGGCGGCGGTCTGCAGCAGGCCGATGTCAGCACCGCCCAGGCCTGCCGGACCACGCCCCAGGATCAGCCATGACAGGGTTTCGGTCTCGGACATGGTGGGATCGGAGTACAGGCGCACGCGCGGATCCTGTGCAGTGCCAGAGATGGTGACACCCACCTTCACGTCCGAGGCCGCTGCCGTGGGCGACTCGGCCCGCATGGCCTGGATGTCCAAGCGGGGATTCTCGATCGGGCCGGTGAAGGCGATGGAGCCACGCTCGATCACCAGGTTTTGCGCGTAGGCCACATAGGAGCCCGACTCGGTCCTGACCGTGCCATGGACCGCCAGGCGGCCATTGGGCGTGGTCAGGGCCAGCTTGCCCACCAGCAAGGCGTTCAGGCCCCGGCCTTTCAGGCGCAGCTTGGAGCCCAGGTCCACCTCGATGGTCGCCTGCACCTTGCGCTTTGAGGGCGCGGCCCCGGCCTCGGCGGTCTGCTCACCAGACGACGCCACATCGCCCGGCCGGTTGATGACATTCACATCGTCGCCCAGCGTGGGCGCATCGCCTTTGCTGATGTCGATCAGGCCTTCGTCGATGACGAAGCGGCCATCGGCCTTGATGTCCTCCGCGCCCAGAAGCAGCTTGCCTTGCCCGCTGACCAGCACGCGGCGGTCCACCCGTTGCAGCAACGCGAAGTGGTCCACCGCCAGGTTCAAGCGGGCTTCAGGCTGCGCGCCCAGCAAGGCATCGCCATCCAGGCTGATGGTGCCGCCATTCTCACCACCCTTGGCTTTGAACTGGGTCAGGCGGGCCTGGTCGCCCTGCAGGCTCATCTGCAGCACGCCATCGCTCAGGTTCACGCCCAGAAGCGCCTGGCTGGCGCCCAGGTTCTGCCCATTCACCTCGCCCTTGTACAACGGCGCGCCCAAGGTGCCCGACAGCACGGCATTGGCCTGGACCTGGCCAGACAGGCGCCAACCCGGCGGCGCCCACACGCCCCAGGGCCGCAGGTTGCCGATCTTCACTTCCAATGTGCCGGCCAAGAGGTCGTCGGCCGACGGCAAGCTGTCGCGCGACCGGGCCCGAACGGTTTGCTGGCCCGTGACCGTGCCCACCACCCGACCATCGAACTGCTCGGTCAAGGTCCAGACGCCTTCGCGGGCGGTCAAGGCCAGGCGGCCTTGTTTAATGCCCAAGGTCTGGACCGTGTTGCCCTCGATTTCCGATTCCGACAAGCTCAGGTCCCCATCGCGCCGCGACAGTTGGCCGTCCACCTGCCACGGTTGCTCGGGGCTGTGCTGCATGCGCAGTTGCCCGACCACGGTCAGGTCACCACCCCAGCCTGCATCGGGTTGCCAACGCGCCAGCATCTCGGCCAGCTTGATGGGGTCCAGGTCGATGCTGACCCGGGTCTGTCCCCCAGTGGCACCGGCTTGCCGAGGCTCGCGCCAACTCAGCTCCTGGATTTTCAGGCCAGCGCCCATCACCACGACCTGGGTCGGGCTGACCGCCAACAGGGACTCGTCCTTGGTCGAAGCCCATTGCACCTGAACCGCCTGTGCGGACAGCAGGGCCCGCGGGGCCGGTTCGATGGTGGCCACGCTCAGGCGCTGGATCTGCCCTTTCCAGCCATTGAAAGCGTCCAGCGCGCCACCGGCCACCGACAGGTCGAGGTGGACGCGCGGCACCCGCTCGGGCTGACCGGCGGGTTCTGCCTTGACCGGCAGGCGCACGTCACCCTGTGCCACCAAGCGGTGGGATTGGCCGCTGCCCTCCAGCGCGGCGGTGAACTGCTCCACGGCCGTGCCGCCCAGCCTGGCCTGGCGGATGGTCAGACTCGCTTGCGCAGGCGCGCTCACTTGGCCGGTGTTGATCCGCCACCGGCCCTGGCCCTGTTCCAGGGCATACAAGGTGTCGCTGGCATCCTTGGCCTGCAAGGACGACAAATCCAGTTGGCCCTGGGTGGACAAGGCTGGCCACAGCCCTTCCACCGACACCTCGCCCTGCACCTTGCCTTGCAGATCGTGCCAGCCCCACCATTGCGCCAGCGGCTGCAGGGCCTGGATCTGACCGGCCTGGACCTGAAGCTGCCCACGCAAAGGCTTCTGGCTGGCGATCTGCACACCGTCCTGGACTGACCTGGTCACGGGCACCACCGCGTTCAAGGCCAACTGGTTGCCGGCGAGGTTCAAATCGGCCTTGAAGGCCATGTCCGGCTGATTGGCCGGGCCCTTCCAGCTCAACTGGCCCGTCAGGGCCAGGCCCGCCAACTGGCTGGGGTCCAGGCGAGCACTCATGTCGCCCTGCCCCAAGGCATCGGCGTCGAACTGAACGCGGCCTTGCAGGCGGTTGGTACCGACCGCCTTGTCGGGCCACGGCATCCACAACTGGGGGTCGAAGTTCGACAGGTCGAGCTGGCCCTTGGCGCGCCAGGGTGCTTCGCCCGTCTGGCTGGCCTGCCCGGTCAGTTTGGCCAGGGCATCTCCCGAACCGAGGGTCAGGCTTTTGACCTCGATCAGGGTGGGTGACCAATGCCCGGACAGGTTCACCGCCACCGGGCGGACCGGCGTGCCCGGGCCCTTGTTGTACTGGCCCTTCAGATCGGCCAGCACTGCCCAGCGTTGCCAGTCCTTGCTGGCCTCGTTCGATGCCGACGGTGCCGACTGCACATTCACCCGCCCCTGCAATTGCAAAGGCGGTGCGCGCCCGTCCAGGGCCTGCGGCTCCAGCCCTTGGATGTCCGCTTGCAGCATGGTGTTCTGAGGCGTGACGAGGTCCCAATGGCCGTTGATGGCCACCGTGGCCAAGGCCTTGCCACCGATCCTGGGCAAGGCCAGGTTCAAGGCCAGTTGGCCGGCCTGGCCCAGGGTGTTCAACTGGCCGGCCGACGCACCAGAGCTGGCCACGGGCAAACCAAGCTGGCCCGACATCCGCACCAAGGGCAGGCCCTTGGCATCCCAGGAACCAGGCTTGGCATTCTCAAGGGCCAGGTCCATGGCCAGGTCGGGCGCGCCACGCTGGGCGCTGGCGGGCGTGGGCTGCACGTTCACTTGCCCGGACAAAGCCGTGGTGGGCAAGGCGGGCCACAGCACCGCCAGGTTCAGGCCACGCGCCTGCAACGCCAAACGGGGCACCGGCCAGGCCGCGAAAGGCGTCACCTCGCCGGACAAGACAAGGCCTTGGGCGGCTTCGGTGCCCTCCCCCAACTGCACCTGCCCGGAGGCGGCCAGACGCTGCAACGGGCCTTTCAGCCGCAAGCGCGCATCGCCAATGTCGATGCCGCCAGAAGCCCCCGCCGGATGCTCGGCGTCCAGGTTCAGGTCCAGGTCCATGCGCTCGCGCGTGACCAGCGCCGCCTGGCCCTTCACCTGCCAGCCATGCACGACCAGCTTGTTCAACGCCACCTGGTGCTGGTGCCCCGCGCCCACGGACTCCTGCAGGAAGACGCGCGCGTCCAGGTCCTGCAGATCCTGCGGCGCCAGCAGGTTGCTGCGGAACACGCCCACGGTCACCGATTTCAAGCGCACCGACACGGGCAGGTCGAACTGCGTGGGAGGCGGACTGGGCGTTTTTGACGGTGGCCCGGACACCCAATGCAAATCCACACTGCGGGCCTGCAAGGCGTCAATGGTGACGCCGACCTGCGTGGCCACCGACCCATCATGCCGAAAGCTCACGCCCTGCCAACGCGGCTCGATCAACACCAGCCTGGACCCATGCGGCAAACCGACCTCGACACGTTGAGCACTGAAGCCCGTGAGCAGCCCACCCTTGGGCTCGATCACCTTCACGCCCGGCAGCACCGACAGCAGGCGCGCCGTGGCGACCTCCTGGTGCAAGGCCCACCACAGACCGCCCAAGCCCAGGGTGACCAGCATCAGCAAGGTCATCACCAGCCACAAGGGGCGCGCCCAGGCCGACAGCCAGGTGCGGGTTCGCACGGTCGCCTCGTCACTCACAAGGTGATCCCCACGCTGAAGTGGACGCGGAAGCTCTTTTGCTGCTCGCCATAGGCCAAGTCGATCTTCAGGGGGCCGACCGGACTGCGCCAACGGATGCCCGCGCCATAGCCGCGCTGCATCTTGATGTCGGCGAACTGGTCGCCCACCCCGCCGGCATCGAAGAACACGGCCCCCAGGATGCTGGGGTATTTCTTGAGGAAGGGATGGGCCAACTCGCCACTGAGCGTGGTCATGGCGCGCCCCCCCACCAGGGCACCGTCGCGGGTCACGCCGATCGAACGGTAGCCATAGCCGCGCACCGACTCGTCGCCACCCGCGCGGAACAGCAAGGGATCGGGCACGCTGACCGATTCACCCCGGGACAAGACCCGCCCGCCTTCGACACGGGTGGTGGCATCCCAGCCCCAAGGCAAAGGTCTGTACCAGGTCAGGCGCCCATACAGGCGGCTGAAGAGGCCAGAACTTTCGGAGGTGGCGAAGCTGTGGCCCAGCCCCGCCGAGGCCAGGGCCGTGATGCCCTTGGTCGGCAGCACCTGGCTGTCGACATCGCGCCAGGCGTACTGCTGCGTGAAACTGACGGCGGTGGCATCCGAGACCTTCACGCCGGTGTTGGCGTTCACCCGGGCGCTCTGGTATTCGACGTAGCGGGTCAGCTCCAGGCGCTCACCCTCGCGCAACTGCCCGAAGCGAAAGCGTTCGCTGGTGGTCACCGAATCGGTGCTGTCGGTTTCGCGCGCCAATTGCCCCGACACCAGCCAACGCTTGCGGCCGGGATTGGGGTGCGAGGTCAAATCCACCTGCAGGCTGGAATCGACCTTGGCCAGTTGCAGCTTGGTCTTGGCTTGCCAGGCCTGGTTGAAGACGTGGCGGTGCAGGTGTTCCACCGAGATGCGGGGCCCGGTGTCGCTGCTCGCGCCCACGCCCACCGTGGCCTGTTGCAGGGGCAGCTCGTGCACCTGCACGGTCACCGGCGCCCCATCGGCCTTGGCGGGATCGGGGTCCATGTTGATGAAGACGCTGTCGAAGAGGTTGAGCTTTTGCACGCGCTCCTGAAAATCCAGCAAGGATTGCTCGCGGTAGACCTGTCCCTTGGCGAAAGGCGCCAGGTTGAGGATGGCCGAAGCCGGCTGCACTTTCAGCCCCTCGATGGCGATGTCGCCAAAATGGAAGACCGGACCGCTGTCGGCCACGACGAAAAGCGCGGCCGTCTTCTGCTGCGCATCGACGGTGGCCGAGGTACCGCTCCAGGTGGCCAGTGGATAGCCCTCCGCCCGCATCTGCGCCAGCATGCCATTCTTGGCCGCCGACCAGGTGGGTTGGGTGAAGATGCTGCCCGCCGGCAAGGCCCACTCGGACTCCAGGTCGGCCACCAATTCCTTGGCCTCGGCCTCCTCCTTGGACAAGGCCGTGTCCAGCGCCCCTTCGAACACCATCTGCACGCGGCTCACCCTCGTGCGGGGTCCGGGCTGAACCACCAGCTTGATGACGAGGGGCTGCCCCACGACCTCTTCAGAGACGCTGGTGTGGATTTGCGGGGCGAAGTAGCCCTGCGCTTCCAGCAGCCCACGCGCTTGGTCGGGCGCGGCGGCCACCAGGCGCCGCAATTCACTGCGCCGGATCGCATTGGCGTTGGCCGTCCCCTTCTCGGCTTCAGACTCGGCTTCCTCGTGGTAGCGCGCCAGATCGAGGTAAGTGCTCAGCAGCTTGTCGAGATCGCGCGGCGCCTCGATGTCCAGCTTCCAGACCGGCGGGGGGCGCCGGGCCTGGCGGGGTGCCTGGGCCGCGGCGCTGGCGGCGGCTTCAGGGGGCAGCAAGGCAGCCTTGTCCTGGACGTCCTGCTGCGCCCAAGCCCCAGAGGGCAGCAGCCCCCAGGCGACACAGCTCAGGACCAGGAAGCGTGCCGTCATTTGCTCAGCAACCGCATCGCGCCTTCCAGCCCTTGCAGGCTCAAGGGGAACATGCGGTTGCCAACCAACTGCTGCATGATCGAAATGCTCTGGCGGTAGCCCCAGACCCCAGTCGGCTCCGGATTGATCCAGGCATGGTGCGGGAAGGCATGCGTGAGGCGTTGGACCCACTCCGCGCCAGCTTCCTCGTTGTTGTACTCGACGCTGCCCCCCGCCTGCAGGATCTCGTAGGGGCTCATGGTGGCGTCGCCCACGAAGATCAGCTTGTAGTCCTTGTTGTACTTGCGGATGATGTCCCAGGTGGGGATTTTCTCGGAATAGCGCCGGTGGTTGTTCTTCCACATGAAGTCGTAGACGCAGTTGTGGAAGTAGTAAAACTCCAGGTGCTTGAACTCGCTCTTGGCGGCCGAGAACATTTCCTCGACGCGGTGGATGTGGTCGTCCATGGAGCCGCCCACGTCCATCAGCAGCAGCACCTTCACGGTGTTATGGCGTTCGGGCACCATCTTGATGTCCAGCATGCCGGCGTTGGCGGCCGTGGCCTGGATGGTCGCGTCCAGCGCGAACTCTTCGGCCGCGCCCTGGCGCGCAAACTTGCGCAGGCGCCGCAGGGCGACCTTGATGTTGCGCGTGTCCAGCTCGACGGTGTCGTCGTAGTCTTTGAACTCGCGCTGGTCCCAGACTTTGACCGCGCTGCGGTGCCGTGACTTGTCCTGGCCGATGCGGATGCCCTCGGGGTTGTAGCCGTGCGCGCCGAAGGGCGAGGTGCCGCCCGTGCCAATCCATTTGTTGCCGCCTTCGTGGCGCTCTTTCTGCTCTTCGAACAGCTGTTTGAGGCGGTCCATGAGCTTGTCCCAGCCCATGGCTTCGATCGCGGCCTTGTCCGCCGCACTCAGTTCTCGCTCGAAGCGCTTGCGCAGCCATTCGAGAGGAATGTCACGGGTCAGGTCGACCGCGGCACTCGCCCCCCTGAAATAGGTGGAAAACGCCCGGTCAAATTTATCGAAGTGGGTTTCATTCTTTACAAGTGACATCCGCGCCAAGTGATAAAACTCGTCCACCGACGGTTCGATCACATCGAGCTTGATGGCCTCCAGCAAGCTGAGGTACTCCGGGATGGTGACCGGCAGCCGGGCTGAACGCAACGCGAAGAAGAAATCGATGAGCATATGAAGTCCTGCGAATTGCCGCCTATTTTGGCCTCTTACAGGGTCCGAGACGAGGCCCTGCGTGTTTTAACCCTGCCAATGTTTCAGGGTTGCCCCTGTCACCCGGCTGGGTTAGAGCTCCGTTAAGGTCTCACCATGGAAGTACGCCACCTGCTTTTGGCCTTCGTGCTGCTGACGCACGGGCTCACCACCCTGATGTGGTGGGCAGCGGGCACCTGGCTGGGCCTGTCGCGCAAGGCCGCCATGCACTGGCTGGTGGCCAGCCTGTCCAACGGCCTGGCGCTGGGCTTCATGATGGTCAACGATGGATGGCCAAGCACTCCCCTCGCGCTGCTGGCCTGCGTGCTGGTGGTGCATGGCGCGGTGTCGTTGCGGCGCGGCCTGCAGGCCTTCCTGAAATTGCGGCACACCGATGGCGCGCACCTGGTGCTGGGCGTGGGCACCACCATTTTCTGCCTGGGCCTCTGTTTGCCCATGGGCTGGCGAACGAGCGGCATCACGGTCAGCAGCCTGGTCATCGCCTGGGTGATGTGGCGCACGGCCCGCGAATGCTTCGCCCCCCTGCGCACGGAATTCCAGGTGGGCACCGCCTGGACGCACACGACCCTCCTGACCGGTGCGGCGCTGATGTTCGCCGGCCTGGCCGTGAGCGAATTGTTCCCCGAGGTGCCTTGGCCCTGGTTGCTGAGCAATGTCCAGCAAGCCCAGGTGGGCATGGCCTTCACCAGCGTGACCGTCTCCATCCTGTCGGCCTTCGTGCTGGGCTACATCGTCGTCATCCGGCTGGTGCGTCGCCTGGAACACCTGTCCCACCACGACGCCCTGACCGGCCTGCTCAACCGCCGCGCCATCGAGTACCTGCTGGACCGCGAAGCCCAACGCTTGCACCGTTTTGGCGAACCTTTCACCGTGCTGATGGTGGACATCGACCACTTCAAGCGCATCAACGACCGGCTGGGCCATGCCGCAGGCGACGCCGTGCTGTGCGCCGTCTCGCAAGCCCTGCAGGCGCAGGCCCGCGAGGTGGACCGGGTGGCCCGTTTTGGTGGCGAGGAATTCTGCGTGCTGCTGCCGCACACCCTGCACGAGGGCGCGCTGCTGGCGGCCGAGCGCCTGCGCCACGCCATCAGCCAGATCAACATCCCCTGGGCGGACGAGACGATCACGGTCACCATCAGTTCGGGGCTGGCCACGGCCAACGACCCGCTGGAAACCTTGTCTTCCTTGTTGCGCCGCGCCGACGATGCGCTCTACAAGGCCAAGGCCGAAGGCCGCAACAAGGTGGTCAGCGCGCCAGACCGCGAAGCGGCCTGACCGACCATTCAACGCCGCGATCAGCGGTTGTTGCGGGCCATGGCCACCAGCTTTTCGAACAAGCTCAGGTCCTGCTCGTTCTTGAGCAAGGCGCCCACCAGAGGCGGCACGCTGGCCTTGTCGTCCTTGCTTTGCAGCACCGACAAGGGGATGTCTTCAGCCAACAACAGCTTGAGCCAGTCGATCAGCTCGGAGGTGCTGGGTTTTTTCTTCAGGCCCGGCAGGTTGCGCACCTCGTAGAAGTGGCGCATGGCCGCGGCCAGCAGATCTTGCTTGATGCCCGGGAAATGGACGTCCACGATCTGCTTCATCGTGGCGGCATCCGGGAAGCGGATGTAGTGGAAGAAGCAGCGGCGCAGGAAGGCGTCTGGCAGGTCTTTTTCGTTGTTCGAGGTGATGATGACCAGCGGGCGGTGCTTGGCCTTGACCAGCTGTCGCGTCTCGTACACGTAGAACTCCATGCGGTCGATTTCGCGCAGGAGGTCGTTCGGGAACTCGATGTCGGCCTTGTCGATTTCGTCGATCAGCAAGGCAACCTGCTGGTCGGCGTCAAAAGCCTGCCACAGCACACCCTTGATGATGTAGTTGTGGATGTCCTTGACCTTTTCTTCGCCCAGTTGGCTGTCGCGCAGGCGGCTGACGGCGTCGTACTCGTACAGCCCTTGTTGCGCCTTGGTGGTCGATTTGATGTGCCATTGCAACAGTGGCATGCCCATCGCTTGCGACACCTCTTCGGCCAGCATGGTCTTGCCGGTGCCGGGCTCGCCCTTGATCAGCAAGGGGCGCTGCAGCGTCAGGGCGGCGTTGACCGCCAGTTTGAGGTCGTCTGTCGCGACGTATTGGTCCGTGCCTTGAAACTTCATGAATTTGCTCAACCGGGTTGATCCTGTATTCGAGTATAGGTCGCTCTCTATAATGGCGCGATTCGTGTTTTTTCACCTGTCAGCATTTTCCCCCCGCTCGAACCATGAAAACACTGTCCCCCCTGATTTGCTCCCTGGGCCTCGCCGTGGCGAGTTTGCTGACACAAGCAGCGCATGCCCAGGAGACCAAGCCAGGTGATCCGGTGGCGGCGCAGAAAAAAGTGGCCATGTGCATCGGTTGCCACGGCATCGTCGGCTACCAGGCCAGTTTTCCGGAAGTGCACCGGGTGCCGATGATTTCCGGCCAAAGTGCCAAGTACATCGCGGCGGCCTTGCACGCCTACCAGAAGGGCGAACGCAAGCACCCCACCATGCGCGGCATCGCGGCATCCCTGACCGACCAGGACATCGCCGACATCTCCGTGTATTACGAAGCCAACGGCAAGAACCTGCCCGCCCACACCGGCAAAGGGCGTGCACCCAGCGCGGAAGTCGATGCGCTGCTGAAGAAAGGCAACTGTGCCTCCTGCCATGGCGCCGACCTGAACAAGCCCATCGACGTCTACCCCAAGCTGGCAGGCCAATACGAAGACTATGTCTTCGTGGCAATGAAGTCCTACCAGACCGAGGGCAAGGGCCCGATCGGCCGGGGCAACCCCATCATGGCCGCCCAGGCCAAGATGTTCACCCTGCCCGAACTGAAGCTGCTGGCCAACTACATCGGCAGCTTGCCCAGCGATCTGAAAACCGTGCCGCAGTCCAAGTTCCGCTGAAGCGTTTCTCCCCCTGCCTCGGTAAAAAAAGCCACGCCTTTCAGCGTGGCTTTTTTCATGAGTCACCCGATCAGCCGTCGACCAGCAACTTGTTCTGTTGCAACAGCTTGACGATGATCTGGTCGTCCGTGGCATTGGTCGCCAGGCCCAGGTCGGTGCGGATGTTGACGCCCTCCAGAACGATGCGCTGGGTTTCCTGCCCGGCCGTGTAGGTGCCGTTGGTGAACCCACCCGTGGCGCTGACGTGCACCACAGTCGAGCCCGGCGTGGAGGTGTCGAAATCCAGGTAGTTGTGCAGGTTGCCGCTGCCACCCGTGGTGTTCTCGCCTTGCAGCAGATCACGCAGGTCCAGCACATCACCGCCATCGGCCACCGGGGCGATGTTGAAGTCCTTGATGGTGTCGATCGCGCGGCCTGAAGTCGTGGCCGTGCCAGGATCGGCGAAATGCCAGGCAAAGGTGTCCGACCCCGCGCCGCCGGTCAGGACATCGCTGCCCGGACCACCAATGAGGAGGTCGTTGCCATTGCCGCCACCCAGGGTGTCGTTGCCCAGGCCGCCATTGAGCGTGTCCTGGCCATCGCCGCCGTTGATGACGTCGTTGCCGGCATTGCCATACAAACGGTCATCGCCAGTGCCCCCGTTCATGACGTCGTTGCCATCGCGGCCCATCAGGATGTCGGCCCCGGCCGTGCCGTTCATGGCGTCGATCACCGTTGTGCCGGCTTGCACGTTCGTGGATTGGACCTGGATGGTGAGGATCGACGAGGTGGTGTCGCCATCGCCATCGGCCAGCGAATAGCTGAAGGTCTCGGTCAGGCCCGCGGATCCTTGGCTGCCTGGCGCGTTGTAGGTGTACTCGCCGGTGTCCATGTTCAGGGTCAGGCTGCCCACGCTGGTGGTCAAGGTGAGCACCGGGTGCGCGGCATCGTAGTGGTGCACCTGGCCATTGACGGTGATGCTGTCCAAGCGCGAGAAGCCATCGGCACCGCCCGCTTCCGACATGACCGAGCCCTTGGTGAACAAATGGCCCACCGCGGCTTCCTTGACCGTGCCCGACAGCACCGCATCGAGCTGGCTGAGGTTGCTGACCACCGTGCCATTGAGGTTCTCGGCGGCCTGGCCATCGTGCGCGATGGGGTTGAGGTAAGTGGCCGCGACACCTGCGCCCAGGCCAATGGCGTAGGACTTGATCTGGTTGTCGTTGAGGAACTTGACCCAAGTGGCTTCTTCAGAGCTGTTGGTGCCGGACACCGTAGGGTTGCCATCAGAGAAGAAGTAACCCACGTTTTGGGCGCCTGCCAGCTTGCCGGCCGAGGTGAAGGCGGTTTGGGCCGTGGTCAAACCAGCGTCATAGTTGGTGCTGCCGTTGGCAGTGATAGAGGCAAGCAGGCTCTTGGCCGCGCTGACGGTGAGCCAGGTGCTGCCCAAGGTTTGCGCGGTGCTCGAGAAGGTCACCAGGCGCACAGCCACATCGCCGATCTGGTCGTACTTGTCCAGCAAGGTCTTGATGGATGCAACGGCCAGGTCCAGGCGGGTCTGCGTGCCATTGATGATGTCGTCCATGCTGCCGGACACGTCCAGGGTGATCAACAGGTTGGTGTTGATCGTGACCACCGAATCGGTGACGGGGCCGAGCACACCAGGCGCATCGTCCTGAACCTGGATGGTCAGGTTGCCTTGTCCAGTCTTGGCGCCGTCGCTGGCGGTGACGCCGAAGCTCAGGTTCAGGACGTCTTCGCCGGCCGAAGCGTGGTGCAAGGGGGCCAGCAACTGCGCGGCGTAGTTGCCGGCGTTGTCGATGGACACGGTGAACACGGTGCTGGCACTGGCACCCGTGCCGTCCTTGCCGATCAGGCCGCCATTCCCATCGCTGGTCCAGACGACCTGCTGGCCGCTGGAGGTCATGACGGGGTCGGTGGGCGCACTCAGGGTGACGGACGTGATGGTCGAGTCGGCATCACTCATGGTGATCTTGCCGCTGGCGGTGGCGCTGTCGGTGTTGTCGTTGCTGCCGGTGCTGTCCTTCAGGCCACCAGGCAGGCCTTCTTCTGACACGTAGCCGGTGGTGTTGCCAACCACGGGCGCGTCATTGATCGCAATCACGTGGACAGTGGTCAGCGCGGTGTTGCTGGCACTGGTGCCATCGGTGACCGTGACTTCGACCGAGCGGTCGACTGTCGACGGGTCGTGCGAGGTGCTGGAGAAGCCGATGTTGCGGATGGCCGCCTGGTAGTCGGCCAAGGAGGCCGAACCGCTCAGGGTGACGACACCGTTCACGACCGTGGCCGTGATGCCGGACGGCAAGGGGTTGGCCACGGACAGCACGTCGCCAGCTTGGGCGTTGGCCAACTTGATGGTCGCGCCGGTCAGCACGGTGGGGTGCGAGCTGGACAGGCTGATGTCGGCGTCCGACAGGCGGACGGCGGACGCACCTTCGGTGTAGGTGGTGACGTAGCCTGTGCCGGTGACACCGCTGGAGTTGTCGGCGTCGAGGTCCAGGGCTGGCGGCGTGGTGTCGATGATGGCGCTGTCCGCACCGGCGGCGCTGGCATTGCCAGCCTTGTCCACAATGTTGGCGGTCACGGTGATCGTCGTGCCATCGGCCGTCGGCACAAAGCTGGTGATGACGAAGCCATTGGCCTTGTCCTGTGCCGTGATGGTCACGTCGTTGCTCACGCCGCCCGAGGTCACCTTGACCACATCACCCACATTGACCTGCGCTGGCGTGAACGCCACCTTCACGTCCACATTGCCGTTCAACTCGGCCTTGTTGATGTAGCCGTCGTTGTTCGCGTCTTCTGTGATCGTGACGGTCGGGGCTGCGCCGTTGTTGGGCACGCCGGTGTCGATCGTCAGGGGCACGTTCGTCTGCACGCTGTTGCCGGCGGCGTCGGTTTCGGTGACTTGCGCCTGGCCTGTCGTGCCGTTGGGGATGTCTTGCGTGGGCGTGACTGCCCATGTGCCGTTGGGCTGCACGGTGGTCGTCAGCACTTCGTTCGTGCCAGGCAAGGTGACCTTGATCTGCGCACCGGGTTCGCCCGTGCCGCTGATCGTCGGGGTCGCATCATTGGTGATGCCGTCGCCCTTGGTGCCACTGTCCGAGGTCGGGTCGAGTTGGGCCGTCAGCACGGTCGCAGGCGTGGTGTCGATGATCGCACTGTCGCTGCCCGTGGCACCGAGGTTGCCGGCCACGTCCTTGACTTGCGCCGTCACCGTCAGGGTGCTGCCTTCGCCAGGGTTGGTGATGTTCGGGACCGACACGCTGCCCTTGTCAATGTCGGCTTGCGTCAGCAAGATGGCTGGCTGAGCCGTTCCGTTGGCGCTGACCAGCAGGCTGTCGCCCGCCTTCGCCGTGGCCGGCAAGGTCACCGACACGTCGATGTTGCCGCTCAGCTCGGCCTTGTTGATGAAGCCGTCGTTGTTGGCGTCTTCGCCGAGCGTGACGATGGGCGCGCCTGGCGCCCCCAGTTGCAGGCGGGCCGCGTCGCTCACCGGACCCGCGGCATTGCCGGCCGCGTCCGCGATGCTGGCGCTCGACACGAAGTCGGTGTTGTCGCCCGTGGGGTTGAACTTCAGGTCCACGAAGCCGGCGGTCAGTTGCGCGTTTGTCAGTGTGACCACCTGGGCCACATTGCCCGAGCCCGTCACCGTCAGGGTGTCACCCGCCGCCGCACCGGCCGGCAATGTCACACGCACGCCGATGGTGTTGTCTGTCAACTCCGCCTTGCTGATGTAGCCGTCGTTGTTGCCGTCCGTCGTGATGCTGATGCCCAGACCGGTGTAGTTTGTCGTGTCGATCTTGGCGCTGTCCGAACCGGTGGCGCTGGCGTTGCCAGCCTTGTCCACGATGTTGGCGGTCACGGTGATCGTCGTGCCATCGGCCGTCGGGGCAAAGCTGGTCGTGACAAAGCCCTTGTCCAGGTCAGTCTGCGTGATGGTCACGTCCTTGGTCACGCCGCCCGAGGTGACCTGGACCGCGTCGCCCGCGTTGACCTGGGCCGGGTTGAAGGCCACCTTCACATCCACATTGCCGTTCAGTTCGGCCTTGTTGATGTAGCCGTCGTTGTTCGCGTCTTCCGTGATCGTGACGATCGGGGCTGCGCCGTTGTTGGGCACCCCGGTATCGATCGTCAGGGGCACGTTCGTCTGCACGCTGTTGCCGGCGGCGTCGGTTTCGGTGACTTGCGCCTGGCCTGTCGTGCCGTTGGGGATGTCTTGCGTGGGCGTGACTGCCCATGTGCCGTTGGGCT
>NZ_JBOHHL010000027.1:0-62687 GCF_050725395.1 Aquabacterium sp. | reverse complement strand
TCTTCGCCGATCGTGACAATGGGCGCGCCTGGCGCCCCCAGTTGCAGGCGGGCCGCGTCGCTCACCGGACCCGCGGCATTGCCGGCCGCGTCCGCGATGCTGGCGCTCGACACGAAGTCGGTGTTGTCGCCTGTGGGGTTGAACTTCAGGTCCACGAAGCCGGCAGTCAGTTGAGGTCCCGTCAGCGTAATCACCTGGGCCACATTGCCCGAGCCCGTCACCGTCAGGGTGTCACCCGCCGCCGCACCGACCGGCAATGTCACACGCACGCCGATGGTGTTGTCCGTCAACTCCGCCTTGCTGATGTAGCCGTCGTTGTTGCCGTCCGTCGTGATGCTGATGCCCAGACCGCTGTAGTTTGTCGCATCGATTTTGGCGCTGTCGCTGCCCGTGGCGCCCAGGTTGCCCGCCACGTCCTTGATCTGGGCGGTGATCCCCAGGGTGTTGCCATCGCCGGGGCTGTTCACGCCAGGGATGCTCACACTGTGGTTGTCGATGTCGGATTGATTGAGCACGATCGGCGCTTGCGGTGCGCCGTTGACGCTCACCAGCAGGCTGTCACCCGCCTTGGCCGTGCCGGGCAGGTCGATCTGCACGCCAATGGTGCTGCCCGAGCCCAGTTCGGCCTTGTTGATGAAGCCATCGTTGTTCGCGTCGGTGGTGATCGTCACCTTGGGCGCCGAGATGTCGTCGGTCGCGATGATGGCGTGGTCGCTGACCACGGCAGACTGGTTGCCTGCGGCGTCCTTGACCTGCGCACTGACCACCAGATCGGTGCCGCTGGCAGGCGCGCTCAGACTCACCGGCACCTGGCCGTCGTTGATCTGCGCTTGCGTCAGGATGATGGTTTGCGTGGCGTTGCCCGTGGCGGTGATGCTCAAGGCATCTCCCGCCGCCGCGTCGATTGGCAGCTTGACCAGTGCCGTGACCTGGTTGCCAGCACCCAGCTCGGTCTTGTTGATGAAGCCGTCGTCGTTGGCATCGGTCGTGATGGCGATGCCCAGACCGTTCAAGGTGCTCAGGTCGAGCTTGGCGCCGTCGGTGCCGGTGGCGCTGACATTGCCGGCCTTGTCCTCGATGTGCGAGGTCACCGTGATGGTCGTGCCATTGGCCGGGGCCGCGAAGCTGGTCGTCACGAAGCCGTTGCTCAGGTCGGGGTTCGTGAGGGTCACGTCCTTGGTCACGCCACCCGAGGTGATCTTGACCACGTCGCCCGCGCTGACCTGGGCCGGGTTGAAGGCCACCTTCACATCCACATTGCCGTTCAGTTCGGCCTTGTTGATGAAGCCGTCGTTGTTCGCGTCTTCCGTGATCGTGACCACCGGGGCATCGCCACCGTTGGGCACGCCCGTGTCAATCGTCAGGGGCACCTTGGTCTGGGTCGTGTTGCCCGCGGCATCCGTTTCGATGACATCGGCCTGCCCGCTTGTGCCATTGGGGATGTTCTGCGTGGGCGTGACCGTCCATGTGCCATCGGTGCCGACGACCGTGGTCAGCACTTCCGTGCTGCCGGGCAAAGTCACCTTGATCTGCGCACCGGGTTCGCCCGTGCCGCTGATCGTGGGCGTGGCATCGTTGGTGATGCCGTCGCCCTTGGTGCCGCTGTCCGAGGCCGGGTCGAGTTGGGCCGTCAGCACGGTCGCAGGCGTGGTGTCGACCACGGCGCTGTCAGAGCCCGTGGCGCCCAGGTTGCCGGCCACGTCCTTGACTTGCGCCGTCACCGTCAGGGTGCTGCCTTCGCCAGGGTTGGTGATGCCGGGCACGGACACGCTGCTGGCATTGATGTCCGCCTGCGTCAAAACGATCGGCGTCTGCGCCGTGCCGTTGATGCTGACCAGCAGGCTGTCGCCCGCCTTGGCCGTGGCCGGCAGGGCCACCGACACGTCGATGCTGCCGCTCAGTTCGGCCTTGTTGATGTAGCCATCGTTGTTCGCGTCTTCACCGATCGTGACCTTGGGCGCCGAGATGTCGTCGGTCGCGATGGCGGCTTGGTCGCTCACCACAACGGATTGGTTGCCCGCCGCGTCACTGACCTGCGCGGTCACGACGAGGTCCGTGCCACTGGCCGGTACCGCGACGCTCACCAACACCTGGCCGGCGTCCACCTGGGCTTGTGTCAAGGTGATGGTTTGCGGTGTGCCACCCGTGCTGGTCACCGTCAGGAGATCACCCGCCACCGCGTCGGGGGGAAGCTTGATCTGCGCTTCGGCCGTTGGACTGCCAGCCAGTTCGGTCTTGTTGATGAAACCATCATTGTTGGCATCGGTCGTGATGATGATCCCCAAACCATCCAGCGTGCTCAGGTCCAGCTTGGCGCTGTCGGTACCCGTGCTGCTGCGATTACCAGCGGCATCTTCAATGTGCGCAGTCACCGTGATCGTCGTGCCATTGGCCGGCGCGGCAAAGCTGGTCGTGACGAAGCCCTTGTCCAGATCAGGCTGCGTGATGGTCACGTCCTTGCTCGGGCCACCCGAGGTGACCTTGACCACGTCGCCCACGCTCGCTTGCGCAGGCGTGAACGCCACCTGCACGTCCACCTCGCCATTCAACTCGGCGCGGTCGACGAAGCCGTCGTTGTTGGCGTCTTCAACGATGGTCACGGTGGGAGCGACGCCGTTGTTGGGCACGCCGGTGTCGATGCTCAGGGGAACCTGGGTCGTGGTGGTGTCGCCTTTCGGGTCGGTGCCGGTGACCTGCACATCGCCTTTGGTGCCATCCGGAATGCTCACGGTGGGCGTCACGCTCCAAGTGCCGTCGTCGCCGACCGTCGCCGTCAGTTCTTCGCCCGTGCCCGGAATGACGACCTTGATGGCCGTGCCAGGATCGCCGGTGCCGCTGATGGTGGGCGTGGTGTCGTTGGTGACGCCATCGCCCTTGGCGCCGCTGTCCGAGGCCGGGTCGAGCTGGGCCGTCAGGTCCGGGCCTTCATTGTCGATCAGCGAGTCCGCGTTCGAGGCCTCGGCATTCTGCGTCACGCCACCGGTGACCGTGGCGTTCAGGCTGAAAAACTCGATCGCTTCCTTGACGCTGTCATCGATCGTGGGCACCCTGACCTGAACCTCGGTATCGCCCGGATTGAACGACAACTCACTGCCAGGTAGATAGGCAACCCATTGGCCCGAAGCGTTCAGGTATTCGATCTGACCAACATAGTCTTGGCCCTCGGTGGCCACCGGCCCCACGGAGGAGGGACCGTCCGCCAAGGCCAGCTTGAACGTGATGGCCTCCTTGGACTCCCAGCTCAATTGAACGGAGAACACCGCGTAGTCACCCTCGATGGCGGGTTCGCTGATGACCCGAAGAATGGGAGCTTCGTGGATGGTCGTCTCGACCGCGCCCGTGCCCACCGTGGCACCGCTGGGATTGCCGAGGACGATGCTGAAGGTTTCGTCACCTTCAATGGGCGTGTCCTTTTCAATGCCCACGGTGATCGTCTTGGTGGTTTCACCGGCCGCGAAGGTCAAGGTACCGGGAGCCAGTTGGTAATCACTGCCCAGCGTCGCCGTGCCATCCTGTGCGGCATAGTCCACGGTGATGGGCGTGGCGCTGGGGTGGTCCAGGGTCACGGTGTAGGTGATGGTGCCAGCGTGCTCATCGACCACGCCAGGACCGGCAATGTTCAACTCAGGCGTGGTGTTGTTGTCCAGCAAGGTCGCCTGGCCCGAGGCATCGGTGTTCTGGACTGAACCGCTGTTGACGTGCACCTCCAGGGTGAAGTTCTCGGTGGGCTCTTTGATGTTGTCGGTTGTCGTCAACACCCGCACATCGACCGACGACTCGCCAGGCTGGAACACCAGTTCACCGGTGAAATCCTGCCATTGCCCAGTGGCCTGGTTGAAATATTGAAGCGTGGTCCCGGTGTCGGTGCCCACCTTGGCCGCTTCGTTTTGGGGGGTGTTGGGATTGTCGATCCCATCCTTCAGCGTCAGTGAAATGGCGACCCGGTCGGTGGCAGGACTGCTCAACTGGACATGGAAAACCGCTGGCTGCCCCTCGATCGCACTCTCGCCAACCACGCTCAGCGCGGGCACCGGAATGGCGGGGTACAAAGGCTGCTCAGCCGAGGCCAGTGGCGGCGTCGGCGCTCCGCGCTCGGTGCTGTATTCGTAGGTCTGACCCGTGACCGACTCGGACACCCGGTCCACCCGCAAACCGGGCGTCAAGCCACCGGCCCCGCCGCCTTGCAGACCCGCCGCGGTGCTGAAATCAAGTTCGTCGTTGTTCAGGCCTGTGATCACCTTGTCGGTGTCGGCAGCGGCCAATTTGGCCTTCAACAGCAGATTCGGGCCGTCGTCCAGGGTGATCTTGACGATGCCGTCCTGGCTCGTGAGGATCGCCTCGCCTCCTTTGATGTGGTCACCAACCTTGACCGCCACCAGCTTGCCATTGGGCAAGTGATAGAACGCCTTGCCCCAGACAGCGATGACGGTACCGGCGGATTTACTCAGAATCGGCATGACGAGCCCAGTTGAACAGTTGGTAACACCTCAAGTGTACTGTTCGGAGGCACGCGCTTAACGTCACGGAACCCCCAATCTGGGCGGCAAAAGTCACAGTTAGCCCGGCTATTTGCCAGCGTAAGGCACCAGATTTTCGTGACTTATTTGGCAAAGTCTTGCCGGAGCCGCGCAGCCCGAAGCCGCGCAAAGGCGCGCCCGTTGAAAAATTGGAAACAGTGCCCTCAGCGGCTGGCCAGGGTGAGCACGCGGTCGATGTAGGCCGGCCCATCGAAAGGAAGGCCCGAGCGCTGGGAATTCCAGACCATCTCGCCCAGGGCCTCCATCACTTCGTGGTGAGCCTCGTGCAACGAGGATCGGCGTTGCGCCAGCCGTTGCACAGCCGCACGGATGCCCGGCGGCTGGTCGATGCTGACCTGTTCGGTGATCGACAGGTGCATCGAGAGGTGCAGGAATGGGTTACTTCGCCCCCCCTCCACCGAGTAGACGGCCTTGACCGCCGCGTCCGCATCGGCCAGGTCGTCGAGGTATTCAGGGTGCTGCGCCATCCAGTCGGTGGCTTGCAATTCCAGCGGCGTCAGAACCTGCCCGCCCTGGTGCTTGGCCCAGGCCTCACAGAAAAACCGGCGAACCTGGTCCTGGCTGGGGGCGAACATGGTGGATCAAACGCCCAGCAAGTCGACTTCGAACAGCAAGGTCGCGTTGGGCGGGATCACGCCGCCAGCGCCACGGGCGCCGTAGCCCAGCTCGGGGGGGATGATCAAGGTGCGGGTGCCCCCCACCTTCATGCCTTGCACGCCTTCGTCCCAACCACGGATCACGTGGCCAGCGCCCAGCGGGAACTCGAAGGGGTCATTGCGGTCCTTGCTGGAATCGAACTTGGCGCCCTTGACGCCCCCTTCGTACAACCAGCCCGTGTAGTGCACGGAAACGTAAGTGCCGGCCTGAGCGACGTCGCCCTCGCCTTCAACGGTGTCTTCATATTGCAGGCCGGATGCGGTCGTGGGCATGTCGAGGGTCCTCAGGTTTTGGATTGAAAAACGAACAGGGGCGCCAGTCTACTGCGCGCCCCTGCCCTTGCCAAGAAATGGGCTCTTTTCGGCCAATCCGCCGTCGTCAGATCGACATCAATTGCCGCACGCCATCGGTTTCCATGTCGGCACCTCGACCACGCTTGATGATCTCGCCGCGTTCCATCACCAGGTATTGGTCGGCCAGTTCGGCCGCGAAATCGTAGAACTGCTCCACCAGCACCACGGCCATCTTCTGGCCGTTCAGGCCTTCGTCGGCCAATTTGCGGATGGCGCGGCCGATGTCCTTGATGATGCTGGGTTGGATGCCCTCGGTCGGCTCGTCCAGGATCAGCAGCTTGGGGCCGGCCGCCAGCGCGCGGGCGATGGCCAGCTGCTGCTGCTGCCCGCCGGACAGGTCGCCACCGCGCCGGTGCAGCATCTGCTTGAGCACTGGGAAAAGTTCGAACAACTGCTCGGGCAAAGGCGTGCTGCCAGATTTGCTGGCCAGCCCCATTTGCAGGTTTTCCTGCACGGTCAGGCGACCGAAGATCTCACGGCCCTGCGGCACATAGCCCACGCCCAGGCGCACGCGCTCATAGGGTTTGAGCTTGTCGATGGGTTGGCCGTCCAGCTTGATCGAACCGGACTTGATGGACACGACGCCCATCAGGCTTTTCAGCAAGGTGGTCTTGCCCACGCCATTGCGGCCCAAAACCACAGTGACCTCGCCCAGCTTGGCTTCAAAGCCCAGGCCGCGCAGGATGTGGGAGCCGCCGTAATACTGATTGACTGATTCAACGTTCAACATCTTTATCGGCCCAGATAGACTTCGACGACCTTGTCATTGGCCTGCACATCGGCCAGCGTGCCTTCGGCCAGCACCGAACCCTCGTGCAGCACCGTGACCTTTTTCTTGGCGGCGTTCTTGCCTTGCGTGGTCAATTCGTTGATGAACTTCATGTCGTGCTCGACCACGACCAACGAATGCGAGCCCTCTTCTTCCAGCGACAGGAATAGCTCGGCGGTGCGCTCGGTTTCCTCATCGGTCATGCCGGCGACGGGTTCGTCCAGCAGCAGCAGCTTCGGGTCCTGCATCAGCAGCATGCCGATTTCCAGCCATTGCTTCTGGCCGTGCGACAGCAAACCAGCCGTGCGCTGGGCCTGCTCCCGCAGGTGGATCAGCTTGAGCATCTCGCCGATGCGGTCGAGTTGCTCGCTGTTCAGCTTGAAGAACACCGATGAGCGCGCGCGGCGGTCGGCCTTCAGGGCCAGCTCCAGGTTCTCGAACACGCTGAGTTGCTCGAACACCGTGGGCTTCTGGAACTTGCGGCCGATGCCGATGCGGGCGATCTCGTTCTCGCGCATGGCCAGCAGGTCGATGGTCGATCCAAAATAGGCGGTGCCCGAGTCAGGCCTGGTCTTGCCGGTGATCACGTCCATCATCGTGGTCTTGCCAGCGCCGTTGGGCCCGATGATGCAGCGCATCTCGCCCGCCGCGATGTTCAGGCACAGCTTGTTCAGCGCGCGGAAACCATCGAAGCTGACGGTGATGTCGTCCACGTAGAGGATTGAGCCATGGGCCAGGTCGACCTCGTCGGGCACGACGACGCGGCCGTAGCTGGCCTCGCGGCCACCTGACTCGCTCGCCACGGGCAGGCCCTTGGCCTTGTTCAGGGTTTGCACCCCGGCTTCCATCAGATCGGGCGTCATGCCTTGGTCTCCGGTGCATTTTTGTTGAACAGCTTCTTCAGGCCACCGACGATGCCTTGCGGCAGCAGCAGCGTCACCAGGATGAACAGCAGGCCCAGGAAGTACAACCAGAACTCAGGGTAGGCCACCGTCAGCCAGCTCTTGGCACCGTTGACGAAGAAAGCGCCGACGATGGGGCCGATCAGCGAGGCCCGCCCGCCCACCGCCGTCCAGATGGCGATTTCGATGCCCGCCGCGGCTGACATCTCACCTGGGTTGATGATGCCCACCTGCGGCACATACAGGGCGCCAGCGATGCCGCACATCACGGCCGACAGCGTCCAGATGGCGAGCTTGTAGGCCAGCGGGTTGTAGCCGCAGAACATGACGCGGTTTTCGGCATCACGGATGGCCTGCAGCACACGGCCGAACTTGGTGTTCACCAGCCAGCGGGCCATCAGGTAGAAGCCCACCAGCGTCAAGCCGGTGATGATGAACAGCACCATGCGCGTCGAAGGTTGCTGCAGCGGGATGTTCAGGATGCGTTTGAAATCGGTGAAGCCGTTGTTGCCGCCAAAGCCGGTTTCATTGCGGAAGAACAGCAGCATGGCCGCGTAGGTCATCGCTTGCGTGATGATCGAGAAATACACCCCCTTGATGCGCGAGCGGAAGGCGAAGAAGCCGAAGATGAAGGCCAGCAGGCCGGGCACCAGGATCACCAGCAGCATCTGGCCGATGAAAGACTCGCTCCAGGCCCAATGCCAGGGCACTTGCTTCCAGTCCAGGAAGACCATGAAATCGGGCAGATCGCTCTTGTAGCTGCCGTCGCGACCGATCTGGCGCATCAGGTACATGCCCATGGCGTAGCCGCCCAGCGCGAAGAACAAGCCGTGGCCGAGCGACAGGATGCCGGTGTAGCCCCAGATCAAATCCATGGCCAGCGCACAGATGGCATAGCACATGATCTTGGCGACCAAGCCCACGGCGTAATCCGACAGGTGGAAAGGCGAATCCACCGGCACCATCAGGTTGAGCACGGGCACCAGCAGGCAGACCACGATGATGGCCAGCATGACGCCGCTCCAGCCTTTGGCGCCCAGGGCGCTGTGGGGCACGGTGATCTGAGACAGCTTGGGAGATGTGGATGTCAAAACGGCACTCATGCTTCGGCGCTCCGGCCCTTCATGGCAAACAAACCTTGTGGACGCTTCTGGATGAAGACGACGATGAACATCAGGACCATGATCTTGGCCAGCACCGCACCGGCCCAGCCTTCCAGGAGCTTGTTGAAGATGCCCAGGCCCATGGCGGCGTAGACGGTGCCCGCGATCTGGCCGACGCCGCCCAGCACCACCACCATGAACGAATCCACGATGTAGTTCTGGCCGAGGTCAGGGCCCACATTGCCGACCTGTGACAGCGCGCAGCCCGCCAGGCCGGCGATGCCCGCCCCCAACGAGAAGGCCATGGTGTCGATGCGGGCGGTGTTGACGCCCACGCAGGCGGCCATGGGGCGGTTCTGCGTCACGCTGCGCACGAAGAGGCCCATGCGTGTCTTGGCGATCAACAAGGTCATGCCCAGCAACACGAGGCCCGCGAAGGCGATGATGGCGAGGCGGTTGTAGGGCAGCGTGAGGTTGCTCAGCACGTTGAAGCCGCCGGACATCCAGGCCGGGTTCTCGACCTGCACGTTCTGCGCGCCGAAGAGGCCGCGCACCGCCTGCATCAGCACCAGACTGATGCCCCAGGTGGCCAGCAGGGTTTCCAGCGGGCGGCCGTAGAGGAAGCGGATCACCGTGCGCTCCAGCACCGCGCCCACCAGGGCCGCGGCCATGAAGGACGCCGGGATGGCGGCCAAGATGTACCAATCAAAGGCACCCGGCAGGTGGCTGCGGAACAGGTTCTGCACGGCGTAGGTGGCATAGGCGCCGATCATCATCAGCTCGCCATGGGCCATGTTGATCACGCCCATCAGCCCATAGGTGATGGCCAGCCCGAGCGCGGCCAGCAGCAGGATGGAGCCCAGGCTGATGCCGGTGAAGAGCACGCCGGCGCGGTCGCCCCAGGCCAAGCGGCTGGCGATGGAGTCGAGCGCCTTCTGCACTTCGATCTTGACTTGCGGATCGGTTTCGACGCCGTCCTGCAGGCGCTCCATCAACAGGGCCTTGGTTTCGGGGTCGGCGCTGGCGGCCAGCTCTTGCGCGGCTTCGATGCGCTTGGCGGCATCAAGGCCGCTCAGCAGCGCCTTGGCGCGCAGGTTCTGCAACTGCGTCTTGAGTTGGGGATCGGACTCCGAAGCCAGCGCCTTGTCGATCATCGGCAGCTTGGATTCGTCCACGCTTTGCGCGATGGTCTTGACAGCCTCGGCACGCACGGCCACATCGGGTGACAGCAACTTGCCCACGGCCAGCACGGCCTCCAGCTCGCCGCTCATGCGGCCGTTGTTGGTCACGTCTTCGGCGTCTTCGGGCAAGGTGGTGGGCTGGCCAGTGGCGGCGTCCAGCACCTTGTCGTCTTCGAGGATGTAGGTCTTGTCGCCTGAGACCTTGACGCTGTCGTTCAAAAGCGCCTGGACCAAAATGGGCAGGCGCGCGTCGTTCTTGGGGATCAGCTTTTGCAAGGCCTGGATGCGGGCGTCGTTGTCGCCGGCCGAGACCGCGTGGGCTTCTTCAGGCGTCAAGGCATGCGCCGGGCTTGTCAGGCAGCCGAGGGTGACCAGCATGGCCAGGCTCAGCGTGCGTGCTGCGTCGAATCGTTTCACAGCGTGTTCCAGTCGTTTTTACAGTAGACAGCGGACAAGAAAAGCGCCCCGTTGGGTGACCCCCCAACGGGGCGAACCGCTCTGCTTCGAAATTCAACCCGCCATCCACTTGAATGGAATGACGGGACCAAGATCACTTGGTTTCTGGCTCATCCTTCTTCACGTCGTTGCCGGCGATGTAAGGGCTCCAGGGTTGGGCCTTGACCGGGCCAGGGGTCTTCCACACCACCTTGAACTGGCCATCGGCCTTGATCTCACCGATGAACACGGGCTTGTGCAGGTGGTGGTTCTTGGCGTCCATCGTCGAGGTGAAGCCACCGGGTGCCTTGAAGGTCTGGCCGGCCATGGCGGCGATGACCTTGTCGGTGTCCGTGCTGCCGGCCTTCTTGACGGCTTGAGCCCACATGTTGATGCCGATGTAAGTGGCTTCCATCGGGTCATTCGTCAGGGGCTTGTCCTTGTGGCCGGCGATGTTCTTGGCCTTGGCGTAGGCGGACCACTTCTTGATGAACTCGGCGTTGGTCGGGTTCTTGATGCTCATGAAGTAGTTCCAGGCGGCCAGGTGACCGACCAGGGGCTTGGTGTCCACGCCGCGCAGTTCTTCTTCACCCACCGAGAAGGCCACGACGGGCACGTCCGATGCCTTCAGGCCCTGGTTGCCCAGTTCCTTGTAGAAAGGCACGTTCGAGTCGCCATTGATGGTCGAGACCACGGCTGTCTTCTTGCCACTGGCCGCGAACTTCTTGATGTTGGCGATGATGGTCTGGTAGTCCGAGTGACCGAAGGGGGTGTACTCCTCCATGATGTCCTCGTCCTTCACGCCCTTGGACTTCAGGAAGGCGCGCAGGATCTTGTTGGTCGTGCGGGGGTACACGTAGTCGGTGCCCAGCAGCACGAAGCGCTTGGCGCTGCCGCCGTCCTTGCTCATCAGGTATTCGACGGCGGGGATGGCTTGCTGGTTGGGCGCGGCGCCCGTGTAGAACACGTTCTTCTCCAGCTCTTCACCTTCGTATTGCACGGGGTAGAACAGCACGCTGTTGAGTTCCTTGAACACCGGCAGCACCGACTTGCGGCTCACCGAGGTCCAGCAACCGAAGGTCACGGCGACCTTGTCCTGGCTGATCAGTTGCTTGGCCTTTTCGGCGAACAAGGGCCAGTTGGAAGCAGGGTCGACGACCACGGGCTCCAGCTTCTTGCCCAGCAGGCCGCCTTTGGCGTTGATTTCATCGATGGTCATCAAGGCGACGTCCTTCAGGACGGTTTCCGAGATGGCCATGGTGCCCGACAGCGAATGCAAGACGCCGACCTTGATCGTGTCGGCGGCATGGGCCAGGGAACCGACGAGCAGGCCGGCCACGCCCAAAGCGACGGCCGTCAGCGATTGGGTGGCATTGCGGCGAGAGATGTTCATGGATGAGGCTCCTGGTAAACGATGGGGTGGTGGTTGGGTGAACACGTCCGTTTGATCGGATGAACCCAGTTTGCCCAGGGGCCCCACTTTGAGGAATACGCCACATGGCGTATCGGTGGCGTGCGCGTCACGCCTCTGAAGCGCTGGGTAGACTGCCCGGCATGACCGCTCCACCCCGCCTTCACCAGAACAGCCAGACGCTGTCGCTGAGCTTCGATTCCAGCCTCATCCAGAGCAGCATGCGGCTGGACGCGCCCCACGAACTGGTGCTGGATTACACCCGCGCCATGATGGGCTTCCTGCTGCTGAACCCGGCGCCCCAGGCCATCCTGATGATCGGCCTGGGTGGCGGATCGATGCTGAAGTACCTGCACCAGCACCTGCCCGAGGCAGACCTCACCGCGGTCGAGATCCACCAGGGGGTGATCGACCTGCGCGAGGATTTCCGCATCCCGGCCGACGACGAACGGATGCGCATCGTCTGCGCGGACGGTGCGCACTTCGTGGCCAAACCACCCCGCCGCTATGACGTGATCCTGGTCGATGGTTTCACCGGCGCGGGCATGCCGGCCGCCTTGTGCTCACGCGCCTTCTACCAGCACTGCCAGCAGGCCTTGACACCGGAAGGTGTGCTGGTCGCCAATGTGCAGGCCGACACCGAGCAGGAACGCCAGATCGCCAAACGCCTGGCCAAGGTGTTCGACGATGGGCTGGCGCTGGTGGAGTCGGACGAGGGCGGCAACCTGATCGCCACGGCTGGCAGCCGGGTCGGACTGGCCCGATGCGGGGCGGACTTCAACGCCCGCTGGGCCGCACTGGCCCCGTTTCACCAGGCGACGCTGGCCGCCAGTTCCAGCCGACTGGAGCGGGCCCTGCTCAAGATCAGGCGGCCGACCCCGTTTTGAGCCCGGCCGGTGCCTGCGCAGACCGGGCCCGCCTCAGTCGTCCAGCTTGTAAGGCAGGCGCTTGAAGTTGGCGCTCGGCAACTGAGACACCTTGCGCACCACGTCCACGAAGGTCTGCGCCACCCGGCCCAGCTCGTCCTTGGCCACCTTGTCGGGCGTGTCGATGTCGTCGTAGAGGTACAAGGGTGCACCGACCAGGGCGATCACGGGGACGCCCGCGCGCAGGAAGTCGCTGCTGTCGGCGGGCAGGCCGGGCTCGCCGCCGACCAGTTGCGTCAAGGCGGTGGACACGGCGAAGGAGCGCTCGAGCTGGTGCTCCTTCATGGCCGTCACCACGATGTCCTTGAAGCCTTCGATTTCGGTGGAGACCATCAGGGCGCGGGGCGCCACCAGGCCGGTGGTCATGGGCTTCTTGTCCTTGCCCGGCAGCCATTCCTGGGCGATGTGCTCCAGCGTGACCACCGCCACCACCTTCTCGCCGAGCGGATTGCTTTCGAGCAGGTGGCGACGGATGAAGGCCTTGTGCACGGCGTAGTCGGTGAAGTGCGTGTCCATGGTCGCGAACATCAGCGTGCGCGGTCGCTGCGAGCGCGGCAGCTTGGCGAAGTAACGCGCCAGCGCCATCACGCTGGCCGTGCCGGAAGCGTCTTCGGTGGCGCCGGTGGTGGCCGAGTCGTGGTGCGATTCGACCAGCACGATTTCATCGCTCATGCCGGGCAAGTAACCCACCACGGCCCGGCCTTTCTTGGGGGCCAGTTGCCCCTCCAGGGTCAACGCCGCTTTCAGCTTGCCCGCCTTGGCGCGCTCGGCCAACTGGCTGCCCGCCACGGGCGCCATCCACAGCCCGGGGATGGCCATCGCCTGCCCGGGGTCGTAGGCACGGTAGGCCTCGTTGCGGTACTGGTGGCTGTCGAAGTAATCATTCAAGACGCCGACGAAGCCGACCGCGCCTTTGCGCATGGCCCGGTAATAGCTGTCGGGGAAGCCGCCGCCCGCATAGGGATCGACCAGGTTGTAGTCCCAGCCAAAGGTCTTGTCCGTGTCCTGCAGCGCCAGCAGGAAGGGCTTGAACAACCAAAGCGGCTTCTTGCCGAACTTGGCGTTGGCCACCACGATCTTGCCGCGCACGTCCTTGAACCAGAAGTCCGAATCGGCGCCATTGCCGACGTAGACCAGCTCGGCCTGGCGGCCACCCGGTCCGGTGCTGAACACGGTGGGCACGCCTTGGTGGAAGGTGTGCTGCATTGGCGAGCAGGCCAAGGCCTGGCCTTCCACGGTCAGGCCCCATTTGCTGGCGCTCCAAACTTTGGTGTCGGCCTCCTCGAAAGCCACCTTCTGCAGTCCCCACTCGCTGAAACGGTCGTGCACATACTGGGATGCCCCCAGCGACCCAGGACTGCCCGGACTGCGCACACCAAAGCTGGTGATGTCGTTCACCCACTGGAATATTTCGTTGCTGTCAGGCACGGCGGGATCCGGCGTGGCGGCCTGGACGTTGGCGTGGGTGGCGAGGGTGGAGCCCAGGATCATGGCAAGCAGGCGCAAGCCCGGAAGGCGGTTGAAGATCATGGTGTCCCTGAATTTTGGCGGGCGCGCAGCTGGCGTCATGCCGTCAGGTTAATCGAAGGATGTGTCCCGGGCAGCATCCATCTGGACGAGGTGTTTACCCTGCCTCAACCATCCACCACCGCCGGATCGCCATCCGGCCCCGTGAACAGCACCTGCCCCTGGTCGATGGAAAAAACGCCGATTTCGTACACATGGCGCAAACGGCGGTTCACCTTGCCAAAGGACAAGTCCACCGCGCCCGACACGCCCACGCCGATCTCGACGCGCGCCTTGTCGAACAGCGCCATCTGCGTTTCCAGATCGCTCTTGCGCACGAGCAGCGCGCCCAGCGCCTTCAGGGACTCGGACCAAGTGCCGCGCACGCGTTCCAGCACGCCCGCCTTGTCGCCCTGCTTCGTCAGGTGCTGCACCAGCTTGCCCAGGTTTTCTTCTTCCTGGTTCTGTTTGGTGATGAGGCCCAGCACCTCTTGGTACTCGGCCTCCAGCACGGGGTTCACGCCCACCAGCACCTGGGTCACGGTGCTGGCGGGGTCGCCCAGCAAAGGCGTGCGGATCAACATCATGGCCCGGGCCGAGCCGCCCACCAGCCGCCCCCGGGACGGCGACTGCGTGCCCACGACGATCTGGTTGCCGGCTTGCAACTGGCTTTGCAGCACCATGCTGTCCACGGCGATGCCCACGCCGGCCTCGATCAGCGAATTCTCGACGAAGCGGGACGACACCGACTCGCCCGCGTGGACCACGGCATGGGCAATGATGCCGCCCCCGACACGGATGCTGTTGCCCGCGTCCAGGTGCCCACCGTCCACCGTCCCGGTCACGATGATGTCACCGCTGGCGCGCACCTTCATGCCGGTCAAGACGTCGCCCTCGATGTGCACAGTGCCATCGAAAGCGATGTTGCCCGAGGCCATGCTGGCACCTTTGAAATACACGACCTGTTCGACCATCACGCCATTGCCCACACGCACCGGCTGGCCTTTGAACACCGCGCGCAGCAGTTTCGGGTCCTGCTCGTCCACCTTGGCGCCGGGCAGGTCGGTCGGAAAGGCCGCGGATTGACCTTTCACGGGCTCCAGCACCTCGGCTCGGATGTTCCGCCCCAGAAAACCCACCGTCTCAGGAACGATGCGCATCAGCACCTGGTCGGCCTTGACCACGGGGATGTCGCCCAGCTCGCGGAAATCGATCAGGCCTTGCTCGTCGACTTTGGGCCGACGGTCGCGGGTCAGGTCGACCAGCAATTCGAAGCGGGCGTCTTCGCCATTGCGGGCGGGCTTGCCCGTCGCGGCCACGGCACGGCCGCCTTCGGGGGCGGTGCAGACCTGCAGCAAGGCCGCTTCATCGATGCCGAACAAGACACCGGCCTGGGCCAGGGCCAGCACCAGGTCACTGACATCCAAAGGCTTGCCCCCCTGAGCGGGCGTGACCGTCAGCCAGGCGGTCATGGCGTCATGGGCCAGTTCGAGTTCGAACTGGGCATCGACGCGCTCGGCGATGGGCAACTGGAAAGACTCGTCCCCGCCGCAACGACTCACAGCCTCTTTCAAGGCCTCTTCGGACAGACGCCAACTGGCGAACCCGGCCTGCTCGACGAGGGCCTTGGCCGCGTCCAGGGTCAAAGGCGGCCGGCCGGGCATGGGCTGGTGAGACAGCAGCAATTGCCCGTCGGATTCGATCAAAACCACACCGGGATAACCCGACATCTGCAGCCCTTTCCGGTCGGGGACGGCACCCCAGGCTCAGTTCGGTCCAGTGTACCGAGATGGCCTGAGCTGGCAATAGCGGAAACACCCTCGCGTTCGCCCGATGACCCCGAGCCGCTGGGGCATATGGCGCATTTCAGCGCATTTTCAGCTGACCGACGCGGCTCATGGCCAGACCCGCGGCGGCGGTGCGGGTCTCGACGCCCAGTTTGGCGAAGACGTGTTCCAACTGTTTTTTGACAGTGGCGGGACTGGTGCCCAGGATGTCGCCGATGTCGCGGTTGGTCTTGCCCTTGACCACCCAGTACAGCACCTCGCCCTCGCGCGCGGTGAGCTTGAGCTCTTGTGTCAGCGCCTCGATGGCGGCCTCGTCCGAGGTCTCACGCATCACCAGCAGCCAATTGTCGTCGCCCGTGGGCTCGTGCAGGGCAAAACTCAGGCGCCGGCCGCCTTGCTGCACGAGCCAGGCTGGCGGTGGCTTGCCTGTCGCCATGTCGGCCAGGGCCCCGGGCGTGGCCTGACGCAACCACACCACCAGCTCATCCGGCGCCACCGATTCGGGCGTTTCGAAGTACTGCTGCAACAACTTGCGCGCCAAAGGCGTCTGCCACATCACGCGGCCATCCGACAAACGCACCGTCATCGAGGCGTGGCCAAAGGCATCGAGCGCGTTGCGGGCCTGCCTTGCCTGCCGCGCGCTGGCCATGTGCGACACGATGCGCGCCAGCACTTCGCGCGGCCGGATCGGCTTGGTGACGTAGTCCACGCCGCCCGCGTCGAAAGCCGCGACCACGTGTTCAGTCTCGGTCAGGCCGGTCATGAACACGATCGGGATGTGGCTGGTTTCGGGCTGGGCCTTCAGGCGACGGGCCACTTCGAAACCATCCATGCCGGGCATCAGCGCGTCGAGCAGGATGATGTCGGGCACGGACTGGCTGGCGCGCTGCAAGGCAGCCTCGCCGTGCGTGGCGACCAGCACGGTGTAGCCGGCCTCATCCAGCGCGTCGTGGAGCAAGGAGAGGTTGTCGGGCACGTCGTCGACGATGAGCACGACGTCGGTGCGGCTGCGGTCGAGTCGGTCAAGCATCGGAATCATGGCCGCGATTGTGCATGGAACTGCACCATGGCCCGCTTGACGGACGCGGCCAGGGCGTCGAGTTGAAACTGCTTGGCCAGGTGCCGCATGTGCTGCACGAAGGCCTCGCATTGCGGTTCGGCGGCCGCGATCTGGTCCAGGGTCTTGTGCACACCGCGCACATAGCCCGCATCGATCAGCTCTTCCAGGCTTTGCAGGGCCTTCAGGGAGGGGAGCACCTGGACGCCCTCGCTGGCGGACGATGTGGCCATGTCCAGCAAAGGTTGGTGGCCCACCACCGGCCGCTGCGCCTCGATCCACTGCAGCGTGAGGCGCCGGCCCAGCCAGTCCAGCAACTCGCCCATGCGCACCGGCTTGACGATGAAGTCATCGAGGGCGACGCCCACGTCGTTTTCCAGGCCCTTGTCAAAGGCGTTGGCCGACACGATGGCGACGGGTGCGCGGCTCAAGCCCTCCTGCCGGAGGGTGCGGATGGTGGTCCAGCCATCGATGCCCGGCATGGCCAGGTCCATCAGGATGGCATGCGGCTCCTGGGCCTGCGGGCAACTGCGCAGCAGCGACAGGCACTCCAGGCCCGAGGCCAGCGGCGTCACGTCGAAGCCCAAGGGTTCCAAAATGCGCACCAGCAGGCCGCGGTCGGCCTCCTCGTTGTCCACCACCCACACGCGGCGCCGATCTCCCACATAGCCGGTGCGCACGCCCAGCGGCACCGAGCGATCGGCGTGCGTCAGGCGCACGTGGGGCAGGAAGAGGCGGATGCGGAACACCGTGCCCTGCCCTACCACGCTGCTCACCTTCATCTCGCCGCCCATCAGGTCGGTCAGCATCTTGCTGATGGTCAGGCCCAGGCCCGTGCCACTCACCGACGATCCCGCCACCGACGATCCCCGGGCAAAGGGTTCGAACACCCGCTCCAGCTCGTCGATCGGGATGCCGGGGCCCGTGTCGATGACCTCGACCAGCGCGATTTCGCGCGTGTAGCTGACGCGGAATTTCACGCCGCCTTGCGAGGTGAACTTGACCGCGTTGCCCAGCACATTGAACAGGATCTGGCGCACCCGGCGTTCGTCAGCGCGCACCACCTCGGGCAGGGCGGCGTCCATCTCTACCTCGAACGTCAGTCCCTTGCCCAGGGCCTGCGGTTGCAGCATGTTGATGATCTGCTGCAAGGATTCGAACAGGCGCATGGGCTTGACGTCCAGCGTCAGCTTGCCGCTTTCGATGCGGGCGATGTCCAGCGTGCCTTCGATCAGCGACAGCAGGTGGTCGCCGCCGCGCTTGATCACTTCAACGCCATGCTTGGCGTGTTCGGGCAGGCGCTGGTCTTCGTCCAGCAACTGCGCGTAGCCCAGGATGCTGTTGAGCGGCGTGCGCAGTTCGTGGCTGATGGTCGAGATGTAACGGCTCTTGGCCTGATTGGCCTGCTCGGCGGTGCGCTTGGCCTGCTGCAGTTTTTCGTCGGTGCGGCGGTGCAGTTCCACCTCGCGGACCAGCAGATGCGTCTGGCGGTTGGACTCCTCTTGCGCCACCTTGCGGCTCTTGTGCGCCAGCACCAGCCACCAGCCGACCACGCCCGAAATCACCAACAGCACGGCGAAGGCCTTGAGGAAGCCGCTTTGCAGCGCCTCGACCAGGCCCGCCGTGGCAGGTTGGTCCAGGGCCCGCAACTCGTGGTTGAAAATCAGGGCGAAGAGCAAGGCCAAGGCTGGCACCAATCCGCCCATCAGCAGCAGAAAGTGGCCCAGTTCGGTGTCGAGTTGCCGCCAGATGAAGGCCGGCAGCAGCTTCTGGCCCACCGCGCGCCATTGCACCGACCAGCGCGCTTCGGGCTTGCACAGGTCGTGGCAACGCGCGTCCAGCGAACAGCACAGCGAGCAGATGAAGCCCTGGTAGGCCGGGCAATGGGCCATGTCCTCGCCCTCGTATTCGCGCTCGCACACCGTGCAGCGGTAGACACCCTTCATGCCTTGCTTCGATGGGCAGGCGTCGCAATTGGGCGCTTTGGGCTCGGGCTGCCGGGCGATGTAATAGCGCCCCTGCGTGAACCACGCGATCAGCGGCGAGGTGATCAGGGCCGTGACCAAGGCGATCAAGGCCGAAAACGCCTGCGCCATCGGCCCCAGCCAGCCCAGGTAAGCCGTCACCGACAGGACGGACGCCGCGCTCATCGCGCCCACGCCCACCGGGTTCACGTCGTACAGATAGGCGCGCTTGAACTCGATGCCTTTCGGCGACCAGCCCATGGGCTTGTTGATTACCAGGTCGGCGACCACGGCCATCATCCACGCGATGGCGATGTTGGAATACAGGCCCAGCACGCGCCCCAACGCCTGAAAGACATTCAGCTCCATCAGCATCAGCGCAATCACGGTGTTGAACACCACCCAGACCACGCGCCCAGGGTGGCTGTGCGTGATGCGCGCGAAGAAGTTGGACCAGGCCAGCGAGCCCGCGTAGGCGTTGGTGACATTGATCTTCAGCTGCGAAATGACCACGAACAGGCAGGTGGCCGCCACCGCCCAGCTCAGGTTCGAGAACATGCTCTCGTAGGCCAGGAGGTACATCTGGTTGGGGTCGACGGCGCGGTCCGCCGGCACCGACAGGCTCAGGGCCAGGTAAGCCAGCACCGTGCCGCCCAGCATCTTCAGCACACCGGGAATCACCCAGCCGGGACCGCCCAGGAACACGCTCAACCACCAGCGCGCCTTGTGCTGGGGCTGCCGTTCGGGCATGAAACGCAGGTAGTCGGCTTGTTCGCCCATTTGCGTGATGAGGGCCACGCCCACGGTCATGGCCGCGCCGAAGGACATCAGGTTGAAGCCAGGCGCCTGGCCCTGCGCACCGCCGTAACCGGCCAGGTCGCTCAGCACATGCGGGTTGGCCTTGAACACGTACACATAGGGCAGGATCAGCATCACCAGCCACAAAGGCTGGGTCCACACCTGCAGCCGGCTGATGACGGTGACCCCGTGCGTGACCAGCGGCACCACCACCACCGCGCAGATCAGGTAACCCCAGGCGGGCGGGATGTCGAAGGCCAGCTCCAGCGCGTAGGCCATGATCGCGGCCTCCAGCGCGAAGAAGATGAAGGTGAAGGTCGCGTAGATGAGCGAGGTGATGGTGGAACCGATGTAGCCAAAGCCCGCGCCGCGGGTCAGCAGGTCCATGTCCACCCCGTGGCGGGCGGCGTACACGCTGATCGGCCAGCCGGCCAGCAGGATGATCAGGCCGGTGGCCAGGATGGCCCACAAGGCGTTGATGAAGCCGTGTTCCACCAGCAAGGTGGCACCCACGGCTTCGAGCACGAGGAAGGACGCTGCGCCGAAGGCGGTGTTGGCCACCCGCCATTCGCCCCATTTCCGAAAAGACCGGGGTGTGAAGCGCAGGGCGTAATCTTCAAGCGTCTCGCTGCCGACCCAGGTGTTGTAGTCGCGCCGCACCTTGACCACGCGCTGCAGGGCCTGGTCTCCCAGCAGATCGGCGGAGGACTCTTGACCGGTGTCGTCTCGACCCTCGATACGCCGTTCGGCGACTGGACTCATTTGGCGTGTGTCTTGCATAGTGGGGACTTCATCAACGGCCAATGCCGCAATTTCGGTGCCGAGACCCCATGGAACTGACCCCACGAGAAAAAGACAAGCTGCTGATTTTCACAGCCGCCCTGCTGGCCGAGCGGCGCAAGGCCCGGGGACTCAAACTGAATTACCCCGAAGCCATCGCCCTGATCACCGCCGCCATCATGGAAGGCGCCCGGGATGGCAAAACCGTGGCCACCTTGATGAGCGAAGGCAAAACCGTGCTGACGCGCCATGACGTGATGGACGGGGTGGCTGAGATGGTGCCTGAAATCCAGGTGGAAGCCACCTTCCCGGACGGCACCAAATTGGTGACAGTGCACCAACCTATCGCATAAAAACTCTCCCAAATCCACAAAACACCAAATTGGTGCAAATCAACCGATTCACGTCCCAGCCTGGATTCAAGAACATGCCGAACACTTCTCTGCGTCGCACCATTGTGGCCACCGCACCTTGGGCTGCCGGCCTCGCTGCAGTCTCCTTGACTTCCCTGGCGCAGGCCCACGTGGGCGCCGACGCTGGTTTGGGCCACACCCACGGCACCTTCGGCAGCTTCATGGACGGGGCAGCCCACCCGCTGACCGGCTTGGACCACCTGGCCGCGATGGTCAGCGTGGGCTTGTGGAGCGCCTTGAGCCTGGGCACCAAAGTGTCGTCATCCGCCGACGCCCGTCGCCTGCTGTCAGCGCCCCTGGCCTTCGCCGCCACTTTATTGATCGGGGCTTTGATGGCACTGCGGGGCGTCACTCTGCCGGGCGTTGAGCCGATGATCGCAACCTCGCTGTTGGCCATGGGTTTGCTGGTGGCCACACGCACCGCGCTGCCCACAGGCGTCGGCGTCGCGCTGGTCGCCGGTTTCGCCTTGTTCCATGGGCTGGCCCACGGCCAGGAACTGGGCGGCCACGCGGCGTCGGCCCTCGCCGGCATGGTGCTGAGCACCATGGCTCTGCACACCGTGGGCATCGGCGCGGGCCTGGCCTTGCGCCATCGCAGCCGCTGGGTACCACGCATCGCCGGTGCCGGCGTGACCGCGCTGGGCCTGGGCCTCTTGAGCCCCGCCACCGCTGGCGCCTTCTTCTGAGGAGCCCGACCATGACCCCTGGCGAACTGCTCACCGATGGCCCCGACCTGGACCTCAACCCTGGTCGCCGCTCGCTCACCATGGTGGTCGAGAACGCAGGCGACCGCCCCATCCAGGTTGGCTCGCACTACCACTTTGCCGAAACGAACGGCGCTCTGCGCTTCGACCGCGAGGCCGCGCGCGGCATGCGCTTGAACATCGCCTCGGGTACCGCCGTGCGCTTCGAGCCCGGCCAGCAGCGCACCGTCGAGCTGGTCGACTACGCCGGCGAACGCATCGTCTACGGATTCCGCGGCCTGGTCCAAGGCCCGCTCTGACACCTCTCCAGGAAACCACCCAAGATGGCAACCATTCCACGGCGTGCCTACGCTGAAATGTTCGGCCCCACCGTGGGCGACCGCCTGCGCCTGGCCGACACCAACCTTGTCATCGAAGTCGAGCGAGACCTGACCTTGCAGGCCGGCGGCTACGGCGAGGAAGTGAAATTCGGCGGCGGCAAGACCATCCGCGATGGCATGGGCCAGAGCCAGCGCATCAACGGCCCCGGCGCCATGGAAGCCGCCGACTGCGTGCTGACCAACGCCGTCATCATCGACCACTGGGGCATCGTCAAGGCCGACATCGGCATCAAGGCCAGCCGCATCTACAAGATCGGCAAGGCCGGCAACCCCGACGTGCAGCCTGGCGTGGACATCGTCATCGGCCCGGGCACCGACGTCATCGCGGCCGAGGGCATGATCGTGACCGCAGGCGGCATCGACACCCACATCCACTTCATCTGCCCGCAACAGATCGAAGAAGCCCTGAACAGCGGCGTGACCAGCATGCTGGGCGGTGGCACGGGCCCCAGCACCGGCACCTTCGCCACCACCTGCACGCCCGGGCCGGACAACATCTCGCGCATGCTGCAGGCCGCCGAGGCCTTCCCGATGAACATCGGCTTCCTGGGCAAGGGCAACGCCAGCCGGCCCGAGGCTTTGCGCCAGCAGGTTGACGCCGGCGTGATCGGCCTGAAACTGCACGAAGACTGGGGCACGACGCCCTCGGCCATCGACTGCTGCCTGAGCGTGGCCGAGGAAACCGACACCCAGGTCTCGATCCACAGCGACACGCTGAACGAATCGGGCTTCGTCGAGAACACCATCGCGGCCACCAAGGGCCGCACGCTGTGCGCCTTCCACACCGAAGGCGCCGGTGGCGGCCACGCGCCCGACATCATGCGCGTGGTGGGCGAAGCCAACTTCTTGCCCTCGTCGACCAACCCGACCATGCCCTACACGGTCAACACCATCGACGAGCACCTCGACATGCTCATGGTGTGCCACCACCTGGATGCCTCGATCGCCGAAGACCTGGCCTTCGCCGAAAGCCGCATCCGCCGCGAAACCATCGCCGCCGAGGACATCCTGCACGACCTGGGTGCCATCAGCATGTTCAGCTCCGATTCGCAGGCCATGGGCCGCGTAGGCGAAGTCATCCTGCGCACCTGGCAGACGGCCCACAAGATGAAGGCGCAGCGCGGCACCTTGCAGGGAGATTCGGAACGCAACGACAACACGCGCGTCAAGCGCTACGTGGCCAAGTACACGATCAACCCGGCGCTGTCGCATGGTATTGCGCACGAAGTGGGCAGCATCGAGGTGGGCAAGTGGGCCGACCTGGTGGTGTGGAAGCCGGGCTTCTTTGGCATCAAGCCCAGTTTGATCCTGAAAGGTGGCTTCATCGCTTCAGCGGCCATGGGGGACCCGAATGCCTCGATCCCGACGCCGCAACCGGTGCATTACCGGCCCATGTTCGGGGCCTTCGGCGGCGCGCTGGCGCGCGGTTCGCTGACCTTCATGAGCCAAGCCTCTATTGCCGCAGGCATGCCAGAGCAATATGGTTTGAAGAAGCAGGCCGTGGGCGTGCGTGGCAACCGCAGCGTCAGGAAGGCCGACATGGTCCACAACCACTACCTGCCGGTGATGGAGATCGACGCGCAAACCTACCAGGTGCGGGCGGATGGCCAGTTGCTGACCTGCGAGCCGGCCACGGAATTGCCGATGGCGCAGCGTTACTTCCTGTTCTAAGGCCGGGCGCGCTTCTCCACCATTTCCAACAAGTCCAGCGCATTGAAGGTCGCGGCACCCAGGGCGGTGTTGTCGAACACGCACCAGACCGATTCGAAGCGCTGGGCATCGGATTGCAGCCGCTGGGCCAGGGCTTGCAAATAGGGTAGATCGTAGTTGTCGTGGTAGATGCGCGGTGAGCCATGCAGGCGGTAGTAGGCAATCCTTGAAGACACTTCGCCTTCAGGCGCCAAGGGCCAAGTTGCGCCAGCACACGGCGCCGGATCGGCCAGGACCAGATCGACGCGGTGCTGCCTCAACAGCGCCGAAGCATCGGTGTTGAACCAGCTCGCGTGCCGAGGTTCGATCACCACGTGCCCAGCATGTCGCTCGCGCAACAAGGTGAAAAACGCATCGGCCCTTTCGGCATGAAAGGCCAGGCTCGGCGGCAGCTGAACCAGCAGGCAGCCCAGCTTGTCGCCCAGTTGCCCGGATTCCGCGAGGAACGCATCCAGCAGATCCTGGCAATCGACCAAGCGTCGCTCGTGCGTGATGGCCTTGGGCAACTTGACCGAAAAGCGAAAGCTTGGCGGAACACTGGCGGCCCAACGCGCGTAGGTGGCCGGCTTGTGCGGCCGGTAGAAGCTGGAATTGATCTCGACGGCGTTCAAGCGGCTGGCATACCGCTCAAGGTGGCTGCCCTCCAGGGCGAAGACTCTCTGCGCGTCCTTGGGCAAGGCCCAACCCGCGCAGGCAATGTAGAAACGGCCGGCATCAAGGTGGCATGCGCCATGCATGTCATTCGTCATGCGCCAACACTAACAGCGGTCACGATGACCACCCAGCGCGTAGGGCCTGCCCGTCCTTACACTATCGCTCTCACGCACAGGATTCAAATGGGCTCGCCATGCTGACCGTCAACAAACTCCTCCCCCAAGGCCAGGGCCTGGCCCAGGTCATCCTCAAACGCGCGCACACCGTCGAGCTCGATTGGGACGTGCGCCAGAAAAGCCGCTTCGACGCCACCGACAGCGCCGGCCGCCAACTGGGCGTTTTCCTGAGCCGCGGCACCGTCGTGCGCGGTGGCGACGTGCTGGTGGCCGAAGATGGCTCGCTGATCCGCGTCACTGCCAAGCCCCAGCCGGTGTTGGTGATCACGCCTTGTGCTGATCACGGCAACGCCTTCGACCTGACCCGCGCCGCCTACCACCTGGGCAACCGCCATGTGCAGATCGAACTGCAGCCCGATCATTTGAAAATCGAGCCCGACCACGTGCTGGCCGACATGCTGCGCGCCATGCACCTGACCGTGGCCGAGGCCAACACCACCTTCGAGCCCGAAGGCGGCGCCTACTCGGCAGGTGGCGGCCACGCGCATGGCCACGAAGGTCCTGCCCATGCTCACGATCACCACGACCACGGCCACGCCGTCCCCGCCGTGCCCGCACGCGGCAAGCCCATCGGCATCGCCGTGACATCGGCCGCGACCCCACACGTTCACGGCCCCGGCTGCAACCACGGCCACGACCACTGATGCCCAGGGTGCTGGCGGCCGCCGTGCCTCTGAGCGCCGCGGCCCGACTCCAACTGATGTGGCTGGCCTCGCCGGCCCTGCCCGTGGGCGGATTCAGCTATTCCGAGGTGCTGGAAGCCGCGGTGGACGCCGGCCTGGTCACCAACGAAGCCACCGCCGGCGCCTGGCTGCGCGACCAACTGCACCTGAGCCTGGCCCGCGCCGACCTGGCCGTGGTGGCCAAGGCCCTGCCCGCCTGGCAACGCCACGACCTGGCCCGGGTCACCGAGCTCAACGACTGGATCGCGCACACGCGTGAAACCACCGAGCTGAAACTGCAGGCCGAACAAATGGGCCGATCCTTGGTGGAGTGGGTGCGCAACCGGGGCGCTTCGGTCAACCCGAACGACCCGCGCCTGGCCCAATGCGCCGCCTTGAAGCCGGCGCCCACCTGGCCCGTTGCCTTTGCCCTGGCCGTGGCCCAATGCCTGCCCGACAACCCAGGCCACACCGCACCGCACAGCAGCATCGTCAAAGACACCCTGCTCAGTTTCGCCTTCGGCTGGGCTGAGAACATGGCGCAGGCCGCCATCAAGTCCGTGCCCCTGGGGCAGAGCGCCGGCCAGCGCATCCTGCAATCCCTGATCGACGACATCCCCGCCGCGATCGACCACGCCTGCGCCCTCGGCGACAACCAGCGCCAGGCCTTCACGCCCATGCTGGCCATCCTGAGCAGCCGGCACGAAACCCAATACTCACGCCTCTTCCGATCATGAGCACCAATCTGCACAACATCCCCAACCGCACCAAGAAACTGCCCCCCCTGCGCGTGGGCGTGGGCGGCCCGGTCGGCTCCGGCAAGACCACCTTGCTCGAGATGCTCTGCAAGGCCATGCGCGAGCAATACGACCTGGTCGTCATCACCAACGACATCTACACCAAGGAAGACCAGCGCCTGCTGACCGTGGCCGGCGCCCTCGACCCCGACCGCATCATGGGCGTGGAAACCGGCGGCTGCCCGCACACCGCCATCCGCGAAGACGCCTCCATCAACCTGGAAGCCGTCGACCGCATGCTGGCCAAGTACCCCAACGCCGACATCGTCTTCATCGAATCAGGTGGCGACAACCTGGCGGCCACCTTCAGCCCGGAGCTGAGCGACCTGACCATCTACGTGATCGACGTGGCCGCCGGCGAGAAGATCCCGCGCAAGGGCGGCCCCGGCATCACCAAGAGCGACTTGTTCGTCATCAACAAGACCGACTTGGCGCCCTACGTCGGCGCCAACCTGGACATCATGGAATCCGACACCAAGCGCATGCGCCCCACCCGCCCCTTCGTGATGACCAACCTCAAGACCCAGGACGGGCTGAACCAGGTGGTCGCTTTCATCGAAACAAAGGGGTTGCTGAAAACCGGAGCCTGAACGCCCCGGTCCTGGCGGCCAGGCAAAGGCGCCCGGCCAGGAAAACCTCACGCCGACCGACGGCTCAGCTTGCGCTGCCCCACAAAGACCATCAACCCGGCCCCCAGGAGGGACAGGGCAACAGGCT
Source organism: Aquabacterium sp. (assembly GCF_050725395.1). Taxonomy (GTDB): domain Bacteria; phylum Pseudomonadota; class Gammaproteobacteria; order Burkholderiales; family Burkholderiaceae_C; genus Aquabacterium. The sequence continues at coordinate 36,307 of NZ_JBOHHL010000027.1, read as the reverse complement.
CCGGCACGCTGGAGGTCAGGGAAATCTGGCTGATCCCGATCGGGTTGCCGTAACCATCAGGGTAGATGTCCAGCAAGCGGATTTCCAGGGTATCGATCAAATCGGACGCGTGAGAATTGCTGACCTGCACGAACTCGCCTTCGGGGTTGGGCAAAGTGCCGGTGTCGGTGAAAACCACATTGCCGCCAAGCAGCCCCGTGAACACGTAGGGCACGGGGCTGATGCTGGAGTACATCAAGAGCGAATTGAAGTTGAAGCCATGCCCCTGGTGGGTGATGCGGGCAACGCCTTCGACAGCTTGTCCGTAAGGTTCGCGCTCGATGTAGATGAAGCTGTTCGGACGACCGGGCACGCCGATGTTGCCAATGCCGTACCAGGGACCGCCTTCGGGCGTGACCGTGAACCCCCCTTCGGTGTAGGGCCCTGCGAACGAACCTCCTACGTGGCTACCCACGCTCGAGGTGTAAGTCGGCAAGTTGGCCTGGTCGAAGTCGATGACGTAGGCAGAAGCATTGCCAAAATGCAGCAGCGCCGAAAACGCCACGGCCTTGAGGGCGGAATACTTGTTCATGATGGATCCTCCTGATTTGAGTCGTTGATGGCCGGCCAGTTTTTCATTGGAAAAGCGGCGCCACACTCCCCTGACTCAGGGGAGGTTGTAAATCAAGGTAAGGAGGAAGAGGTGGTGGTGGCCCCAGCAGGAATCGAACCTGCATCTGCCCCTTAGGAGGGGGCTGTTCTATCCATTGAACCATGGAGCCGAACCGGCCGCCATTGTGCCTCAGGTCAAGGCTTTCGCCTGACCGTCGTGTTCGTCTTTCAATGCGATGCCCGACGTCTGCAGGCGCCGGGACTCGCCCAGCAAGTGCAGCAACTTGGCCGCTGCCTGGTCGTGCCCCAGGCCCGCCGGCCGGACGTTCGAGATGCAGTTACGGTCGGCATCCGTCAGCCCCACGCGCGGCATCCAGGTCAGGTAAAGGCCCATGCTGTCGGGCGAGCTCAAGCCCGGCCGTTCGCCGATGAGGATGACGACCACGCGGGCGCCGAGCAACTGGCCCACTTCGTCGGCCACCGCCACTCGCCCCTGCTCCACGATCGCGATGGGGGCGCAAGACCAGCCATCGGCCAACAAGGCAGGCAAGACTCGCCGCAGCAGTGGCTCCGCGTTCAGGCCCACCGCCAGGGCGGACAGCCCATCGGCCACGACAAAGGCGATGTCATGCCGGCGTGTCGACTCCCCCAATGCATCTGGCTCAAAGCCCTCTGCCAGGTCCAGCAGCGCGCGCCGGGACGATCCATCAAGTTGACGACCCAAGTCCGGTCGCTTCAGGTAGGTATCACGGTCGGGGCAGGCGCTGCGCAGCAACACGGTGCCATGCCCGAGGGCCGCCAACGAGTCTTGCAGCGCGGGCACGTCCAAAGCCAGGTGCACGGCATCGCGCGCCTGGGCGTGCGCCAGTTGAAAAGCCAGTTGCGGCGCCGTGGGCAGGCTCACACCAGCCCGGCCCAAGGCGATGCGCGCCTGCGTGAAACGGCGCAGGGCCAGCCATGGGTTCGGGGTGACCGGCGACTGGCTCATGGCGCCACCAGCAAGGCGTGCTGAAAACCCGAAGGCAGCTCGTTCATCAGCCTGAAGGCACCGCCTTCGCCCTGCATGATCTGCACCCTTTGCAGCCATGCTTCGAACTCGGGCGCGGGCCTCAAGCCCAGCACACGCCGGGCATACAGCGCGTCGTGGAAGGACGTGCTCTGGTAATTCAGCATGATGTCGTCCGAGCCCGGCACGCCCATCACGAAGGTACAGCCCGCCGTGCCCAGCAAGGTGAGCAGCACGTCCATGTCGTCCTGGTCGGCCTCGGCATGGTTGGTGTAGCAGACGTCGCAACCCATGGGCAGGCCCATCAGCTTGCCGCAGAAGTGGTCCTCCAGGCCCGCGCGGATGATCTGCTTGCCGTCGTACAGGTACTCAGGCCCGATGAAGCCAACCACGGTGTTGACCAGCAAAGGCTTGAAATGCCGGGCCACGGCGTAGGCGCGCGCCTCACAGGTCTGCTGGTCGATCCCATGATGGGCGTTGGCCGACAAGGCGCTGCCCTGCCCGGTCTCGAAATACATCACGTTGTTGCCCACGGTGCCGCGCCGCAATGACAAAGCGGCATCGCGTGCCTGGCCCAGCAACGCCAGGTCGATGCCGAAGCCCTTGTTGGCGGCCTCGGTGCCGGCAATGGACTGGAAGACCAAGTCGACCGGGGCGCCGCGCTCCATGGCCGCCAGGGTGTTGGTGACGTGGGTGAGCACGCAGGATTGGGTGGGAATGCCGTGTTGCTCGATGAGTTCGGCCATCATGGTCACCAGCCTGATGACCTGCGGCACATTGTCGGTGGCGGGGTTGATGCCGATGACCGCGTCGCCGCTGCCGTACAGCAAGCCGTCGATCAGGCTGGCCGCGATGCCGCTGGCGTCGTCCGTGGGATGGTTGGGCTGCAAACGCGTGGACAAGCGGCCGGGCAAGCCAATCGTGTTGCGAAACGCCGTGACCACGCTGCATTTGCGGGCGACGAGGATCAGGTCCTGATTGCGCATGATCTTGCAGACGGCGGACGCCATCTCGGGGGTGATGCCAGGTGCGACGGCCGCCAAGGTGTCACCGCCCGTGTCATCGCGCAACAGCCAGTTCCGGAAATCGCCCACCGTGAGGTGTGAAATGGCCGCGAAAGCCTGGGCATCGTGGGTGTCGATGATCAGGCGGGTGACCTCGTCGTCCTCGTAAGGCACGAGCGCGTCGTGCAGGAAGGTGCGCAGGGGCAGATCGGCCAAGGCCATCTGGGCATGCACGCGCTCCTGTGCGGTGCCTGCGGCCAGGCCCGCCAACACATCGCCCGATCGCAGGGGCGTGGCCTTGGCCATCAGGTCCTTGAGGTCGCGAAATTTCGGCATGGCGGGACGAAAGCAGTCCGGACCGCCACAGTCTGCCTTACTTTTGTCAGCCGGGTTGGGCACCCGCATTGCTAGGGTCAATGACGAAGGCTTTTCGGGCGCTTGGATTCGGCATGCAGATCGCTTGGTTCGTGTTGGTGGGGACGGTGTTGATCGTGATGGCCTTCACCAACCACCTGGTGAAACGGTTGCCCATGTCGCCTGCCATCGTGTACCTGGGTGTGGGCGCGCTCATTGGTCCGCTGGGTGTGCGCATGCTCAATGTGTCGCCCCTGGACAGCATGGCCTGGCTGGAAGTGCTGACCGAGGTCGCGGTGCTGGTCACCTTGTTCACCGTCGGTTTGCGCCTGCGGGTGCCTTTCTCCTTGTCGGGGTGGGCCGTGCCCTTGCGCCTGGCCACGGTCGGCATGGTCATCACCACGGCGGGCATCGCCTCAGTGGGCTGGCTGCTGTTCGACCTGCCCTGGCCCGCCTTGCTGCTGCTGGGCGCGATCCTGTCGCCGACCGACCCGGTGCTGGCCTCCGAAGTGCAGGTCCGGCATCCGGACGACCGCGATGGCCTGCGCTTCGCGCTGACCGCGGAAGGCGGCATCAACGATGGGGCGGCCTTTCCGGTCGTGATGCTGGCGCTGGGCCTGATGGGCCTGCACGACATCGGCGACATGGGCTGGCGCTGGCTGACCATGGACGTGGCGTGGGCCGTCGTTTCGGGCGTGGGCCTGGGATGGCTGTGCGGCCTGGTGGTGGGCCGGTCGGTGCATGCCTTGCGCCAGCGCGGATCCCCGCTGGAGGCAGAGGAGTTCCTGACCTGTGGCGTGATCGCCCTGGTCTACGGTGCCGCGCTGCTCATCCACGCCTATGGCTTTCTGGCCGTGTTCGCCGCGGGTGGCGCCCTGGCCCGAACGGAGCGGAGTTTGAGGGCCGACAAGACAGCCAAACCCGACGGCGCGCATTCCTCGCGACTGATCCATTTCAGCGCCCAGACCGAGAACCTGGCCGAAGTCGCCATCGTGCTGGTGATCGGGGCCTCCCTGACCTCGGTGGCCTGGACGTGGCAAACCCTGGCGTTTGCCCTGCTGGTGATGTTGGTGGTGCGTCCCCTGTCGGTGCTGGCCACCGTGCCTTCGCACTTGATGGCCTGGCCGCAACGGCGCCTGTTGGCCTGGTTCGGCATCAGGGGGGTGGGCTCGGTTTACTACCTGGCCTATGCCGTCAACCATGGCGTGGACGGCAGCACGGCGCGCACGCTGACCAACGCCGTCATGATCGCGATCTGCGTGTCCATCGTGGCACACGGCATCAGCGCCACACCCTTGATGGGCCACTACATGAAGAAGCGCAAGCGCGAACCCGGCACCTAGCGGCGTCAGCGGTTCGCCACCAGGGCCTCCTTCTTGCGGCAACTGCCGGGGCCATCAGGCGCTTTTTCTTGAATCATGGGCAGCAGCGCAGGCGCCAAGGACCGCAGCACCTGCGCGGACAAGGCACTGGTGAAGGTGTACTTGGCGGCATAGGGCTCGTGCACATAGGCCGTGAGGGTGCCGAAGAAGCGGTCGCCGATCAGGAACACGAAGGTGGCCGAGCGGTTGACGACCCGAGATGAAATCAGGCCACCACCGGGTCCGTGGACATCGAAGCGGTGGTCACCGGTGCCGGTCTTGCCGCCCACTTCGATGGCGCTGCCATCCGGCATCACGAAGGCACCCTTCAGGCGCTTCGCCGTGCCGCCATCGACCACCATGAGCAAGGTGCTGCGCACCACTTCGGCCACCTCTTCGGGCAAAACGCGTTCGGCCTTGGCCGCGTTCTGCTCCAGGCGGGTCTCGAAGGGCGTGCCCGCCGCGAAATCCAGGCGCTGCAGCTTGCTGACCGGCATGCGCATGCCCTTGTTGACGATGATGCCCATCAGTTCGGCCAGCGCCGCGGGTCGATCGCCGGAGGCGCCCAGCGCCGAGGCGTATGACGGTGTCAAGGACGAGAAGGGATAACCCAGGCGGCGCCAATCCTTGTTGATCTCGGCGAAAGCATCGCGCTCGAGCAGGTTGCGGATGCGGGTGTCCTGGGCCGTCTTGTGGCGGGTCTTGAACAACCAGCCGTAGACTTCCTGCCGCTGCTCGCGACTCGCGGCCACCACCTCGGTCAGGGTCGCCTTGGGGTGGACCTTCATGTAGGCGACCAGCCAGAGGTCCAGCGGGTGGACACGGGCGATGTAACCCCGGTCGGCCAGCGAGAACTTGTCGGGCGCATAGTCGTCGTACAGGCGCTGCAACTTGGCCTCGGTCAGCTCTCGCTGCGGCACTTGCTCGTTCATGAAAGCACTGAATTCGGCCAGCGAAGCTTCCGGCTCGATGCCCCGGAACATCGCGGCCAGGCGCGACGGGGCCTGGTTGGCTCGCTTGATGAGTTGCGCACGCGCTTCCTCGGGCGTCTTGTCGCGGTATTTTTTGTAGAACCGGTGCAGGAATTCACGGCCTTCGCTGTCGGCGAAACGGGCCAGGTATTCCTGGCGGCGCGGGTCGTCGGAGTCCTCCAGCAAGTCACGGTCGGCCTTGCCGTTGTTGGCCATGTAGCTGTGCACCACATCGCGCATCAGGCGGATGAACACCAGGTTGACGGAGTGCTGGAAAGCCTCGCGCAGGTCGAACATCCGACCGTCTTCTTCGGGCTCGAAATTGTTGAAGTGGTGCGCGCCGCCTCCGGTGTAAAAGGTCTCGCCAGGGCTGCCTGAGTACCTGCGGTCCATGGCCGCTTCGAGCATGGGCTTGAGGCCTTTGTCCTTGGCATCCAGCAAGTAGTCACGCGCCCAGCGGCGCAGCACGTCCTTGCGTTGAACCGGCACACCGCTCAGCTCCTCTTCGCTCATGGGGCTGTACTGCGCGTGCAACTCGGCGATGATCTTGAGGTAACTGATCAGCGTGCGCAGCTTGGCAGTGGAGCCCAGGTCCAGCTTGGCGCCTTCGTTGATGTCGAAGGGCTGGTCGAGGTTGTCGCTTTGCACGCGCAGCAAGTTGGCCTGTCCCGAGCGCTCGAACAGGGTGAAGCTCAAGGTCAGCCGGCTGGGGTCATCGCCCTCCTGGAGCATGTGGAAACCGTACAGGCCCTGCGCCTTGGCGGCCTTGGGGTCCTTCAGGTCACTGAGCAGGCGCGTGGCCGCGCGTTGCAATTCGCCATCCAGCGTGCTGTTGGTTTTCAGGTCCAGGCGGTCCAGGTCGTACAGGCGCGGCACCTTCAGCATGGTGGACAAGGTCGACCGCATGGCGGTGATGGCCTTGCGGTCCACGAAGGACACCGGGCGCTCCGTGGGCTGCACGGGGTGTAATTTCAGCTTGATGGGCAAAGCCGCGTCGCGCAGGGCCACGGGAATCAGGTTGGCACTGGCCAGGATGCGCAGGTGGCTGTCGGCCAGCCTTTGCAGGTCATCGTGGCCATCGACCAGGTAGTACGAAGGGCGGCGCTGAGCGATGAACAGCGACAGCACTTGCTTGTAGGCCTCGGCCTGTCGGGCCAACTCCGAACTGCCCGCTTTGGCCGGTGACTTGACGGCCGCGCTCAGCAAGGCATTGACTTCGGCAAAATCGCGGCCATACCAGGCCCACAGGCCATCACCGACACCGTGGACCTCGCCCACGCCCGGTTTGGCAGAGAGCGGCACCGAATTGACGTAGTCCAGCACGATGCGGCGGCGGGCACCCCGGGTGTCCTCGCCATCCAGGTAGGCGCGCACCGAGGCCGACGCCACCTGACGCAGTTTTTCCTTCATCGAGGACGTGCGGCCGTCGGGCGAGTGGCGGTACTTCTCGATCTGGGTGGCCAGGGTGCTGCCGCCGGCCTGGCCTTGTGCATCGCTGACATGGCGCGCCACCTGCGTGATCACCGCCTTGCCCAAGCGGCTCCATTCGATGGCGGGGTTGTGCGTGGGGTAGGTGGCATCCAGCAGCTCGCGGTTCTCGATGAACAACAGGGCGTCCACCAATGGATCGGGGATGGCCTCGAAACTGGGGTAGACCCGTTCTGGGAAGCGCACGGCGTACATGGCCTGGCCACTGCAATCCAGGATCTGCAGGCCAGCCTGGGTGGGCTCGTGGTAGGCCGTGAAAATGCCTTTGCCCGTGACGTGCAACAGGTCGTCGGACATGCGCGCCTGGGCGCTGACCTGGTAGCCCTGGAAGCCCAGCCGCTTGACGAAATCAGGGATGTGGCTGTAGCCCATCCGGTCGTCGTACGGCCCGGGTTGGGGAAAACTGAGGGCGCCGCTGGGACCGGCCTCGACCTTGTAGGTCAGGCCCTGGGCCAGGCCGCTCAGGTACCGGGCTTGCCATCGGGACGTCTGCGCCTCATCGGAAACCACATAAGCCGCGGCCCCGATGACGAGTACCACGACGCCGCCGGCAAGCAAACGCACAGCTGTTCTGGAAGACTTGGTGTTGGGTACGGTCAAGGGACACTCAGCTGGGAAAACAGGCCACTGGTGAGCGGCCCAGGCAGGCCATTCTCAAAATCCAGCATAAAACGGATCGGCCATTTTCAGCAGCAAAAATGGCTGTGGCTTTCCCGGTTCTTTCGCCTTGCAGCGCCCGCTGTGTGTTGGGCGCAACGGCCAGGGTCCAGATAACCCTCGTCGGGATCGCTCAATGGCGCTGATGTCCGGCCTCCAAGCCCCCCGCTGCGGGGCCTGCGGCGGCCGAATTGCCCGAACGATCGGGTTCGGCAGGCTCGGAAACATTGGACAACACGTCACCGGCGGCTTCGCCGTAGGTCTTGGTCGCAACGTCGCCCAGCGCCAGCATGCCCACCAGCCGGTGGTTGCGGTCAAGCACGGGCAAGCGGCGGATCTGGGCGTACTGCATCTGGGCCGCCGCTTCGTCCAGGGACTGGTCCTCGAACACCCAGCGCACGTTTTCGCTCATCACCTCGCTGATGGGCGTGCTGTCGGCGGGACGGCCTTGCGCCACGCCTCGCACGGTGATGTCCCGGTCGGTCACCATGCCGATCAGCCGCTCACCGTCACAAACGGGGATCACGCCAACGTTGAGCTCGTCCATGGCCTGCGCCGCGAATTGCAGGCTGTCACTGGGCAGCATCGAGCGCACACCGGAAGTCATCACTTGGGCCACTTGTGTCATGTCGGTCTCCTTGGCTGAGAAAAAGCGGGCTTGAAGCCCATCTTTTTTTCAGCAAGCGATGTACCTGTTCCGCGCCACCGACACAGGCCTGACACAAAGCTCACGGTAGAGCGATTCATAAAGCGTGGCACTGACCGACCAGTCCAGCTGCTGGCGCATCCCGGATTGCACCAGCCGCTCCCAAGCCACAGGGTCGCGGTAACGGCCAAAAGCGCGCCGGATGGCGAAGACCAAGGCTTCGGTCGTGGGCTGGAAGAACACGAAGCCGTTGGCCAATTCCGGGTCGCGCGACTCATCAACCACGGAATCGGCCAGTCCGCCGGTGGCATGCACGATGGGCGGGGTGCCATAGGCCAGGCTGTACAGCTGATTCAGCCCACAGGGCTCGAAGCGGGAGGGCATCAGGAAACAATCGGCACCGGCCTCGATCAAGTGGGCCAGGCTTTCATCGAAACCGATCGTCACGGACACTTGTGCGGGATGCGCCTCGGCCAGTTCTCGCAGGGATTGCTCCAGCGCCAGATCGCCTTTGCCCAGCATGACCAATTGGCCGCCGCCGGCCAGGATCTCCTGCGCGGCCTGCACGATCAGGTCGGTGCCTTTTTGCTCGGTCAGGCGGCTCACCACGCCAAACAGCATGGCGTCCGGATCGGGCTTGAGCTGGCAGCGGATTTGCAAGGCGCCCTTGTTGGCCAGCTTGCCGGCCCTGAAGCTGGTGGCGTCGTAACGTTGGGGGATGAAGGCGTCGACCGCAGGATTCCACACGGCCGTGTCGATGCCGTTGAGGATGCCGTGCAGGCGGCCCGCGTGTTCGCGCAGCACGCCTTGCAGGCCAAAGCCCAGCGGTTCCTGCTGGATCTCGCGCGCATAGGTGGGGCTGACGGTGGTGATCGCATCGGCGAACTGCAAGCCACCTTTCATGAACGACAGCTTCGACCAATACTCCAGCCCATCGATGCCCAGCCACTCATCGGGCAATTCCAGCCTGGACACTTGGTCCAGTGGAAACAAGCCCTGGAAGGCCAGGTTGTGGATGGTCATGACACTGGCGGCCCGGCCTGGCAGGCGGCTCAGGTAGACAGGCGCGAGCCCCGTCGGCCAGTCGTTGCAATGGACGATGTCGGCTTGCCAGCCAGGCACAGGGCTCAGGTCGCTGCCCAGCATTGCCGCCACCTGGCTCAACCAGCCAAAACGAACAGCATTGTCGGCATGGTCCTGGCTGCCCTCGTCCTGGTAAGGGCCTCCCGCCAGATCGTAGAGCGCAGGACAGTCCAGCAACCACAGGGTGAAGCCCGCGGCCTGGTTGAGCGGAGGGGACGCTTGAATCAGCCTGGCCGCTGGCCAGGCACCTTGCGCCGGGATCTCGGCCAGCACCCGGCCCTCGTCCAGCAGGCCCCGCAGGCTGCGGTAGGCGGGCATCAGCACCTTGACATCGTGGCCCAATCCGGAGAGGGCCTTGGGCAAGGCGGCGGACACCTCACCCAGCCCACCGGTCTTGATCCAGGGGGCGCATTCGGGCGTGACGAACAAAGTTTTCATGGGTGAGTCGATTCCCGGTCCTCGGGCGGTTCGGACACCAGCACCGCCACCGGCCAGTGCGTGAAAAGTTCGGACAAGGCAAAGCCGCCGCTGGGGCCGGTTTCCAGGGTTCGGCCGGTCAACACATCTCGCCATTGATGCGGCGCATCGGTGGGCAAATCCACCCGCGTGCCGCCCCAGCAAGCCGACGCATGCAAGGCCCGCGGATCGCCTTGTGCCAGCGTGTGCAGCAAGCGGCTGCCAATGGTGAGGCTGTGCCGGCCGTCCAGGCTGCGCGCCCAGGCGACCACATGGCGGGCAGCTGGCCCATCCACCGTCAGCGCCTGGTATTGGCCCCGGCTGAACAGCTCGGGTTGGCGGGCGCGCAGTTGCAGAAGGCGCCAGGTGACGAGCATCTTGAGGCCCCCTTCGCGCCACTGGTCTCGCAGATCGATCAAGCCTTGCGCCTCGGCACGGCCGCCCGCGAACAAGGCCTGAAGCCGCGCGTGGCGCGCCTGCAGGGCCTCGAAGTCCACGGGGCGGCGGTTGTCCGGGTCGACCAGGCTGAAGTTCCAGGTCTCGCAGCCCTGGTAGATGTCGGGCACCCCAGGCGAGGTCAGCTTGAACGCCACCAGGTTGAGGCTGTTGAGGGCGCCAAAGGGCGCGATCTGGTCCACGAAGGATTGCAGGTCCTTCAAGAAGGGATTGGGCTCCAGTTGGCCCAGCAATGCATCGATGAACCGTGCCAGCGCCGACTCGTAGGCCTCGTTGGGATTGATCCAGCTGGTCTGTTCCTTGGCCTCGCGAACCGCCTTGAGCATGTAGGCCTGGACGCGCCGGCACAGTTCCGCCAAGGTGTCGCAGTCCACCAGTTCCAGAGGCCACACGCCCACCAGGGTCTGGTACAGCAGGTATTCGTCGCCGGGCGTGGGCGCCAGCACGCCGTCGATGCGCGTGGCGCGCTTGTGGTTCATGGCCTGCCAGCGCTCGATGGCGGCCTGCCAGGCTTGCGGGATTTCCGACAGCACGTCGATGCGGGTGCGCACATCTTCTGAACGCTTGGTGTCGTGGGTTGACGTGGCCAGCATGTTGTGGGGCGTGAAGCGGGCCCGGTGCTGGTTGGCCGCATGAAATGCACTGACCGACAAGCCGAAATGGCGGGGATCGCCACCCACATCGTTCAACGAGGCGAGGCGGTGATGCCGGTAGAAAGCCGTGTCCTCCATGGACTTGGCCATGACCGGCGCCGTGAACTGCTGCCAACGGTAGGCCAGGTTGAGCATGGCCTGGCGGCGCTCGGGATCGGGTTCGCTCTGCGCGCCCAGCAAGGTGTCGCGCAGGTAGTCGATCACGCTGACCTCGGAAGCCCGGCTCCGCCGTTTGGCCGCAGCGGCGGCCCAGTCGAGGTGCTGGCGATCGGCATCGCTGAAGCCACGCTCGCCAATGTAAGTGCGGTAGACGGGGAAGGCGGCGGCCATGGCGCTCAAGGCCACGCGCAAGCGGTTGCGGGTGAAGTCGCAGGTGCGGCGATCGGCTTGGGCAATGCGGTGCAAGGCTTCGGTCAGCACTTCCAGGTCGCTGGACAAGGAGGTGGCGATGATGTCGAGCTTGGCCTGGTACAGCACGTCGTCGAACACCAGCCTGTCGCCAATGAAGTCCGCATACAGACGGTCGAACTGGTCTTCTTGCTCGCCATCGACGAACACGCCATTGACCAGGTTCGAATAGCGGTAACCGGTGCCGCCATGCACTGGCCAGTCTTGCGGCAAGCGTTCGTGGTCGGCCAGGATTTTCTCGACGGCCAGGTAGAGGGCCTTGGGTGGAGTGCCCTCCTCGTCCACGGCGCGCATGGTGCTCGCGTAGCGCGCCTGCAATCGCTTGAAATAGCCTTGCGGGTCGCACAGGCCATCGGGGTGGTCGATGCGCAAGCCATGCACCTTGCCTTGTGCCAGCCACTGGAAAATGGTGCGGTGCGTGGCCTCGAAAACCTCTTCACGTTCCATGCGGACGGCAGCGAGGGTGCTGATGTCGAAGAATCGGCGGTAGTTGATGTCGTCGCCCGCCACGCGCCAGAAGGCCAGGCGGTAGGCCTGCTGGCGGATCAAGCCGTCCAGGGCGTTGAAGCTGCTGGCATCGCCGGGCGTGCCGTTGAGGGCTTTCAGGCTGGCATCGATCCAGCCTGGCAGCCACGCAAAGCGCTCGGTCAGCTGGGCCAGGCGCCGCTTGTGCAAGCCCTTGTCGCGGTGACGCACGGCGCGTGCTTCGGCCGACAGGTCGTCCCGGGGTGGCAGCCCGGCCAAGGCGTGCAGCAGCGACTGCACGATCTGGATGCCCTCGCTGGTGGCTTCATCGGCGGAGATGGGCGCGGGTGCGGCGGCCATGACGTCCGAGTAATGCCGGGGGTCAATGGGAAATCGGTGATCGTAATAGTGGATCCAGAACTCGCCCGCCGCCGCGTCGAAGGACAGCTGCAGCTCACCCGCTTCCAACACCTTGCCATACTGGTCGCCCAGCACCGGCAGGAGCACCTTGCCGACCAGCTCAGGGGCGGGCGGGTTCCACTCGATGTCGAAGGTCTCGGCATGGAGCGACGCCGGGCCGCTTTCCAGCACATCCAGCCACCAAGCGTTGTCGGCCTCCAGCACGCCCATGTGGTTGGGCACGATGTCGATCAGTTGCCGCATGCCGTGACGCGCCAGGCAGGCGCACAACTGCTCAAAATCGGACTCGTCGCCGATCTCCGGGTTCAGGGCGTTGTGGTCGATGATGTCGTAGCCGTGCGTGCTGCCGGCGCGGGCCTTCAGGTAAGGCGAGGTGTAGAGGTGGCTGATGCCCAGGGCGTCCAGGTAGGGCACGATGTGCATGGCATCGCTGAAGCGAAAGCCTTTGTGCAGCTGCACGCGGTAGGTTGCCCGCGGGATGTCCGCCGTGGACAAGGCCGGCAGGTCGCTGGCCAAGCCCTGAGGGGCGGCATCGCTTGGGCGCACACGCCGCAAGGCCTCGGACACCGACAGCAGGCGAGGATCACCAGCCAGTGCCTCGAGCGTGACCCCGAGCTTGCGGCGCCAGTTGGGAAATTGCGATTCACTGGTGCCCGGAATGTTGACCTGGATGAGCTGCTGGGTGACGTCTTCCAGTTGCACGCCAACGAGCTGCGAGGGCGTGCGGCCCAGAAAGCTGTAGACCGCGTCGGTGAAGGCGGGCGAGGTGTCGTCCATGGTGGGCGGGTGCACGCTGGCATCCTGGGGCGTGACGCCGGCCTGCTCCAAGGCCAGCAGCAGCTGAGCGCGGTCCTGCGCGCGAGACACCACCTGCTGGGCACGCAGTTCATCACTCGGGTACAGGCCCAATTCAGACCGCAGGTCCACGTCCTTGCCATTCCAGAAACCGCGCAGCGTGGGCAGGTCGTGCGTGCTGACCACCGCCAGGGCCTGCGGCACCCAGTCGGCCGGTGGCTTGAAACGGCCATCGTGCAGGCGTTCGAAGAACAAGGGGCAGTAGGACAGCAGGTACTGTTCGCGCATCGCTTCGCGCATCCGGGGCGGCACTGTGCCCAGGTCTTCGCCGATGACGAGGCAGCGGTGGCGGTGGCTCTCCAAGGCCAGGATGCCCATCATTTCTTCGAAGGGGTAGTTCATGTAGGCGCCAGCCTTGGCGCCATCTTCGGGGTGAATCCAGAACAAGCGCATCAAGGCCATCACGTGGTCGATGCGCAAGGCGCCCGCGCAGCGCATGTTGGCACGCAAGGTGTCGATGAAGGGCTGAAAACCTTGCTCACGCAAACGCGAGGGGATGACGGGCGGCAGGCCCCAGTCCTGGCCCGCGAGGTTGTATTCCTCGGGTGGTGCCCCCACGTGGAGGCCCATCGCGTACAGGCCCTGGTGCGCCCAGGTGTCCGCCCCACCCTCGTTCACGCCCACGGCCAGGTCGCGGTACAGGCCAATGGCCATGCCCAGCGACTCTGCCCGCGCGCAGGCTGATTGCAGTTGCAGCTCGGCTTGCCATTGCAGGTATTCGAAAAACTCCACATGAGCCTCATGCTCACGCTCGAACTCGGCCACGGCGGACGAACGGGGATCGCGGTAGGCTTCAGGCCAGCGCGACCAGCCCCACACCGATGAATCCTGCGCGTGGAAATGCGATTGCAGGGCCTCGAACAGGGCTTGGCGGCGCAAGCCCACGCCACGCTCGGCCTGGTAGGCCCTGAAGGCACGGCCTCGGCGCGTTTCGGTGGACAGGTGGCGCAGGTGGAAGTGCTTGAACAAAACCTCCAGCACTTCGAATTTGGCAGCGGCCACGCCGTTGTAGTTGACGATCTCGGGCTCGCGCAGCGCCTGCAGCCTTTGCTGGAACTCCGGGCGGTTGACCAAGTCGCGAGCGAACAGGCATTCGTTGAAGTCGGACACCGCAGTCACGTCGATGTACAGCACGTTCATCGCATCCCGGCTGGACGGGCTGTAAGGACTGGCCCGCTCGGGCTCGTGCGGGAACAAGGCGTGCAGCGGATTCAGCCCGACGAAAGACGCGCCCTGCCCGGCCATGATTTCCAGCAAGCGCTTGAGGTCCGAAAAATCGCCGATGCCCCAGTTGTCGTTGGAGCGCAGGGCATAGAGCTGGATGCTGGGCCCCCAGAGCCGTTCGCCCTGCTTGAGCACCTTGGGCTCGAAACAGCGCGGTGGGCAAACAATGACACGGGTTCGGGCCAACTCGCCCTGGGCCTGGGCCGCCAATTTCAGGACCAGTTGGTGGTAGCCGGGCTTGAGGTTCTGCGGCAAATCGATGTCGACCGTGAAAGCGCCGGGGCCCTGCTTGGCGTCCGCGAAAATCAGGCCACCGAAACGGTCCGCGTTGTCGCACTCGAGCGTCCAGGTGTAGCGGCCATCCGAATCACGGGCCGGATTCGACGACATGCCCAGGCGCGCCGTGATGCGCGCGCCCTGCCCCTGGCGCACCACCACCACGGGCGGCAGCACACCGGTTTCGGCTTGCAATCCGGCACCGTCCAGAGCCCGGCGCGCCGCGTCATCCGTGTCGGCATCGATGCCTGCGGCCTTGAGGAGCTTGCGCAGCGAGTCTGGTGGAACCTGGCGGCGGTGGCCCCAGAAATCATCGTAGTGGCTCGCGAGACCGAATCGCTCACACAGGGCTTCAAGGGGTTCGGATGGCGCGTGGTGGTCGGTCATGGGTGCTCAGCTTCTGGTTCGGTCCAGCCACCAGCATCCGGACCAGGGGCCCAGGGTGTGGCCGGACACATCGCCAGCCATGAAGAGCGCGCGCTCCACCGGCATGGTCTGGTCGGTGCTGGACAAGCTCACGGTCTGGTCCGACAGGTTGATCGCCATGCGCAACATCAGACCGGCGCCAAAAGTCCAGTGCACGCGCAGTGCCTTGTCCCCGATGCGATCGGCGCGGTGCAAGCCCGTGCACAGGCTGGGCAGGTGCGGCGTGATCCACAATTGCCGCAGGGTCAGCAGCTCTCGGTGGTAGGCAAGCCAACGTTGTCCCTGCGGCCCTGCCCTCGCGGCCCAGTCGAGCTTGCTGCGCAAGAAGGTCTGTTCGTCGCAGGGATCGGGGATCAAGGCCCGCGTCTCGGCATCGGAAAACTGCGGGAACTGCGCGAACTCCTTCCGCCGGCCTTCGGTCACCGCCTGGCGCAACTCGCCGCTCCAATCGCTGAAATACAGGAAGGGCGTGACCGCGCCAGCCTCCTCGCCCATGAACAACATGGGCGGCGGCGGATTCAGCAAGTGCAGCGCAGTGACCAGCCTCAAGGCGGGTTCATCCACCAATTGCGCCAGGCGATCACCCATCGCACGGTTGCCCACCTGGTCATGGTTCTGCAAAAAGTTGACCATGTTGAGCAGCGGTTGAGCGGACGAGGTCCGGCGGCGGGGCTGGGCATGCTCCCAGTTGTGCGGCCCCCCCTGCCACACCAAGCCATCGGTCAGGCTGGTGGCCAACTGCGCGACGGGGTCATCGGTGTACTCGGCATAGTAACCATCGCGTTCGCCGGTGAGCAGCACGTGCAAAGGATGGTGGAAGTCGCCATTCCACTGTCCCTCGAACTTGCGCGGCGTGGCGGGCACGTCAAGGCGCGAAGCGTCGTTGCTGTCGTTCTCCAGCACCAGGTGCACATGCCGGCCTGGGAAGCGCTGGCGGACACGGGCCGACAAGGCCTCCATGATGTCCGGCCGCGAGTCGTCCAGCATGGCGTGGACCGCGTCGAAGCGCAGGCCGTCGAAGCGGTATTCGTCCAGCCAGTACAGGGCGTTGTCGATGAAGAACTCGCGCACCGTGGCGCTGCCAGGGCCATCGAAATTGACGGCCGCCCCCCAGGCGGTGTGGTGCTTGTCCGAAAAGAAAGCCGGGGCATAACGCGGCAAGTAGTTGCCATCGGGGCCGAAGTGGTTGTAGACCACGTCCAGCATCACCATCAGTCCCAGGCCATGGGCCGCGTCGATGAAGCGCTTCAAGTCCTCGGGCGAGCCGTGGCTGCATTGCGGCGCGAAAGGCAGCACGCCGTCATAGCCCCAGCCAAAACGGCCAGGGTAACTGGCCTGGGGCATCAGCTGGATGGCGGTGATGCCCAGCGTGGCCAATTCAGGCAGGTGCGCCTGTGCGGCGGCGTAGGTGCCTTGGGGCGTGAAGGCGCCCACGTGCATTTCATACATCACGGCTTCATGCCAAGGCAGCCCTCGCCAGGACTCGCCGTGCCGCCATTCAAAAGCCCGGGGATCGATGACTTCGCTGAAGTCGTGCACACCGTCCGGGTTGCTGCGCGAAGCCGGGTCGGGCACGTCCAGTTCGCCATCGATGCGCCAGCGGTAGCGGGTGCCAGGCACCGCTTCGGGCACGAACAACTGGTACCAATCCTTGGCAGAGGGCTCTTCGTCGCCGTCGCCGGCATCGCCGTGGACCTCGATGAAACGCTCGCCTTCGGCCACCTGGATTTTCAACACCAGTTCTACGCGCCTCGCGCCGGGTGCCCAGAGGCGGAAGTCAACCCCGCCGTTTTCGCGCACCTGGGCGCCAAAGCGCATGGCATGGGCGTGTCTGCTGCTCATCCTGGGTCCTGCGTGAACACCACCATCGATCGGGCGGCCAAGGGGTAGACATCGCCGGCTCGCCAAGCTTGCTGGTCGGGCTGGCCATTGTCATGGCTGGTGTCGAAGCGCGCGGTCCACTCCTTCTGCTCGTAATGCGATGGCAGGGTGAAGGGCACATCCTCGTGGTGGCCGTTGATCAGCATCAACAGGGTCTCGGCATTGGCGCGTCGGCCATGTTCGTCGAATTCACCGGTGTGCCGGCCGCAGAACATGGAGGCCACGGTGCGGGCCTCTGGCTGCTCCCAGGCTTCTTGCGTCATCTCCTTGCCATCGGCGTCGAACCAGGTGACGTCGCGGTGGCCGTCTTCGTCGATGTGGCCATCCAGGAAGTCGGTGCGGCGCAAACCGGGCTGGGCCTTTCGGAACTCGATCAGACGCTGCACATAGGCCAGCAGGCCTTGCTGTTCTTCCGAGAGGTTCCAATCGAACCAGCTGATTTCGCTGTCCTGGCAATAGCCATTGTTGTTGCCGCCTTGCGTGCGCCCGACCTCGTCTCCTCCCAACAGCAGTGGCGTGCCTTGCGACAAGAACAAGGTCGTGAGCAGGTTGCGTTGCTGCTGCAGGCGCAAGGCCTTGATGGCCGCGTCGTCGGTTTCGCCCTCGGCGCCACAATTCCAACTGCGGTTGTGGCTTTCGCCATCGCGGTTGTCCTCGTGGTTGGCCTCGTTGTGCTTGTCGTTGTAGCTGACCAGGTCGCGCAAGGTGAAACCATCGTGCACGGTGATGAGGTTGACACTGTCGGTCGGACAACGGCCACGGTGCTCGTACAGGTCGCTGGAGCCGCACATGCGGCGAGACAGCTCCGCCACGGTGTGCTCCTGGCCGCGCCAGAAGTCGCGCACGGCATCGCGGTAGAGGCCGTTCCACTCGACCCAGCCTGGCGGGAACCCCCCCACCTGGTAGCCGTTGTCACCCAGGTCCCAAGGCTCGGCGATCAGCTTGACCCGCGACAACACCGGATCCTGCGCCAGGGTCGCGAAAAAGCTGCTGTGGTGGTCAAACGCAGAGGCGCTGCGGCCCAGGGTGGTGGCCAGGTCGAAGCGGAAACCGTCCACGTGCATCTGCGTGACCCAGTAGCGCAGACTGTCCATGATCAGCCGCAACACCACGGGGTGGTGGCTGTTGAGGGTGTTGCCGGTGCCGGTGTAGTCGACGTAGTACTGGGGGTCCTCCGGGCTGAGGCGGTAATAGGTGGCGTTGTCGATGCCCTTGAAGCACAAGGTCGGGCCCAGGTGGTTGCCCTCGGCCGTGTGGTTGTAGACCACGTCCAGGATCACCTCCAAGCCAGCCGCGTGCAGGTCCTTCACCATCTGCTTGAACTCGTTGACCGAGCCCGAGGCGCTGTACCGCATCTCGGGCGCGAAGAAGCCGATGGTGTTGTAGCCCCAGTAATTGCGCAGGCCTTCTTCAACCAGCCGCTGGTCATCGATGAAGGCATGCACCGGCAACAGCTCGACCGAGGTCACGCCCAGCTTCTTGAGGTGCTCCAGCACGGCAGGCTGGCCCAAACCGGCGTAGGTGCCGCGCTTGTCTTCGGGTACCTCGGGATGCCGTTGCGTCAGGCCCTTGACGTGCACTTCGTAGAAGATGGTGTCGCGCCATGGCACCTGCGGCGGCCGGTCATCACCCCAGTCGAAGGCGTCGTCCACCACCTGGGATTTGGGCATGCCCGGGGCGCTGTCATCGTTGTTCTGCGCCAGGTCTTCATCCACCGCGTCCAGCTCATAGTCGTAGTGGGCTGGCGACCAATTCACTGACCCGACAATGGCTTTGGCATAGGGGTCGATGAGCAGCTTGCTGGGGTTGAAGCGCTGCCCCTCCTCGGGCCGGTGGGGCCCATGCACACGGTAACCGTAGAGCGACCCGGCGGGGCAACCCCGGACATAGCCATGCCAGACATGGTGCAGCTTGCGGGTCAACTCAAAGCGGCGTATCTCTCGACCATCGGGCGCATGAAAGCACAACTCCACCCTGTCGGCCCCGCTCGAGTAAAGCGCGAAGTTGACACCGGTGCCATCGAAAGTCGCGCCCAAAGGAAAAGCCTGCCCGGCTTCAAAATGCCATGACCGAGCGTCTTCCTCCGCTGCCGAGGGGTTTTCTCCCAGAGGTTTTTTTTTCATTGCTGTTCAATCAAGCGTGTCGGCTGGTGACATCGCGCTCCACGGGCACAGCGCCCGAGAAATAGCCTCTGGGCACCACCACCACCCCGCCTTCACTCACGTGGAAACGTTGACGGTCTTTCGCCAGGTCATGACCGATGGTCTCGCCAGGAGGGATGTGGTTGTTCTGATCGATGATGGCATTCTTGATGCGCGCCCCCGCGCAGATCACGGAACGCTCCATCACGATGCAATGCTCCAATTGGGCATCGGGCTCCACGATGACGGAGCGGCGCAACATCGCATGGTCCAGGCGGGCACCATTGATGACACTGCCCGAACCCACCACCGAACGGTTGATCATGCCGCTCTCGATTTGCGCCGACTCGGCCGAGTCATTGCACGAGTAGATGGGCCATTGCGGATTGCTCATGCGGAATTTGGGCTTGGCGCCGAGGGTGTCGAAGTGGGCGTCGAAGTAGGCGTCCACCGTGCCCACGTCACGCCAATAGCCTGGCTCTTCATAAGGCTGGGTACCTGGGATCTTGTTGGTGGCGAAGTCATAGGCCACCAGCTTGTGCGTCTTCATCATGCGCGGCAGGATGTCCTTGCCGAAATCGCTTTCACCGGCTTCCTTGGCGCGCTTGAGTTCGCGCAGCAGCACGTCCGCCTTGAAGATGTAGTTGCCCATCGAGGCCAGCGCATGGCCGGGCCGCCCAGGCATGGGCTTGGCCGTCGGCGGTTTCTCGATGAAATCCACCACGCGGTGCTCGCCGTCGATCTCGACAATGCCGAAAGACGGCGTCTGCTCCAACGGCACGGGCAAGGTCGCGATGCTCACGTCCGCGTTGGATTGCAGGTGGAACTCGATCATCTGGCGCACATCCATGCGGTAGATGTGGTCGGCGCCGAACACCGCCACCAGGTCGGGCTGGGCGCTTTCGATCAGGTGGATGTTTTGCGAGACCGCGTCGGCCGTGCCCTGGAACCACTCCTTGCCATGCTGCATCTGAGGCGGCACGACGGTGATGAAATGGTTGGGGATGAAACGGCTCATGGTCCAGGACTGGCGCACGTGCTCGATCAGCGATTGAGACTTGTACTGCACCAACAGGTAGATCGAATAGATTTCCGAGTTGACCAGGTTGCTGAGCACAAAGTCGACAATGCGGTGCTTGCCATTGAAAGGCACCGAGGGCTTGCAACGGTCCGCCGTGAGGGAGTGGAGGCGTGTGCCCTCACCGCCTGCCATGACGAAGGCCAGCACATTCTTACCGGCGATCATGGCGGCCTCCTTGAGCGAGGGTCGGGTCGCCGTGGCGGGCGTGGCGCGCAACGATTGCATTCATGGCCGGGTCCTTGGAGAAGATCAATGCCTTCTCATGGCAATCGGCGTGCCCATGCCCTCATCGCTTCAAACCTGGAAACCGAGGCATTTCGCCATGTAAACCATGCGCAAGCACCTGTAAAAGCTGCGGCTGCCTTTGGCCCTGTAGAGGCCTCGTTAAACGGCCTGTTGAACGACGCAGCGGTCGCGGCCGGCGCTCTTGGCCGCGTACACGGCATCGTCTGCGGCGGCCAGCAAATCCCGGGCGGGGCCCGCGACGGTGCTCGAACAGGCCACGCCGATGCTGATGGTGACCCGGCTGTCGGTCTGCGAGTAATGGTGCTCGATATCGGCATCGCGCACCGTGGCGCACACCTGTTCGGCCACCCGAGCCGCCTGCACCGCGGGCAGACCAGGCAGGATGATGGCGAATTCCTCACCACCCAGGCGTGCGCTGAAGCCCCAGTGGTCCCTGGCGGCCTGCGCCAACACCTCGGCGATCCTTTGCAGGCAACGGTCACCTTCCGCGTGCCCATAACCATCGTTGAACAGCTTGAAGTGATCGACATCGATGATGAGCAGGGACACGCCCCGGCCGTCGGTCCGAGCCTGAGACCACACGCGCGCGAAGTCGGCCTCGAAGCGACGGCGGTTGGACAGGCCCGTCAGCGGATCCTTCATCGACAGCTCGTGCAGCCGGCGCGTGGCTGCGGTGAGCGCTGCGCGGTCCAACCGCTCCATCTCGCTCAACAGCCATTGGCGGCGCGCGCCACGCTCCAGGGTGTACGCGGCCACCAGGGTGAACAAGCTGGCCGTGGTCACGATGAACAAGGTGTCTCGGTAGACCAGCCATTGCTCGTCATCGCCCGGGTTCAAAAACACCGCGGCGGCGCCCAGGGTGGCCATCACCGTCGCCAGGGTGCAAAGCACCGATTGCCGGCCCACCACGCCCGAGAACAAGGGCAGGAACAACAGCGAGGTGAGGAAACTGTATGACGTGACTTGTGTGCTGTGCGAGACGATGTAGACCGCCACCACGGCGGCCACGCAAATGCCCTCGGCGTAGAGCATCTCGCGCAGCCAACCGGGCAGCGGCGTGAGCAGCAAGGGACTCAGGCAGGCCAGGATCCCGCTCACCTTCAACATGGTGAACACGACATCGTCGGGCACATCGGAGAACATGGCCCGGCTGTGCAGCGCGTACACATTGATGCACAGCAAGCCCAGCCATGCCATGAAGAACAGGTGCCGGCGGCGCGAGGGTGCCCGCTGACACTGGTATTCCGCCTCGATGGCCGGCGGAAAGCGCTGGAACGGGTAGCCTTCGTTGAGCACCCGCTCCAGACCGTTGCTGCGAAAGACCGGGGCCGCCACAGGATCCGGCACCGCCATGGGCGTGGTCTCGCCCGTGGTGTCACCCACGAGCGCGCGGTCCCGGCCAGCGGCCTTGGCCTGGTACAAGGCCCGGTCCGCGCTGCCCAGCAAATCCGGCGGGGCCGAAACGCTGGCCAGGCTGGCACTGGCCACCCCCACGCTCACGGTCACGTGCTCGGCGACCTGTGAAGCCCGGTGTTCGATGCCCAGTTCGCGGATGGCCTGGCACACGCCTTCGGCCACCGCCAGGGCCTCGTCCGCCGACCGGCCTGGCAACAACACCGCGAACTCTTCGCCGCCCAGGCGCGCGGCCAATCCCTGCTCGCGTTGGGCGGCCTCTTCCAGCACCGCCGCGATGCGCTCCAGACAGGCGTCGCCGGCCGGGTGCCCATGGGTGTCGTTGTAAAGCTTGAACTGGTCCACGTCGACCATCAGCGCCGCCAGCGGCTGGGCCCCCGCACGAGCGTTCCTCCAGGCCGCCTGCAAGGCCCCATCGAAGTGGCGGCGGTTGTACAAGCCCGTCAGGGGATCGCGTTGCGACAGCAAACGCAGGCGCTCGCTCGTGTCGACCAGCGCGGTCCGCCGCTTGGCATCCAACTGGCGCAGCAGCCAGGCCCGCCTTTCACCATATTCGAAGGCATAGTTGGGCACCAGCGTGTACGCGAACGCCACCACCATCAACTTGATGTTCTGGTCAACGATCAGCTCTTGCAAAGGTGTGCTGGCTTTCACCAGCGCCACATAGGCCACGACCGTGAAGCCCGCACCGGCAAAGGTCCACCAGAAGCGCTGGCGTGCTGCCAAGCCCGCGTACATCACCACCAACACCAGGCATTGCGTGTGCGTGAAGGCGGTGGTCACGTTGGAGATCATGCCCACCAGCACCAGCGCGAAGTTCACGGCCAGGGTATTGGCCATGGTCAGCGCTTCGAAATGCCAGCTCTTGCGAAGGGTTCTGGGAAAAAGGAAAGAGGCCCCCACGCTGCCCACCATGAGCAGCATGATCAGCAGGCGCGCCTGTTCATGCAGCTCGGCCATGTCTGGCAACAAGCGGTCACCGTTCATCGAACCGATCCAGAACGCCGGGATGCCCACCAAGGTGCACGCCAACAACATCAGGCGCCGTGAACTGGCGGTTTCAGCCTGGAAGGCGGTTTCCAGCACCGGCGGGAACACCAGCCAGCGGTGGCCTTTGGCCACCACCGCCTCGACCGAACCGGGGTCGGCGCGCGCGGTGCTCACGGGCTTCGGCTTGGCTGGCTTGCCCGCACTGCCCGCACCACCCCACCCCGACTCGGGCCACGCCAAGGCGGAGTCCATGAAGTCGGTCGCGACATCGGCATGCCCGGGGGGGCGGTCCCGATTGCGTCGATCGGAAAAGTTGAAGTTGCGCATCAAGTGGTAGGCCTGGCTGCTTGCGCTTGCGCCGACAACAACTCACTTCCCCACAGCGCAACTGGAGCCGGGAGACTATCAGACCTGGTTTATCCGGAAACAACAGCCGAGCACCCCCTCGAACAGGGGGTTTTGAAGATCCTCAGGCTTTGGGCGCCGCGGTGGGCCGGGTATCCACGGGCCAGCACAAGGCCGACGTCAAAAGCGCCAGCGTCACGTGGACCAGGTAGACCGGCTTGAAATCGGCATGCTGGATGCCCCCATGCCCGATCAGCACCACGGTGATGGCCACCCCCAGCACCGAACCGATCTGCCGGGTTGCCTGGTTCACCGCGCTGCCCACGGCGTAATGTTGGGCCGGCAGCTTGTTGACCGCCGCCGCTGACAGGGATGGCAGCACCATGCCCACACCGATGCCACTGAGCAGCAGGCCAGGCAGCCAGTCGCGCAGGTAATTCACCTCGGCGCCCGGCACCAGCAAGAACCACAGGCCGCTGGCCGCGTAGACCAGGCCGCCGCCGACCAGGAAAGGCCGGTGTCCCAGGCGCCCCGCAAGCCGCCCCGTGATGATCGCCACGGGCATCACCAACAAAGGCCCTGGCGTGATCGCCAGGCCAGCACGCGGCAAGGTGTAATGCCACACCCCGGTCATGTAGAAAAAGAAAGCGAAGAACATCATCGAGAAGGCGATGCCGAAAGCCAGCGTGGCCAGGTTCACGCAGCTGTAAGTGCGGTGCCGGAACAGGCCCAGGTCCACCAGCGGCGCCGGCGTGAAGCGCGCCCAGGCGATGAAGCCCACGAAGGCGATCACGCCCGTGGCGAAGGTCACCAGCAGGTCGGTCTGATGCCAGGTGGGCGAATCGATCTGAACGATGCTCAAGGCGATGGTGCCCACGGCCAGGATCAGCAAGCCCACCCCCACGGTGTCCACGCGCCGACGCACGTCCGAACGCGCGGACTCGCTGAGCCGGGCAGCGCCACGCCACAAGGCGATCGCCCCCAGCGGCAGGTTCAAGTAGAAAGCCCACTGCCAGCCCACCGAGTCCACCACGAAAGAGCCAAGGCTGGGGCCCACGGCCGCCGCCAGGGCGCCCACCGCGCCCCACAGGCTGATGGCCACAGCGCGCTTGTCCTGCGGAAACGCGGCCAGCACGATCGACAAGGACGCGGGCGTCAGCAAGGCTGCACCGAGGGCTTGCAGCACCCGAGCGGCGATCAACCAGCCCACGCTGCCGGCCAGGCCACAGGCCGCCGAGGCGGCGAGGAACAGCATCACCCCGAACATGAACACGCGCTTGCGCCCGTGGGCATCGGCCAGCCCACCCGCCGGGATCAGCATGGCGGCGTAGACCACCGTGTAGGCGTTGAGCACCCACGACATTTCGGCGGCGGACGCCTGCGGGAAGGCGGCCCGCAAGGCGCCGAAGGCCGCGAACAGCATCGTGCTGTCCAGCGACACCAGGAACACCGCCACGCTGGCGATCCAGAAGACAGGCCAAGGCGAGGCCGCTGGCGTGGGTGGGTGTGACGGCACCACGTTGAGGTCGGGATGGCTGGCTGCGCGCATGGCGTCTCTCCTGAAAAGGCCGTGCTCAGAAACCGGGCGCGAGCAGGTAGATGCCTGGCTCGGCCGACAGCCCTTGCTTGACCTGCTCGGTGAACTCGTCCGCCCTGACCTCTTCGTCACCGGCTTCCAGGGCATCCAGTGTGCGCGCCACGACCACCTCGGGCGGGGTTTTGGGCGCCTCGAAACCGCGGGTCATGTCCGTGTCGATGAACCCCACGTGCAGGCCCAGAACCTGGGTCTTTTGTTCGCGCAGTTCGTGGCGAAGGCCATTGGTCAGGCCCCAGGCGGCCGTCTTGCTCGCGCTGTACACGCCCAGCAATGGCGAGTTGATCCAGCTCACCACGGACAACACGTTCACGATGCCGCCACCCCCATTGGCCGCCAAGGCCCCCGCGAAGGCCTGGCTGAGCATCAAGGGGCCGAAGAAGTTGGTTTCCAGGTGCGCTCGCGTCGAAGCCAAGCCGTCGGGCGCCAGAAAACCGCCCGTGTTGGCAATGCCGGCGTTGTTGACCAGCAGCGTGACATCCGCGCATTCAGCCGCCACGCGGGCCACGTCGTCGGGGTCGGTGACGTCCAACTTCACAGGGATGACACCCGGCAAAGTGACGGAGGCTGGATCGCGCGCCGCCGCATAAACCTTGCGCGCGCCTCGGGCCAGCGCCGCCTTGGCAAAGGCCAGCCCCAGGCCCCGGTTGGCACCCGTGATGAAAACCACTGCGTTGTCGAGCTTCATGTCATGTCCTTTACGGTATTTATATGATGATCATCATATTTTTAAGGTAAAAAAAAGCCATCGTTCCGGATGGCGAGTCTGGTGATGAATCAGCCGGTCTGGTCGTACTGAGAAAGCAGGCTCTGGCGATTGGCCTTCAACAGGGCTTTGCCTTGCGCGTTGTCGCCCAAGGCGCGCGCCAGTTGCAGGGCGCCCACCATGGTGCTGGCAATGACCGGGGCCATGTCGGCGGACGTGCTGGCGGGCAAGGCCTTCTTCACGAGTTTGACCATGCCTTGCACCCGCTTGGCGGAGGCCTCGCGCACCTCGGGCGCCTGGCGCGGCATTTCGGAACACAAGGCGGCCACGGGACAACCGTGTTCTGTGCTGGCCAGGTGGACGTCCGACAAATAGGACTCGACCAAGGCCCGGAACTCGCTCGCACCTTTGGCCTGGCGTTCGACCATGCGCTGCGCGATGACGGCGGATCCGTCCTGCCCGGCACGTTCAATGGCCTCAACCAGCAAGGCATCCCGAGAAGCGAAATGGGCGTAAAAGCCCCCATGCGTCAGGCCGGCTTCTTTCATGATATCGGCCACGCCCACGCCCTGGTAACCCGCACGGCGGATGGCCCGCGCGGCGGTTTCGACGATGCGGTCGTGCGTGATCTCGCGGCGGCTTGGGCTTGGTTTGGCGTCCATGGTTTCATGCTAACACAATTTTATGATGACCATCATATTAATGACATCTCCTTAATGCCCGGCCAGACGCTCGACGTAAGCGCGGATGTCTTCGGGGCAGGCCAGTGCCAACTCGGACAAGCGGGCGGTGTCGCCAGCGAACAATGCTCGGCTGGCTCTTCAAACTGGGGCAGATTGCCAGCCAGGGCCGACATCGCCCGGTAAGCAACTTCCCGGGACTGCCGCAGGCCAAGCCAGAGGCCAACAGGCGCTGGCCCAAAAAGGCCGTGGCCGTGGTGTTTGAGGTGTGTTCCATGCATTAATATTACCCGGATTAAATTTGCACCATCAATTACACCCGGGTAAATTTCATGCCATCCTCGGCTTCACATGCGGGGGTGGAAGCCTTGTTCTTCGATGGCCATGAACACCGCCTTCTCGGGCTGGGTGGTCACCACATCGACAAAGCCTTGCTGGAGGTCGAACTGCACGAGGGCGGTCGGGTCCAGCTTCTGGATGGCCTGGGTCAGGCGCTCCACACACTGGGGCCCGGCCAGGTCCCTCACGTTGACGTGTATTCCGGATCCGATGGTCATGTCTGTCTCCTAGCTGGTCAGTGAACAGGGTGGACGTGCCTTTTCCTTGTCGGGCATTCCTGGGCCAGCGTCAAGGCAAGGCCTCACCGGGGTGCGGGCGATATCATCGTCGGGCGTCGGCCACCAGGGAGTCGGCACGAATGGAATGGGAACGTCAAAATGTCTTACATGTTGCTGATCGTGGAGCCTGTCGACCAAAGGCTCGCCCGCACAGACGCGGAAGGTCGCGAGGCTTATGCCAGCATGGTGCGTTTCGGGGCCGACCTCAAAGAGCGCGGGCTGCTGCTGGCCAGCGAATCCCTGCAGTCGCAGCACCATGCTGCGAGGGTGGAGGTGCGTGGTGGACAGAAACGCATCATCGATGGTCCTTTCGCCGAGGCCAAGGAAATGATCGGCGGCTTCTTCCTGCTGTCCTGCCAGACGCGGGACGAGGCGCTGGCCATTGCCCAGCAGTGCCCAGCCGCCGAGTGGTGCACGGTGGAAGTGCGCGCCGTCGCGCCTTGCTACGAGACCTGAGCACCGACTTTTTTTGAGCCGCGTGTCGAAACCGCGCCGTTTGCTTCGTCGTGTTGATGAAGGCCTTGTGCCAGGCCCATCTACAACAGGAGCACGTCATGCGATTCATGATCATTGTCAAAGCGTCGCCGAAATCAGAGGCTGGGGTCATGCCCGAAGAAGCGCTCATCGCCTCGATGGCGGATTTTCACGAACAACTGGCCAAGGCCGGCGTGCTGCTGGACGCTTCCGGGCTGCAACCCACCGCCAAGGGCTGGCGCATCCGCCATGGCGCGGACGGCCAACGCACGGTGGTGGATGGCCCCTTCACCGAAAGCAAGGAACTGGTGGCCGGCTACACCCTCATCCAGGTCCGTTCGCGCGAAGAAGCGCTGGCGTGGACTCAGCGTTTCCCTGCACCCATGGGCGAAGGCGAAGCGGCCGAGGTCGAAGTGCGCCAGTTGTATGAACTGGACGACTTCAAGCCCGGGGACGCCGTCGACCGTTTTCGCGAACTGAGCATCAAGCACTGAGGAGCCCGACATGGTCAAGACCATTCTCATCGTGGCGGGTGTGGGGCTGGCGGCGCTGCTGTCTTATGCTGCCACCCAACCCGACACTTTCACGGTTCAGCGCAGCGCCAGCATCAAAACGTCCAGCAACAAGCTGCACGCCTTGATCAACGACCTGCACCAGTTCAACACCTGGAACCCCTACAACCTGAAGGACCCCAACATCAAGGGCTTCTACCGCGGGCCGGTGTCGGGCCCCGGCGCGCACTACGACTTCGAGGGCAACAAGGACGTCGGCAAGGGCAGCATCGAGATCACGGCGTCCGCCGCCGACAAGGTGTCGATGCGGCTGGACATGATCGAGCCCTTCGAAGGCCACAACCAGGTCGAGTTCAGGCTCGCGCCAAGCGCCGAGGGCACCCAGGTGACCTGGGCCATGCAGGGCGCCGCGCCCTTCATGTACAAGCTGGTGGGCCTCTTCATCGACATGGACCACATGATCGGCCGGGACTTCGAGACCGGCCTTGCCAACCTGAAAACCAAAGCGGAGCCCACACCATGAGCCGACAAATCTTCGTCAACTTGCCTGTCCGTGACTTGGACAAGACCAAGGCGTTTTTCAGCCACCTGGGTTTCAGCTTCAACCAGCAGTTCACCAACGAACAGGCCGCCTGCATGGTCATCTCGGAAGACCACAGCTACGTGATGCTGCTGGTCGAGGATTTCTTCAAGACCTTCATCAAGAAGACCCTGGTCGATGCCCGTCAAAGCACCGAGGTCCTGATGTGCCTGTCCTGCGACAGCCGGGCCGAGGTCGACGCCTTCGTGGCCAAGGCCATCGCCGCCGGTGGCAAGGCGTCCAAGGAGGCGAAGGACCACGGCTTCATGTACGAACACGGCTTCGAAGACCTGGACGGCCACCTCTGGGAGGTGATGCACATGGACCTGAGCGCCGCGCCGCCCCAGTTCTGATGGCGCTGACCACGACGCACCATGCCATCGAGGCCGTTTGGCGCATCGAATCGGCCAAGATCATCGCGGGCGTCGCACGCATGGTGCGCGACATTGGCGTGGCCGAGGAATTGGCGCAGGACGCACTGGTCACCGCCCTGGAGCAATGGCCTGGGACCGGCGTGCCGGACAACCCTGGGGCCTGGCTCATGACCACGGCGAAGAACCGCGCCCTGGACCGCCTGCGACGCGCCAAGATGATCGAGGGCAAGCTGCAGGAGCTGGGCCACGACCTCGAAGCGCAGGAGGCCTTGATCGTGCCCGATTTCGTCGATGCACTTGACGCCGCTCGGTCCGACGAGATCGGCGACGACCTTTTGAGGTTGATCTTCACCGCTTGCCATCCTCTGCTGTCGACGGAGGCGCGTGCGGCCTTGACCCTGAAGTTGCTGGGTGGGCTGACCACCGAGGAAATCGCCCGCGCCTTCCTGGCTTCCGAGACCACGATCGCCCAGCGCATCGTGCGTGCCAAGCGCACCCTGACAGCGGCCAAGGTGCCTTTCGAGGTGCCGCGCGGGGAGGAACTGGCCCAGCGCCTGGCTTCGGTGCTGGAGGTGGTCTACCTGATCTTCAACGAGGGCTACACCGCCACCAGCGGCGAAGACTGGATGCGCCCTGCCCTGTGCGATGAAGCCTTGCGGCTGGGCCGCATGCTGGCCGAGCTGGCCCCCCAGGAAGCCGAAGCACATGGCTTGATCGCCTTGATGGAGTTGCAAGCGTCCCGGGCCGCCGCGCGGGTCGATGCCGCTGGCAAGCCCGTCCTGCTGCTGGACCAGGACCGCGCCCGCTGGGATCACCTGTTGATCCGGCGCGGGCTGACGGCACTGGGCCGCGCCGAAGCGCTGGCCCAATCAACCGGCCAAGCGCTGGGCCCCTATGCCCTGCAGGCCTCGATCGCGGCTTGCCACGGCCGGGCCCGCACGGGCGGGGAAACCGATTGGGCGCGCATCGCTGCCCTGTACGACGCCCTGGCTCAAGCCATGCCCTCCCCCGTGGTCGAGCTGAACCGGGCCGTGGCGGTGGGCATGGCCTTCGGGCCCGCGGCTGGGCTGCAGATCGTGGACGAGTTGCGCCAGGTGCCCTCGCTGCAAGGCTATCAGTGGTTGCCCAGCGTGCGCGGTGATCTGCTGGCCAAACTGGGCCGGATGGACGAAGCCCGCACCGAGTTCCAGCGCGCGGCCGAACTGGCCGGCAATGCACGCGAGCGAGAACTTCTGCTGGAAAGGGCCCGGGGGCTGGCTTAAACCGGCCCCTGGCCGTTCGCCAAGGCCTGCGCCCTGTCGGCAAAGGCAGCGCGCACCGCCGACCCCACGTGATTGGCCTGGGCCAGGCGTCCGCCTTCGCCATGGCCATGGTCCCCGCGCGAGCTCAGCAACAGCAATCGCTTGCCGGTTGGCGATGGCGGCCGCGCCGGCTTGACGCCCGCCCCGCGCACCTCGAACCTCACTTCGGCCATGGTCTGGCCTTGCGGGTCGACCAGCGCCAGGTGGTGCCGGCCTGGCCACATCGGCCAGCGCATGGACTTTGCCGGCCCCAGGCGTTTGCCGTCCAGGCGCCAGCTCCAGCGCGGCGACACGCCCGGGGCCACGCTCAAGACCAGCTTCTGGGAACCAGGCGGGATGTCGGGGTCGAGAGCCACCGTGGTGCCGTCGGCCGGCGCGGTGATGAGCGAGCGGGCCACCCCCGCCAGGCTGGCCAGTTCGATGCGGCTTTGCTCGGTGCCGGCCAGGAACCATTCCTGGCGCGCAGGTTCCAGTTGCCGCTCAAAGGTCACGGGCGTGAGGGCCACATTGGCAGGATGGCTGGCTGGGAATGACGGCAAATCGCGCGCGCCCTTCTGAAGTTCATCCATCACCGCCCGCCACACCGGGGCCGCGCCGCTCACGCCCGAGACATCCCACATCGGTTCGCCACTGGCATTGCCCACCCAGACGCCGACGGTGTAGCGTTTGGAGAAACCCATGCACCAGTTGTCGCGCATGTCCTTGCTGGTACCGGTCTTGGCGGCCACCCAGTAACGCGCGGCCAAGGCGTTGTCCAGGCCGAAGGTGGGCACGCGGGCTTCGCGGTCGGCCAGGATATCGCTGACGATGAAGCTGGCGCCGGGGTCCATCACCGTTCGCGGGTTGCCGCGTGGGTCGGTGGCTTTCAACCGCAAGGGTGTGTGCACGCCGCCATTGGCCAGAGCACGGTAGGCGTTGCCCAGGTCCGCCAGCGTGACTTCGGCCGAGCCCAGGGCCAGGCTGTAGCCATAGTAGTCACCATTGCGCTTGAGCGGCAAGCCCAGTGCTTTGAGGCGTTGCGCAAAACGTTCGGGCGTGACCATGACCAGGGTGCGCACGGCCGGCACGTTGAGCGACGCGGCCAGCGCGGTGCGCACCGACACCGGGCCTTTGAAATGCCGATCGTAGTTCTGCGGGATGTAGAGGCCGCCGGGCGTGGACAAGTCCACCGGCGAGTCGTGCAGGATGGAGGCGGCCGTCATCCAGCGTTGCTCCAGGGCCATCTCGTACAGAAAAGGCTTGAGTGTCGAGCCGGCTTGGCGCAAGGCCATGACGCCATCGACCTCGGCCGCTTGCGACAAGCCGCCGCCGCTGGAGCCGACCCAGGCCAACACGTCGCCCGAGTCATTGTCGATGACGATGACGGCGCCGTCTTCGACATGGCGGCCACGCAGTTCGGCCAGGTGCTGGCGCAGGGTGTCGCGGGTGAAGCGCTGCAGCTTGGCGTCGAGGGTGCTTTTGATGGTGATGGGCTGGCTGGATTTGGCAGGCCCGTTCGGCGCCAACAAGCGGCGGGCCAGGTGCGGCGCGATCTGCAGGTCGGCATCCAGCCGGTCGGTGGGCCGGCTGGCCAGCACTTGCGCCGTGTAGGTGGACAGGAAAACACATTCTTTGGCGCGGCCTTGCACGGTGAGGATGCCGCAGGCGCGGCTGGCCACGGCCACGGGCTTGGCGTTGGGGGCGCGCACCAGGGCAGCGGCGATGGCAGCTTCTTGCGCGTTCAGGCCGCTGGGGTATTTCTGGAACAGCCTGGCCGACATGGCACCAATGCCGACCAGCTCGCCTTTGAAAGCCACGAGGTTGACGTAAGCCTCCAGGATCTGGTCCTTGCGCCATTGGCGTTCCAGCTGCCAGGCGGTGCGCACCTGTCCGACCTTCGCAACCACCGAGCGGCCACCGCGCGTGACCAGGTCATCGTCCAGCAGGCCGGCCAGCTGCATGGTCACGGTCGAGGCGCCGCGCGTGCGCGTGTTCCACAAGTTCGCCCACGCCGCAGCACCGACCGAAGACCAGTCCACGCCACCGTGTTCGTAGAAGCGTTTGTCTTCCGAGAACAGCAAGGCCTGGCGGAAGGCGGGCGACACCTGCGTCAAGGGCACCCAGTCGGCGCGGCGCGCACGGGTGTCGGCGCGCAGTTGCTGCACAGTCACGCCATGGCGGTCCAGCAGCACGGCGTCCGACGAGCGGTACTGCGCCTTGACCTGCTCGAAGCTGGGCAAGGCGAATGCGGCCGTGCAGGCCATGGCCCCAGCCGACAGCACCATCCGTGAACGCCAGGTGCTCGTCATGGCGTCAGGGCACCACCGCCACGGGCGCGTTGGGGAACTCGCCAAACATCTCGGGCGCGTACATGGCCTCGACCCGCGTCTGCGGCAGGCCGAAGGTGCCCGGATTGTTGAGGCGCACGGTGTATTCCAGCACCAGCGGGCCCTTGGGCAGGTAGCGGTAGTAGGAGCGAAAGGCCTCGAAGCTGCGCTCCTGGTAGGCCAGCCAGCCACGGCTGTCCTGCCGCTCGTCGGTGGTGGCCATGGCATCGTCGCGGCCCAGGCCCGAGCCCAGCAAGGTCGAGCCGCCGGGGATGGGGTCGTTGACCACCACCCAGGTCATGTCGGCCTGCGCGTCGATCTCCAGGTGCACGCGCAGCACGTCGCCCCGGCTGTACTGGCCCTTCACCTTTTGCTCCACGGGCGTGATGGTCTTGGTGATGCGGTAACCGCTGCTGAAAGGCGTGGTCACGCGGATGGCGGCCTTGCTGGTGAAAGTGAGCCAGGGCTTGCCGGTGCCTTCGTGCGTGACCTTGACGTTGCTGCCTGCAGGGTTTGACGCGCTGCTGGCCACGGCCTTGGGCCAGCCCAGCGCCACCTTGCCGCCGTTGGGCGACTGGTTCCACGAGAAGCTTTGCGGCGCCGGGCCAGGCTCGAAGCCGACCTTCGAAGTGCCCGTGACCGGATCGCGCTCGAAACGTTTCGAGAACGCCTCGATGGCGACCGAGCCCCAGGCGTTCGACACGGTGGTCGACCAACGGCCACGCTGCTGGCGTTGCAAGGTGCCGGTGACCAGGCGCGGCATGTCGTCTTTCCAGGCAGGCTTGGGCAAGGTCGCCAGGATCATGCGCACGCTGTTGACGTCGCCATTGGCCATCAGCCACCACCAGCTGTCGTCGCGCTCTGTGGAAAAACCAAGTCGTGTGCCTTGCACATTCAACCGTGCGCGCAAGATCTGCTCAGCCTCCGCCATGCGCTTGTCGCGCTCGGGGATGTCCTTCACACGGTCGAGGATGGACAGCCAATCGATGACGGCGCTGGTGGGCCACTGGTTGGGCAGGATCTGCACCGAGTCCAGCATGCGCGCTTGCGCCTTGCCGGTGCGTGACAGGGCCTCGATGGCGGCCAGCTTGCGCACGTCCAGGTCGCCGTTCTTCAGAAAGGCCGGCGTCCAGAAGTCGCGCTTGATGCGGCCTTCCACGAACGCCGCCAAGCCACGCTCCATGCGAAGGCGGGTGTCGTCGGGCAAGCTGAAGTCGTAACCCAGCTTGCTGGCCTCATCGCTGATGGCCAGCAGGTAGGCTGTGAGGCTGTCGCTGCCCGTGCGGCCGGCGCTGGCCGAAGGCGGGAAGTAATGCGCCAGGCCGTCGTCGTCCAGGTACAACGGGATGCGCTGGGCCAGGCTGCGCCAGGCGTCCACATCGCGCAGGCCGATGGCGATGGAGGCGCGTTGCTCCAGGCAGTCCCACAGGTAGCGCTCGAAGAAATCGCGCACACCCGGCAGGCCATCGGACAACTTGGGCTTGAAGGCGACTTCGATGCCGCCGCGTGGCACACCTTGCGCGTCGGCCAGGGCCGTGGCGGGCATGCCAATGGGGATGCTGACGCTGCCCTTGTCCAGTTGCATCAAGGTGGCTTGCTGCACGGTCACGGGCACGGCTTCGGCCACCTTTTGAGTGACCTTCATGCGGTCGCGCACGGGGCCTGACTCGGCCGACACCGTCCATTCCTGCTGCTTGACATTGAAGGGCACGGTCACGTCCCAGCCAGCTTCGGCGGCGGCATTCGGTTCGATGCTGACGCGCTGCGGCGTTAAGGTTTCGGGGCCGACCTGCGCCGTGAACGAAACCTGCATGGCCTGTGCCGTCGTGTTGCGCAAGGTGAACATGGCGCGGTAGCGGTCACCCTCCCGCACCAGGGGCGGCACGCCCGACAAGATCTGCAGGTCTTGCGTGGCGGCGATGCTGGCGCGCCCTGTGCCGAACAAACCCGCGTTGGCGCCCTGCACTGCATCCGCGATGACGACGATGCGGAAGGACGTGAGCGAATCGTTCAGGGGCACCTTGACGATCGCCTCACCCTTGGCATCGAGCACCACGCGCGGGTTCCACAACAGCAAGGTGTCGAACAGTTCACGCGTGGGGAACTGCCCGCCCCCGCCCCCCGGTGGCGCGGCCTTCTTGCCGAAGTGGCGCTTGCCGATGATCTGCATCTGCGCGGTGGCGGTCTCCACGCCATAGCCACGGTGGCGCACCATGGCACCCAACAGGTCCCAGCTGTCGTTGGGGCTGAGTTCCAGCAAGGCTTCGTCCACGGCGGCCAAGGCCACTTCGGTGCCGGCGGGCACGGGTTGGCCATTCGGCAGGCTGACTTTCACGCGCACCTGGCTGGTCGCGCGGATCGGGTAACGCGCCTTGTCGGGCTGAACCTCCACCTTCAAGCGGTGCCCCGCTGTGCCCACCTCGATCTCGGCGATGCCGTATTTGAAAGCGGGCTTGGACAGGTCGACCATCGCGGTCGGCGCCTGGTAGTCACGGCCATCGTCGTTGAAGGCCTTCCACCATTCGGTGGGCGAACGCCAGCCCCAAGTGAAGAAGCTGTACCAGGGCACATCGTGCACACGGCCACGCACGGCCAGCACCGACACGAACACATTGGGGCCCCACTCCGCCTTCACTTCCAGCGAGATGGTCGGGTCCTTGCCGTTCAGTTCGACCGTGCGTGTTTCGAGGATGCCGTTGCGCTCGATGGCGACCAGCGCGGTGGCATGGCGGAAGGGGCTGCGCACCTGGAACCTGGCCGTCTGGCCCGGCTCGTAGCTGCGCTGCTCGGGGATCACGTCCATGCGGTCCTGGTTGTCACCACCGAACCAGAGTTCGCCCTGGCGCGTCACCCACACCGAAGCGGCCGAGCGCGCGGTGTTGCCGGCCGCGTCATTGGCCTGCGCGATCAGCTCGATCTCGCCAGCAGACTTCAGCGTGCCTTCGCACAGCACCAGTCCGCGCGCATCGCTGGTGCCGCTGCACACCTGGCCCAGGTCCTCGTCGGCATTCTGGTTGTCGTAAGCGTAGAAGCCACCGACCAATCGCTTGCGGGTGGAGTTGGTGCGGTGCGCCACGGCGCGCACGCTGACGCTCACGCCCGCCTTGGGCTGGCCACTGGTGTCCAGCACCACCACCTGCGTGGCCACCTTTTGCTTGACCGACACCCATTCCTCGGTGCGCACGCCCAGCACCAGCCCGGCGGGCCACACGGGCACGGTCTGGCTCAAGGTCTGCACCTCGCCATTCGGGTCGGCGTAGGTGGCCTGCACCAGCATCTCGCGCGGCACCTTGGTGGCCGGCAGCTTGGGCAGCAGCACATGGCCGGCGCCGTTCTTGTCCAGCGTCACGGGCAGCTTGTCGGCCACCAGCTTGGCGCGCTCCTCGCGCGTGTAGACAGACGATTCCTCGTCACCCTCGTCCACATAATCTTCCGAGAAGAAGGACTTGGCATTGGGATCACGCGGCTCGCGCGGCGGGCTGAAACGGAAGCCCGGGTAGCGCTCCGTGCGCAAGGCCGATTCCAGTTGCGCATCGCGCCACTGCGCCGACACACGCACGGGCAAGCCCGCTGCACCACCACCATTGCCGTGGTTGATCTGCAGGCCCAGGCTCACGTCCTTGGGCTGGATCAGCGCCGTCTTGGGCGGGATGATGCGCCCCGTCATCACCGGCAAGCGGAACTCCTCGACGCGGAAGCTGCCCGTGGTCACGCGTTGGCCCGCACTGACCAACTGGAGGTTGTAGACGCCCAGCTTGGCGTCCTCCGGGATGGCAAAGGTCGACTCGGCATGGCGGCCGCGCCAGTTCAAGGCTTGCGAGAACTCCTGGCCCGTGCCTTCGTGCACGATGGTCAGCGTGGGCGGCAAGTCGCGCGGGTCGACCAGGCCCAGGCCTGTCAGCTTTTCAAGCCGCGCGTGGTGCTGCATCGACACGGTTTGACCGGCGCGCAGCAAGGTGCGGTCCAGCACCGAGTGGAAAAGGGTGGACGTGGGCGTGTCCGAGAAATTCGTGTCCACGTGGAAGCGCCAAGACTCGATGCCCTGGTTCCAGGTCGACCACACGAAGGCCATGTCGGCCCGGCCCTGCGCATCAAGCTTGCGGGCGCTGACGAAGTACCCGGTTTCGTTCTCGTTGCGCGAACCGCGCTGGCAGTGGTCCCAGCTCAGGCGAGGCAGTTCCTGCTTGACCATGACCAAGCCCTGCTTGTCGGTGCGGCCCGACCACACCGGCTCGCCCAGGCAATCCGAGATCTGCACCTGCGCCA
>NZ_JBOHHL010000026.1:0-63151 GCF_050725395.1 Aquabacterium sp. | reverse complement strand
AGATCGCTGCCCTGAACACGACGCAAGTCGCCGCCTTGGCCACCAGCCAGGTCGCCGCCATGACGACGGCTCAGATCGCCGCGATCGAGACCACTGACCTGAAGGCCATGACCACGGCCCAGATCGCGGGCCTGAACACGGCCCAAGTCTCGGCCCTGACGACCGCCCAGGTCGCCGTCCTGACCACGTCTGAAGCACGCGCCCTGACCACCTCCGGTGTCGCCGCCCTGACGACCGATCAGATCGTCGCCCTGAACACCGACCAGGTCTCTGCCCTGGTCTCCACTCAGATCGCCGCCCTGACCACCGCGCAAGTCGCCGTGATCGAGACCACCGACCTCGGTGCCTTGAACACGAGCAACATCCGCGCCCTGACCACGGCTGGTGTCGCTGCCCTGACGACCGACCAGATCGCTGCGCTGACCACCAACCAGGTCGCCTCGCTGACCACCAGCCAAGTCGCCTCCATGACGACCGCGCAAGTGGCCGCCATCGAAACGACCGACCTCAAGGCCATGACCACGGCCCAGATCGCAGGCCTGAACACGGCCCAAGTGGCCGCCCTGACGACTGCCCAGGTCGCTGCACTGACCACGTCTGAAGCCCGCGCCTTGACCACCTCCGGTGTCGCCGCCCTGACGACTGATCAGATCGTCGCCCTGAACACCGACCAGGTCTCCGCCCTGGTCTCCACTCAGATCGCCGCTTTGACGACCGCCCAAGTGGCCGTGATCGAGACCACCGACCTTGGTGCCTTGAACACGACCAACATCCGCGCCCTGACCACGGCGGGTGTCGCAGCCCTGACCACGGATCAGATCGCTGCGCTGACCACCAACCAGGTCGCCTCGCTGACCACCAGCCAAGTCGCCTCCATGACGACCGCGCAAGTGGCCGCCATCGAAACGACCGATCTCAAGGCCATGACGACGGCCCAGATCGCTGGCCTGAGCACCAGCCAGGTCGCCGCCCTGACCACCGCGCAGATCGATGCGCTCACCACCGCGGAAGTCCGGTCACTGACCACTTCCGGCGTGGCCGCGCTGACCACGGACCAGATCCAGTCCCTGACGACCTCGCACATCGTCGGCCTGGCAACCACGCAGATCGTGGCCTTCACAACGGCGCAGATCGCGGCCTTGGCCACCGACCAGTTCACGGCCCTGACCACCTCTCAGTTCGTGGCCATGAACACCACCCACATCGCCGCCTTCACGACGGCCGAAGTGAGTGCCATGCAGACCACCGACCTGGCGGTGCTGAACACGCAGCAAATCTCGGCCTTGACGACCGACGACATCGCTGTGCTGAACACGGCCCACGTGGCGGCCCTGACCACCACGCAGATCCACGGCCTGACAACCGACCAGATCCACGCCTTCACCACCACGGACATCGTGGCCCTCACCACGGCCCAGATCCACGAGTTCAGCACGACGCAGATCCAGGCGCTGAGCACCGACCAGATCGCCTCGATCGAGACCACCGACATCGCTGCACTGAGCATGGTCCAGGCCGCGGCCATCACCTCGACCCAGTTCGCGGCGCTGACCACGGAGCAGACCAATGCGCTGACCTCGGTCTCGCCAATCGTGCTGGACCTCAATGGTGATGGCGTCCACACCGTCTCCGCGGCCCATGGCACCAACTTCGACCTCCTGGCGAACGGACATGCCAGCACCGCGGGCTGGGTCTCCGCCACCGATGGTCTGCTGGTCATGGACCGCAACCATGATGGCCTGATCAACGATGGCACCGAGCTGTTCGGCGCCGCCACCGTCCTGTCCAGCGGACAGCGCGCTGGCGACGGCTACACGGCGATGAGGGACATCGACAGCAACCACGACGGCAAGCTCACCCTGGCCGACGCCCACTTCAAGGACCTCCAGGTGTGGGTGGACGCCAATGGTGACGGCATCACTGGCAACGGCGAACTCAAGACCCTGGCCAGCCTGGGCATCATCGAGATCGACCTGAACGCCAAGACCGGCACGGAAGTCGACAACGGCAACCTGCTGGGCCTCATCTCCAGCTACAAGACCTCGGATGGTGCCAACCATCAGATGGCCGACGTCTGGTTCAGCAAGGACGCCTCGACGACCACCACGGCAGCGGCGACCACCGCCACCGACGACGGCACGCACCACGCCGCCGTCCAGGCCGCCTCGGCCACCACGGCGGGTGACACCGCTGACGATGGCAAGGACAAGGTGGCCGCCGCGGGCACCGCCGAGCATCCGCTGGGGGTGAACGTGAACGACCTGCTGTCCGACCGGGGCCATGACCTGCTCGCCGGGCATGCCGACCCTGCCGCCACCCAGTCCACCTTGACCGTTGCCGAGGTTCACCACGAGGTACCGCTCGTCACCATCGACCACACCCAACTGGTCGACGACAAGCAGAACAACCTGTTGATCTGACGCGAACCGAGGAACTGCGCCAAGCCATGGCCGTTTATCCGGGGCAAGACTTGCCCCGGATGGACGCACCATGTAGTCTGGTCCGCGTGGATTTTTCCGGCGTGGGCAGACACCCCAGGAGGCAGGTCCGTCATGAGCACGAAAATCGCCATCATCACGATGGTCAAGGACGAATGCGACATCATCGAGTTGTTCGTCAAGGTCAACAGCCGCAGCGTTGACCACATTTTCGTGCTCGACCACAACAGCCAGGATGGCACGCAGCAGATCCTGCTGGCCATGCAGGCCCATGGCTATCCCCTGACCATCTTCAAGCACGAATCGGCGGACTTTCAGCAGGCCGTCCTGCTGAGCACACTCGCCCGCAAGGTCGCGGCCACCAATGTGTACGACTTCATCATCCCTTTGGATGGCGACGAGTTCATCCACACGCCAGAAGGCACGCTGGCGGAGGTGTTGAACGAGCAAATCCCCGCTGATGGCAGCGGCCTGCTGCCCTGGGTGACCTACATCCCCACCCACGGCGACTACCTCACCGCCAAGGCGCCGCTGTACGAGGTCTTCCGCAAGCGCAGCAAGGAGCCCGACCAGGTCTACAAGGTCGTGATCCGCAACGAACACGCCAAGAATTGTGTGATCGCCGAGGGCAACCACTGGGTGTTCATCGACGGAGAGATGGTCGAAGGCACGGTGCTGACCTCGGTGCTGCAGCACGTCCCCGTGCGTTCGGTGGAACAGATCAAGGCCAAGGCCCTGCTGGGCTCACGCCGACTGTCCATCAAGGTGGGACGCCACAAGGAAGAGCAAGGCGTGCACTGGGACCGGATGGCCGAGAAGATCCGCGCTGCCGATTACCACCTGAGCCCCGAGGAAATGCTGAACATGGCTTTCCTCTACGTGGCCAAGCCGCACCAGGAAAGCGACGAGTTGTCCATCGACGAGGACGCTCCCCGCATCGGCCTGGCGAAGGATGAGATCGAGTTGCGCGACATGTCGCGCATCAACCTGACCAAGAAGTTCGACCAGTTCATGGGCGACCTGTGCGCCGAGCTGCGCAAGGTGCGCGGCATCGGCGACGACCAATGAAAAAGCCGGGCTGACGAATCAGCCCGGCTTGCCCTCAGGTCAGTACGTGATCTTGAAGAGGATGCCTGGGTCCAGCTTCATGCCCACGTCCAGGGCCAGTTTGGTGCCTTGCTCGATGTCGAAGGAACGGTCCGTGGTGGGCTCGAAGGCATCGATGTGCGCCAAACTCTGGCGCCCGAACACGAAATTGCCCACCAGGCGCGCGCCCACCGAATACATCAGCGGCTTGAGCGACATCATGCTGGTGGCAGGCACCCCGATCAAGTGCTCTTCCAGGTCGCCCTCTTGTTGGGCATCCTGGGGGTAGAACCACAGCGGCG
This sequence comes from Aquabacterium sp., assembly GCF_050725395.1. GTDB lineage: Bacteria > Pseudomonadota > Gammaproteobacteria > Burkholderiales > Burkholderiaceae_C > Aquabacterium. The sequence goes on along the minus strand of NZ_JBOHHL010000026.1, from coordinate 59,325 downwards.
TGCTGATGAAAAGCAGCGAGTTCTCGCCCAGTGAAGACAGCAGGTTGCGCAACAGGCCCTTGGCCGTGGGCGCGTCGAGGTGCTCAATCACGTCCAGCAGGCACAACACATCGTAGGATTTCAACTGCTCGGGGCCGAGGTCCTGGGCATAGCCGTGCCAGATGTTGCGGTAATAACCCATCTCGAAGAGAGGTTTGTTGCAGCAGGTCACGTCGAAGCCATCGATCCCGTCCACGCTCCAGTGGGCGGTGCCGGGATTGGTCCTGATCAACTGGCCGAGCTCGCCTCGGCCAAAGCCGATGTCCAGCACCGAACGCGCCGGCGTGTTGTCGGAAAACAAGTGCAGGATCATGGGTTTGAGCGCCGCCGACGTGCCGTTGAATTGGTAATCCCGGGGAGCGATCTCCTCGACGATGGCGTAATCCTTGACAATCTGGCGAATCATGAAAGCTCCTTGGGCATGAACGGGCGTTGACCAAGTCTATGGTTCACCCCCCTTTGGCGGTCTCGCAAGAAGCCCTTGGGAAGTCCCTCAGTTCCGCTGTCATGGCACCGGCAAATCCCGCACCATGACCCTACCCAGCAGTCTGCCCAGGAGAATCCCGTATGCGCAATGTGGCCGTCGTCGTGCCGATCTACCAGGCTCAGCTCAGCGAGCTGGAGCACTTTTCGCTCAGGCATTCGCTGGCCCAATTCCAGAAAGGCCGAGCGGTTTTCTTCGTGGGCCCCGAAGGCCTGGACATGAGCCGCCACGCCGTCGACTTCCCCGGCATCCCCTTCATCCCCTTCGAATCTTCTTCGTTCAGCTCGGTGCAGGGTTACAGCCGCCTGCTCATGTCCAAGGCCTTCTACCAGCGCTTCGACCAGCACGAATTCATGCTCATCCTGCAGACCGACGCCATCCTGCTCAAGGACGAGCTGGACACCTGGTGCGCCCGTCCCTACGACTACGTGGGCGCCCCCTGGCCGGACGGTCTGGAGATCCTGATCAACCTCGGCCGCTTCGAAGGCGGACTGGGCAAGCGGATCCGCACGCACGTCGGCAACGGCGGCTTGAGCCTGCGCCGCATCCCCAAGTGCATCGCCCTGCTGGAAGAGTTTCCCGAAGCCGTGGACTACTTCGTCAAGACCGGCTCCAGCGAGGACCTGTTCTTCGGTTTCATGGGCCCGGTCTCGCTCGACTTCGTCATGCCCAACGAGTTCGTCGCCTCGACCTTCGCGCTGGAACTCAAACCCGAGTACTACCATGCCGTGAACCAGCAGCGCCCGCCCATGGGCGGGCATGCCTGGTGGAAATACAACCCGGCCTTCTGGCTCGACCTCCTGGGCCCTCACGCCGATGGCGTCCGCCCTCACCTGCCAACCCAGGCCTGAGGCTTGAGCCCATGACCACACGCACCGTCTACATCGAAGAATCCAGAACGCCCATCTACCGGCGCATCGCGCACGCCCTGGGCGCCGAACTGTCGCGCTGCGGACTGGAGGTGATGGTCGTCAAGCCCGATGGCTTCAACAGCCTCACCTTCCAGCAGTTCCTGCTCAAGCAAGGTGGCGCGGCTTACGTGTCCAACGCGGCCGGCAACATCATCCAGTCCAAGCAGCCCGGCAAGGACGAATACTTCTTCGAAAACTTCCCAGGCAAGATGATCTTCCTGCACCAGGATGCCATCCTGGGCGGCATCAACCTGCTGAGCGGCATCTCCAAACTGCAGGCCTGGAAGCGCGTGGCCGAACGCTCCGCGCACCTGTGCATCGAAGCCGACAATGTCCAGGATCTGGCTTCGGTCGGCATCCACCGCGCCGAGGTCGTGCCGCACGCCAGCGAGGTGCCGGCCACCGAGCCCAGCCTGGATGGCTTCGACCACGGCGCCACCTTCGTGGGGCACGCCGTGCCCAGCATCTACTACCAACCCACGGGCGACTCGCAACGCTTTCGCCAACTGGTGGACGGTGCCGTGCAAGCCCGCCGCCAGGATTTCGGCACGCCGCTGGAGCCCAGCGTCAAGGCCTACGCCGACCAGGCGCTGGATGGACTGGGCGATGCCAACGACCAGGCCGTCCTCCGCGTGGCGCAAGCGCAATGGCTGCGCAACCAGATCACCGGCCAGACCATGCCTCTGCGGGGTTGGGTGTTCGAGCAATGCGACATCGCACCGCTGGACATCTTCGGCGGCGACCCCGCCTACCTGCACAACGTGGCCCGCAACCTCCAGGTTCAACGGCCTGGCGTGGGCTACCACCCGGCGGTGTACGAACCCGCCGATGTTCAACGTGTGTTCAACAAAAGCAAGGTCAGCATCAACATCTCGTCACTGCAGTTCGACCACGCCGTGGTGAACCGCTTCCACGACGTGATCATGTCCGGCGGCTTGTGCCTGACCGATGCCCGCTCCGGCCTGGCCGACCTGACCTCGTCCCACGAAGACCTGTCCTACCGGACCCTGGACGACCTGAAAGACCGGACCGAGTATTTCTCGAAACCGGAAAACGCCCGGGTCCGCGCGGCCTTGATCAAAGCGGTGCAAAAGGACGTGGCGCAGAACTCGGGCTATGCCCTGCTGGCGCAGCTCATCGTGAAGAACCTGAACGCCCTCTGAGCCTCGAGGCCCAGGCCAGTCCGCTCGCCAGGCGGCCATGAAAAAAGGATGCCGGGTGGCATCCTTTTTTCATCCCATCCGGCCAGCTCGGGTCAAGCGGCGGGCGGCAACACTTTCTGCATCTGGGTGACCAGGTTGGCCCCCATCCATTCCTGCTTCAGGATCTTGAAATGGCCGGCGAAGCCATAGATCTTGGCCCAGCGGTGGGTGTCGTCGAAATAACGGATGAAGGTGTCTTCCGTGATGATGTTGACGTGCGTCGGATCCTGGAAGGCGGCATTGTGCGGGTAGGCCGGCGTCACCGACAGGAACACGCCCCCCACCTTCAACACCCGGTAGATCTCGTTCATCAACTGCACGAAAGGCAGTCGGTGGTTCGGCGCGTAAATGACGCGCGGAATGTGCTCGATGAACTGGTAGGCCGAGACGAACTCGAACATGTTGTTGTCATAGGGAATCGGGTCCAGCGCCAGGTCGGCGCTCGCGATGTTGCGGCCGATGTCCTCGCGGATGTCCACGCCATAGACTTCGTCGGCGTTGAAGGGATTGTTGGGGTTGGGTCCGCAGCCCAGGTCGAGGGTTTTCGTCACGACATGCTCCTGTCAATTGGTTTGTCAAGATTACGGCAGATCGATCCGCCGTGAAACCGTGAACAAGTTGTTGGTAATGGCTTTTATCCGGGCACGCCGATGGGCGCGCTGCTCAGCGCATCCACCGCGCCACCCAGCTCCGACTGTCGCCACATGGCCACGTACAGGGCTTCGAGGTTGCGGCAGAAGCTGCCGGTGTCGAACAAGGCCTGCGTGGCCTGCTGGGCCCGCAGCTTGGCCTTGACGCCCTGAAGCAACTCAGGGTTGCTGGCCAGTTGCAGCGCCAGCGCCTCGTAGCCTTCGGCTGAATCGGCGACCAGTTCGGGCATGCCCACGGCGTGCAACAGACTGCCAGCCACGCGCGCCGGGAAAGCGCCCCCCATGAAGGTCACCACCGGCAAGCCCGCCATCAGGGCATCGGCCGCCGTCGTGTGGGCGTTGTAGGGATGGGTGTCCAGGAAGATGTCGGCTTGGCGGTAGCGCGCCATGTGGTCCTCGACCAGGGGAACCCGACCGGCGAACACCAGGCGCGACGGGTCGATGCCCCGCGCCTGAGCTTCCTTGCGCAAGTTGGCCTGCGAGACCTGGCTTCGCGACATCAGCCACAACACGCTGCCAGGCACCTTGGCCAGCAGGCGCATCCAGATGTCGAACAGGGGCGGGTTGATCTTGTAGTCGTGGCTGAAGGAGCAGAACACCACGCCGGTGTCGGGCAGGCCGCATTCGGCGCGGGTGGGCGTGCGTTCGGAGATCTTCAGGCCGGCGTCGGTGGGCAGGTAGGCGTCGGGCAGGTACAGCACCTTCTCGTTGTAAAAACGCTGGTGTTCGGGCGGGATCACATGCCGGTCGGCAATGATGTAGTCCATGTAGCCGGTGCCCAGGGTGCCGGGATAGCCCAGGAAGTTCGCCTGCGCAGGCACGGGGCGGTTGGCAAAGATGTCGGTGCGCGAATCGGCCGTGTAACCGGCCAAATCGACGGCCACATCGATTTCCATCGAGCGCATCAGCTCGGCGATCTGGCGCGAAGTCATCGCGCGGGCGTCCACGAACTGGTCGAAACAGCCCAGCATGCGCGAACGCAGGCGGCTCTTGTCGTCGATGCCGAGGGAGATCGCCACGGTTTCGAATCGCGATTTGTCGTGGTGCTCGAAAATGCCGCACATCAGGTGGCCGACCGGGTGTTCGCGCAGGTCGGGCGACACGTAGGCCAGGCGGATCTTGCGATGGCGGTAGCGTTCACCGGTCCACAAGGGCTTCTTGGACGGCGGGAAGCGCGCCGCGAAAATCTGGGCGCTGATCTGGTGGTCCGCGCAGTCGTCGGAGAACGCCATCAAGGGCAAGGATTTGCAGGTGCGCTGGCGAACCTTGATGCCGTCAATGATTTTCGCCGAGTTGTCGGCAAAGCCGTGCCAGTCGCAGGCATGCAGGCGCTCATAGGCCAGCAGGCCCAGGCCATAGTCGTAGTTCGGGTTGACCTTCAGCAGGCGCTCGAACATGGCAATGGCCTCTTCGCTGCGCTTGAACTCGGTCAGGATGATGCCGCTGTTGCCCATGGCGGCTTCGTGGTCCGGCTTGATGGCCAGAACGCGCTGGAAACGTTCCAGCGCCTCCAGGTGGCGTTGTTGCTCGCGCAGCAGCACGCCGCTGTTGAGCAGCACCTCGGTGTATTGAGGATTGATTTCCAGGGCCTTGTCGTAGCTGGCCAAGGCCTCGGCCAGCCGGCCGGTCGATTGCAGGGCATTGGCGTAAGCCATCCACAAGGGCGCGAAGGTGGGACAGGCCACCACGCCGCCTGAAAGCAATTCGATGGCCTGGGCGTGGTCGCCACGCTGCAACAGGATCACGGCCAGCGAGTAAAGCGCGGCGCCATCGGCCGGGTGCGTGCCCAGGTAGGTACGGAACAGGGCTTCGGCCTCGGGGATGCGGCCTTGGTTCTGCAGCTCGATGCCCCGGATCAAGGCCGAAGGATCATGGGTGAGCACCGGCGCGGCATCGTCGCCCTGCCCCTTCGCGGGCTGGTTGCGCCGGGGCGCGGTGGCGTGGAATCGATTTCCCATCATTGGAGGCCCTGTGACACGGCGCTATCGCCGCGACATCCAGCTTAGAGGAGGTAAAAATTCACGCTCGGGACAACAAAGCGGTGAAAACCGCCTTGATTCTGCGGCCAGGCTTGGCCTTATTCAAGGCCAGGGTGTTTCTCCCCGGCTTCGCCTTCGATCACTTGGTGATGAGGATGAACCGGCCGTCGCTGGTGGGCGGTGGGCTACCTGTTTCCGTCGCAAACTGGGTGGACATGGGGGTCAAGGCCCCCGTGGTGGCGTTCAGGGTGAAACCAGTGATCTGGTTGGTCGCACTCTGCACGGCGTAGATAAATTTGCCAGAGGGGTCTGCGGCCACCGAATAAGGTGCCCCCCCCGTCAGGGCGGCCGTGGCACTGGCGCCCCCCAAGGCCGTCAAAGCACCAGCATTGCCGACCGCTTGACCGATGCTGAAGGCGGCCACATTGCCCGTGCCTGGCAAGGACAGATTGGTCACGTAGGCGAACTTGCCGTTGGGCTCGACCGCCACGGAAGTGGGTGTCGTGCCACCCGACAGCGCGAGGCCTGGATTGGTCGGTGTCAAGGCGCCATTGGTCGTGTTGACGCTGTAGGCGGTGACGCTGTCATTCCCAAAATTGGCCACATAGGCATAGATGCCCGTCGCAGACGTCACGACGGTGATCGAGTTCGGCGAGTCCACCGTCGTGGTCACCGTGCCTTGGAGGATCAGCGCGCCTGGCACATGCCCGCCCGTGCTGCTGGTGTCGATCGAATAGATCGAGATCGAGGAGGAGGCGAAGTTCGCCACGTACACGAACTTGCCGGTGGGGTCCACCGCGATGCTCCGCGGATTGGTGCCAGTCGAGGCGAACGGCGAGCCGGCAATCGGGGTCAACTGGCCCGTGGTGCTGTTCAAGCTGTAAGCCGAGATGGTGCTGGCGGCGATGTCGCCATTGGCAACGTAGACATAGCGCCCCTGCGGGTCCACGGTCACGGCCGTGGGCTGGGAGCCAGCCGTTGCAGGCAAGCCGTTGGCGGTCAGGGAGCCGTCGCTGTTGATGTTGAACACCGAGACGTTGTTGCTGCCATTGTTGGCCACGTAGGCAAACCTGACCCCGGGATCCACGGCAATGGATTCAGGATTGGTGCCAGTGACCCAGGGCGAACCAGCACCGGCGATCGGCGTCAGCAGGCCCGAGGTTGCGTTGACAGAAAAACCTGACACATTGCTGGTCCCCCGGTTGACCACATAGGCAAATCGAGGCGGGGCAATGCCGGCACCCGGCACATAGACCGGTGGAGTCGGAGACGCGGAGGTCACATAGTTCGGGTTGTTGCCGCCACACGCGGTCACCAGGAGGCTGGCCATCCCGGCCGCCAGCACCCACGCCAAGCTGTGTCTGTTCATAGAACCCCTGCCATGATGTGCAATCGATTATGCGGCTTTCGAAGGGATATCGGCAATTGCAGGGCAGGCTTGATGGTCATGGCTTTTGCTCCGGCATGAGCCAAACGGACAAACCGCTGCCCAGCGAGCGCATCTGGGCACTTGCGGCAAAGCCATCGTGCAGGGCGTTGACGTAGGCAATGCGCAGGCCAAAGTGATCGGCCTCGGAAGACATCACGTCGAACAGGGAACGCTTGCCCAGCTGAGACCACTGCTGGAAGGTGAAGTTGCGGACCTTTTCGCTGTCACGCAACACATCGACATAACGCTTGGCCCGTTCAAGTGACGTGGTCGCGATGTCGTAGACCTCCGCCGTGCGGGCGAATTTCGAGGACAGCAACTCGGCCAGTTGCTGGCGCGCCGATTCGGCACGCTTGTTGGCGGCCATGGACGCGGCCTTGTCCGAGAAGCCATTGAACAGGCTGTACGAGACGCTCACGCCGGCCTGCCAGGAAGACACCTTGGCGGAGCCCGCCAGGCCTTCGGTCTTGGACAGGGCCCAGTTGAGTTGGGGCTTCTGGCCCGCGACGACGGCCTTGGCATAGCTCTCCATGGCATCGGCCTGGGTGCGCAGCTGTTGCGCATCGTTGCCGAATTCGATCTGGCGGTTGATTTCGCCGATCTCAGGCACGGCAGCCAGCGGCACGGTGATGCCTTCGCCCAACGCCAGCTTGTCGCCAATGATCTTGCGCAGGCGGAACTCGATCTGGCGGCTCTGCGCCAAGGCCGCATCGCGTGACAGTTCGGTTTGAGCCTGGGTCTTGCGGGCCTGCACCAGTTCACTGGCCCGCCCCTTGTCCTCGGCCACGATGCCTTCCAGGGCCTCGACCAGGCAACTCATCTTGCGGGCATATTGCTGGTAGACCTGGGCCTGCAGGCGAAACCGGTTCCGCTCGAGCGCCGTGGTGACCGCTTCCAGCACCACTTGCTCTTGCGTCACGGCCGCGCCGTACTTGGCCGACCCGGCCAGTTGGCTGCGCCACTCGGTCAGGCGGTTCAGGCGCCCCCCGTCGTACAGGTTGGACGACACATTCAAGGACACGTTGCTCTGGGTGCCTTTTTGCGTCGTGACACCGTCCACCTGGGTTCTGCCAGGCCCGACCGTGCCGCTGACGCTGACTTGGGGATAGCGTCCGCCCTTGGTCTCTTCCAGGTCGTAATCGGCGGCCTCGGCCAGCAACTTGGCCGCGCCCACTTCGGCGCTGCGGCGCGCGGCTTCGCGGGCAATCAATCGCAACTGCGTCATCGGGTCCAGCGGCGCTTCGGTGTCGGGTGCCGGGGTGGCGGCTGCGGCCTTGGCGCCTGACTTCGGGGGGGGCACCACATCGTCGGTGCAGCGCCCGGCCACCGCCTGACCGCAGAACAGACCTGCCAGGGCGCCCGCCAACAAGCTCAACTTCAGTGTTTCAACAAATTTCATGGCTAACGTTCCCGGAAGGCTTCCTGTGACTTGACGAGCGGCATGAGCAGGTACTCCAGCACCGTGCGTTCGCCGGTGCGCACCTCGACCGATGCCGTCATGCCAGGCATCACCATCAGGGGCTTCTTGCCCTGGTGCAAGGTGGATTGGTCGGACCGGATGAGGGCCCGGTAGTAAGTGGTGTCCTGCGCGGCAGCGGCCTTGGCCTCTTCGCCCAAGGCATCGGGGCTGATGTAATCGATCGTGCCCTTGAGGCCACCGTAGATGTAGTAGTCGTAAGCGGACAGCTTGACCGTGACCGGCAGTCCCACCTTGACGAAGCCGATGTCCGAAGGCTTGATGCGCGCCTCGATCAGCACGCGCGGACCGATGGGCAGGATTTCCATGATCGGCGAGCCGGCCTGGACCACACCACCCACCGTGGCAATGCGGATGTTCTTGACGAGGCCATGCACCGGCGACTTCAAAGTCGTGCGGGTCAGGACGTCCTGCTTGACCACCATCTGCTCTTCGAGCTGCGCCAGTTCCGTGCGGGCCTTGACCAGCTCGGTGCTGGCCTCCTGCCGGAAGCGGTTGATGCGTTCCTGGATCTGCAGCGTCAGGTCATTGCCCTGGCGTTGCAGGCGCATCACCTCGACCTCGGACATCAGGCCCTTGGCCGACATGCGTTGCGCCATGGCCAGTTCGCGGTTGAGCAAAGCCAGGCTGCGGCGGTTCACGGCCACACCCTCTTCCAGCGCCTGGCGGCGCGCGGCATAGGATTCGGATTCGCCCTGCACGATCTGTGGCTGGGCCAGCACTTCGGGCGGGAACAACAGACGTCGTCCGGTGGACTCGGCCACCAGCCGCGACAAAGTCCCCTTCAGGGCCACGAGCTTGGCCTGGCCTTCGTTCTGCTGGGCCTCGAAACGGGTCGGGTCCATCTGCAACAGGTCCTGGCCTTTCTCGACCAGCATGCCTTCGCGAACCAGCATCTTGTGCAGGATGCCGCCTTCAAGGCTGGCGATCACTTGTTCGCGGCCATCGGCCACCACCCGGCCTTCGGCCTTGGTCACCTGATCGACGCGGGCGACGCAAGCCCAGACCACGGCCGTGAGCACGGCGATGAACATCAGGTACAGCGCCCACGACGCACGCGGCGTGGCCTCGGTCAGCTGGGCTTCCTTGACGCCCGACAGGAAACGTTCGTCGCCCCGGAAGTAATGGCCCTGCACCTTGTCAGCGTGTGATGACATGCGCCCTTCCCTTACATCCCACCAGCAGCGCTCAGCTCACGCCGCGCCTGGGGAGCTTCGGCTTGCACCGGTTGGGGCGCCGCGGCGGTGGGCACGGGCTTGCCGGCCAGCAAGGCCAGCACGTGGGCTTTGGGGCCATCGGCCAGGATGCGGCCGGAATCCACCACGATCACGCGGTCGACCACGTCCAGCAAGGCCGGACGGTGCGTGACGACGACCAGGGTCTGGCCATCCACGGCGGTGCGCAGGTGGTTGATGAAACTGGACTCGGCCTGCGCGTCCATGGAACTGGTCGGCTCGTCCATCAGCAGGATCTGCGAGCGCGTCACCAGGCAACGGGCCAAAGCCACCAGCTGGCGTTGGCCGCCCGACAGCAAAGCCCCCATCTCACCCACAGGCAGGTCATAGCCCATGGGGTGGCCGGCGGCGAGCTTGTCCAGCCCCGTCAAGCGGGCCACGTTGATGAAGTGGCTCATGTCCGCGTTGGCGCGGCCCAGCATCACGTTGTCCTTCAAGGTCCCCTGGAAAAGCCTGGGTTCCTGCGACACGAATCCAACGTGGGTGCGGAAATCGGTGGGGTCGATCTGGCGCAGGTCGATGCCATCCACTTCGACGAAACCGTCGGTGGGCTGGTACAGGCCGCCCAGCAAACGCAGGATGGTGGACTTGCCGCTGCCGATCTTGCCCAGGATGGCCACGCGTTCGCCGGGGCGAATCTGCAGACTCACCCCTTTGAGCACGGTGGGCGAATGCTGGTTGTTGCCCTTGGGGTAGGCAAAGCTCACGTCGTGCAGGCCGACCTGGCCAGTCAGCGATGTGCGCGACAGGTAGCGCTTGCCGGGGTCACGCTCGGTCGGCAGGGCCATCAACTGGTTCAGGGCGATCAGGGCGGCCTTGGCCCCCTGGTAACGCCCCGCCAGCGCGACGACCGAGGTCAGGGGCGCGATGGCCCGGCCCGCGAACATCACGGCGCCGATCAAAGCGCCTCCGGAAATCTTGTTGTCTTCGATCAGCAGCACGCCCCAAATCAACATGCTGACCGTGACCAGCGGCTGGATGACCGTGGTGAAGTTGCTGACCCAACTGGCCACGGCGCGCGAGCGCAACGAGGAATGCGCTGCGGCGGCATTGGCCTCTTCGTAGCGCGTCGAGAAATAGCCTTGCGCGCCAGCGGCCCGCACGTCTTCCATGCCCTCGACGGCTTCGACCAGCACGCCTTGCAAATTGGCATGCTGGCTCATGTTGGCCGACATCATGCGGCGCAGGTATTTCTGGATGGCCCAGGACATGCAGAACACCAGCGGAATCGCCACCAGCAAGACGGCGACCAAGGGCCCGGCGATCACGTAGGTCATGATCACGAACAGCAGGATGAAGGGCATGTCCGTGACCACCGAGATGCTGGCCGAGGCCGTGAAATCACGCACCACTTCGATCTGGGACAGGCGGTGCGCGAAGGAGCCCGCCGATTCCGGCCGGTGCTCCAGACGGATGGCCAGCGCCTGGTTGAACAGCATGTTGCCCAGCTTCAGGTCGGCCTTCTTGCCGGCCATGTCGATCAGGTAGCTGCGAAGTTGCCGCGCCACCATGTCGAAGGCGATGCCCAGCAGCGTGCCGGCACCCAACGACCAAAGCGTCACCAGGGCCTTGTTGGGAATGACCTTGTCGTACACCACCGAGGTGAAGAAACCCGTCACCAGCATCAGCACATTGCTGATCAAGGCGGCCAGCATGGCCGAACGGTAGTAAGGCACGTAGTTGCGCAGCGTGGACCACAACCAGTGGGAGTCGGACTCCTCGACCTCGGGGGTGCCATGGCGCATGCCCGCCCGCAAGGCAGCGACCAGGGTGTAGCCCGAATACTCGGGCAGCAATTCTTCTTCGGTGGCGGTGCAGATCTCGTTGTCCGCCCCGGGCATGATCACTTCGTACCGCGCCCCGCCCGCGCGCTTGGAGCGCTCGCCGACACGGCGTGTCACGATGCAGGCGTCGCCGTTCTTGAGCAGCATCACCACCGGCATCAGCAAAGTCAGGATCTTGCTGGGGGGACGGCGCACCACGGTGGCATTGAAGCCTGCCTGGCGCAACAACTGAACCGCCTGCATGGCCGTCATCGGGCCATTCAATTGCAGGCCATTCAGCAGGGAAGCCGGCGTGCGGTCCACGCCATGGTGGCGGCACAGCCAGAGCAATGCTTCCAGCATCGGGTCGCTTGGAGGCGGGCCATCGTAGGAAGAAGGCGCACCCTCGCCTTCCACCAGAGGCTGCTCTAGCGCCTCGTGCGGATCGGCCAAGCCAGGGTCAACTGCGTCTTCCACCTAGGAAACTCCTTCATGTCGTACCTCTGCATGCTAGAGATCGACGCTCAGGACTTAAGGCGCAATAAAACCCCGTTGACCCGTCTATTCCGGGCCTGATTCAGGACAAGAGACTCAGCTCCTCCTCGTTTTGCACCTGGGCCAGGTTTTCCGGACGGCGGGCCTCGATCTGCTGGGCCAGGAACTGGGCATCCCGCGCCACCCCGGAAAATCGACCCGAGCCCCAGGTGTGCAGCCAAGGCAGGCCGATGAAGTACAGGCCCGGCACGGCGGTCACGCCCCTGACGTGGCCAGGGTGGCCCTTGCCGTTGAACACTGGCGCGTCCAGCCAGCTGAAATCCGGCTGGAACCCGATGCACCAGATGACCGAGGTGATGCCGGCCACCCGCAAATCGAGGGTGAGCCGTTCTTCCTTCGGTTGCCAAAGCGGTTGGTAAACCTCGCCGGGTGGGGCCTCGATGCCGGAAGCGGCGATGAACTGGTCGATCGACGCGTTGATGCCGTTGTAGATGCGGTCGGCGTGGTCCAGGTTCTCGCGCAAATCACCCTCGAACTGCAGCACCTGGCCATCCAGTCCTTTGAGCAGACCGAACAGCTCCATCCCCTCAAGGGCGAACTTGCGCAGGTCGATGTCGCGGCCACCATCACGGCCGGTGACGTAGTGGTTGGTGTTGTCGCGCACGCCCTCGCGCAACGGGTGCTCGTTGACGGATTTCTCGTAGTAGCCCATGTCGGCCAGCCAGTCGACCACGTCTTTGCCACGGTAGAAGCGCGCGCAACGGGGCGCGTTGCCCGTGGCCAGGAAAACCTGGCGGCCGCCCAGGTGCAGGTCCTCGGCGATTTGCGCGCCAGACTGCCCGCAGCCCACCACCAGCACCGCGCCTTCGGGCAAGGCTTGCGGGTTGCGGTACTGCTCGGAATGAATCTGCACGATGTGGGCGGGCAGGCGCTCGGCCATGCGCGGGATGATGGGCTGGTGGTAGCCCCCCGAGGCCACAACCACCTGGTCGGCCGTGAAATCGCCTTCGGACGTCGACACCTCGAAGCCACCCTGCCGGCGCGGCGCCACGCGCTTGACGGACACACCTTCGAGCATGGGCGCGTTCACGTGCTGCTTGAAGCCTTCCAGGTAGGCCAGGATCTCGTCCTTCTTCATGAAGCCGTGTGGGTCGCTGCCTTGGTACTCCCAGCCCGGCAGCTTGCACTGCCAGTTCGGCGTGACCAGGCAGAAGGCGTCCCAGCGCTGGGTGCGCCAAGAATGCATGGGCTGGCTTTTTTCGATCACCAGGTGGTCGATGTGGCGCTGCTGCAGGCAGTGGCTGACCGACAGGCCGGCCTGCCCGCCCCCGACGACGATGACGCCATGGTGTGGAATGGATGAAGTGGTGGTCTTGCTCATGGTGATCTCGTTGAAATGGGTCTTGGCTTATTCATCGAATGACAAAACTTGGACTTGGGCCGTGTCCTTGGTGGCGTCAAAGCGCTGCGCCTGCCTTTCGAGGTCGGCCAGTTGGTCCATGGCCGCCGAACAGGCGAAGCCGAACTTCGCGCGGACGCGTTCGGAGGCGATGTTCAAGGCCTCGCGCACCTGGTCCATGAACTGCGGCAAGGGATAGCCGCGGCCGGGCTGGAAGTAATCCTTGATGACCAGCGAAGGCGAATAGCAGCGCGTGACGCTGCCGTCAGGCCAGCGAAGGTGAAAGTGCATGGCGGGCATGGGGCAACTCCCTGAGTGAATGGAAAGCACGGTAGAGCGCGGCATGGCGTTGGGCGCTGGCGGGCCAGCTGAAGCGTCGGCAAACGTCGGGAGGTTCGCGTGCCAGGGTGTCCGCGCTGGCTTTGTGCTTCAGCACCTCGTGCATGGCGCGGGCGATGGACGCCACGCTCATCGGGTCGGCCCAGGTGCAGTCGGTGTCGTCCAGGTATTCGGTGAAAGGGGCGATGCGGGAGACCACCACGGGGGTCCCGCTTGCCAAGGCCTCGAGCACGACCAGGCCAAAGCCTTCGCGCACCGAGGGCATCAGCAAGGCGTCGGCGGCGCGGAACAAGGCGGGCATGTCGCGGTCGGGCACCGCGCCAGTGATGACGACGGCTTGGCCGGGACCGATCGGCAGGCCGCTGGCTTGGAGGGTGGCGCTGAACTGCTGCACGTAGTCGTCGTGGTTGAGCAGGCTGGCGCCGCCCACGATCGCCAGTTGGGCACCAGGCAGGTCGTGCCTGATCTGGATGAAGGCTTCGAGCACGCGCAGGGTGTTCTTGCGCTCTTCCACACCGCCCACCATGAGGAACAGCGGCGCGCCATGGGCCTGTCCTGCCACCAGCCCATGCCGTTGGCGAACCTGCTGGTCGCACGGCTCTGGGACGCGGCTGTAGCGCAGTGTGTCGACCCCGTTGTGAACCAAGGCCGCTTCCAGGCCATGTTCCTGGCGCAACACGCTCTGCCAGAGCCGGCTCACGCACAGCACCTGGCTGGCCGCGAGAAAGCCGCGGGTCTGCCAGGCCATCAGGCGGGGATCGTCGAAATGGTCCAGGTGGTGCACGGTCCGCACAAAGCCGCTGATCAAGCCCCGATCTCGCAGATTGGCCAAGGCATTGGCACCGATCGCATCCTGTGCGTGCAGCACGTCGAAGGCATGGCCAGCCTCCAGCCAACCCAGCACATGCCGCTCGATGGCCTGGATGCGTGCGCCGACCATCTCGGTCATGTCGCGTGAGGCGGGCCCGACCGGGATCAATTCGACGGGGCACGGCAAGGGGCGGAAAAAAGCTTGGCCAGCGGTGGCCGGGGCCATCACCGTCACGCGGTGGCCGGCCTGGTGCAAGGCTTGCGCCAGTTCCAGCGTGTGGACCACTCCACCCCGTGGGTTGACCGAATGGGTCAGCAGGGCGATGCGCAAAGCGCCATGCAGGGCCTCAGACATGGTCGGCCCTGGCGCCAATGAAGGTCTGTTCCGACACGTCCCACAGCAGCGCTTCCTCGCCTTGGCACCTCAGCATGACGCGCGGCGAGGCGGTCACCTCGCCCACTTCCTGGCAGGCCAGGCCGCGGGCCCGGAACCGCGCCGCCACGGCGGCGGCCAGCTCCGGTCTCACGCTCATCACAAAACCATAACTGGGAAACGATTGCAGCCAGCGCAGCATGGGCACGCCGGGCGGCCGGGGAATGGCGTCCAGGTAGATCACCGCCCCCACCTGGGAGCATTCCAGCAGCATCAAGGCCGTGCCCACGGCACCGGCCATGCTGATGTCCTTGGCCGCATCGCACAGGCCTTCCTCGGCCAGGGCGGGCAGCAGTTCCAGGTCGGCTCGAAGGCGCTCGGCCGGGGCGCTGGTCGAGGCGTTCCAGTAAGGGTGAGGTTCTTGATAGCTTCCACGCAGGTCCACCGCCATCAAAAGCCTGTCGCCAGGTCGGGCGTTGAAGCTGGTCAGCAGCTTGCGGGCCCGGCCCAGGATGGCCACGGCCAACTGGCCTCCCTGACAGCGGTTGTTGCTGTGGCCGCCCACGATGGGCACGCCATAGCGTTGGGATGCCTCCGCCAGACCACGCAAGATTTCACCGCCAGGGGACATCCCGTCACTCCACAAGGCGTCGACCACGGCCATGGGCCGGCCGCCCATGGCGTAGATGTCGCTCACGTTGACCATCACGCCGCAGTAACCCGCGAACCAGGGCATGCCTTCGACGAAGTCGGGGGCAAAGCCTTCGATGGCGAACAGCAGGTAACCGTCGCCGTCGGGAATGGCCGCGCAGTCATCGCCCACGGCCACCGCTTGCGACAGGTCGTCGACACCGCCAGGCAAAGCCTTGGCCAGGGCGCCCATCACGTCCCCGATGTCGCGCTTGTGGGCGAATCCTCGGCTCGACTGCAAGGCGGTGGTCAGCTCAGTCAGGTTCATGCGGGGCTCCGGCTTCGGGTGGCGAATCCCCACAAGGGGTCGTGGCAAGGCGGGTGCTGGTCGAGCCGGGCCTGCATCAAGGCGTGCGGCCGGCCATGCAGGGTCTCGGCTTTCAAGCAAGTCCAGTTCAGCTTCTCGAACAAAGGCACGTTCTGTTGCTGCACGTGCGCCAGGAAGAGGTGACAGCCCCGCGCGTGCGCGCTGCACACCGCCAGCCGGATCAGCATGGCGCCCAGGCGTCCGTGGTGCCGGAAGGCGGCATGCACCGCCAGCCTGGAGCCCCACCACAAACCGGGCTCGGCCTCGTGGATGCGCACCGTGCCCACCACCTGGTCGGGCATGCCGCCCACTTGCGACACCGCCACGAGGGCTTGCGCCTGCTGGTCGACCACGTCCAGGTCATCGCCCACGAAGACGCCCTGTTCCACGCAGAACACGGCACGCCTCAGGCGGCGGGCCTGGTCGATCTCCCAGGCGCTGTCGGCCCACTTCACGCGGAACTCGCAAGGCGTGAAGGCGGTGGGCAGTTCGCACATCGCCGCCATCGCAACAGGATTGTTCAAGGTGGCGTCCATGCCTTGTGCCCCGTCAAGCCGTGGCGCCGGTTTCATACACCGACAGCGACGAGCACGCACCGCACTTGCCGCAACCCGCCTTGATGTCACCCGAACGCAAACCCGCCTTGCCCACCATGGCCCCCAACGGCGCGAGGATCGACCTCATGAAATCGGACGATGGCGGCGCGTGGTCTTCCAACGGCGTGCCACTGATGGGCACGAAGGGCACCACGAAGGGGTACACCCCCAGCGACAGCAGCTTTTCAGAAATCGACAGGATGGCTTCGCGCGTGTCGCCCAGCCCGGCCAGGATGTAGGTGCTGACCTGCCCGCGCCCGAACACCTTCACCGAAGCCTCGAAGGCAGCCATGTAGCGACTCAAGGGCACCGAGGCTTTGCCCGGCATGATGCGTTCGCGCACTTCGGGTGTCACGGCCTCCAGGTGCATGCCCAGGGTGTCGATGCCCGCAGCGTGCATGCGCTGGAACCAGCGGTCGTCGTCCGGCGGCTCGCATTGGCCTTGCAGCGGCAAGTTCACGGCGGCCTTGATGGCGAAGGCGCTGTCGCACAGCACCTTGGCACCCCGGTCTGTCGCGTTTGGCGTGCCCGTCGTCATCACCATGTGCTTGACGCCGTCCAGCAGCACGGCGGCGCGCGCCACCTCGGCCAATTGCTCGGGCGTTTTGTGCGCGATGGTGCGGCCTGCGGCCAATGACTGGCCAATGGCGCAGAACTGGCAGGTCTTGCGCCGGCTCGCGTAGCGGATGCATTCCTGCAGGACCGTGGTGGCCAGCACGTCCGATCCGTGCAGGGTCGCGATGTGCGAGTAAGGCACGCCGTCCATGGTCTGCATGGCATAAAAGCGCGGCTGTTTGGGAAAGGCAATGCTCGCGATCGGGATGCTGCCACGCGTCAGCTTGCTCTGCCCCTGCGCATCCGGCGCCTGCGCCACGAAGGGCGAGTTCCAGGCGCTGGACGTGTGCACGGGGACCATGATGGTGTGCCCGTCCACCGTCACCGCCTTGTGGTCCGACGGCCCCGCGCCGCCGCGCCGGCTGGCCACGCCACCATTGGGCGAGCCCGGGTCAGCCAGCCGCAAGCCGAAGGACTGCAGCTCCGTCATCAGTTGCCGGCTGGCCGCCGAGGGCGGAGGAAGGGTTGGGTTGCTGTCCAGCGTGGTCATGGTCTTGGCTCCGTGATGGCATGGGGAAGGCCGTGGTGGCGGGTCGGTCGTTGATGGCCAGGCTCAGCAGTTCTGGCCGCGCGTAGTGGCCCACCGAGTCCATCATCCGTTTGCGCTTGGTGATCAGCGCCATGTCCAGGTCGGCGATGACCATGCCCTCGCCTTCCTTCAAAGGCGGGGCAAGGTGCACGCCTTCGGGCGAGACGATGGCCGTGTTGCAGCCACCTCGCAGCGCCTTCTGCAAGGCCGGGTCGGGCGTGATGGCGGTGATCTGCGCGTCGGTCAGCCAGCCAGTGGCGTTGATGACGAAACAGCCGGCTTCCAACGCGTGGTGGCGGATGGTCGCCTCGATCTGGTCACCGAAGATGGGCCCGACCAGCGAGCCGGGAAACTGCGCGCAGTGGATCTCTTCGTGCTGCGTCATCAGCGCGTAACGGGCCAACGGGTTGTAGTGCTCCCAACAGGCCAGTGCGCCCAGGCGGCCCACGGCGGTGTCCACCACTTTCAGGCCCGCCGCATCGCCCTGCCCCCAGATCATGCGTTCATGGAAGGTGGGCGTGAGCTTGCGGCGCTTGAGCACCAGCTCGCCATTGGCGTCGAAAATCAGCTGCGTGTTGTACAGGCTGCCGTGGTCACGCTCGTTCACGCCCAGCACCACGACGACGCCATGCGCCTTGGCGCGCCCGGCCACCGCCTGGGTGACGGGCCCCGGCACCACCACCGCACGCTCGTACAGCCGCACGTGGTCGGCCCCCGACGCCACGGGCGGCCGCACGAAAGAGAAGTACGGGTAGTACGGCACGAAGGTCTCGGGAAAGACCACGATCTGCACGCCCTTGGCGGCCGCCTGGTCGATGGCCTCGCAGACCTTGTTCAAGGTGCCATCAAGCGACTCGAAGTCGGGCGAGATCTGGACCGCCGCCGCGCGGATGATGCCAGTGGTCGCCATCACAGGGTCCAGGTGTCCAGGATGAAGGCGTTGCTCTTGCGGTGCAGCAGCACGATGTCAAGAACGTCGAGCGGGCTGATCGGCTTGATGCCTTCGATCAGCGCGCCTTCGCCGTGGCCGTACAAGGCTTGCAGGGCGAAGCGGCAGGCGTAGACCTTGCCGCCTTCGGCGATGAACTTCTTGATCTGGTTGTTGAAGTTCTGGTGGCCCGGGAAGGCTTCATCGCCCAGGGTGGGGAAGCCGCGCTGCACACCCAGCGTCACGCCCGGGCCGTACAGCAGGATGGAGGTCTCGAAGCCCTTGCGTTGCAGGCGCGTGGCCTGCAACAGGTTGACGAAACCGATGGAGCCTTCAAAGGCCACGGTGTGGAAGGTGACCAGGGCCTTCTCGCCGGGATCGGCCTTCACGTCTTCAAAAACCTTCTCTTCGTAATCGACCAGGAAATCGCCGGTTTGGTTGGCTGGCTTGGTGACTTTGGGCATGGATCTTCTCCGGTGGTGTGGTCGCCGCAAACGCTGCGTGCGCAACTTGTTTTGCACGGTGTGTGCCACCGGATGGCCCGTGAAAAGCGATCAATCCGCAATCAAGTCCCAACCACGCGCCGTGGCGGCCTGAAAAAAAATCCAAGGGCACTGAGGAGCCGACTGAACCAGCGAACGCCTCCGATCAAGAGCGCACCGAAACAGCGCCGAGCCATGCGATCAATGCCTCCGATCATCGAGTCGCCATGCACCTTGATTGGGATTGATCCCGCTGGGGCAACCCCGCGATCAGGCCCGCTTCATGCAATCAATCAGCCTCAATCCCATGCCATCAATGAATGCGATCAATCCGCCATGAGCAAACCCACCCAGCATTGGCTGCGCCGCCTTGAATCCAGCGGGCAACCCGCCTACACCCTGATCGCCGACCTGATTGCCGAAGACCTGCGCAGCGGTCGCCTCACCGCACGCGATCGCCTGCCCACTTTGCGCGAATTGGCCGACGACCTCAGCCTGAACTACACCACCGTCGCTCGGGCCTACGCCGAGGCCCGCAAGCGCGGCCTGATCGACTCGCGCCCCGGCTACGGCAGCTATGTGCGTGGCAGCAGCCCCTCCCTGCCCTTGCGCGGCGGCAGCGGCGCCGAGATGACCATGAACCTGCCACCCGAGCCGCAAGACGCCGGCCTGCAGGCCCGCATGCACGAAAGTGCCATGGACGTGATGGCCCGCGCCGACCTGTACGACCTGCTGCGCTACCAGGACTTCGGCGGATCACCGCAAGACAAGGACGCCAGCGTGCAGTGGCTGCGCCGGCACCTGCCGGATTGCGATGCCTCGCGCGTGCTGGTCTGCCCCGGCATCCACAGCGCCCTGGCCGCGCTGGTGTCGCAACTGGCTCGCCCCGGCGAGCTCATCTGCGTCGAAGCATTGACCTACCCCGGCATCAAGGCCATCGCCACGCAGCTGGGCATCAAGCTGCACGCCCTGCCGCTGGACGACGATGGCCCCAGTGCCTTCGAGTTCGAACAGGCCTGCAAGACGCTTAAGCCCAAGGCCTTGTACTGCAACCCGACCATGCTGAACCCGACCACGGCCACGGTGACGAAAAGCCGCCGCGAAGCCCTGGCCGACATCGCCCTGCGCTACAGCGTGCCCATCATCGAGGACGATGCCTATGGGATGCTGCCACGGCATGCGCCCACGCCACTGGCCCTGCTCGCCCCTGAATTGACGTACTACGTCACCGGCCTGAGCAAATGCCTGGGCGCTGGCCTGCGCACCGCCTATGTCTGCGCACCAAACGCCCGCAAGGCGCAGACCCTGGCCGGCGCCTTGCGGGCCACGACGGTCATGGCCTCGCCCATCACCAATGCCTTGGCCACGCGCTGGGTCACCGATGGCACGGCCGATGCCATGCTGCACGCCGTGCGCGCCGAATCCATGGCACGGCAAGCCATGGCCGAACACCACCTGGGACAACACCAGTTCCTGGCTCAGCCCGAAGGCTTCCACCTGTGGTTGCCACTGTCATCGCCATGGAGCATGGTGGAGTTCGCGTCCTATCTGCGCACACAGGGCGTGGGCGTGGTCGCCAGCGCGGCCTTTTCGACCGATGGCGATCCACCAGACGCGGTGCGCATCTGCCTGGGAGGGCCCCTGTCACGCGGCGAATGCGAAGAAGCTTTGAGACTGATCGCCGACACGCTGGACCACCCCCTGCACCCCCATGCCACCGTGCGGTCCTGACGCCCAAAACCCACTGAGCTGCCGTCACAATGCAGCATGCTCAGAACGCTCCAATCCGTCCATTTTCCGGTTCAGTACCTTGAGATCACCGAGTCGCTGGTGAAGGCGCGCGGAGGCCGTGTGGCCGAGGTGCGCGAGCGCTGCGGCCTGCCCCCACAAGGCAGCCGGGATGTCCCCCAGCCCACCATGATCGATGGACACCAGTTGCAGACCTCGATGCGGATTGGCCTGGACCACTGCCTGCCCGGTCGCCCGGCTTCCCTGCAAGTGCTCGAGCATTTCCCGTTGACAGCACACGGCATGCTCGGCATGTTGACCATCGCCTCGCAGACCGTGGGCGAGGCCTTGGACATGGCCCTGCAGTACCACGCCCTGGTGATGCCCGTGTTCAGCCTGAGTCGCCAACCTGGCCCGCAGAACAGCGCCGTGGTGAAGTTCGAGCAGGTGGTGGATTTCACGCCTTTCAACGAATTGTTGGCGGAGTTGGTCGTGGGCACCTTCCGCACCGTGGCGCCCTACACCTCGCTGGCACAGCCTGTGATGGGGGTTTGCTTCAAGCACGCCGCGCCGCCTTCAGAGCAGTGGCCCGAGTACGAAGCCTTTTTTGGCATGCCGGTGCGCTTTGATGCGCCCTACCAGGGCTTCACGGTGTCCCACGACTCTTTGCAGAGCCCCTTGATCACCGGCAACCGCGCCACCCGCGACAGCCTGGAGGCCATGCTGCACAAACAGGCGCCCCAAGGCGTGCGCCTGACCCCGTTGACGCAGCGCGTGCGCCAGGCCGTGGGCACAGGCCTGCAGCGCGGCGCGCTGGTGCAGGCCGCGCACATCGCGCATGAACTGGCCTTGTCGCCCCGCAGCTTGAGCCGGCACTTGCAGGACGAAGGCACCACGCTGACCGAGATCATCGAAACCCTGCGCATCGAACACGCCGAGCAATTGCTGACGAGCAGCGCCCGGCCTGTGCAGGAAATCGCAAGGCTGGTGGGTTACGCGGACGCCTCCAGCTTTTCACGAGCGTTCAAGCGGGCCACGGGCCGCACACCCGCCGAGGTGCGCGAGCGAACCGGCGGCCTGGCCCGCTAGACGGCCTTGTCAGGCCGCGCGCACGGCGGCCAACACCCGGTCAGACGCCTCGATCGGATCGCCCGAGCGCTCGAAGGCGTCCATCCACACACCGTGGTGCCCCATCTCTTCATGCTGCCAGGGATGAAAACCAGGCTTGTAATACGACAGGTAGTAGCCCAGCGCGGGCAGGAACACACCGCCCGGTTTGTACAGCCACCACAAGCCACGCGCCCAGATGCCCAGTCGCTTGAAGAAGCCGAAGCCATCGGTCTTGAGCATCTTGTTGACCATGTACATGACCCCGATGGGGTACTCGATGCTGAAATACACCAGCCCGAGGATGCGCGTGAAGTAACCAGCCTTGGCCACCTTGGTCAACACGTCGAAGGCCACCGCCTTGTGCTCGACCTCTTCGATCGAATGCCAGGTGTACAGCGCGCGCATTCGGGGGTCGAAGGGCCCGATGATGTCCTCGCGCTCGATGAAGGTCGTGCACATCATCGCCGTCAGGTGCTCGGCCGCCGCGGTGTAGGACAGGTTGAAAGCCTTGGACCAATGCTTCAGCTGGGTCTTGAACTTCCAGTCCAAGAAGCGCTGCGAGAACGCCACGGCCACGCCCTGGCGCGCCAGCAGTTCATTGAACTGCGTGTGCACCATGCCATGCTGCGCCTCTTGCCGCGTGAAGTCCTTGACCTCCTGCAGCAGTTTCGGGTCGGCCACCTGGTCGCGGTAGTTGCGAACGGCACTGATGAAGTAGCGCTCCCCGAGCGGAAAGGTCAGCGACATCGCATCGAACAAGCGGGTCTTGAACGGATCTCCCCCGTTCCAGAAGCGGGGGATGTCGTCGTCGAGCTGAAAATCGAGCTGCTCGCGCGGCTGGATGGGGCGTTGCCCGTGTGTCGTCGTCATGCGGATCTCCTCGGCATGGCCTGTGTGCGGCCGTCTCAAAACCATCCGAAAGACCTGACCGTGTAGCCCGCCACCACCAGCGCGAGCAGGGCCAGGCCGGCCCAATCCCCGCCCAGCAACCCAGGGTCACCCCGTCCCTCGCCCAGGCGAGCCTTGGCGCGCTCACGCTGGATCAGGAACACCGGCACCGCCACGCTGACCGCGATGAACAACGAGGCCAGCACATACCACCACACGCCACGCAGGCGCAGGCGCCGGGCCTCGGCGATCATCCACACCCAGACCGCGAGGCTGAGCAAAGCGATGTCCACCGTGATGGACATGCTGGCCGGGTTGACCAGCGTGTCCTGCCAGAAGCGCAGGTTGGCGCCCACCAAGCCGAGCGACATGTAGCCCAGGTTGTGGCCCCAGGTGCCCAGCAGCGCCCACAGGGCGATCAAGGCGTAAGCCCAGCACAGCAGTTTTTGTCGTGGGCTCAAGGTCATGTCTTTCTCCATGTGATCATTGAACCGCGGACGCCTTGACATCGGGCGCCAATGCTGTGCCGATCCGGCCAATCTGTGCCTGAAACCCTCCTGCTTGCCGAGCTGTACAGCGCAGCGCAACACTCGTGTCGACGCGCTTGAGCGCCTTGGACAAGCAAGTGGCGCTTTACTGTGTGCTGGGGGGGATGCGTTGCCAAAGAAGCGGCAAGCCCAATGATGATGAGTGGAGGCGCGGTCCGGAGTCGAACCGGACTAACCGGATTTGCAATCCGGGGCATAACCGCTTTGCTACCGCGCCCTACAAAACCTGCGTGATTTTGTACAAAAAAAGGAAGCCAGTGGTTTCACGGGGCTTCCCTCTTGGTGACCCGCCGTTGGTGGGCAGATCGAAAGACTGGAGCGGGAAACGAGACTCGAACTCGCGACCTCAACCTTGGCAAGGTTGCGCTCTACCAACTGAGCTATTCCCGCATTGTTTGCAACTGCTCATTTTTTTAATTCGCAGTCATCAACCAAGACCGCAACTATACACTTTTTTTGGGCACGTTGGCAAACATGGCATCAAAGCGACGCGGCTGCGTCCATCAGTGCCTGGGGTGGGCCTTACACTCTGGGCCGTGCCCCGGTGGTGAAATTGGTAGACACTGCAGACTTAAAATCTGCCGCCTGCGCAAGCGGCGTACCGGTTCGATTCCGGTCCGGGGCACCACCGCTTTGGAACCCCTCTGAAAGACAACATGTCAAAGACAAGAAGCCGCCGCCTGCGCAAAAAGTTGCACGTCGGTGAATTCCAGCAACTGGGATTTCTGTTCGAAGCCGAACTGACCAAGAATGCAGACGACGAAGCCCTTGTTGACTCATTCCTGAGCGAGGTCATCGCCACGCGCAACTTGAGCTTTGGGGGTTGGGCCACCGGTGGCGCCATTGACAAGCTTGGCCGTCAAAGCGTCACAGAAGACGATCGCTCGGCGGTGTTGGCGTGGCTCGCTGCCAGGACTGAAGTGATCTCGTTGTCGGCCACAGGCCTGGTCGACATGTGGTACTCCACGCCAGAAGCCCAACAGCGGACCCAGCTCAAAGGCTGAAAATCACCATTGGTTTTCCAGCCTGGCTTGCAAGGACTCGTTGACGAACGCCTTGCACCCGTCGATCACCCTTTGATCGTCACTCAAGGGACGGCAGTCAGCCATGTCATAGATGGCCTGCCTGCTGGCCGACTGCCATCCATGCGCGCAGGCTGCGGAACGGCATGCGCTGTCACGCTTGCTTCCCGCGATCACCGATGCTGCCTGCAACTCCGCGGGCTCTTCTGCCGGCTGTACCGTCGCGGCCAACGAAGCCAGGGAGATGACACCAGCATAGAGTCCGAGGGCATTCATGGCGTTCAAGCTCCTGTGCAAGGGGACGAATCAGCAATGGAATCATTGTTGATCTGGAACACCATGCTGGCCGTCAGACGCCCGATGCTTTGGCTGTAGGACAAGGCTGATGTCCACGCCCGCGACGCCTGAACCGGACCGACATCTTGTTGCAAAGCCCCACGCACAAACGGAGACAATCGGGCCTTTCAAAAACCCAACAGGCCATCTCAACGATGGAATCACGCATGAGCCAAGAGCAACACAAATCGCCGGACAAGCTGTCTGGCTGGGACACCACCGTCGAGACCGGCAAAGGCGTCAAGCTGCGCTTCCTCAGCCCCGGGACGAGGCCCGGTCAATACGAATCCGGCCCCTGGGTGACACTCACCGCCAAGCAATGCCAAGCCCTGGCCGAAGAGCTCCTGCAAGAGTCCAAGAAGGTCTAGCTAACCCTGGGCAGGCTGGTTCACCGTGCTGACCGCCTTGCCAGTCGGCGGCTTCAGCCAGCGTGCTTGCCGCCCCAGCCGGATTGCCGGCAGCTCCACGCACCGGTGCAACAGCACCGATGCGCCCACCGTGGCCGGCAGTGCCACCAGCACGGCCACCGCCACCGTGGGCAACCAGCCCAACTGCAGCGGCTTGACGCACACCCAGGTCACCCCTTGCAGAATGGGCATGTGGATCAGGTAGGTCGCGTAGGAATGATCACCCAGCCAGCGCGCCGGCCGTGATTCAAAGCCCCATGCAAAGACCTGGCGCACCCAGCGGCTGACCACGTCGGGCGGACGCCCCTCCAGCAAGAGCATGGACACGAAAGCCACCCAGGCCAGCACCGGGCCCAGGCCCGAGGTTTTCATCAGCAAGCCCGCCGCCAGCATCAACAAGGCCAGTGGATACGATCGCAAACCCGTGCCCGCCTTGAGCAGCAGGCGCGTGGCAATGCCCACCCCAAAGTAAAGCGCCGCCCCTGGCAACACGCTGGGCAGCATGAATTCGCCGAACACGCCGCGGGAGTACAGCGAGTAAGCCCACAGCGCCGAGCCCGCCAGCAGCACCTGCCCCGCGCGGTGCGTGGCCAGCGCCACCACCAGGGGCGCCACCAGGTAGAACTGCCATTCCAGCGACAAGCTCCAGGCCGGCCCCAGGAACATGTACTGCGACTCGTAGAGCACCTGGCTTGAAATGGCCCCATGCAGCATCGACAGGTGTGCCGCCAGGTGCCAGAACCCATCGCCACTGGCCAAACTTTCCGACTGCCTGAGCATGCGGTCCGTGGCCGGTGACCACTCGTCCCACGGCGGCACCAGGAAAGCATCGAAGGCCAAGCAGGTGCCCGCGATGCCGGCCAGCAGCGCCACGAAGTAGACCGGGTAGATCCGCAGGAAGCGCCGCACGATGTAGGGCCCATAGGGCTCGCGGCGCTCCAGGATCAGGTGGGTGATGACGAAGCCGCTGAGGATGGTGAACACCATGACGGCGCCATCCGCCAACTGGCCCAGCGGCTTGGCCAGCCAGGGCAGCAGTTGTCCCAGGCCCGTGAACGAGGCGAGGTGACTGAACACCACCGTCCACGCCAGCCAGGCCCTGAGCCCTTCCAGTCCGCCAAACCGCCGCATCGTCCTGCCCTCTGGCCAAAAGGTCCGAGTCTAAAGTCAGCGGCTCGGCCCGATCTTTGCAGATTCGGGTTTACCATGACCCCACCTCTGTCCCCCGCATCAACCTCGGTTCACCCCATGCACGACACCAGCCCAGCCAAGCCGCCTCTCTCCAGAATCCATTTGATCGGAGGCGAGAAAGGCGGGGTCGGCAAGTCGATGGTCTCGCGCCTGCTGGCCCAGTACTTCATCGACCAGCAGTGGCCCTTCGTGGGCTTCGACACCGACCGCTCCCATGGCGCCCTGCTTCGCTTCTACGCCGGCTTTGCCTCCCCGGTGCTGATCGACCGCTACGAGGCCCTGGACCACATCGTCGAAGCCGCCATCGAGCAGCCTGGCCAACGGGTGCTGGTGGACCTGGCCGCGCAAACCCACGAACCCCTGGTCAAATGGATGGAAGAGTCGGGCGTGCTGGACATGGCCGCCGATTCCGGTTTCGCGCTCACGTACTGGCACGTGATGGATTCGGGCCGCGACTCGGTCGATCTGCTGACCCGCCTGCTCGACCGCTTCGGCGACCGGCTGAACTACGTGCTGGTGCGCAACCAGTTGCGGGGCGATGACTTCGGCCAGCTCGAAAAATCAGGCCAGCAGGACCGCGCACTGGCCCTGGGCGCCAAGGTGATCTCGGTCAAGCACCTGCACGACAACGTGGCGCAGAAAATTGACGCGAACAACGTCAGCTTCTGGGCCGCCAAGCATGGTGGTGACGCCAGTGGATTGGGCCTGATGGAACGCCAGCGCCTGAAGACCTGGCTGCAACACGCCTACGCCGAGTTGGCCAAAGCCGAGGCCTGAAAAAAATCAGGCCGGCTTGATCTGGGCCGCCGCCATGGTCTGCGTGCCCACGATGATCATGCGCACCATGGTCACGAGTTGCGCGGTCAACTCGCCGTGCTTCTCAGCCGGGATGTCCAGGGCCGACGCGCCCATGGCGAACACCAAGCGCGTGATGGCCTTGGCCGTGAGCGCAGGCTCGAACAACGCCGTCTTGTTGGCCACCGACAAGCGGATCAGGTCCAGGCGAAGCTCGTCCTCGAAAAAGCTCAGTTCGCGTTCGACCGCCTGCTTGTAAGCATCGGAGCCCACCGTGCCCTCGCACAGCAGGATGTGCAGCAGCTTGTCGTCCGAGCGCAGTTGCTCCATGAAGGCATGGATCGAGCCGGCGACCACGCTTTGCTCGGAGGTGGCCCGGTGCCTCGCCTCGCCGATGATCTGACGCAGCGAACGGCCCGCCCGGTCGATCAAGGCCACGGCCAACTCGTCCATGTCCCGGAACTGCCGGTAGAAGCTGTTGGGGGCAATGCCCGCCTCGCGCGCCACCTCGCGCAGGCTCAAGGTCGACACGCTGCGGTGCGGCCCGATCAACTTGAGCGCCGCCGCGATGATGTCCTCGCGCGAAATCACGGCCTTTCGCCCCAGATGAACAGCGGAAGAAGGCAGGACGCCAGCAGGGTCGTTCAACAGGTCAAGGGTGGAGTCCACAGGGGTCATCACGCGTTGCAGGGGTTGCCCATCATAGGGGAAACATTAATATACACTCGTATAGACAAATGTTCCAGAATAAATACAATGCAGGCAGACCCTGTTTTTGGAGACCCTGTGAGCGCCCGTTCCCAAGACAACCCCCTCGGCCGACTGATCGCCCCCCTGGTCAAACCTTCGGTGTTTGACTTCTGGGCCGGCCACATCAACTCCGCCTGGTCATGGGAACGTCCCTTGGCGCGGGTCGTGGCTCGGCGCATCGAAGCCCAAGGCACCGTCACACTCGACTTGAAGGCCAACCGCCATTGCGGCGCCATCCAGCCCGGGCAGCACGTCAACATCAGCGCGGAGGTCAATGGACGCCGCGTCACCCGCAGCTACAGCCCCACCCATGTTTCCCGCTCTGGCAAGCGTCTTTCGATCACCGTCAAGCAAGTCGAGGGCGGCAAGCTCAGCAACCACCTGGGCCACCATGCCCGGGTGGGCGACGCGCTCGAAATCGGCCCGGCTTTTGGGGAGATGGGCCTGAAGAACGGCCCGGCAGCGCAAGACGGCCCTTTGCTGTTCCTGGCGGCCGGCAGCGGCATCACGCCCTTGATCTGCTTGACCCGCGCCCTCGACCAGGCAGGCTTTCCGCAATCGCTCACCCTCGTCTACTGGGCCCGCACCCGTGCCGAGCTGTGTTTCATGGCCGAACTGCGTGCCCTGGCCGCACGCCAGCCCCGCTTCCAGGTGCATTTCGTGCTCACACAAGAAACGCAGCGCCTGAGCGGCGAACACGCCGAACGCCTGAACGCCGAGTTGCTGACCACCCTGGTGCCCGATCTGGCTCAACGCCGTGTTCACGCCTGCGGTCCCGCCGGTTTCGTCGACACCGCCCGGCGTTTGAGCCTGGGCCAGGCCCGCGCCTTCTTGGGCGAGGCTTTTACCCCGCCACCCGCCTTGGCCACCAGCGACGCCACCGGCACCGTGCAGATCAAACTGGCACTCAGCGGTCGCACTCTGGAAGTGCCCGCCGGCGAGGCCTTGCTGCCCGCCCTGGAAGCCCAGGGCTTGCGCCTGCCTTCGGGTTGCCGCATGGGCATCTGCAACACCTGCTCTTGCCCCAAGCAAAGCGGCACCACGCAAAACCTGCACACGGGCGACCGGGAGGACGTGCCCACTTCGGCCTTGCGCCTGTGCGTCAGCCGTGCCTGCACCGACCTCACGCTCGACCTCTGAATTCACCTTGAAGCACCGATCAGCATGACTTCCAGCACATCCCTCAGCCGCCAACTCAATGACGAAGAACTGGCCCATTTCGGCGCCGAGATCGATGCCCTGCGCGCCCGCACCGCGGCCGACCTGGGCGAGCGTGACGCGCGCTACATCCGCCGCGTGGTCAAGCTGGTCAACTACCTGGAAGCCGCAGGCCGCATCACGCTGATGGCTGGCTTGTTCCCACCCGCTTTCGTGCTGGGCACACTGATGCTCGGTGTGTCCAAGATCATCGAGAACATGGAAGTGGGCCACAACGTCATGCATGGCCAGTACGACTGGATGGGCGATCCGAGCCTGACGGGCAAGACCTACGAGTGGGACATCGTCGGCACCTCCGACAACTGGCGCAAGACGCACAACTTCCGCCACCACACCTACACCAATGTGCACGGCATGGACGATGACATCGGCTACGGCCTGTTGCGCCTGTTCCCCGAGCAGAAGTGGAGCCCCTTCTTCCTGTTCCAGCCCTTGATCGCGGTGATCTTCGCACTGCTGTTCCAGTGGGGCGTGGCCATCCAGGACTTGCGCCTGGGCCGCTACTTCAAGGGCAAGATGACGGGCCAGCAACTGGGCGAAAACTTCAAACCCGTGGGCAAGAAGATGCGTTACCAGCTGCTCAAGGATTTCGTGATCTTCCCGCTGCTGGCGGGTCCCTTCTTCTTGCCGGTGATCTTGGGCAACCTGATCGCCAACGGCATGCGCAATGTGTGGACCTACACCATCATCTTCTGCGGCCACTTCACCACCGATGTGGAAACTTTTCCACGCAGCATCGTGAAGAACGAAACACGTGGCCACTGGTATGCGCGCCAGATCAAGGGCTCGTCCAACCTCAAGGGTGGCAAGTTGCTGAACCTGATGTCGGGCAACCTGAGCTTCCAGATCGAGCACCACCTGTTTCCCGACCTGCCCGCCAACCGCTATGCCGAGATGGCGCCTGAAGTCCAGGCCATCTGTGCGCGTTATGGCCAGCACTACAACACGGGCTCATTGCCGCGCCACATGGGCCAGGTGGCATGGCGCATCCTGCGCCATGCATGGCCCAGCCGCCCCAAGCAGGCCTTGCCCCATGGCGAACTCGCCATTGAACAGGCCTGAAGGGACGAACGGGACCTCAATCCCAGTAATTGCGAGAGTTCCAATAGCTGTGGATCTGCTCGCCAAGCCCGTCGAACTCCGCATTCGAGGGCCAATGGTCGTGGTCAAAGCCAGGCGCATTCTTGAAACGCTCGGCCGACGCGTCCATCACGAAGCATTCACGCTGTGGGTCAAGCGTCAAGGCCGACCAGGGCAAGGCGAACAGTTTTTCGCCCAGGCCAAGAAAGCCACCTGAAGCCATGACGGCATAAGCGATTCGCCCCCGGGGAACGTCCAGCATGATGTCGGCGACTTTGCCGAGGGTTTCGCCTTGCAGGTTGATGACGCGGTCGCCCGTGAGCGTGTCGGCCGTCATCAGCCGGGGGCCTGGGCCACTGCCCGCCGAATAGGTGGGGCTGGCATTCGTGGTTTGGGTGCGGGGTGATGAGATGGGGTTCATGAGAATCTCCTTCAGGAAAAAAGTTTGTAATTTTTGCCAAGCCAACATGCTTGGCCATCAAAGCGGTGGAGCACCGAAATACGAGTGCAGGTCCTCCACCCATTGAGGATCGGCCCCTTGTTGAGGCCACTGCCCTTGGTCGAGCGATGGCGCCTGGGCCAATTTGTCCAGCGACATGTCCATCACGAAACACTTGCGCACGGGATCCAAGGTCAAGGACGGCCAAGGAACGACGAACAAACGGTCGGGCACGCCGAACATGCCCCCGTTGGCCATCAGCACATGCGCAATCTGGCCTGTTCTCACATCCACCGTGATGTCCTGGACAGTGCCCAGCAACTGGTTCTGGAGGTTGACCACCTTGTCGCCTTCCAGCGTGGCCGCCGTCATGAGGCGGGGCCCGGGGCCAGCGTGGTGCGAGGAAGAAGAGGACGTTGAGGCGGAGGTGAACATGGCAGTGCTTCGAGGTTGTGACCTCTTTGGGGCGGCAAGCCCCATGCCCAAAGTCAGCAGGACTGACCGGTATCCCGTTTGCTGGGATGAAGGTGAATATTTCTTCAGGAGATCGCCATGAACATCCCAGACCGACTCTGGCCAGCCGGCCCGGTGGACCTGCCACCTGAAGCCGGCAACCTCACCGCCTCGCGTTACGAGCCCGATGACAACTGGCTGCGTCAAGCCAATGCCGAGTACCAGAAAGCAGCGCTCTGGCGCTGGTTCGCCACGCATTTGGAAGATCCACGCGATGCGGTGCCTCACAGCACTGGCAGCGACGACTACCTGTGGGGCGACGACGAACCGGTGTTGGCCGACCAAGCCTTGAACGAACGCTTCGCCTCAGTGGTGCCACCCGCCGTGGTCCGCGAAGTATTGGGGGCCATTCAAAGCGAAGTGGGCAATGAATGGGCCAACAAACGGCTGGACAAGGCGGGCGGCTGACCTCAAAGGGCGAGGCTCACTTGCCGCCCTTGGACGATCCGCTGGATTTGCCTTGATCGCTCAAGTCTCCACCGACCTCACTGCCGGCAGCGGCCCCGGACGATGCGCGGATGTCGCCATTGCCCTGGCCCTGCCCCTGGCGTCGCGAACGCCAGTCGTTGAAATCGTTGGAGAAGTTTTGGTACCGCTCCTGGTGCCACTGACGGTAGTCTTCATCGAAGCTGCGAAGCTGCTCTTCGCGCCATTGCTGGTAATGCGGGTCGTGGTGTGGCTGGTTGAACTGGGGGTTCGAACGCGACCCCACCTCAAAGGCCCCCAGGCCCGAATAGTCGCCGCTGCCAAAGCCGGTTGCGCCGAAGCCACGGGCCCCATAGCGATGGCGTCCCTGGTGCTCCGACGGGTCCCAGCCTTGCTGATTCTGGAAATAAGCAGTGCTGCGGTACGGGTCTCCAGCAGCACCATGGTGGTCGGTGAACTGGCGTTCGTAGTAGTCGCTCCCGCCTGGCAGGCGGTTTTGGTTCGAGTCGGGCCCCCATTGGCGCTCAGGTACCTGCTGGCCAAAGCGCTGCCCCTGGTCCTGGGGGTACTGATTGCCGTAAGGGTTGCCCAATGATCCACCAGATGGCGCCGAGCCATATTGGGAGCCGCCGCCGCTGTATTGGCTGTGCTGGTCTTGACGACCAACCTGCTGGTCCCAATTGGACCGGCCACCCACTTGCTGCTGGCCATCAGAGCCAAAGCTCTGGTTTCGGAAACCTTCGTCGTTGCGTCGTTGCTGAGTCATGGTCTTGTCCTTTCGTTCCTCTGCTGGTTTGGAAGCAACCGACCTGGCTCTTGGAGGGCGGAAGGCCGGCCAGAAAATCCGGCAATCCCTGTTCCCGCAGAAGCAAGCGACCTTGGTCCCCAGTGCGACTCATCGTGGCTGAGCTGGTCCTTTTCCAGTGCCGGGCAACAACCCATCCTTGCCAGAAGTTTGGGAGGTCTTGGAAGGGATGGGTGGCCGCTTGCCCGTGGTCGGCTCCTGCGTCGCATCGATTTCGGTGAGGTTCGAATCAGGCGCGCCGGTGCCGCGGTCAACCGCGGTGCCATCGTTGTTCTTCACACCCGGGCCGTGGCCCACGCTGACCGAACCGCCAAAGTGGATGCCGCCAGCGGGCAACTCGCCAAGCGGC
This sequence comes from Aquabacterium sp., assembly GCF_050725395.1. GTDB lineage: Bacteria > Pseudomonadota > Gammaproteobacteria > Burkholderiales > Burkholderiaceae_C > Aquabacterium. Next base: position 26,988 of record NZ_JBOHHL010000026.1, on the reverse strand, counting down.
TTGTCCGGGCAACGCAAAGGCTTGCGCCTGGGCAAGCGCAGCGCAGGGGTGTCCAAGGCTGGCAACGGCGGGAAAGCCGGTGCGTGGGGAACGAAGGAAATCGAAGAGGACGTGTTCATGAAGGCAACCCCGTGCATGGCGTGAAGGAGCTGAATTTCAGCAATGCACGTTCCCACCGTGGCTTGGCGCCACGCCTTCATCCAGTCACTTCCTTCAGGAATGCCGTTTGCAGCGTGGTTGTATCCCTCGCACGACGAGCACCCACGAAAGGATCGCCATGAAGAACACCCACGCGCAACAAAGGGAATCGGCCAGGCTGGATGGCAAGAACGCCAAGCCTCACGAGAAGGTTCCCACTTACCAGGAGTTGCTTGACGAAGCACTCGATGAAACATTCCCGGCCAGCGACCCCATTTCGCCCAGCGCCGCCATGTCGGCGGAAAAGAGGATCGCCAAAGGCACCGAGGACGTGGACTGGCATCTTCAGCCAGGGGCCTGTCAGCCGCCCGTGTGCAAGGACGACAAGGCGCCCCCCGCGAAGAGGCCGGCCTCGCCCAAGCATTGAGGGCTTTTTCAGGACACCTGCTCGGGCGCTGGCGTGGACAGGCGCAGCTCGTCGACGGTGTAGCCCTCCTTGGTCAGCGCCTCGCGGATCCATGGAGGCTGGGAGCCTTCGCCATTCCAGGTTTCACCCGTGCGGGGATGCTGGTATTTGGGCCCCGCCGGAGGTGGGGGTGGCTCTGCTTTGCGAACGATCGTGGTGGACTCTTCGATGCCCAATTCGTCGGGCGATATTTGCCAGAAATCGAGGAGTTTTTTGATCGAGCGCAGTACTGCTTCTTGTTCTGCGGTCAACATGGTTTTCTCAGGATGGAATCACGTCTATGGTGTTCTCTGGGTATTCAAACATCGAATTGAAAATCGATCCGGGTAATTATTCACGCAGTTTCAGCAAGCGGTCAATTTCAGCAAATAACTGAACCACGTTCAGGGGTTTGGTCAAGTAAACATCGAAGCCGGCCCGCAACGCACGGGCCACGTCGCTGGGCATGGCATTGGCGCTCAGTGCGACCAGGGGAATGTGCTGGGTCGCGGGATCGTTCTTCAAGCGCCGGCACAGCTCAATCCCGTCGATGCCCGGCAAATTGATGTCGATCACCGCCAGATCGGGAGGCTGGGCCTTCGCCATGGCCAGGCCTTGCAGTCCGTCGGTGGCCACCTCGACGCGGTAGCCTTCGCGCAAGGCCATCACGCCTGTGAACAACTCGACGTTGGACGGATTATCCTCGACGTACAGCAAATGGCTTTCGGCCATCACCCCTGGCAAGGAAAGGGATTGCCCATCGACCATGGCGAGGCTCTCGGACACGCCCGCCGGTGGAACGGCGGCCTGGAGGTGCACCCGGAACATGGAGCCCTGTCCCGGGGCCGATTCCACCGTCATGGTGCCACCCATCAGCTCGACCAACCGGCGTGTGATCACCAGCCCAATGCCCGTGCCCTGAATCACCTCACCGTCGGTTTCGAAACGCGTGAAAGGCTGGAACAGTCGCTCCAGTTGCTGCGGTGTGAGCCCCCGCCCGGTGTCGCTCACCACCAGCACCACCTGCCCTGCCGCCTTGCCTTGCTCCAGGGTGACCGTCACCGAGCCCTGGTAACGGTTGTACTTGACCCCGTTGGACAGCAGGTTGCTCAACACCTGCTTGAGCCGTTTGCGGTCGGCCAGCACCCAGCTGGCCTGGACATGGGTGCACCGATTGAGCAGCGCCACGTTGCGCTCCTCGGCCACGGGCCTGACCATTTCCAGGGTCTCTTCGATCACCAGGTTAAGGTCGATGGACTCCATCGAAGTTCCGACCGCGCCCGCCTCGATGCTGGCCAGGTCCAGCACCTCGTTGATCAGTTCCAGCAGGTGCCAGCCCGCGGCCTCGATCTGACGCACCTTGTGCAGGTCGGCCTCGCTCAACATCGGCCTGGCCAGGGTCAGCAACTGGGCAAAGCCCAGGATGGCGTTCAGGGGCGTTCGCAACTCATGGCTCATGCCGGACAGGAACTCGCTTTTGGCACGGCTGGCGTGCTCGGCGTCTTCCTTGGCCTGTTGCAGCTCGGTGGTGCGCAGTTGCACGCGCCGCTCCAACTCTTCGTTGGCGGCCCGCAATTCCTGCTCGGCAGAGATGTAGCGGGTGACGTCGTTGATGACGGTCATGCCCGCGTAAGGGGCATCCTCACCTTCGCGGAACAAGGGTGAGACATTCACCGAACCCCAGATGCTCGTGCCATCGCTGCGCAGGATGCGGATCAGTTCGCCGCGCACGGGCTCGCCAGTGGCCATCATGCGCTGGAAAGGCAACTCGTTGGGGCCGTATTCGCTGCCGTCGGGCCGGAACTGCCGGATGCCATAGCGCACCGGGTCGCCAGAGGCGGTGACGGCCGTGGCCTGCTCTCGGGTCACGCCATACAAGGCCAAGGCTGAGTCATTGAAGTCGAGCAGTTGCAGGTTGCGCGCGCGCACCACCATGCCTTCGGCCAGGGTGTCGATCAACAAGCGCAGGTAGGATTCCTTTTCCTTCAAGGACTTGACCTGGCCTCGCACCGCCTGGGCCATGAGGTTGAAGCTGTCGGACAACTGGCCCAGTTCATCGTCCCGGCGCTTGGACAGCGTGCGCGGCGCATCGCCCGCCTCGATGGCGGCCGTCGCCATCCGCAAATGCCGCAACGGCCGGGTGATCTGGCGCCGCACGATCCAGGCCAGCAACAGCAATTCGGCCATCAGGGCCAATGCGCCCAGCAGAACCACGTTGCGCGCCGCGTTGGTGGCCACCTTGTCCACCACCTCGCGGGGGTACACGGTCACCGTGTACCAATTGGGCCCGTTGATGCGCGCGATGCCCAGCACCATCGGCGGATCGACCGACTCCTTCACGACGGGCCCTTTGTCCACCTGCCGGACCTGGCGGTAGATTTCCGTCAGCACCGGGTCCTGCAAGGCATTGACCTGGAGTTCGCCATGCGATGCCTTGATCTTGTCCATCAGCCGAGGGTGCGCGATGAGTTCACCACGCGAGGTCAGGATCATGCTGTAGGCCCCCTCGGTAGACGGCCGGATGGTTCGGGCGATCAACTCGTCGATGACCAGGTCCTGGCTGGCCAGGCCGACCCATTGGCCATCCAGGTCGATCGGGGTCACGGCCGACACCATCCAGGCGCGGGCCTTGTCGTCGAAGTAGAGGTCCGTCCAGGTGCTGAGACGCCTGGGGTTGTGCTCCGGCATCGCGACACGCGTGGGCGGGTAGTTGAAATCGCTGGTGTCCTTGTCCACCAGCTTGCCCCAGTTCACGCTGGGCGAGTACATGATGATGCCCTGGCCCGGCAAGGTGATGTAGGCCGAGTAATAGCGCTGTGTCAGCAAGGGGCCCCATTCGCGCAGCAACTCGAAAGAGGTGAGCACCTGGCGACGCAAGGCGGCATCCTCCCGGGCCCCGACCAGCAAGCCCACGCTGGGCAGGTGCCGGTGGTCATCGCGGTCTGCGCGGATGCGGGTGACGCCATCGTCGCCTTTCACGAACCACGCATCGAACTCGCTTTTCGGGTCGGTCTGGCCCATCGTCCGCAGACGCCCAAGCCAGGCATCGCGCAGACGCAGGGTGTTGTCTTGTGCGAGCTGAAAAGGCTGGGCGTCGAGTTCGGCACGCGCCGCCACCACCTGTTGCAGGTTCCTCGAGGTGGACTCGCGAACATCGCGCACGGTGGCCCGGTGAATGAGGGCGGTCGTCAGGCCCGTGGCGGCGGCCATCAACAGTCCCACCTGCAACAGCACCCGACTCGAAAGACTCAAGCTCATGTCGATCCGACGCTCCGACTGAAGGTCATCCCCATGTCATCCCGACGCCATCAAACGCTTCGGCGGCCGAAAATGTGAGTGGGGAAGACCCTTAAACCCCATCCGGTCTAGACTCGTTGGATGGACACGATTGCCTCGCCATGAAGCTCGCACTGCTGTCAGACCTGCATGCCAACCGCCAAGCCACCGAGGCCGTGTGGGCGCACGCCCAGGAACAAGGCATCGACCAGCTCGTGTTCCTGGGCGACTATGTGGACTATGGGGCCGACCCTGCCTGGACGGTGGACTTCATCCGAGAGCGGATCAGCCAAGGAGCAATCGCCGTGCGTGGCAACCACGACGATGCGATCGACGGCCACGGCAGCGCCGACCTGGCAGGCCACGTCATGCCCTCGCTCGCATGGACACGCCAACAGCTGAGTCCGGACCAGCACGTTTTCCTGGCCTGCCTGCCACTCACCGCCACCGTGGAAGATTGCCTGATGACGCACGCCAATGCGCACGATCCGGTGAACTGGGGCTACATCCACAACCGCGTGGAAGCGGCGCGCAGCTTGTTTTCCACCGAACACCGCTTTGTGTTTTGCGGCCACATGCACCAACCCTGCCTTTACCACCTGACCAACACCGGCAAGGCCGGCGAGTTCAGCCCCGTGGCAGCCGTGCCCATCGAACTCTCGCCCGCGCGCCGCTGGCTGGCCATCCCTGGTTCGGTCGGGCAACCGCGCGATGGCAACCCGGCCGCGTGCTACGCCTTGTTCGACACCGAGACCGACACGCTGACCTTCCAGCGCGTGCCCTACGACCACGAAGAGGCCGCCAGGCGCATCATCGCCGCCGGCCTGCCCAGCCACCATGCAGAAAGACTCAAGCATGGCCACTGAGCCGACGCGCCTCGAGGCCGGCCAGGTCATCGATGGCTTCAGGCTCGATGAAAGGCTGCACCAGGGCGGCATGGCCCACCTGTGGTCGGTGAGTTCGCTGGAGATGGCGATCGATGTGCCGTTGATCATGAAAGTGCCACGCATCAAAGGTGGCGAGGATCCGGCCTCCATCGTCGGCTTTGAAGTCGAGCGCATGCTGATGCCGCGCCTGAGCGGACCCCATGTGCCCCGCTTCGTGGCCCGCGGCGACTTCACGCGCCAGCCCTACATCGTCATGGAGCGCATCCAGGGCGACACCCTGAGGCCACGCTTGCAGCAAGCGCCCTTGCCTTTGGAGGAGATCATCGCCTTGGGTGCCAGCGTGGCCCAGGCCCTGCACGCCCTGCATTGCCAGCACGTGGTGCACCTGGACATCAAGCCCAGCAACATCATGTTCCGCGCATCGGGCGAAGCGGTGTTGGTGGACTTCGGCCTCTCGCGCCACGACCAGCTGCCCGACCTGCTCGAAGAGGAGTTCACGCTGCCCATGGGCACGTCGCCCTACATGTCGCCCGAGCAGGTGCAGTTCGTGCGCACCGACCCCCGCAGTGACCTGTTCGCGCTGGGCGTGATGATGTACCACCTGGCCACGGGCGAACGGCCCTTCGGCCAGCCCACCACCGTGGTTGGCCTGCGCAAGCGCCTGTACACCGAGCCCATGCCACCCCGGGCGCTGCGCCCCGAATTGCCGGCCTGGTTCCAGGAGGTCGTGCTGCGTTGCCTTGAAGTGCAGCCCGAGAGCCGCTACCAGAGCGCCGCACAACTCGTGTTCGACCTGCAAAACCCCGACCAGATCGCCTTGACGGGCCGCGCCGAGAAGCTGATCAAGGCCGGTCCCATCACCACCTTCGGCCGTTGGTTCAAGGCCATTGGCGCCGAGCCCAAGGGCGACATCACCGCCACGGAACAGATCGACCGCAGCCCCATCATCATGGTGGCCATCGGCTTGAAATCGAGCACGCCGGAGTTGCAGCAGAAGCTGCTGACCACCGTGGGCCGCATCCTTCAGATCGAGCCCAATGCGCGCCTGGCCTGCGTCAGCATCATGAAGACCAACCGGGTCGGCATGGACAAGCTCACCGACGATGCGGGCAACAGCCTGCACGTGCAACAGCTGGTGGGCATCAAGCACTGGGCCAGGCCGCTGCAGCAATCACTGAAGATGGAAGACCAACGGTTGACCTTCCACGTGCTGGAGGCGCCGGACACGGCCGCGGCCATCGTCGAGTTCGCCACCCGCAACCAGGTGGCGCACATCGTCATGGGCGCGCGTGGGAATTCGGCCTTGCGGCGCTACCTGGGCAGCGTGTCGGCCCAAGTGGTGGCCGAGGCGGAATGCTCGGTCACCGTGGTCCGGGTGTAGGCCGTTGGCGAGCCGCTTTAAAGCGGCAGCACTCTCAACACCTTCTGCAGGCCTTCGACGGCCTTGCCCTTGCGGGCACGCTTGCCGATGTGGGCGGTGTAGCCCGAGTTGCGCACGTCCTCTTCCTTGTCCTTGCCGCCACGGCCCGATCCGATCACCTTGACGCCGTTGTGCGCCGTGGCCACCGAGATCAGTGGGTCCTTCTTGGCATCGACCTCCATCAGGGTCAGGCCACGTCCGCCATTGGACTGCAGCTTGAGCTCGTCCAGCGCGAACACCAGCATGCGCCCGCCTTGCGCCAGGCAGGCCACCTGCGTGTGCCCCGGCTGTACCAGCACCGGTGGCAGCACGAAATCACCATCGTCCAAGGTCAGGAAGCCCTTGCCGCCCTTTTGCCGCGTGATGAGGTCGCCCATCTTGGCCAGCAGGCCAAAGCCGCCAGTGTTGGCCAGCAGCAGGGTTTGGTCCACGGCGCCGGCCAGGTAGTGCACGGGCTGCGTGCCCGATTCGAGTTCGATCATGCTGGTGATGGGCGAGCCATCGCCACGCGCGCCCGGCAAGGCACTGACCTGCAGGCTGTAGACGCGGCCATTGCTGCCGATCACGATCATCGGGTCGACGGTGCGGCACTCCATGGTGCCGTACAGGCCATCCCCCGCCTTGAAGGCGAAGCTGGCCGGGTCGTGGCCATGGCCGGTGCGCGCACGCACCCAGCCCTTTTGGCTGACCACCACCGTCACGGGCTCGTCGATGACCTTGACTTCGGCCACGGCGCGCTTCTCGGCCTGGATCAGGGTGCGGCGTTCGTCGCCGAACTGCTTGGTGTCGGCTTCGATTTCCTTGATCACCGTGCGCTTGAGCACGCTGGGGTTGTCGAGGATGTCGCGCAGCTTGGCTTCCTCGGTGCGCAGCTCGGCCAGCTCCTGCTCGATCTTGATGGCTTCGAGGCGGGCCAGCTGGCGCAGGCGGATGTCGAGGATGTCGTCGGCCTGGCGCTCGCTGAGCTTGAAGCGCTCGATCAGCGCGGCCTTGGGCTCGTCGCTCTCGCGGATGATGCGGATCACCTCGTCGATGTTCAGCAGGACGAGCTGGCGGCCTTCCAGGATGTGGATCCGGTCGAGCACCTTGCCCAGGCGGTGGCGGGTGCGGCGGGTCACGGTCTCCATGCGGAAACCGATCCACTCGCTCAGCATCTGGCGCAGGCTCTTCTGCGTGGGCCGGCCATCGGCGCCCACCATCGTCATGTTGATGGACGACGAAGTTTCCAGGCTGGTGTGCGCCAGCAAGGTGGTGATCAGTTCCTGCTGGCTGATCGTGCGCGTCTTGGGCTCGAACACCAGGCGCACGGCCGCGTCCTTGCTGGACTCGTCGCGCACGGTGTCCAGCACCGACAACATGGTGGTCTTGAGCTGGGTCTGATCGGCGGTCAAGGCCTTCTTGCCGGTCTTGACCTTGGGGTTGGTCAGCTCTTCGATCTCTTCCAGCACCTTTTGCGAGCTGGTACCGTGCGGCAACTCGGTGACGACCAGTTGCCATTGGCCACGCGCGAGCTCTTCGATCTTCCAGCGCGCGCGCACCTTCAGGCTGCCGCGGCCACTGCGGTAGGCGTCCTGGATGTCCTGCGGGCTGGAGATGATCTGGCCGCCGCCCGGGAAGTCAGGCCCCTGGATGTGGCCAAACAGTTCTTCGTCGGGCAGCTTGTCGTTGCGGATCAGGGCGATGGTGGCGTTGGCCACTTCCCGCAGGTTGTGGCTGGGGATCTCGGTGGCCAGGCCCACGGCGATGCCGCTGGCGCCGTTGAGCAGCACGAAAGGCAGGCGCGCGGGCAACTGCCTGGGCTCTTCGAACGAGCCGTCGTAGGTGGGGATGAAGTCCACCGTGCCCATGTCGATCTCATCGAGCAGCAGGCGCGAGATGGGCGCCAGGCGCGCTTCGGTGTAGCGCATCGCGGCGGCACCGTCGCCGTCACGGCTGCCGAAGTTGCCCTGACCGTCGATCAGCGGGTAGCGCAGCGCGAAGTCTTGCGCCATGCGCACCATGGCGTCGTAGGCGGCGCTGTCGCCGTGCGGGTGGTACTTGCCCAGCACATCGCCCACCACGCGGGCGCTCTTGACGGGCTTGGCGCCCGTGTTGCCCGAGAAGCTCAGGCCCATGCGCTCCATCGCGTACAGGATGCGGCGCTGCACGGGCTTCTGGCCGTCGCACACGTCGGGCAAGGCCCGGCCCTTGACCACGCTCAGCGCGTATTCCAGGTAGGCGCGCTCGGCATAGTGGGCCAGGGTCAGCGCATCGCCACCATCGGAAGGCGGCGGCGTGGTGAAGTCAATGGATTCTTGGGTCATCGTGTGGTCTAAAACTCAATGTGTCGGACAACGCTGACAGGCAAAGCAGACAAGGCCGATGGCTTGATCACTGGTTTGCGGTCACAGTCGAAACGTCATCACATGCATTAACAGGGTACTGACATGAACAGCATCAAAATCCTCGCCGTGGCCATCATCGTCGCCGGCGTCCTGGGTCTCACCTATGGCGGCTTCACCTACACCAAGGACACCTCGGCCGTGAAGCTGGGACCGCTGGAGTTGAACGTCAAGGAAAAGCAAACGGTCAACATTCCTTTGTGGGCTGGCGTGGGCGCGATCGTGGTGGGCGGCTTGTTGCTGGTCGGCGGTCGCAAAACCTGAATCAAATGTCGACTTCCACCTCGTCGCCGTGCAGCTCCATCAGCTCGCGGCGCGAAGCGGCTTCCCCCTTGCCCATCAGCTTGTTGAACGAACCTTCGGTGGATTCGAAACCGGGCTCTCCATAGGCCACCTGCATCAAGCGGCGCGTTTCCGGATTGAGCGTGGTGTCCCACAACTGCTCGGCGTTCATCTCGCCCAAGCCCTTGAAGCGGCTGATGCTCCACGAGCCTTCGCGGGCGCCTTCCTTGCGCAGCTTGTCCAGCGTGGCGTGCAGCTCGCCTTCGTCCAGGGCGTAGATCTTGGCGGCGGGCTTCTTGCCGCGCGCGGGCGCATCGATGCGGAACAGCGGTGGCTTGGCCACGTAGATGTGCCCGGTCTCGATCAATTTAGGGAAGTGACGGAAGAACAGCGTCAGCAACAGCACTTGGATGTGCGAACCGTCCACGTCGGCGTCCGAGAGGATGCAGACCTTGCCGTAGCGCAGGCCGCTCAAATCGGGTGAATCGTTGGGGCCGTGCGGGTCCACGCCCATGGCGACGGCGATGTCGTGGATCTCGTTGTTCTTGAAGAGCAGATCGCGCTCGACCTCCCAGGCGTTGAGCACCTTGCCACGCAAGGGCAGGATGGCTTGCGTCTCTTTGTCGCGGCCCATCTTGGCGCTGCCACCGGCCGAATCACCTTCCACCAGAAACACTTCGTTCAGGCTGATGTCGCGGCTTTCGCAATCGGTGAGCTTGCCAGGCAGCACGGCCACGCCGGAGCCCTTCTTCTTCTCGACCTTCTGGCCGGCACGTTGGCGGGCCTGGGCCTGCTTGATGACCAGTTCGGCCAGCTTCTTCCCGTAATCCACGTGCTGGTTCAGCCACAACTCCAGGCTCGGCTTGACGTAGGTGCTGACGAGGCGCAAGGCATCGCGGCTGTTCAGGCGCTCTTTCGTCTGGCCCTGGAACTGCGGGTCCAGCACCTTGGCTGAGAGCACGAAGCTGGCGCGCGAGAACACGTCGTCGGGCATGAGCTTGACGCCCTTGGGCATGAGGCTGTGCATCTCGATGAAGCCCTTGATGGCGGTGAACAGGCCTTCCTTCAAGCCCGATTCGTGCGTGCCGCCAGCCACCGTGGGGATCAGGTTGACATAGCTTTCGCGCATGGCCGCGCCTTCTTCGGTGAAGGCCACGCACCAGGCGGCGCCCTCGCCTTCCGCGAAATTCTCGGTCTCGCTGCCGGTGGCGAACTGCTCGCCTTCGAACAGCGGGATGATGGGGTCGGTGTTCATCGCCTGCGTCAAGTAATCGCGCAGGCCGCCCTTGTAGAGCCAGGTCAGCGTTTCACCGGTCTTCTCGGTGGTCAGCGTGATGGTCACGCCTGGCATCAGCACGGCCTTGCTGCGCAGCATGTGCACCAGCTCGCCCTTGGGCAGCTCGGCGCTTTCAAAGTATTTGGGGTCGGGCCAGGCGCGGGCCGTGGTGCCGTTCTTGCGTTCGCCCGAGGCCAGCGGGCGCACGGTCAAAGGTTCGATCACATCGCCGCCGCTGAAGCACAGTTGGGCGGTTTGCTTTTCGCGGTGCACGGTGACTTGCAGGCGAGTCGACAGCGCATTGGTGACGCTGACGCCCACCCCGTGCAGCCCCCCGGAGAAGCTGTAGGCGCCGCCCGAGCCCTTGTCGAACTTGCCGCCGGCGTGCAGGCGGGTGAACACGATTTCGACCACGGGCACCTGCTCTTCCGGGTGCAGGCCGAAGGGGATGCCGCGGCCGTCGTCCTCGACACTGATCGAGCCATCGGTGTGCAGGGTGACGGCGATGCGCTTGCCAAAACCGGCCAGGGCCTCGTCGGCGGCGTTGTCGATCACCTCTTGGATGATGTGCAGCGGGTTGTCGGTGCGGGTGTACATGCCCGGGCGCTGCTTGACAGGCTCCAGGCCCTTGAGCACGCGGATCGACGATTCGCCGTAGCTGTTGTCAGGTTTTGCGGACGGTGTGGAAGCGGGGGACGGTTTCGATGACATGGGCGCGATTCTACGAACTTAAGGGGCGCGGAAGATTTCGGTGACGGGGCGCAGATTGAGCCATTCCTGCTCGGCCTCCGACCCCGAACCATCGACCACCCGGTGAAATTGCCGGAAATCGGACTTGAAACGGTCCAGGGCGCCATTGAGCCACAAGACGGTGGCCAGAACGTTGAGGTGGTCCACGCGGCCAGCGAAATCGCCCTGTTTCACGCCCGCGCCATAGAACAAGGTCGGGATGCGGCCCTTGCCGGTGATGTAGGGGTTGCCCTGGCTGGCATCGGTGCTCCCGTCTTCGTCGAAGGTGACGATCAGCAGGCTGTTGTGGGCCTTGGCCCAGGCGGCGTAGGCGCCGATGTTCTGGCGCAGCCACTGGTCGGCCACTTGCGCAGAGTCGCTGTGGGCATCGTGCTGCTCGTTGGGCACCACGATGGACACGTGCGGCAACTGATCGAATGCCAAAGGCTTGCCTTCGGCATCGCGGTCGAAGCCCCGGAAGGATGTCTTCAGCACCGGGTCCTTGGTGGGCGCGAAGCCCAGGTTGGCGCTGACCGGCAGCACATGGTGCGCCAGGTCGCCCTGGAGGCCACGGGCGCTGGTCGGGGCGGTCTGGTCCGTCCAGTTGACGGTGGGGTTGTGCTTGCGCCGGTAGTCGTCGGACGGGGCCTGGGCGACCGCGCAAGCCACCGTGCGGTCATCGGTGCCGCAGTTCCAGCTGGGGTAAGGCAGCGATTCGCAGAAGCTGGCAAAGCTGCGCCCCGATTGCATCAGGGCCGCGCCCAGGTTGGGCGAGGTCAGTGGCAACCAGGCGTCGGGCAGGTTGGCATTGGCGACGCCCACCATGCACTGCCGTGGCTTCGGCAGCAGCTGGCCCTGGCGGTCGTGCATGGCTTGCCCGGGATAAGGCGAGCGGCTGTCTTCGAACCAGGCGGGCAGCACGCCCTGGTGGTGCCCGGAAAACAAGAACAGGTAGTTGGGTTGGCTGGGGCGCGTAGGCAAGGCCGAGCCGTAAGGCGTGCTCGTGAAATGCGCGTTGGTGAAGCGGGCGCCCTGGCTGGCCAGCTCGTTCAGGTAGCGCCAGTTCGAGGTGCTGGCGAAGACGGGGCCGTCGCCTCTTTTGAGCTGGGCTTTGGTGGCTTCGAAGGCCGAGAGGTTTTCCAGGATGACGATGACCGTGTGATCGGGGCGCCAGCCTGGAACGGGCTCGTTTGACGTGGGCGCCGGCTCGGCTTTGGCTGAGGGTTTGCGGCGAGCGGCGGCCAGGCCGGACAAAGGGCCGGCGCTGAGCAAAGTGGCGAGAAGGCGGCGAAGGATGGTGCGGCGCGTGATGGCGGCGGGGCGGCGAGGCTTCATGGGGGCGTAGGTTAGCCTACGCCAACTATCTTTTTCTGTTCTGTCGGCCACGACGGCCCGTGCCGCGTTAAACCAGGGTACGTGCCCGTTTCGCGGCACGCTGGAACCCCATGATGAACCTGCCCTCACGCCTGTCCGTGCTCATTCTCGCGCTGGCGGCTGCCTTGCCGCTGACCGTGGCCACCTCTGCCTATGCACAGACGACCGCGAGCGTCACCGCCGACAGCTTCAGCGTCGAACCGGTGCGCGCCTTGACACCCGGCACCGAGTTGGCCTTCAGGCTCACGGCCACGCCGGGGTCCGAGGTCACGCTGCAAATTGGCGGCGCGACCTCCGGCGTGCGCATGAACGAGGTCCGGCCGGGCGTCTACGAAGGCGACTACACCGTCCGCACGCGTGACCGGCTCACGGCGACCAGCCTGGTGACAGCCCGCATCGCGCGCGATGGCCGGGTGATGAATGCCACGCTCGACCAGTCACTGCTGCGCGGCGCGCCCAGCCCTGTCCAGACGGCACGCATCGGGGCCTTCACGGTCAATGCGCCGGATCGCATCCGCGCTGGCGACGAACTGAAGTTCTCCCTCTCGGGTGTGCCCGGCGGCACCGCCCGCGTGGCCGTCGAGGGCATCGCCAATGCCATGCCCCTGACCGAGGTCAGCCGCGGCTTGTACGAAGGAAGCTACACCGTGTCCCGCAAGGACCGCCTGCGCGGCAAGCTGGTGGCCACTGGCTTCTTGAAGCTTGGGCAGAAGGAGACGAGCCAGCGCTTCGTGCGTGACCAGGTGGCAAACACAGACGCCAACACCAACAACGCCCCTGGCTGCGACCGCCGTGACGGCCGCGATGCCCGCCGCGCCGACATGGCCGGTGCCACCACTTGCGGCGTCGTGACAGCGGTCGGCAAGGCCGAGATCGAAGATGAAAATTCGCACAATGTGCTGGGCACCGTCGCTGGTGGCGTGATCGGCGCTGTGCTCGGCAACCAGGTGGGCGGCGGTTCGGGCAAGGACATCGCCCGCATCGTCGGAGCCATCGGCGGCGCTTATGCAGGCAACCGCATCCAGAACGCCAGGGAGAAGACCACGGTCTACCGCGTCACGGTCCAGCTGGAAGATGGCAGCACCAAGACCTTTGACCATGCGGTGGACCCAGTGCTGATGGTCGGTACGCGCGTGAAGATCGTCGATGGCGCCATCGTGAGCCGCTCAACAGGAGGCTCGCAATGAATCTGCACCTAAGCCTGACGCCGCTGATTTCGCTGCTGGCGGGCATCCTCATCTTGGTGATGCCGCGCTTGCTTAATTACATCGTTGCGATCTACCTGATCGCGATTGGGCTGATCGGGCTGCTGGGGGCTGGTGGCCTGCGGCTTGGGTGATGATTGGATGCACACGGCGAGGAAATGCTGCCTCCACGCGCTGTGGGTGCCTTGCATGTGGCCATCACTGACGGCAAGTCCCCGACTACTGCATCCGGCTACGGCGGCTTTGCAGCGGCTGCGGTCCTTCGACTTGCAAGACTCAACACCATAAAGCTGCCGTTCAACGTAGAGGCTGAGACGCAGGCCGCAGCTTGCCGACGCGGGGCTGTTCGAGCGACTGGTTTGGCCATGCTGCGGCCTTCATTGCTCGCTTTCCACTGCCGCACAGATCTCGCGGACGACCGGCTCAACGCTATTCGCTCCTCTTCGTTGCAGTTTGGTTGATACTGACGCCCGGCCACCCAAGCGCCTCGACGCCTCCTCTCTGAGGCAAACGAGCCAGAATGCATGGCCATCTACGGGGAGAGAATCAGGATGGAGCCGTCGAGTACCTACCACGCGTGGCTATATCAGTTCAAGCCATCCAAAGACGCGGCGTGGCTTAAAGAGCTGCGGGACACGCGGCGCATTGAATGGCAGATCATTCGCTGGGTCGGAGAGACGAAGGTTGGAGACCTTATCCTCTTCTGGGAGTCCGGTGATGAGGGCGGCCTTCGCGGCTGGGGCCGTGTAGCGGCGGAGGGACGTCCGCAGCCTGCCGTCGTTGGCAAAAAGGCGCGATGGCGTGTGCCTGTCCAGGTTTCAGGGTGGCTGAATCGCCCAATCTCCCGCCAGGCTGTCGTGAACGCACGGGCGTTCATGGCGAGCAATCTCTTTGTGAGCGTATCCCAGGGCGCGAACTTTCCACTTGAGCCTCAGGAGGTCAGCAACCTTCTGAGTTTGATGCCCAGCGATGCAGGGAGGCCAGACAACCCGGGCGGGCTAGCTCCTCACCCTCCGTCAGTACCTTCAGCCCTGAATCGCAGCGCCGGCGCGCCTCTGCCTATAGACGAACCTGACGAGGCGTTTTCGGGCGAGAAGGACGAGAAGGACGAGAAGGACGAGAAGGACGAGATCATCGCCGCGGGTTCCGACGACAACTCGTTTTCTTCGACGCTATCACGGTTGCTTGGAATTCGGCTCACTACTGCAGCCGAGGGCATCCTCAGGGCCGCGGACTACAGGCCGCTAGGAATTCAAGGGCCGATCTCGACAACGCGGCTATTCCTTGCTGCGTTCACGTCAAACCGTCGAGTGAGCGCATCGCCAAAGAAAAAAGGCGAGTCGGTCGCGATAGAAATCCTTTCTGAAGTGTCCAACCAGATAGCAGACCAACTGGCGCGCGTCGAGAAAGGCTACCGCAGCGAGCAGAGACAAGGTGCCCCAACAGATCTACTAAGGGTCACTGAGAACGTAGTCAATTTGATCGAACGCGCCTGGGACCTCAACTTCACCAGCTCGCCGAACAGCACCGAGCTCTCTGCCGACTTCATAGTTGCCTCACTTCTGACCTTTAAAGACGGAAAGGTGGTTGAACGACTGGAGCGCGTCGGCCTCTCGTTGCTCGACATTCAAATTCGTGTACTGCGAGTCGTGGAGGACCGCTACCCGGCGCTCCTCGAGTTCTGGCAGGTGGCATTCCGGGTGCGAAACAGCGCGGTCGCCGTATCTCCACTGACCGGCGGGATGCCCGTTGCGGTCGTCGGAAACGACAACGCGCTGAGAAAGGGAGTCAAGGACTCCTTGGGCGCAGACAGGGAGGCCCAGGCCTTCGCGGGCTTGACCCTCTCAAAGCATTTCGTCCCACCACTGGCAGTGGGAGTCTTCGGGGAGTGGGGGTCGGGAAAGTCCTTCTTCATGAAGCTTGTCCACGAGCATATCGAGCGGCTAAGCAACGAGGCTGGAAAGGCCAACGGCCCCCAGGAGCTACTGAACCATGTAGTTCAGATTAGGTTCAACGCCTGGCACTACGTCGATACCAACCTTTGGGCAAGTCTCGTCGATCACATATTCACGGAGCTGGACAGGTCGACCAACAAAGAGAAGCGCGAAGCCTCAGAGGTCCTTTTCGAGCAGCTATCGACCGCGCGTGAACTAACGATTGACTCAGCGGAGAGGCTCATCCAAAGGCGAAAAGAACAGGCGGGAGCTGCTAAATCGGTCGCTGAGGCAGAGCGAAAGCTTCTGCAGAAGCAGTCGAGCATAGGAACATCGTCGCAGGTCTACTGGGAGGCGGTGAAGTCGCAGTTCCTGGGGCAACTCGACGATAGGGAAAACAAGAGCCTAAAGAATGCGGCCGACCGCCTCGCCATCCCCGGTCTCCTCGAAGACGGCAAGGTTCTGAACGAGGCGATTGAGCAACTGGAAGTTCAACGTGGACGTGCCAATCTGCTAGCCGTCGGCCTGCGTAGTCAGCTTGGCTCCTGGGTGAATGTCGGGTTGTTCCTCGGTGTATTCCTGCTCATCGGCGTTGTTCTGTATTACCTTCGAAAAGCTGCCGCGATGTATCTGGATGAGGCGATCGTCAAGGATATTCTGACGCCAGCAGCGATGACGACCTCAAGCGTCATCGCCGCAATCGCCTCAGTTTTTGCGAAGGCAACGAGCCAGGTGAAGGGCGCGTTGAACTCCCTCCAGTCCTTCCGAGCGAAGTTCAGCAAGGCTGCAGAGGCAGCGCTCGCAACGCCAACCGATGATGTGAAGGCAAAGCAGCAAGAGCTTGCTCGGTTGACCGCAGAAGTTGAGGAAGGCCGTGCTCGACTGGCTGCCAGCACCGAACGACTCGGGGAGGCCGCTCGTGACTACAACGCTGGCACCGGCAAAGGACGTTTGCTGAACTTTGTCAGGTCCCGCGCGGCCAACAAGGACTACGCGAAGCATCTCGGCCTTGTGGCCAATATCCGGAAGGATTTTGAGGAGCTGTCGGATCTCATCGCGACAGCATCGACGCCAAAGACCTACAGGTCAGAGCCGGAGCTTGTGCGGGACCGTGAGGCGTATGCCGATCGGGTGGAAAAGTTGCTGGAGCTCGCGAAACCGGAGAACGGTAGCCTTTTGACTGAAGCCGAGCGAGAGAAGCTCTCTGCAAGCAAAGAGATCAAGGCGCCAAGCAGCGCCGTCGGGTTGAACCGTATCGTCCTGTACGTGGACGACCTGGACCGGTGCAAACCTGAGAAGGTCGCAGAGGTTCTCCAGGCTGTTCACCTGCTGCTGTCCTTTAGGCTTTTCGTGGTGTTCGTGGCAGTTGACGTAAGATGGGTCTCACGAGCACTCCGCACCAACTACCCTACCCTGCTGTCGAAGGCGTCTGATGCTGGAAGCGCGTCAGGGGCCACGGCTCACGATTATCTGGAGAAGATCTTCCAGATCCCATATTGGGTCAGACCCATGACGGACCAGAGCAGCGAGGACTTCATGACTGACCGTTTAACGGGTCAGCAGACGAGTCTCGCGGAGATGCTCAAGTCGCTTGAGGAGACGAAGACCAACGTCGAGCCGAATGAGGAAGATGAAGGCTCAGGGAACGCTGCCGACTTCACCATTAATGAGGCTGATCGCACCACCGCCGATGCGAAGGCTGCGGAGGATGTTGCCGACACACCAGGGCAGCGTCAGACCGTTCCTCACGTGGATCTGGACCCGGACGAAGTGAAGTTCATGAAGGAGCTTGCCAGGTGGGCCGGGAACTCTCCGCGCCGGCTGCTTCGATTTATGAACGTCTACCAGGTCATTAAGGCAAGCCTGTCCGTGGAGGATGCTGCGGCCAATAGCCGAGGCGGTTCGTACGAGCTGATTGCGCAAGTGGCCATCGCCACAGCCATTCCCCACACGTTCGATGATTGGCTGAAGCTTCTCAAGCAGGAGGCGCCCGGCGAGACGATATCCGCCGCGCTCCAGAGTTGGCGGGCTGGTTCCTCTGCAGGCCAACCTGTCCTCGAGACTCACCTAGACAGCATCCTGGACGTGTTGGCACGCAGGCGGCCCCAGACCAAGGTTGGAGACGTAAAGTGGGCGGCGCTGCTCACCAAGCGTTTTAGCTTCGGTGCGGAGCCGATTGATCTAGGCCCCGACGTGACTCAGCAGTCATAGGTTGCCGCCCAGGCAGCGGCGGCTTGCGCCGCTGGCCACCGCGCCACCTCTGATAGCGTCGTCGTGCCGGTCGGAGAAGTGCCTCGAAGCGGCCGCTGGTGAACTTCCGCTATCAGCTAGGCCGTCATAGCCGGACGCCTACCGGAGCGGCTGGGATGCTCGTCGCGGCAGCGAATTCGAAGCTCCTTGATTTGTTAGAGATCCCGAAGGGCCTTATTCCAAGCGTGTAGGTCACAAGGCGTGGAATGAGCGGGCTCGACGGATATCTGCGCTTTCAAAACTGTGGACTTTTTCCTGGAAAGAGCCCGACAGACCTTTATCCAGCAGATCCCCTGCACGTGATTTCTCGGTTTGCGGCACTGTTGGGAGGACCCCGCCAATCGCCAACTACGAAGCCAGTACCTCGTCTCGGAAGGACTGGCCGTTTTTGCTTGTGTGCACGCCTTGGCCACGCTACACCCTTGCAATCGTCAATGTTAGGGATAGCTCTATCGTTGATTCTTGTCAGAATGGGGCCATATATGTGAAGCAAGCGGAGGCTGCCCCATGAAGTACATCGTGTTCTGTGCAGACGGCACTTGGAATGGGCAGAACGTCGACGAAGACGACGACGGCGTGCCTGACGCAACCAACGTCCTGAAAGCCTTCCACCTGCTGCAGGGCGACACCACACTGGAGAGTCGTCGCCTAAAGGATGAAAGCGAGAAAGTCCTGGGGGACCCCGATCAGCCGCAACTGGTAGCCAAGTACCTGCATGGAGTGGGCGATTCCGACAATCGCATCTTGAAGGTACTCGGTGGTGCATTCGGGGCGGGCATGATCGGACGGATCGTCCGGGGCTACACCTTCATCAGTCGCCACTATCAGGCCGGGGATCGCATCGTCATCCTGGGCTTTAGTCGCGGGGCTTACACAGCACGCGCGCTGGCCGGCATGATCAGCAGTGTGGGCCTGCTGGATTCGAACGCCATGAACCAGGCGTCTGCCGACGAGGATGGCGCGAGCCCCAAAGAGCAGGCGTACCGCATGGGCGTTTCCGCCTGGCTCCGATACCGCGAGGACGCTAAGGCCAAACAGCCGAACCTGACGTTGCGTCAACGTCTTGCCGAGCTGATAACCTCAGTGCCGCTGAAGGCGAGGACTGCGCCGCTACCCGACACCATGGTGGCTGCACCCATCCACGCTGTGGCCGTGTGGGACACAGTGGGGGCTCTGGGTATTCCCAACCTGGGCAGCTCTGCTGAAGAGGCCGACGCCTTCCGGTTTGCGAATGACCAACTGTCGGCCAACGTAACGCATGGCCTTCATGCGGTCAGCTTCGATGAACAACGGGCCAGCTTTGCGCCCACCCTGTGGCGGTTGGATGGCGAGCGAATCCAGCAAAAATGGTTTGGAGGTGCCCATGCCGACGTGGGCGGCGGCTATCCCGAGCGTGAGAGCGGCCTATCCAACATCGCACTGAAGTGGATCGTGGACGAGCTTTCCAAACTGGGCGTGCCCTTTAAACCGCTACCGGAGGCGTGGCTGCTGGATATCTACGGGGCGGGGCATGAGCCGTGGAAGATCGGCCTGTTCGCGGCCTTTGCCCCGCAGCCACGGGATTGGGGCGACCACCCGGTGGTCGAGCACGAGACGCTCATCACCCGCCGCCAATGGATACTTGCAGGCATGCCCAGCCCGGTGCAGCCTGGTGCCACCGCGTTGGCTTGAGTCGCCAAGGTCCGGGAGAACCTGATGAGGTTGGACATGAGTTTCTTAGACAAAGTCTTCGTCGTGGAGGACCCGGACGCGCGCGTTCGCAACCCTGAAGACTTTATGTCTTTCGTGCGCGCAGCCGATGGTGGCTTTCAGCGTATCCCCGCGGGCTATCAGGTCCGCATTGATTGGATCAAGTTGGTGGAGGCTGGCAGCCAGTCCTTCAAGTTGTTTGGCCATGCCGTCAAGGCCGACGACCTCACGCCGCTCGGTTGGACTTCCACGGCGAACTTCGTCGGCAAGTTCCGCAACGAGACGATCGGTAGCATGCCGCCCGAACCTGGTGCCAGTCGTTTTGATCGCAATGCGGCCTGGTCCAATGGCCAGTACCTGGGTCAGGTCGAACTGGTGGCCATCGTGGACGAACGGCTCGAGATCGAATACCTAGCCGCCGCATCGATTCGCGCCTACGCCACTATGGTGTCCGCAGCCGCCCGCGATGGCATCACCATCACGCTCAACAGCGGATTTCGGTCCTACCACGAACAGAAGTACCTGAGGGACGGCTACGACCGGCGCCTGCCCGGATTCAACACGGCGGCGAAGCCTGGCTACTCGAAGCACCAGAACGGCACCGCGTTCGACCTGGTCGTTCCGGGCGGCGACGGGAACCCGACCTACGAGTGGCTGAAGCGGCACGGACCTGCCTTCGGCTTCGTGAGGACGGTCAATAAGGAACCGTGGCACTGGGAACTGGACCCACCTCGGGCAGAAGTGGCTTTGGCCAGCAACACATGCAAGATCCCATCGGTGATGGTCTGATGCTCCAGAAAGGTCAACGGGCGCGCAAAGCGGGGCTCATTGACCTTGTATCTCGGGCAACCTGATTTCCCAAATTCTGCACGGAGTCGCAAAGCAGCTTCAGCGGACTGTTAGTTGCGGAATGGCAGCGTTGCAGCGGTTGCTGGCGATGGTGCCCACACGCCCAATTCGCGATCTGGGCCTATCCCTACCGTCGGGCCAACGCCCTTGAAGCAACGGAGATGACCGGTATTGAGGGCACTGCCGACACAGTCACTGTCGGCGCTTACCTTGCGCCGCTCCTATTGATCCAAAGGCTGCTCTTCAAGGCATCGAACTCACGCCTACAACCCTTCCAAGACTTTCGTATCCTCCCATTTGTCACCGAAAATCGGCGTGCTATGGCTGCACTTTCCGGCCACACTGACTACCGGAGACTACCATTGCCGAAGATTTGCAGCGCGGGCCGTTGCACCATATAGGCGGAGTTCCCGAAAAGCAAAATTCGACGGCGTGTCGAATTGGCTCTGATATTTCTCGCCACTGGGGTCATCGATAATCTCGGAGCTATCGCGGGCGGGTATACGCGCTCCGGAAGAACGAAGAGGGGAACTATATGCAGGCTCGCACGTATGACATTCCCGGCGTGGGCCGGGCGGCGACTACCCAGGTGCACGTCGACACTGAACCGGGCTTCGTCGCCGAACAACTGCACGCTGGCAACGCGATCGTGCTGCTCGACCCGGCGCTGCTGGCCAACCCCGGCGTGCGCCGCCTGTTAGCGGTAAGCGACCCGACTATTTTGGTCGTATTGCTCGATTCCAGCGAGGCCACCAAATCGATTGAGACACTGCAACGCTTCAACATCGATGTCTTGGACACGAAGTCCGCCGGCTGGGTCATTGGCGGCGGGTCATTGATCAACTTTGCTTACTACGCCTTCGCTCGACGCCGAGAAGCCGACCCGGGGTTCCGTGTCGTTTGCCTGCCGAGTAACACGATGGCGATGTGCGACGTCGCCATCGGAAGTCTGGGCCTCCTGAACGACGATCACTCAGGCCGCAAAAACGCGGTGCGCCGGACCTGCGATCCCGATGACATCTTCTTGTGTCGGTGGCTGTTAGCCACCGGCGACTTGGCGATGCAGCAAGAAGGAATTATTGAGGTCGTCAAGCACGCGCTTTTCCAAGACCCCGCCAGTTTGCCGCAGCTGGCGCAAACTTTCTGCGCCGATGTGCCAGATATAGACGACCTGTTTGAGTGTGCTGTCGCTGGACTTGTTTTAAAGGCTGGCGTAATGCGGGTTCTGGCCCGTGATCCGAGACATGTCGCGGCCAGGGTTCTGTCCTACGGCCACCTGCACGCCACGGCTTTGGAAGAGGCGCTGAGCTTCGAGCCGCGCCATGCTTGGGCTGTCCTCTTCGGATTGCTCGTCGATCTGCATCTCGAAGGCCTCGATCACCCACGCGATGTGCTGATTTCACAGGTGACGCGCTGGTCGCGTGGCCAAGACTTCGGCGCTTTCTGGCAGCCCGAGACGGTTGCTTCGGTCGTCGATAAACTGCGCGGCGCAGCCCTGACAGTGCTGTCACCTCGTAGAACGCTGCGCGCGCCCGCTACGACCCTCGACGAGCTTGACACCACCGATCTGAGGTTGCTGTCCATCGACGCGATTGAGCACGCCATTGTCGAGGTAGGCGGCCTGCTGGCCGGCGACGCCGAAGCGCGTTAGAAGCGAATCAACGTCGGTTCTAGGATCACGCGGCGGCGCTTCTCGTTGTTGATCCGACGGTAGTGTTCGTCGACAAATCTCGCCGCTATAGCACCAATCTCGCCCACCTTCTGGTCGACCGTCGCCACGACGTAGGGCAGGTTGCGCACCAGCAGCGTGCCCGACGAATCTCGCAGGCCGTCGTAGCCATACAGCCGCCATCGCTTACCGTAGCGGTCAAGGTTTGTGTAGAGCTCGTTCGACAGCATCCGGCAAATCTCGTCGTTGGCGCAGAACATTGATCGCGGGCGGTCGACAGCCAGCAGCGGTGCGATCTCCGACTGGAAGACTCCGCAAACCTCATCCGGATTCCAGGAAGTTATTGCGACCTCATGTATCGATGGTGTCACCACCGACCGGCGCAGCGCTGTCAGCACTGCTTGCGCACGCGCGCGACCTGGCGCCGACATCGAAGGCCCGCTGAGAACGACGAATAACTCGTCTTCGGCGCAATTCTCACCCATCGCCTCGCCGATGAGTCGGCCACCGATGCCACAATCCGATCCGACGAAGGCTGGCGGAAACAGGCTACGTTCAAAGAAATGTCTGTTGTTCGGCTTGATGTCGCAGCATACGACGTAGACGCCACGAGACACTAGCGAAGCAATCTCGACCGCAATAATCTCATCCGACGATGAAGGGATCACGATTAGCGCGTCGAGCTCGCGAATCCCCGGCGACCGCAACAGTTGCACCTGATGCTCGACCGATTCGGCTAAAGGTGCTACAGCGTCAATTGTGGATGCCTTGACGTCAAAATTGCTGGTCGTCTTCAGCCCTCTACTCGCTGCTTCGCCGAGCGCCTGGACGAAGTTGCTCCTGGACTTAAGGACAATGCCGACCGAGCGATTTTTGAAGAAGCGTTCGTAACGGAATAGGATCGCCATTAGCAGCGACATCACCCCGAACATCACGCCGAGTGCATAGCTCGCGTCGCGCTTGGTGGTGTAGATCAACATCGTCACAACGAAAGTCAGGATCGAGCAGGTCAGGGCTACGGTCCAGAAATTGATCCCACTATTGCGTAGGCGGTCCCTCCTCGCCGCGAGCTGCGCAAAGTACAGAATGCCGATAATCAAAAGCATCGCCACCATCAACCCAGCAAGCGTCAGCGAGAACTCGATCACATCGTGGGGGGTGGCTGCGGTTGGCTTCATCGCGATCACCTTGCTTTGTCGGACATGGGAGAAGGTTATCACCAGTATGCGCAGACCTGGCCAGCGCTCAATGCCGACACCGCAACGACGACTTCAGATGATGCCGACGACACCGTCACTGACAGTCTTTTTTGATCGGGCCTGTGGGTTTTGGGACCATTCGCCCTATCGTCTGCATGTGGCCGGTACTGTGAGTCCGTTGTTCGCAAGAGCAGCCGCTGACACGTGCGCTGCGTTGGGCCCCGACCGTCCCAAACTCGATTTCGGCCGCAGGTCCGGTTCCGGTAGGTGCAGCAGTCACTCAGCCATCGAACGGTCCAATGACAGGCGCTGCAAGCAGCAGTCGTGGGCAGCCAAAACTCAGCGGCAGCAAACAGCCTAAAGGGGTCGGAGCAAGTAATTTCCGATCGATTCGGCGTGAACTTGCTTGCGGCCTAATGAACCCGCAGCACCTCAAACTGCTGCCGGATTGGAGCGACCTGTATCGACACCTCGTCACCCTCGCATTTGCCGAGCAAGGCCCTGCCCAACGGGGCTTCGCTGCTGATGACCTGAACGAGCTGAGCGTCGCTGACCAACTTCATGCTGCCCCCGTCCGGGCCAAGAAAGAGCTGTTGCTGCTTGTCGTCGGAATCGACCAGGCAGACCAGCGCACCGAGCTGTATACCTTTGCTGGCGTCGTAGGGGCGCGGGCGGAATTGGCGCCAGTTGGCCATCGCCTGGCGGATGGCTTCGGCGCGACGGGCTTGGCCGGTGGCCAGGTAGGCGGCTTCGAGTCCCAAGGTGTCGTACTTGTTTTCGGCGATGTTTTCTTCGTGAGTCGCCGTTTCATGAGCCGCCCGCGCTGCCTGTTCGGCTTGCAGCAGGTCTTCGGCGAGCCGTTCCAGCACCTGCTGCTGCAGCAAGAATTTATCCATGCTCTCCTACGGTTTCTGAAGAGCGCTGGCTGCCAAAGAGCCCGCCAGCTGCCGCGCAGACTTGGCGCTGACGCCCTTGCCGGTGATCGACAACGCCGGGGGATGGGCGAGCATCCGCGCAAAGACGTCCCGTACTTCTTCCGAGCAGATGTCGTCGATCAGGGCCGTTGTCTCGGCCAGCAGCGTCACGCTCCCGCTGGCCCAGAGTTCCTCGACGGCCCGCTCCATCGTGGCGAAGGGCCGTTCACTGGCGCGCACGTACGAGACGGTCAACTGGTTTTTCGCCCGCTCCAGATGGACAGGGTCGATGCTGGTCGTCTGGGCATGCAGCAGCTCGCCCGTCGCTTGGACCAGCGCCTCGATCTTGTCCGGGGTGGTCACGGCATGCACCACGAAATTGACCCAGTTGTCTCCGCTGTCGAGGTTGGCATCTGCCGTGTAGGCCAGGCCGAGCCGCTCCCGAACCGTGTCGACCAAAGGGGCCGACATCCCGCCGCCGAACAGATTGGCCGCGAGCGCAGCGGCCAGGCGCAAGCGCCGCGATGGCATGCCGTCCGGGCCCATGGGCAACAGCGGATAGGCGATGTTCAGGAACACCTGCGACACTTGCGTGAAGCGCCGAGCCACCGCCTGGCTGGCATACGCCGCAGGGGTTGGAGGATGCGACCTGCCACTGTCGGGCGATGCGGGCATCGCCGTGAACAGATCCTCGGCGCGGCTCATCCAGGCGTCGACGTCGAAGTGGCCAGCCGCGACGACGACAGTGTTGTTTGCAACGTAATGCTGCTGCACATGGCGAACCAGATCGTCGCGTGTGAAGCCCTCGATGTTCTCGACCGTGCCGATCACGGGCATGCCCATGGGATGGGTACCCCAGAGGGCGCGGTCGAGCAGGTCGTTGGAACTGTCGTCGGGATCTTCGTCGTACTCGATGGCTTCCTGGCGGATCACCTCCAGTTCGCGCTGCAGTTCGATCTCGGGAAATGTGCTGTGGAGAACGATGTCGGCCGTCATGCCGAGCAGTTGCTGCGCGTGCGCTCCCAGGCCGGTCATGAAGTAGCCAGTGCTGTCTTTGCCGGTGTAGGCGTTGACTTCAGCGCCCAGCCGCTCCGCATCCAGATTGATCGCCTGCACAGAGCGCGTGGTGGTGCCCTTGAAGGCCATGTGCTCCAGGACATGGCTGATGCCGTTGGTGGCGGGCGTCTCGTCGCGAGAGCCGACGCGCAGGAACACGCCCACGCTGACGCTCCGCACGTGCGGCATGGGAAGGGCCAGCAGCCGGACACCGTTAGGCAGCGTACGGAGAAGCGGCCGGGTACCAGTTTCTTGTTCCATGCCCTATTGTCGCCTCGACCTTGGCATCGAGACGAGTCGGAGGCAAGGGCTCTGGCTTGGACCGTCCACTTCAAACGCAAGCGCGCGCCGCTTAAAAGTCGGCGCCTACCGCCTGAACCCCGGCCCACAAGGCACCCAAACCCCACTCCCCCATCCTCAAGCGCCACGCTTTTTGCCTGGCGGCCCGGGTTCAGAAGGCGAACTTGTTCGCCAAAGTGCCAACAGCTGTCGATTTCGGGCAAGCTGGTTCGTCGTCATCATGTCGGGGCCTCTGGGCCCTCAAACCCCCTCAACCCACCCAAGGAGAACAATCATGCGTGTCATGGTCATGGTGAAAGCAACCTACCAATCGGAAGCGGGCGAAATGCCCCGCACGGAGCTGATGGCGGCCATGGGCCAATTCAACGAAGAGCTCGTCAAAGCCGGCATCCTGCTGGCGGGCGAAGGCCTGCACCCCAGCGCCAAGGGCAAGCGGGTGCTGTTTTCCGGCGCCCAGCGCACGGTGACCGACGGCCCCTTCGCCGAGACCAAGGAGCTGGTCGCCGGCTTCTGGCTGTGGCAAGTCAAGTCCATGGACGAGGCCCTTGAATGGGTCAAACGCTGTCCCAACCCCATGGATGACGACTCCGAGATCGAAATCCGCCCGCTGTACGAGGCCGCCGACTTCGGCGAAGCGTTCACCCCCGAGCTGCAAGCCCAGGAAGAACGCCTGCGTGCCGAGCTCGAGCAAAGAGCAGCCGATCGCCAAAAAGGAAGCACCCCATGAGCTTGAGCCTCTACGCCCACCCCTTCTCGTCTTACTGCCAGAAGGTGCTGACCGCCCTGTACGAGAACGCCACGCCCCACACCTTCCGCATGCTCGATGGGAGCGGCACGGCGGGCGAGGAGTTTGCGACCTTGTGGCCCATCAAGCGCATGCCCTTGCTGATCGATGGCGAGCGCACCGTCGCGGAAGCCAGCATCATCATCGAGCACCTGGGCCTGCACCACGCCGGCCCGGTGCGCCTGATCCCGCAAGATGCAGACGCCGCCCTCGACGTGCGCTTCATGGACCGATTCTTCGACAACTACGTGATGACGCCCATGCAGCGCATCGTGGCCGACTTCATCCGCCCGCCTGAGCAGCGCGATGCGCGCACCGTGTCGGAGGCCAAGGCCTTGCTGGACGACGCCTACCAGTGGCTGGACCAGCGCATGGCCGACCGCGAATGGGCTTGTGCCACCGGCTTCAGCCTGGCCGATTGCGCGGCGGCGCCATCCTTGTTCTACGCGGACTGGGTGCACCCCATGGACGAGCAGCGCCCACATGCGCAGGCCTACCGCCGCCGCTTGCTGGCCCGGCCCTCGTTTGCACGTGCGGTGGACGAAGCCCGGCCCTTCCGACACTTCTTCCCGCCGGGTGCACCCGACCGGGATTGAACGACGAAGGCCAACGCTACTGAAAGTAGCCCAGCATGCGCTCGATCGCCATGGTCAGTGGCACCTGCATCATCGGCAAGGTCAGCCACAGCCCGGTCAGGCCCACGCCCAGGGTCACCGGGAAACCGATGGAGAAGATGTTCATCTGCGGGGCCACGCGCGAGATCAAGCCCATCACCAAGTTGACCAACGACAGCATGGCCACCACCGGCAGCGACACCCACAGGCCCAGCTTGAAGATTTCGGCCCCCCAGACCTGGGGTTGGACCACGCTCAAGAAGGCCAGCGGCTGGGCCGACACCGGAAAGGTGTCGAAGCTGTGGATCACCGCCGCC
>NZ_JBOHHL010000025.1:0-64064 GCF_050725395.1 Aquabacterium sp. | reverse complement strand
ATGCCAAGGTCAACGGCGTGGTTGGCCATTTGAATTCCGGCACCACGATCCCGGCCGCCAAGATTTACAGCCAGTGTGGGCTGCCCATGGTCACGCCCTCGGCCACCAACCCCGACCTGACCACCTTGGGCTACAAGAACGTTTTCCGTCTGCTGGCCAATGACAAGGCATTGGGCGCGGGCTTGGCGCAATACGCGGCCAAGACCCTCAAGCTCAAGAAGGTCGCCATCATCGACGACCGCACGGCCTACGGCCAGGGTGTGGCCGGTGTGTTCCGCGAGACGGCCAAGGGCCTGGGCCTTGAAGTGGTGAGCGAGCAGTTCACCAACGACAAGGCCGTGGATTTCATGTCCATCTTGACCTCGATCAAGAGCAAGAAGCCCGATGGCATCTTCTTTGGTGGGATGGACCCCCAAGCCGGCCCCATGCTGCGCCAGATGCAGCAACTGGGCTTGAACAAGGCCTACCTCTTTGGCGGCGATGGCATCTGCACCGACAAATTGATCGAGCTGTCGAGCGGTGCCAAGACTTTGGGCAATGTGGTGTGCGCTGTCGGCGCCGCTTCGCTGGACAAGCTGCCGGGTGGCAAGACCTGGCGCGCCAAGTACGACGCCAAGTTCCCCAAGCAGTTCCAGGTCTATTCGCCCTACACCTATGACGCCACGATGGTGTTGGTGGACGCCATGAAGCGTGCCGGTTCGGTGGACCCCAAGGTGTATGGCCCGAAATTGGCGGCCACCGATTACACCGGCATCACGTCGCGTGTGCAGTTCGAGCCCAATGGCGAGCGCAAGACACCGTCGATGACGCTGTTCGCCTACAAAGATGGCAAGAAGGTTGAACTGAATTGAATCTGGCAAAAGCCTTGCTACAATAGCGGGCTTCGGAGAGGTGGATGAGCGGTTTAAGTCGCACGCCTGGAAAGCGTGTGTAGGTTAATCCCTACCGCGGGTTCGAATCCCGCCCTCTCCGCCAAGAAAAAACGAACTAAGCCCTTGATTTCAAGGGCTTTTTTCTTTCAGCCGCCGCCGGTTCGAAGTGAATTCAACCGGACGTCCAACTTTGACGTCCCACTTCACTTCCCAGGTGACCACGACGCGACGTCACCGATTCTCAGCCTGTACCGCCGACACCTGAGGCATTGCCGCCTCCCGCGCTGGAGGTGCACCGGGTTGGTTGAGCACGCGCACTTCAGCAAGCTGTTGCGCAACTTTCAGTGCGACAGGCATCGCCTCGCTTTGTCAAGGAATTCGGGCTCTGCAAGGTCACCTGGGCCACCAAGCTGGAGCAGGGCACTTCTGATTCCCGAAGATGCTTGTATTTATTCAATAAATCAATAATAATTGAATTATGGAAGAAAGAGACATCATCATCGCCTTGTCTGCCCTGGCACAACCGGTGCGGTTGAGAGTGTTCCGCTCGCTCGTCGTCGCCGGGCCCGGCGGGATGACGCCTTCGGCGCTGTGCGAAGCGCTGGATGTGCCCGGCACATCACTTTCTTTCCACCTGAAAGAACTGCTTCATGCGGGATTGGTGTCCCAGGAGCGGGATGGCCGCAACCTGATCTACCGAGCCGCCTTTGACCGCATGAACGGCTTGCTCTCGTACCTCACCGAGAACTGTTGCCAAGGCCAAGCCTGTACCGAGGCGCCCGGATCCACTTGCTGCTGAAGGACCACTGCCATGAAGCGATTCCACGTCCATGTCCACGTCACCAATCTCGATCAAAGCATCGACTTCTACGCGAAGATGTTCGAGGCCCAGCCCACGCGAACCGAGTCGGATTACGCCAAGTGGATGCTGGACGATCCGCCACTGAACTTTGCGATCTCGGCGCGGGGCGGCCAAGTGGGCGTTGACCACCTTGGGATCCAGGCTGACACGGCCGAGGAACTGCTGCTGCTCAAAGAACAGGCTCAACGTGCCGATCTGGCCTTGGTCGATACGGGCGAAGGTACCTGCTGCTATGCGCGCAGCGAGAAGCACTGGATCACCGATCCGCAAGGGGTGGCCTGGGAGCACTTTCACACCTTGAGCAATGTTCCCGTGTTCCGGGAAGAGCCTGGTGCGGCAGCGCCTGGGCAGGCCAGCCATCCAGCCCCTGTTGCCACCGCTTGTTGCCCGCCCGCGAATCTCGGCAGGCCCATCGGCATCCCGGTCAAATCCAGCCCGTCTTGCTGCTAGGGCCCCGCCTTCCGTTCCATTCTTTGTCCCGTGCCATGACCACCAACGTTTTGATCCTCTGCACTCACAACTCCGCGCGCAGCGTGTTGAGCGAGGGCATGCTCAACCACTGGGCTCAAAAGCTGGGGCGAGATGTCCGCGCCTACAGCGCTGGCAGCGCCCCCAGCGGACGTCTCAATGCCTTTGCTCTGGAGGCCCTCAACAATGCTGGCGTGGACACCACCGGCTACCGCAGCAAGAGCTGGGATGAGTTTGTGGCCGATGGCGCTCCAGAGATCCACGTCGTGATCACCGTGTGCGATAGCGCGGCCGCCGAAGCGTGCCCATATTGGCCCGGTAGCCCGGTCAAAGTGCATTGGGGCTACGCGGATCCCTCCAATGCCCTGGGCGGCGATGACGGCAAGCGCTTGGCCTTTGAGCTGACGCGCCAGGCGATCGGCTACAGGATGCTCCAGTTGTTGGTCCTTCCCTTGAAAGAGTTGGATCCAGCCTCCTTGCAGCATGCCTTGGATGGCATTGCCAAGCAGTGAGCGGATCATGAAGGCAGCCACTTTGACCTCCCGCGCTGCGGGCCCTGTGTCCATGAGCGTTTTCGAGCGTTACCTGACGGTCTGGGTTCTCGTGTGCATCGTCGTTGGCATCGCGTTGGGGCAGTTCTGGCCTGATGCGTTCCAGGCCATCGGACGCATGGAAGTGGCCAAGGTCAACCTGCCGGTGGGCCTGCTGATCTGGATCATGATCATTCCAATGCTGCTGAAAGTGGACTTTTCCAGCTTGTCCCAAGTGAGCAAGCACTGGAGAGGCATTGGCGTTACCCTTTTTGTGAACTGGGCGGTCAAGCCCTTCTCCATGGCCCTGTTGGGATGGGTATTCGTGCGGCACCTGTTTGCGCAGTACCTGCCTGTCGACCAGTTGGACAGTTACATCGCCGGCCTGATTCTCCTGGCGGCGGCGCCCTGCACGGCCATGGTGTTCGTTTGGAGCCGCCTGACAGGCGGGCACCCATTGTTCACCCTGTCGCAGGTGGCGTTGAACGACGCCATCATGGTGTTCGCCTTTGCGCCCATCGTGGCCATGCTGTTGGGCATGTCATCGATCATCGTGCCTTGGGAAACTCTGATCACCTCGGTGGTGCTGTACATCGTGATTCCGGTGATGCTGGCGCAAGGGCTGCGCAAGGTTTTGCTGGCGCGAGGCGTGGCCGTGCTAGACGCTGCATTGGTGGTGATCGCTCCCTGGTCCATCACCGCGCTGCTGGCCACGCTGGTGTTGTTGTTCGCGTTCCAAGGCAAGGTCATCATGCAGGAGCCGCTGGTCATCGGGCTATTGGCCGTGCCCATTCTGGTCCAGGTGCTTTTCAACTCGGCTTTGGCCTACTGGCTCAATCGTCTTCTTGGTGAATCTCACGATGTGGCTTGCCCCTCGGCATTGATTGGTGCCAGCAACTTCTTCGAGTTGGCTGTCGCCGCGGCCATCAGCCTGTTTGGCTTCGAGTCGGGGGCAGCGCTGGCCACGGTGGTCGGCGTGCTGATCGAAGTGCCAGTGATGCTGCTGGTGGTGCAGGTGGTCAATAAAAGCAAAGGCTGGTATGAAGGGGAAAGCCAGCGCGCCTAAGGCGCCCGAAGGCTTGGCCATTCACGCCCGAGTTCGCCGGCATGAAGATTGGAGCGTAGGCCGAGGTCGTGACCTGATTTGAACCAACCAGCCGCCACGAAACACGGGCGGTTCAGGTAAACGACGTGTCCGTCAGGGCGTTTGGGTGCCACCAGCCTCAATGGAACAAAAGCAGGGGTACTTTGACCCTGGCCAGCACCTCGTTGGCCACCGACCCCAGGAGGACGGTCTTCCATGCCGACCGGCCATGGGTGCCCATGCAGACCAGGTCTACTTCCTCGGCTTCAGCCATGCGCGCGATCACCTCGGCGGGGTGGCCCACCTTGGATATAAAACGGGCGTTGAGTTCATGCTCCTCGAAGATCACCTTCACGGGCGCAAGCACGTTGTTGGCGCTCGATTGGTAGTAGTCATCAGCCGCGTTGTGATCCAGGTACCGCAGGATGTGATCGGGAAGGATGAGGGCGACGGTCAGAACCACATACTCAGGCTGCGCTGCTCCCAGAAGTCCTGTATGTGCTGCAAGGTAATCCAACATTTGCTTTGTGCAGGTGCTGTCATCTACCGCTACCAGAACTTTCATGCTTGTCTCCATCACTGTTGATCATTGCCGTACCGATTGGCCTGGTGAACTGAGGCCACCAGATCAGCGTGGTGCTGCCGCGGCGTTGATCTTCATGGCCTCGGCCAGTTGCTCCGCCTTGCGCGCGCCGCAACGCACGAAGTCGTAGTCGGCCTCGTTGACATTGCGCGTGCGCAGCCAGTATTTCCAGGTCGAATCGGGCCAGATGGCGAAGTTGATGCCTTCGGCCGTCTGGTACCAGCTTTTGCAGCCCGAGGCCCACACGGTGCCCTTGAGAGATTGCGTCACCTCGGCCAGGAAGCGCTTCATGGCCGAAGGCTTCACGTCAAGGTAGTCGGCGCCCTTGGCACGGAGCAGCTTCATGCACTTCACGATGTAATCGGCCTGAGCCTCGATCATGAAGATGATGGAGTTGTGGCCCAGACCGGTGTGTGGCCCGACCAGTTGGTACATGTTGGGATAGTGCGCGGTGGTGATGCCCAGGTAGGACGTGGGGCTGGTCTTCCAGTCGTCCTGCAGAGTGTGGCCTTTCAGGCCGCGCAACTCGAAGTTCTTCATGTAGATGCGCGGATCGACGATGAAGCCGGTGCCCAGGATCAGGCAATCCATGGGGCGCTCGATGCCATCGCGCGTGACGATGCTGTGCGCGCGGATCTCCTGGATGCCGTCGGTCACCAGCTCGACGTTGGCGCGGTTGAAGGTGGGGTACCACTTGTTCGAGATCAGGATGCGCTTGCAGCCCAGGGTGTAGTCGGGTGTGAGCTTCTTGACCAGGGCCGGGTCGTGCACCTGGTGGCTGATGAACTTCTTGATGAGCGCGCCGCCGATGCGCGCCATCCATGGGTTGAAAATGGGCCACACGCGCGATTCATTGGTCCAGTAGCAGCGCCAGCGGTGCAGTGTGCGCGTGATGGGCAGGGCTGCGAAGAGTTTCTTTCGCAAGGCCGAGTAGCGCCGCGTGTCACGGGGGATGACCCAGGCCGCGGTGCGCTGGAACACGTGCAGTTGCTTCACCTTGGGCGCGATTTCGGGCACGTACTGGATGGCGCTGCCGCCCGATCCCAGCGAGACCACCGTCTTGCCGCTGAGATCGTAGCCGTGGTCCCATTGGGCCGAGTGCATGACCTTGCCCTTGAAGCTGCTCAAGCCCTTGATGTCGGGGAAGGCGGGCACGTGCAAGGGCCCCGAAGCCAGCACCCAGTGGCGCGCATGCACCACATCGCCCGAGGCCGTCGTGATGGTCCAGCGCGCGGTGGATTCATTGAACACCGCGCTGACGACTTCCTGATTGAACTGGCAGTGCCGGCGCAGGCGGTATTGGTTCGTCACGTCCAGGATGTAGGCTTGGATCTCATCCCAGGGGGCATAGCGCTTGGACCAGTTGGCCTTGGTGGCGAAGGAGTACGAATACATGTGCGATTGCACATCGCACTCGGCGCCCGGGTAAGTGTTGTCACGCCAGGTGCCGCCGACTTCGCCAGCCTTCTCAAGGATCACGAAGTCGTCGATGCCGGCCAGCTTGAGCTTGACGGCCATGCACAGGCCGCCAAAGCCTGCGCCAGCGATGGCGACCTCCACATGGCGTGTGGACCGGGGTGGGGTGGTGCAGCTCGTCATGGCGGTCAGAAACGGAAGCCGACGCCCACGCCGATCAGCCAGGGATCGACCTTGAACTCACCGACCTTGCTGCCGGCCGAACTCACGTCAGTGCGGATCTGCACCTTTTTGACGTCCAGGTTCAAGAACCAGTTCTGGCAGATCTCGTAGTCGATGCCCGCCTGCACGGCCAGGCCCCAGCTGTTCTTCTCCAGGCTGGGCTGCAGGGCCGCTTGAACCGCAGGGCTGAAGCGCACGCTGGAGAATCGCGTGTAGTTCAGGCCCGCGCCCACGTAGGGCTTGAAGGCACCCAGCCCGGTGAAGTGGTACTGCGCGGTCAAGGTGGGCGGCAGGTGCTTGAGCGAGCCGATGTCGGTCCCGCCTGAACGGATGGTCTGCTTTTGCGGGTAGGTCAGCACCAGCTCGACCGCGAACTGGGGCGTGAAGAAGTAGCTGACATCGAATTCGGGGATCACCTTGTCGTTGATGGACAGGTCGAGCCCGGTGGAATCCTTGTTGGCGCTGTCCAGGTTCACGGCGCGCACGCGCACCAGCCAGGGGGACTCATCGGCGTGCGCCACGGTGGGCAGGGCGATTCCACCCGCCAAGGCCATTGACATTGAAACGATGGCTTGGCTTGTCAGCTTGGTTCTCATGGTGTTTTCCTGCAATGACGAGGCAGATTCCTCAAGCAGGATTTCAACGTGCCGGTTGCCAACTGACCTTGCGCCATGTCAAATTAGCCGCATGTGTTGCGCGTGGTCATAATGGCCATTGCCCCCTACCCGCCCAATGACCATGACCGTGACGACCCAAGCCCACATCGCCGTGGTCGATGATGAGCCCGACATCCGACAACTCCTGAGCAGCTACCTGGGCGCCCACGGCTTCCGCGTGAGTGCGCTGCCTTCGGGCGCGGCCCTCTTCGCCATGATGGACACCGATGCGCCACAGGTGGTCTTGTTGGACTTGGGCCTGCCTGGCGAGGATGGCCTGGCCATTGCCCGGCAACTGCGCGAGCGCTGGCACTGCGGCCTGCTGATCGTGACGGGGCGGGGCGATCCGGTCGACAAGGTGGTGGGGCTTGAATTGGGCGCCGACGACTACGTGACCAAGCCTTTCGACCTGCGCGAGTTGCTGGCCCGCACCAAGGCCGTGTTGCGGCGCATCGTGCCGGCCACACCCGAAGCGGTATCGAGCACGAGGCCCTCGTCAGACGCTTGCAGTTTCGTGGGCTGGACCTGCGATTTCGCCGCGCGCAGCCTGCTGGCGCCCGATGGCCAGGAGATCGGCCTGACCAGTGGCGAGTTCGACCTGCTGACCGTGTTCCTTAAACACCCGGGGCGCGTGCTCTCACGCGATTTCTTGCTGGAGCACACCCGTGGCCGCGAGGCCGGCCCGTTCGACCGGACCATCGATGTGCAGATCGGGCGCTTGCGCAAGAAGCTGGAGGCCGACCCGCAAGATCCCAAGATGCTGAAGTCCGTGCGTGGCGCGGGCTATGTGTTCGTGCCCCCGGTTCAAGCTGGCTGACTGCGCATGAAGCTGCCGCACCACCTGCCGCCTGCGCTTGATGCAAGCTCAGTCTTCCAGTCCATCTTCAAGGCCTACCCCGATGCGCTCTTGATGGTGGACCGCGCCGGCACCATCGTGCTGGCCAACCCCGCGGCCTCGCAGTTGCTGGGCTACCAGCTCGAGGAACTGGTCGGCCTGAAGGTGGAAGCCTTGGTGCCCGACGCCATCCGACCCCAGCATGCGCAGTACCGCGAGGGCTATGGCAAGCACCCGCACACGCGCCCCATGGGCACACAGATGGACCTGGTGGCCAAGCGCAAGGATGGCAGCGAGGTGATGGTCGAGATCGCGCTGAGCCCGCTGGAAGATGGCGGCCTGCCTTACGTGGTCACGTCCATCCGGGGCATTGGCGACTACCCCCGCGTCAAGGCCGCTTTGCAACGCGCCCGCTACAGCGACTACGTGGCGCGACTGGGCCGGTTGGCGGTCGACATCCGCGACCCCGAAGGTCTGCTGCACGAGGTGCCCGTGATGGCCGCCGAAGCCTTGCAGGTGGAGGGCAGCGCCTTGTACCTGCTGGATGCCAGCCGCGTGCATTTCCAGGTGGTCAGTGGCGTGGGCCTGGCCGATGAGGAAGCGGTGGGCACCCGCCTTCCCGCCATGCCAGGCCTGCTGGCTGGCCACGTGCTGTTGACCAATGCACCCGTGTTGGTGGGCGATGACCTCAAGCCGGGGCATTTCGCCTTGAGCGCCAGCGACCTCGACGCGGGCTTCGCCAGCGGCCTGGCCGTGCCCCTGTTTGACCGTGGTCGGACCGTGGGCGTGCTGGCCGTGCGCTCGCGCCAGCCCGCGCGCTTCGGCGAAGACGAAACCCGCTTCCTGGAATCGCTGGGCAATCTGCTGGCCAGCAGCCTGCAGCGCTCGCACACCGAAGAGGCCCTGCGCCACGCCCAGAAGCTGGAAAGCGTCGGCCAACTGACGGGCGGCATCGCCCACGATTTCAACAATCTGCTGACCGTGATCCTGGGCAATCTGCAAGTGCTGCAAGAGTTGCCCAGCATCGGTGCCGATCCGCATTCGCAGCAGTTGCTGGCCTCCGCCCTGCGCGCCGGCAAGCGCAGCGCGGAGCTGACCGGCAAGCTGCTGGCCTTCTCGCGCCGGCAGGTGCTGCAACCCGGGCGGGTCGACGTGGGTGCGCAATTGCAATCCCTGGCCGACATGCTGCGCCGCACCTTGGACCAGCGCATCCACATCGTGCTGCAGGTGGCGCCCGGCACACCGCCTTGCCTGGCCGACCCGGGCCAGCTGGAAGCCGCCTTGCTGAACCTGGCCATCAACGCGCGCGATGCCATGCCCGAGGGTGGCACCCTGACCATCGCCTGCCGGCCCTGCGCGACCTTGCCCCTGGGTCTGGTAGCGTTGGACGATGCCTCCTTGCTGGCGCCAGCCGAGCAAGGCCATGTGGCGATTTCGCTGGCGGACACGGGCTCGGGCATGTCCGATGAGGTCAAGAAGCGCGCCTTCGAGCCCTTCTTCACGACCAAGGAGCCGGGACGCGGCACGGGCCTGGGCCTGAGCACGGTGTACGGCTTCGCACGCCAGTCGCAAGGCGCGGTGTCGCTGGAAGGCGCGCTGGGCGAAGGCACGACCTTGACGCTCTACATCCCCGCCGCACCGGCAGGCGATGCCGATCTGGACGATGTCTCGTCGTCGGCCCACGAGATCCCGCCAGGCTTGCGGGTGATGCTGGTCGAGGACGACGCCGAGGTGCGGGCCGTCGTGCAGAAATTCCTGGAATCGCTGGGCTGCGATGTCACGGCGTTCGCCAGTGGTGAAGAAGCCGTTGGAGCCTTGAACACGCAGGCCGATTGGCGCCTGCTGCTCAGCGACATCGCGCTGGGCGCCGGCATGCGCGGCATGGCGGTGGCCCGCCAGGCGCAGGCCCGCCTGCCCACGCTGGCCATCATCTTGATGTCGGGATTTTCATCCGAACTGCTGGACGCCAACCGTGATGCCCCCGAGCATTGGGAGCTGCTGCAAAAGCCTTATGGCCGCGACGAACTGGCCCAGGCCATCGCGCGGGTGCTGTCAAACCAAGCTCACTGAAGCGTGGCCGAGCGCGGTGCCGGCTGGCTGCTTTCGATGAAGGCGACCAGTTGCGCCACGTCGGGGATCAAGATGTCGCGGCGGCCCTTGGCGGTGAAACCGATCAGTTGGCGAGCAGCCAGGCGGGTCAAGGCGCGGCTGACGGTTTCCAGCGTCATGCCCAGGTAGTTGCCGATCTCGGCGCGGGTCATGCGCAGGGTGATCTGGTCGGTGCGCAAGCCGCGGCTGGCCAGGGAGTCGACCCAGTAGCGTAGGAAGTCGGCCACGCGGGCATCGGCGGACAAGGTGCACAGCGACAGCAGCGAGTTGCGGTCGCGCGAGATCTCGCGGCTCATGGCCTGGTGCAGCAGGTTCATCAACGGCACATTGCGCATGGCAGCCTGGCACAGTGCTTCATAGTGGATGCACCAGACATCGGCCGTGTCCATGGCCACCGCGTCGTTGCCGTAGTGGCCTGAGGCGATGCCGTCGAAGCCCAGCCAGTCGCCCTTGAAGTGCAGGCCGACGACCTGCTCGCGGCCATCTTGCGAGGTGTTCAGCGTCTTGAAGATGCCGGAGTTCAGCACATACAGGTATTTGAAGGGTTGGCCCGCTTCGTAGATGCGGTCGCCGGTGTGCACCAGACGGTGCTGCACGGGCACCGAGGCCTTCACCAGGTGCAGGCTGTCCAGGATGCGCTGGGCGGCACTCACCTTGGCGGCGGGCAGGCCCAGGCTGGCAGGCAAGGACAGGTGGTGGGGGGATGGCAGCGTTGAAGTCGGGAGGTGTGGTGCGGCGGAGTTCATGGGGGCAACCAGGCGTTGGATTGTGAAGCCCGTGAAGGCGATGGGCTGAGATTAGGGAGGCCGGGTCAATGCCCTGAGAACCCCGTGTCGCGCTGGGTAACGCTGTGTAAACGGTTTGTATCAAGGGGCGGCGGCTTGACGCAGGTCAAACAGCGCGGGGCAGGGCGCCGATAGGCTTGGCGCAAGGTCTGTCAGTCCGTGGCGGCCACCCATTTCGCCAAACACCGTGAGCCCGCCGCCACTCGACCACCGATTGCTCCACACCGCCCAGGGCCTCGACGATCAACAGATCGGCGCGTTGTGGTCGATGGCGGAAAGCCTGCAGTCCATGCGGGACACCAGTGCCATGCCGGGTCTGCTCAAAGGCGCCAACATCGCGCTGGTGTGCCAGGAGCAGGACGCCGCCAGCGAAGACGCCCGGGTGTTCGAACGCGCCGCCACGCAGCTGGGGGCCCGCGTGGCCCGCATCCGCTCGGCCGACGTGGGCCAGGCGGGCCCGGCCGACCTGGGCGCCATGGCCCGCTTGTTCGGCCGCCTGTACGACGCAGTGGAGTGCCAGGGCGTCGATGAACATGTCATCCAGCAGCTGGAAGCGCAGGCGGGCATCGTGGTCTACCACGGCATCGGCCTGGCCAGCCACCCGGTGTTCCGTGGGCTTCAGCCCATGATGAGAGGGGGCCTGCCCGAAGATGACCAGGCTTGCCGAGAAGCGGTCATCCAGTCCATTTTGCTGAGCACCTTGCGTTGACCTGCATGGCCGCCACCACGCTTTCACCCGACCTGCAGGTGCTGGACGACGAGCGCGAAATCGGCTGCTTCAGCCGCTGGCGCACCACCGACTCGGGCCAGCGCCTGGCCGAGTCCTCGCTGCGCATCGGCGGCATGCACTGCACCGCCTGCGCGACCACGGTGGAGCGGGCGCTGCGTGCGGTGGATGGCGTGCTGGACGCCCGCGTGAGCGCGGCCTCGGCCTGCGCGACCGTGCAATGGGCCTTTGGCGAAACCCGCCCCTCGGTGCTGGTCGAGGCGGTGGCGCGGGCCGGCTACCAGGCTGTGCCCGACACGGCGGCGGGTGTGCGCAGCCTGCGCCAGAAAGAATCGCGCGATGCCGCCTGGCGCCTGTTCGTGGCCGCCTTCTGCGCCATGCAGGTGATGATGCTGGCCACGCCCGCCTACCTGGGCGAGGCCGGGCACTTGCTGGCCGAACACAAGCGCGTGCTGGACTGGGGCAGCTGGTTGCTGTCCTTGCCGGTGATGGTGTTCTCGGCCGGGCCTTTCCTGACCGGCGCGTGGCGTTCGTTGCGCGGTCGGCGCATTGGCATGGATGTGCCGGCGGCCCTGGGCATGCTGGTGGCCTTCGTCGCCAGCACGGGCGCAGCCTTCGATCCCGGCGGCCTCTTTGGCCGCGAGGTGTACTTCGATTCCCTGACCATGTTCGTGAGTTTTCTGTTGGCAGGGCGCTACCTCGAGATGTGCGCCCGCCATCAAGCCGAGCGTTCTCTGGAAGCATCCTTCGGCCGCATGCCGGAGGTCGCCTTGAAGATGAACGCCGATGGCGGCACCACGCCCATCAGCGTGCTGCGCCTTCAGGCGGGCGATGTGGTCTGCGTGCCGGTGGGCGAAGCCTTCTGCGCCGATGGCGTGCTGACGCAGGGCGCCACGCGTGTCGATGAATCACTGCTGACGGGCGAATCGGCCGCGGTGTCCAAAGCCTCGGGCGATGCGGTGGTGGCCGGTAGCCTGAATCTGAGCGCGCCCGTGGCGATGCGCGTGGACCGCCTGGGTGCCGACACGCGTTACGAAGCCATTGTGGCCATGATGCGCGGCGCACGGACCCAACGGCCAGCTTCGCTGTCGCAGGCCGATCGTTGGGCGGGGCCGTTCCTGTGGGGCGTGCTGGCATTGGCCGTGGGCGCGGCGGCGGTCTGGTCGCAGATCGACCCGGCCCGCTCGGTGTGGGTCGCGGTGTCGGTGCTGATCGTCACCTGCCCCTGCGCCTTGTCGCTGGCCGCGCCATCCGCCTTGCTGTCCGCGGCCACGGGGATGGCGCGGAGGGGGCTCTTGCTGCGGCGCATCGAGGCGATCGAGGGTCTGGCCAGCATGGACGTGCTCTTCATCGACAAGACCGGCACCCTGACGGAAGGCGGTGATGGCCAGGTCCGCATGGTGCGGCTGGATGCCGGCACGCGGTGGGGCGATGACGAGCTGCGGGGCAAGGCCTGGTCGCTGGCCAACTGGTCGACGCATCCCCTGTCCAGAATGCTGGCGAAGGACAGCCTGCATGGCGAGGCCGAGGTCTGGGTCGATCTCAAGGAGATCAGGGGCCAGGGCCTGGAAGGCTGCGCGCGCGATGGTGCGGTGTGGCGCCTGGGCAAGGCGCCCGGCGCACCAGACGCCGAAGCCTGCGGCTTCGAGACCGAAACCTGGTTGAGCCGCGACGGGCGCCCCGTGGCCTGCTTCTACTTTCAAGACACCTTGCGCCCGGACGCCTTGGCCGCGGTGCAAGCCCTGGCGCGCGATGGCGTCACGGTGGCGATGCTGTCTGGTGACCACCCGG
This sequence comes from Aquabacterium sp., assembly GCF_050725395.1. Lineage (GTDB taxonomy): Bacteria > Pseudomonadota > Gammaproteobacteria > Burkholderiales > Burkholderiaceae_C > Aquabacterium. Next base: position 51,124 of record NZ_JBOHHL010000025.1, on the reverse strand, counting down.
TCAGGGTCATGCGCACGGGCCGGCAGTTGGGCCTGAGCGCCTGCCTTGGCGGCCTCTCGCCCGCCGACAAGCTGGCCTCTGTGAAAGAGGCCCAGGGCCGAGGCCTGCACGTGGCCATGCTGGGCGACGGCATCAACGACGCACCCGTGCTGGCCCAGGCCGATACCTCGATCGCGATGGGGGCCGGTGCTCGCATCGCCCGGGCACAGGCCGATGGCGTGCTGGTGTCCAACTCGCTGCAAGACCTGGTGCAGGCCCGCGCGTTGGCCCGCAGGGCGCTGGGCGTCGTTCGACAGAACCTGGCTTGGGCGGCCCTCTACAACTTGGTGTGCGTGCCGCTGGCCCTGGCCGGCATGTTGCCGCCCTGGGCCGCGGGGCTGGGCATGGCCTGCAGTTCGCTGGTGGTGGTGCTCAACGCCTGGCGCCTGTCGCGCTGAAGCGCCATGGAGATCCTCTACATGCTCATCCCGCTGTCGGTGGTGCTGGTGCTCGCCATCCTGGGCGTGTTCGCCTGGGCCTTGCAGACTGGCCAGTTTGACGACCTCGAGCAGCACGGCGAGCAGATCCTCGATGCCGCCGTCGAGTCCTTTGATCCGTGTCAAGGTGCTTGAACGCGCGGGGCGTCAACATGCGGTCATGTCCCACGGCGTCTACCCGAAAGGCCATCCATGATTGAGCGCACGCGATCCCCCTCTTCATCCGCTTGGCCAAAGGTCTGGGCATGAACCGCGCGTTCTCGGGGCCGCACCAGCCGTGGTGGCGCTTCCGCATGGTGTGGCTGGTGATTGGCGGGCCGGCGGCCGTGGTGGTGGCCGGTATCGCCACCATGGTCCTGGCGGTGCACGACCATGATCGGCCTTTGCCGGCGCCGGATTCGGCCGAGTTCGTCATGCGCCACCTGAGCACGCCCAAGCTGGCGCAGCCCAGCCCGCCAGCCCGCTGAGCCAGCGCTCACAGGTCGATCACGATGCAGTGGCCGCTCTTGCTGTCGGGCCTGGCCATGGGGCTGGCCGCCATGCCGCATTGCGCCTTCATGTGTGCGGCACCCTGCTCGGCCTTGACGCAGGGCAGGGGGGCTGAGGTGGCGCTGTTCAGCCTGGGCCGCCTGCTAGGTTACAGCCTCGTCGGGGCCTTGTCGGCCTACAGCGTGGCGACCCTGGGTGTCTGGAGCCAATCGGTGCCCGCCTTGCGCCCGCTGTGGACCTTGCTGCACCTGGCCTTCCTGAGCCTGGGCCTGTGGTGGTTGATCACCGGCCGGCACCCGGTGTGGCTGCGGCGTGATGCGGCCATGCCGGTTCAAGTGCCGGGCCATCCCCGGCGCCTGCTGCGTTCGGGCATGGGCGGCCTGGCTTGGGTCGCTTGGCCCTGCGCTGCCTTGCAAGGCGCGATCCTGCTGGCCGCGCTGGGCAATGGTCCTGTCGTGGGAGCACTGGTGATGGCGGCCTTCGCGCTGGCGTCCATGCCAGGCTTGCTGGTGGCGCCCTGGGCAATGAAGCGATGGCGGGCCGGGCCGGGCGCTTCGGCCGACCCAAGTCGACTGGCCACCTTGGCCTTTCGGTTGGGTGGCGCTGGCCTGGTCATGAGCTCGGGTTGGGCCTTGACCCGTGGCATTTGGCACAGCCTGTGGCTGTGGTGCGGTGGCGCGTGACCGCGCCTTGACGTGCATCAAAACCTGTTCATGGGCTTAAACCTACAGTGGGCAGCTCGTTCTGATCACTTTGGGAATCCTTATGCGCTTGCATGCTCGGCCTGTGGTCCAGGCCCTTCTGTTCGTCGTGGCCACCTTGGGAGCCACCGGTCTTCTGGTGGCCGCGGGCTTGAATGAAAGCGCGTTCGCCTCCTGCGAACCACCTTGCCAGGTCCGCACCACACCGTGACCGACCTGCACGGGCCTTGATCCAGATCAGGGCCCCGAAACGCGCGCCGCCGAACAATCGAACGAGAGGCGCAAGCCTCACCCCACAAGCATCAAGAAAGGACGCGCCCGACATGGCCGCTTCGACATCCGCCCCGGTCTTCTACGACGATGGGCCCGTTCGACAACTTGCATTGGCCGCGGTGCTCTGGGGCGTCGTGGGCATGGCGGTCGGGGTGTTCATCGCCACGCAACTGGCCTGGCCCGACCTGGCCGCCGGCGTGCCTTGGCTCAGCTATGGCCGCTTGCGTCCCTTGCACACCAATGCCGTGATCTTCGCCTTCGGTGGCTGCGCGCTGATGGCCACGTCCTTCCACGTGGTTCAGCGCACTTCGCAGGTCCGCCTGTTCGCACCTTGGCTGGCGCGTTTCGTGTTCTGGGGCTGGCAGGCCGTCATCGTGGCGGCCGCCATCACGCTGCCACTGGGCTACACGCAAGGCAAGGAATACGCCGAGCTGGAATGGCCCATCGACATCCTGATTGCTTTGGTCTGGGTGGCTTACGCCGTCGTCTTCTTCGGCACCATTGCCTTGCGCAAGGTGCGCCACATCTACGTGGCCAACTGGTTCTTCGGCGCCTTCATCATTGCGGTGGCCTTGCTGCACATCGTCAACAGCGCGGCCATGCCCGTCAGCCTGTGGAAGAGCTACTCGGCCTATGCAGGTGTGCAAGATGCCATGGTGCAATGGTGGTACGGCCACAATGCCGTCGGCTTCTTCCTGACCGCGGGCTTCCTGGGCATGATGTATTACTACATCCCCAAGCAGGCCGAGCGGCCGGTGTATTCCTACCGCCTGTCGATCGTGCACTTCTGGGCGCTGATCTTCACCTACATGTGGGCCGGCCCGCACCACCTGCACTACACCGCCTTGCCCGACTGGACGCAATCCGTGGGCATGGTGTTTTCGCTGGTGCTGCTGGCGCCCAGCTGGGGCGGCATGATCAACGGCGTCATGACCTTGTCAGGCGCCTGGCACAAGCTGCGCGACGATCCCATCCTCAAGTTCCTGATCGTGGCCCTGTCCTTCTACGGCATGTCCACCTTCGAGGGCCCGATGATGTCCATCAAGACCGTGAATGCCTTGTCGCACTACACGGACTGGACGATCGGCCACGTGCACTCGGGCGCCCTGGGCTGGGTGGGCTTCATCACCATGGGCTCGCTGTACTACCTGATCCCGCGCATGTTCGGCCAGAAGCAGATGTTCAGCGTCAAGGCCATCGAGATCCACTTCTGGATCGCGACCCTGGGCGTGGTGTTCTACATCGCGGCCATGTGGATCGCGGGTGTGATGCAGGGCCTGATGTGGCGCGCCGTCAACCCCGATGGCACCTTGGTCTACAGCTTCATCGAAAGCGTCAAGGCGACCTTCCCCTTCTATGTGGTGCGCATGGTGGGTGGCCTGCTGTACCTGGGCGGCATGCTGCTGATGGCCTGGAACGTCGTCATGACCGCACGCCAAGGCAAGCCGACGCTGGCCCAGGTGCCTGCCGCACATGCCGAAACGCATGTCACCCAAGCCAAGGGACACGAACGCATCGAGACCAGCAATGGCCTGATGATCGCGCTGATCCTGGTGGTGGTGGCCGTCGGTGGCATGGTCGAGATCGTGCCCCTGTTCTTCCAGCGTTCGACCACGCAGCCGGTGGCCGGCCTCCAGCCCTACACGGCGCTGCAACTGGCGGGGCGCGACGTCTACCTGCGCGAGGGTTGCTACAACTGCCATTCGCAGATGATCCGTTCGCTGCAGTCCGAGACCTTGCGTTATGGCCACTATTCCGTGGGCGGCGAATCGGTCTACGACCACCCCTTCCAATGGGGCAGCAAGCGCACCGGCCCTGACCTCGCTCGCGTGGGCGGCAAGTACAGCGACGAATGGCACCGCATCCACCTGAGCAGCCCGCGCGACCTCGTGCCCGAATCCAACATGGCCGCCTATCCCTGGCTGGCCAACAACCTGGTCGACCCCGCCGTCATGCCCACCAAGCTGAAGGCGATGAAAACCTTGGGTGTGCCCTACACGCAGGCCGACATCGATGGCGCGGCTGAAGCCGTCAAAGGCAAGAGCGACCTGGATGCGCTCGTGGCCTACCTGCAGGTGCTGGGCACCAACCTCAAATGAATGGAGCCAAGCACCATGGAACTGAATGACGTTCGCATCCTTGTCACGCTGGGCAGCTTCCTGATGTTTGCGGTCATCGCGGTGTGGGCCTGCTGGCCAGCCAACCACGATGACTTCAACGATGCCGCCCGCCTTCCCTTCCTTGACGAGGAGTCGGCCAAGTGAGTGATTTTTTCAACCAGGGTTGGTCGGTCTACATCGCGGCCACCACCATCATCGGCTTGTTGGCCTGCCTGGCCTTGCTCATCATCGCCGCGCGCCGCAAGGTCATCCCCGGCGACGACACCACCGGCCACGTGTGGGACGAAGACCTGCGTGAGCTCAACAACCCGCTGCCACGCTGGTGGATGGGCTTGTTCGTCATCACCGTGATCTTCGCCTTTGCCTACCTGGCTTTCTTTGGCGGGCTGGGCAGCTCTAAGGGCGTGCTCGACTGGAGCAGCAGCGCCGAACTGGCCACGGACAAGGTGGCCGCACGGACCTTGAGCGCGCCGCTGTATGCCCAGTTCGCCAGCATGCCGGCCGAGCAATTGGCCCACCAATCCAAGGCCATGGCCATGGGCGAGCGCCTCTTCGTCAACAACTGCGCCACTTGCCATGGTTCCGACGCGCGTGGTGGCAAGGGCTTCCCGGACCTCACCGATAACGACTGGCTGCACGGCGGCACGCCCGACAAGATTGAAGAGACGATCACACACGGCCGCGTGGGTACCATGCCGTCGATGGCCGAAGCCGTGGGAAGCGAGCAGGACGCGCGCAACCTGGCCAACTACGTGCTGAGCCTCTCGGGCAGCGCGCACAACAACATTGCCGCGCAACTGGGCCGCTCGTCCTTCAAGGTGTGCGCGGCCTGCCACGGGGCCGCTGGCCAGGGCAACCAGCTCATCGGTGCCCCCAACCTGACCGACAAGGTCTGGCTGCATGGCTGGGGCGAAGAGGCCGTCATGAACATGATCAAGAAAGGCAAGACCAACGTGATGCCGGCCCATGACACGCGCCTCAGCGCCGAGCAGATCCACGTGCTGGCGGCCTATGTGTGGCAGCTTTCGAAATCCGGGGCCCCATGAAACGCAAGGTGATCCCCATCCGTGCCGTGCCGGCAGGTGCAGGTCCTACCGACACCGCGCGGGTCATTTCGCTGTACGAGAAGCAGCCCAAGATCCACCCACGCGCCGTGCACGGCTGGTTCGCCGCCTGGCGCTGGACCCTGGTGTGGTTCACCCAGGCCTTGTTCTACGGCCTGGCCTGGTTGCCCTGGCACGGCCGGCAGGCGCTGCTGTTCGACCTCGATGCCCGGCGTTTCTTCATCTTCGACCTGGTGCTTTACCCGCAGGATTTCATCTACCTGACGGGCCTGCTGGTGGTCTGCGCCTTTACCTTGTTCCTGTTCACGGCGGTGGCCGGGCGCCTTTGGTGTGGCTACGCCTGCCCGCAAACTGTTTACACCGAGATCTTCCTTTGGGTGGAGCGCGTGTTCGAAGGCGACCGCCATCAGCGTCTGAAGCTCGAGGCCGCGCCCTGGGGCTTGAACAAGCTCTGGCGCAAGTCCGGCAAGCAGTTGGGGTGGCTGGCCATCTCCTTGTGGACGGGCTTCACCTTCGTCGGCTACTTCACGCCCATCCGCTCATTGGCGGTCGAGGCCAGCCACCTGAGCCTGGGCTCATGGGAATGGTTCTGGGTGCTCTTCTACGGCCTGGCCACTTACGGTAACGCCGGCTACTTGCGGGAGCAGGTCTGCAAGTACATGTGCCCCTATGCGCGCTTCCAAAGCGCCATGTTCGACCACGACACCCTGGTCATCAGCTACGACCAGGCGCGCGGTGACCCGCGCGGCACCCGCGCCCGCAGCGCCAAGCCGGCCGATCTGGGCCTGGGCGACTGCATCGACTGCGGGCTGTGCGTGCAGGTCTGCCCCACCGGCATCGACATCCGGGAAGGGCTGCAATACGAATGCATCGGCTGCGCGGCCTGCATCGACGTCTGCAACGGCGTGATGGCCAAGATGCATTACCAGCCTGGCCTGATCCGTTACGCCACCCAGCGCGGCATGGCCTTGCACCTGGACGCGCGCGGCATGCTGCGGCACGTGCTGCGGCCGCGCGTGCTGGTCTACAGCGCCGTCCTGCTGGCCATCACCACGGCCTTGGCAGTAGGCTTGGCCACTCGCTCGCCCTTCAAGGTCGACGTCGTGAGAGACCGAGGCAGCCTGGCGCGCCTGGTGGGCGAGGGCGATGTCGAGAACGTCTACCGACTGCAGCTGATGAACGCCACCGAGAGCGCGCAGCGCCTGCGCATCCAGGTCGATGGCCTGAAGGACGCTGTTGTCAAAAGCCGCCCCCTTGTCGAGGTTGCGCCCACCGAAGCACGCTGGGTGCCCGTGGTCGTCCAGCTGCCACGCGAATCCGCGCAAGGCCTGACGCCGGGTGTCCATCCAGTCCACTTCAGGGTCGATGCCCTGAGCGCCGATGGCCAGACCGTCCAGGCCAGCGTGTCCGAAGCCTCCACTTTCATGATCCCCCGCTGAGGACACCATGAGCAGCACCGTCATCCTCCTGACACCCGAGCTCCGACCCTTGCTGAACAAGAGTGGCCCGCGCTACACCTCCTACCCCACGGCGGACCGCTTCAAGCCCGACTTCACCGCGGTCGACCACGCCCGGGCCCTGGCCGAGCGCACCGCCAGCGTCGACGCAGCGCCCCTGTCCCTCTACGTCCACATCCCCTTCTGCGAATCCATCTGCTACTACTGCGCCTGCAACAAGGTTGTCACCCGCCACCATGACCAGTCCGACCGCTACCTGAAGGCCCTGGCCCAAGAGGTGACCTTGCATGCCCGCGCCCTGGAACCTCGCCAGGCCGTGTCGCAACTGCACTTCGGCGGTGGCACGCCCACCTTCCTCGACGACGCCGATCTGCGCGACCTGCTGGGCGTCTTGCGTGAAGCCTTCGCCTTCACAGGCGACGCCGAGTTGTCCATCGAGGTGGACCCCCGCACCGTGACCCCAACGCGCCTGCAGGCCCTGGCCGAGATGGGCTTCAACCGCCTCAGCTTCGGGGTGCAGGATTTCGACGAGGACGTGCAAATCGCGGTGCACCGTGTTCAACCTTTCGAAACCGTTGAAGCTTTGACGGCTTGCGCCCGTACTTTGCCATTCGACTCTGTCAACGTTGACCTGATCCATGGCCTGCCCAGGCAAACCTCTGCGTCGTTCGAGCGCACCCTGGCGCAAGTGGTGTCACTGCGGCCCGACCGCATCGCTTTGTATGGTTATGCACACATGCCTGAGCGGTTCAAGCCGCAGCGTCGCATTAAGCAGGCCGAGCTGCCCACGGCCGGCCAACGCATCACCCTGCTGGAGCAGGCCATCGTGCGCTTCACGGCCGCTGGCTACGAGCACATCGGTATGGACCACTTTGCATTGTCCAACGATGCGCTGGTGATCGCCAAGCGGGCAGGGCGCCTGCACCGCAATTTCCAGGGTTACAGCACCCAGCCCGACTGCGACATCCTTGGTCTGGGCCTGTCGGCCATTGGTCGCATTGGCCGCTGCTACACACAGAACGCCAAGACGCTGACAGCCTACATCGAGGCAGTGGAAGGTGGGGCCTTTGCCACCGAGCGGGGCTTGTGGCTCTCCTTCGATGATGAGGTGCGCCGGGCTGCGATCATGGCCGTGATGTGTCAGGGTCGACTTGATTTTGACGATATCGAGCGGACGTTCGGCATCATGGCGCCGGATTACTTTCACGCCGAACTGCTGGCCTTGCGCGACATGGCAGCTGCTGGGCTTGTCGAGTTGCACCCCCGCTTTTTGACTGTCACGCCTGCCGGTTGGCACTTGGTGCGAACCGTGGCCATGGTCTTCGATCGGCACCTGCTCAGCGGTTCAAGCAAGCAGTTCTCCAAGGTTGCTTGACAGAGACCCAGGCGTTCAGGTCTGCGTTTTCGGTGGTGCTTTGGGCGTGGGTCTGGCTGCTTGTTTGCAATGCAGCGGTGCTGCGCCTACAACCATGGCTCGCGCAGTGAGCTGGGTGCGTTGAGGTGGGCCTTGGCTGAGACGCCGACGCCAAGCCGACTGACCAGTTCTCCACCCAACCAAGCCGAGACCATCGAGAAGGCCAAGCCCCCAATGGCCAGAGCCGTCGCGACCGTGCTGACATGCCCCTCGGCCTCATGGCGGAGCAAGCAGCTGGCGAGGAACAGCAGGAGTACAAGAACGTTTGTACCGCCATGGAGGGCGCCAATGGCTTTTGCCCTCGTTCCTTTCGGAATGGCCATCCAGTCGATCAGACCGAAGGGCGCCGCCACCACCCCACCGATCAAGCCGCCGACCTGCGTCCAGTAAGCGACTTCCGCCAGCGCTTGAATGTGCAGCATGCGGTAGGCCAGGTCGAAGAACACGGATGCACCCAAAAGTCCAAGGGGGAAGACGATCAGCATCTGATGGATGGGATGTCCTAGAAATTTAGCTTTCGATTCCATGACGGACCTCAATGGTTTTGGGAAGACGTGCCCAACTGGCAATCGTTATTCCCAGCAGCTAACTTCGACCTCCTGCTCGATGTGCGCCATCTTTTGAGTCAGCATGCGGCGGATCATGCTGAATCTCAACGTCCAAGACATCACTGTCTTCAACGACCTCCCGCAACGCTTTCATCCGCCGTTCCATTTGAGCCAGGGCCAATGCTCGCGAGGCACCCGCAGAATCGTTCATGTCGCCATCCAATGCTTGCAGCCGTTCTGCAAAAAGCTGCCGCTCCTGCAACGCCCGCACGGCATTCCAGCAGGCCTCGTCACTGGCCTCAAGCAAGGCTTGGCTCAAGGTGGCGCCACTGAACATGTGGCCGGTATGGCACCGATAGCGAACAGGGCGGCTGTCCTTCAGTTCCCAGAGCCCGCCATGGCAGTCTGGACACACAAAGGGCGTTGGAGAGGCGATTGCATGGAGATGTGACATGGCGCTCCCCTGACCAAGAAAGAGCTGATCTTCGTGAACCAAGCTCGCAGGAGGCCTGGGAGGTGCCCATGCCGGCCTGCGCGCCAGCGTTGAAAGTATCTGAGGTATGTCGATGAGCGGGGCGCAATGGTCGACGCTGGCATGGCGCATGGCGCTCTCTGGCATCTCACGGGCTTCGGCGTCGTCAGGGTCCTGTACGACGGCAACGCCACCGCAATGTTTGATGGCCTGCAGCCCGGAAGTGCCGTCATCGAGCATGCCGGTCAACACGACACCCACCGCGGCGGGGCCATGCTCCAGCGCCAGTGAGCGGAACAATGGATCAATGGCCGGCCGGCTGTGGTGCTCCTTGGGGCCTCTGCTCAAACTGATGCGGTCCTTGGCCACCCGCATGTGGCGGTCTGGCGGCGCCACGTAGACGTGGCCCGGGCGCAGCAGTTCTCCATCGGCAGGGTGTGAGGCCGACAGAGAGGTCTTCGTGGTGACCAACTCAGGAAAAATGCTGCGGTGCGCTCCGATGTGAAGGACCACAAGCAAGGGTGCTTCGAAGTCTGCCGGCAGTTGGGCCAGCAGTGTCAGCAGTGCAGACACGCCGCCGGTGGATGCGCCGATGCCAACGATGAGGGCCATGGGTGGCTCCAAGTTAGAAGAAGTTCATGGGGGCAACCGCCATGCCGAACTCAAGGATCCTGGCCAACCAAAGGCCGTGGCGATTTTCTCAAGGTCTCTCTCTCGCGGTTCTCGCGCGCCATGCGCTCACGCACGCCACCGTCGACACCCGTGCCTTCGTCCATCGGCCGGTACAAGCTGCCCGAGGTTGGGGGTGCAGGCGGGGCTGTCTCGATCTGCATCCTGTGAGACACATTGGCCGAGATGCGCTCGGTGGTGCGTGGCATCGCATGGTGGGACCAGACAGCGGCTCTGGCCTTCCAGCCGACCGGGTAAGCGGCCCGGGGATGAAGGCAGACCCACACAATGCCGTCCACCACCTTCTGCGCATCATCCATGGCCGCCATGCGGAGTGTGCCGCCACTGTGGTTCGCTGCATGGGTGAAGAAGGGGGTGTCGGCTGCCCACGGCATCACGGTGCTGACGGTGATGCTGTCGGACAGTCCAGCCAGGCGCAGCTCCTGGTTCAAGGCGTGGCCCAAAGCCAGCACGGCGGCCTTGGAGGCGGAGTAGGACGCGTGGTAGGCCAGCGGCACTTCGCTTTCGACCGAACCGATGTTGACGAGCGCGCCGCCGCCTTGCGCCTTGAACTGCCGGAGGGCGACATGGCTGCCGTGAAGAACGCCCTTGACGTTGACATCGATCACGCGGTCATGGTCTTGGACAGGGATGTTGTCGAAGAGGCCGATGGCGCCCACCGCCGCATTGTTGATCCACACGTCGATGCGGCCAAAGCGTGCCAAGGCCCGCTCGGCCAGGTTCTGCACATCCTCGGGCTTGCTGACATCGGTGGCCACCACCACCGGCGTTCCGCCCAGTGCGAACGCTTGCCTCGCCACGTCTTCGAGCACATCGCCTCGCCGGGCGGCCAGCACCACGTTGGCCCGCATGGCCGCCAGCTTCAACGCAACACCTCGTCCAAAGCCACTGGAGGCGCCTGTCACGACAAAGGTCCTGCCTGCCACGGCGGCCTGTTCATCGCTGCTGAGGCCTGTGCCTGTGGCGCAAGCACCGAGTTGAAGCAGCACCAGCAGCAGGCTGAACAGCCACAAGCGCGGTCGGCTGGTGTGAGTGACCATGACGCCAGCCTCGTTTGCTTGCTGGTGGTGGCGGCAATTCATGCTGAATTTTTTCCACTCAAAGGATGGGCTTGCCACCCGTGACCGCGATGCGTGCGCCGGAGATGTAGCTGCCTTGATCCGAGGCCAGCAGCACATAGACGGGCGCCACCTCGGCTGGCTGACCGGGGCGCTTGAGAGGTACGCTGCTGCCAAACTTCTCCACCTCATCGGCCGGCATGGTCGACGGAATCAGTGGCGTCCAAATGGGGCCTGGCGCCACCGAGTTGGCGCGGATGCCACGCTCGGCCAGCAACTGCGCCAGGCCTGCGGTGAAGTTGGCAATGGCCCCCTTCGTGGCCGCATAGGCCAGCAGCGTGGGCTTGGGCATGTCGGAGTTCACCGAGCTGGTGTTGATGATCGATGCACCAGGTTTCATGTGAGGCACCGCGGCCTTGCACAAGTGGAACATCGCGTGGATGTTGACTTGGAAGGTCCGGTCCCACTCATCGTCGGGTATTTCTTCCAGCGATTCACGTGTCATCTGGAAGGCGGCGTTGTTGACGAGGATGTCGATCCGGCCAAAGGCTTCGACGGCACGCGCGATGACCGCGCGGCAATGCGCGGGGTCGGCCAGATCGCCCGGCAGCGTGACCGCGCGCCGGCCTGCGGCCTCGACCAGGCGAGCGGTCTCCGCGGCATCGTCGTGTTCGCTCAGATAGGCGATCAACACATCGGCGCCTTCTCTCGCGAAGGCGATGGCCACGGCCCGACCGATGCCGCTGTCCGCGCCGGTGATCACCGCAGCTCGGCCTTGGAGGCGGCCGCTGCCGACATAGCTTTCTTCGCCGTGATCGGCTTGGGGTTGCAAGGCTGCTTCAGAGCCTGGGGGCTGCTGCGAAGGGGTGTTCATGAGGGGCTCCTGAAAGAGTTTGTTGGTCAGCCGAGCGGCAATCTCTGTGCCTCTTCCAGGGCCACAGGCGCTTTGCGCAAGTCCAGATCGTGGGCATCTGTGCTGACAAGGATTTCCCCGGGCGACCCAGGATTTGCATCCTTGCGAAGGCATGGCGCTTGCCAACTGAGCGGGCCGATCAAGACGCCAATGAATTGGCATCGGATTGATTGGCCCTCAAGTCCCAACATCATCAGGAGCTTTCCATGAACAGTTTTCCCTTCTTTCGAATCACACTCGCTTCGCTGCTGACCGCGGCCATGGCCTTGAGCGCTCAAGCACAAAGCTCGACTGCCAACAGTGGCAGTGGCAGTGTTGGTGGCAACTCATCTTCCACAGGCGCAGGTGATGGTGCCACTGGCACTTCCACTGGCACCAGCAGCAACTCCCCTGAGGCTCAGCGCAAGGACAAGAAGCGATCCGGCAATGGCAGCGGCTCGAGCCAGACAGGTACCTCGGGTGAAGGCCCAGGTAGCAGCAGCAATGGCTCCGGTAGCAGCAGTTCCGGCTCTGGCAATTCTGGCTCTGGTGGCGTCGGAGGTGGCAACACGAATGGCAGCAGCTCTGGCAGCAGTGGCACCCGTTGAGCAAAACTTACCTTGCAGGAGCCGGCCACCGTGCGAATTCACCACCTCAACTGCATTTCATCCTGCCCGCTCGGTGGCCGTCTCATGGACGGGCGGACGCCATCAGTGGTGCAACGGGGTGAGTTGTGTTGCCATTGCCTGCTGCTGGAGACAAGCCGAGGTCTGGTGCTGATTGATACCGGCTATGGGCTCAACGACGTGCGCAACCCCAGAGGGCGGTTGAGTCCACTTTTCCTCGGCTTGCTCAAACCCGCGCTTCTCGAGGAGATGACTGCGGTCAGGCAAATCCACCGCTTGGGGTACAAGCCCAGCGATGTTCGCCACATCGTGCTCACCCACCTGGACTTTGACCATGCTGGCGGGCTGGATGACTTCCCGCAGGCCGCCGTGCATTTGACGAGGACCGAACGCGAGCATGCCTTCATGCAAGGGACCTGGCTTGACCGGCAACGCTTCCGGCCGCAGCAATGGGCAGCCTCTCGGCACCGATGGCATGCCTATGAACCGCGGGTAGGTGACACCTGGCATGGCTTCGGCTGCGTCAAGGACCTGAAGGGCCTGCCTCCAGAGGTCTTGCTGGTGCCCCTCGTCGGCCACACCCTGGGCCATGCCGGAGTGGCCATCAACACGGGTGACCATTGGCTGCTCCATGCCGGCGATGCTTACTTCTATCACCGCGAGATGGACCTGGACTCGCCATGGTGCACACCAGGCCTTCGCCTCTACCAGACCTTGATGGAAAAAGACCGAGGAGCGCGCCTGCAGAACCAGGAAAGGCTGCGCGAACTCAAGCGCAACCATTCAAGGACGCTGACGGTCTTTGGCGCCCATGACACCTTGGAGTTTGAACGCCTCAGTGAACGGGCCGCAAGCGCTTGACAAACTTGGGTCTTCTGCTGACCGGTGCTTCACGATGACTTCCCGGAATTCAGTCATTGGGCCTTTGGCCTGGCAACACCTGAAGCAGAACCTCACAGAAGCGCTCCAAAGATAAAGGCTTGCCCACGTGCGCATCGAAGCCGGACGCGAGCGCCTGGTGCTCGTCAATCCTGCGGCCGAAGCCCGTCACGGCGATCGCCGGAATTCGTTCCCTGTCGGTGATCGCCCGAACCGTCCTGATCAGTTCATGCCCATCCATGTCGGGCATGGCGATGTCCGACACGAGCACATCGAATTTTTCAACCGCCAGCGTTTGAAGCGCCTGGGCAGCGCTGGAAGCTGTTGTCACCTTGGCGCCGCGAAGTGTCAAGAGGTGGAGCCAGGCTTCGAGGCTGTGCAGGTCGTCATCCACCATCAACATGCGCAGATCCCGCAGCGGTTCGGACAAAGTTGGCTTGCCATCGGCGGTGAGCACCAGTGCTGAACTGTCCACTGGTAGCCAAACCTTGAAGGTGCTTCCCTTGCCCAAACCCTTGGATTCGGCGCGAACATGGCCGCCCGTCATGTGGACCAGTTGCTGCACCAAGGCGAGTCCAATGCCCAGCCCGCCTTCCTGGCGGGTGGTGCGGCTGTCGGCCTGTCGGAACATCTGAAAAATGTGCGGCAAAAAATCGGGTGCGATCCCTTTTCCGGTGTCCTGTACTTCGAGCTTGCCCATGCCATCCTCGGTGGACAGGCTGACTGTCACGGTGCCGCCAGAGGGCGTGAACTTGATGGCATTGTTCAACAGGTTCCAGACGATTTGATCAGCGCGCACTGGATCGGCCTGAACGACCACGTCGTCACAGGATCCCATGACCACGGAGACGCCTTTGCTGGTCGCCGCCTCTTGCACTGCATCGACGATGCGCCGGACGCTTTCGCACCAGTGGACCGGCGCCAGCTCCAGCGTGAGCTTGCCGGTGTTGACGCGTGACAGGTCCAGCAGGTCGTCGATGATCTTGGCCTGGGTGACCACGGTCTTGCGGATGGTGTTGGCGGCCTTCGCGATCTCGGGCACCGCCCGCGCTTCGGCCAGATGCCAGATCAGCTCGACATTCAACTGGATGAGGTTCAAGGGATTCTTGAGTTCGTGCGACATGATGGCCAGGAACTCGTCCTTGGCCTCGGCCGCGGCTTGGGCCTCTTGGCGCTCGCGGGATTCGCGGGCCAACTGAACTTCGCGCGCGTGCTCGGCGCGTTTGCTGCCAGTCAGGTCGCGCGCGATCTTGGCGAACCCCTGAAGCACGCCATCACCGTACAACGGGGTGGTCACGCCACTGCAGAAGAACCGTGAGCCGTCCTTGCGCAGGTGCCAGCGGTCGTCTTCCGAGCGGCCGTCGTCGCGCGCCTGTTCCATCTCGGATTGAGGAACACCATTCTCGCGGTCCTCAGGGCAGTACAGCATGGTGATCGACTGCCCGATGGCCTGCTCCTCCTGGTAACCGAAAAGCCGTTCTGCACCGGTGTTCCAGGTCTTGATCCGCCCAGCGACATCGGTGGTGATGATGGCATGGTCGCGCGTGCTTTCAGCCACCAGTTGCATGCGTTGCTCGCCCAGGCGGAGGCGTTCTTCCGCCTCGCGTCGGCTGGTGATGTCGATGAAGGTCAAAACCGCGCCATCAATGCGGTCCTCGTTGGTGCGGTAAGGCAGCAAGCGCACCATGTACCAGCGCCCGTCGTTGCTGCTGACCTCGCGTTCTTTGGCCAGCAGTGAACGCACCACCTCTGCCGCGTCATCGACCAAGTCCTGGTAGTTCAAGCGGTGATTGATGTCGAGCAGGGGCCGGCCCATGTCGCTTGGAATGATGCTGAAGACCTGCGTGGCGCGCGGCGTGTAGCGCTTGATGGCCAGCGACCTGTCGATGAAGACCGTGGCGATGTCGGTGGAGGCGATCAGATTTTGCAAGTCGTCGTTGATCTTGGTGGTTTCCTCGACCTTCATCTTGAGCTCGAGGTTGACGGTGATCAGCTCTTCGTTGACGGACTGCAACTCTTCCTTGCTGGTTTCCAACTCCTCCGTGGCTGAACGAAGTTCCTCATTGATGGCCTGCAGTTCTTCATTGGCCGCCTTGTGTTCTTCTGCCGATGAGTCAGCCTGCAGGATGATGATTTGCAAGCGATCACGCAGGCGTTGCAACTCGGCCTCGAGCTGGAGCACGACGGGATCGCGTCCCACTTTGCCGGACTGAGCATCGGCGACCATGCTGTCCTGGACTTCATTGAAGAGCACCAACATCAATGGTTCGCCACTGTCGGTTTCCTGAGCGGGCCGCACGATCATGTTGACGAAGCGGTTCCTGCCATCTTCTTGAAGGTGCACGCTGCGTGCTTCCACGCTCTTGCCGGTCCGCAAGGCCTGGAAGAACGCGGTGCGCAACTCCAGCCGCAACGCCGGCTGAACCAGGCTGAGCAAATGGTGCGTGGGCATGCCGCCTGGCTGACGCAGGTAGCGCCCAGCCTGCTCAGACAGGTGAACGATGTTGGCCTCCGCATCGGTCAGGGCGCTGGGGGGGGCATATTGTTCGGCCAGGCGTTGGTGAATCTGCGCGTAGCCCCCCTTTTTTGAGGCAGTGGCTGCTTTGCCCGATACTTGGCGGACAGGGCGAGAAGCCACATTGGCATTGGCCCTGTAGATGCGGTTCTTTTTGTCGACAACGGCAAAGAGATCCGACGCGGCATCGATGGATTCGACCGCTCCGAGGAACAGGAAGCCGTCTGGCTTGAGCGCGAAATGGAACATCTCCAAGACCTTGGCGCGCACGTCCCGGTCCAGGTAGATCAACAAGTTGCGGCAAGAGATGAGGTCAAGCCTGGAGAAAGGGGGATCTCGCAGAAGGTTGTGGGCCGCGAATGTGATCTTCTCGCGCACTTCCTGGCGGACGCGGTAGTGGCTGGTCTCCTTCTCGAAGAACCAGGTCAGGCGCTTTGGCGGAACATCCGTGATGATGGAGGCGGGGTAGCTGCCGATCCGCCCAGCGGCGATCGCTGCCTCGTCGATGTCTGTGGCGAAAACTTGGATCTTCCGCGAACCCGATGGATTGGCCGCTTGCTGTTCGCAGAGCAGCATGGCCATTGAATAGGCCTCTTCACCCGTGGCGCAAGCGGCAGTCCAGACCCGAATGGCTTCGCCAACATTGGCTTCCTCTCGGAACAAGGTGGGCATGACCTCGCGTTCCAGGGCTTCGAAGGCCTCGCGGTCGCGGAAGAAGTTGGTGACGCCGATCAGCAAGTCCTTGAGCAAGGCGGCGGGCTCCTGAGGGTTGTCGGCCAGGTGGTCCCGGTAGCTTGGAAGGTCGGAAAGACCTGTGACCTGCAGGCGCCGTTCCAGCCGCCTCAGCACTGTGCCGCGCTTGTAGCGGGCGAAGTCGTGGCCCGTGCGCAGGTGCAAATGGGCCATGATGTCGCGCAGCGCCTCTTCGGCCTCTTTGGTGGCCGCCTCGGAAGGCGGCTCCTTCACGGGCAGGGCTTCACCAGCCACCCGCGGCAACTGGATTCGGCGAATGTTGTCCCACATGTCCAGGAGCTTTTGAGGCATCTCGGCCACGGGCATCACCCAGTCGATCATGCCGGTGGCGATGGCCGCTGTGGGCATGCTGTCGAACTCCGCGTCTTCGGGCGACTGCGCCATGGCCACGCCACCATGCTCCTTGATGGCGGAAATGCCCACCGCGCCATCCGAGCCGGAACCCGTCAAGACGATGCCGACCGCGCGCTCCTTGTGCACGGTGGCCAAGGCTCTGAAGAACAGGTCGATGGCGATGTGTCGGCCGCGCGGGCGCGCCAGGTCGGTCAGGCGCAGGTGGCTGCCGTTCATGGACAGGTGCTTGCCAGGCGGAATGACGTAGACGTGGTCGGGCTCGATCGCTACCGGATCGGTGACCTCGATGCAGGGCATGGTGGTCGCGCTCTGCAACAAGGCGTTGGCGCGGCTGGCCTGCTTGGGCGGCAGGTGCAGCACGATGACGAAGGCCATGCCACTGGCCGCAGGCATGTGCCGAAAGAAAGTCTGAAGCGTGCTCAGCCCGCCAGCCGAAGCGCCCAGCCCCACCACGGGAAAGTCGAGGCGGCTGGTGAGGAGCGGTTCGTCATGTTGGACGTCATGAGCGCTGTCTGGTGTCATGGCAAGTCTCAAGTGACGAGCACCGGCCCTTGCCGCACGCCCAAGTGTCGACCTTGCGGAGGCCTCAGGCGCAGCCCAGCGTGTTCAGCAAGGCATTGACATCGACAGGCTTGCCGAGATGGGCGTCAAACCCGCAGGACAGGGACTCCTGGCAGTCGCGCACCGCCGTCAGTGCGACGAGGCTCAGCTTGCGTCCGACGGGCAGGGTTCGCAGCCGCTTGGCGGCTTCATAGCCCGTCAGTCCCGGCATGTTGATGTCCAGGATGGCCACGTCCGGTTGGAAGTCTTCGGCGATGGCCAGTGCTTCGTGACCGTCGTAGCCGATGAGCACCTCATAGCCGAGGAAGCGCAGCACGGCCCCCAGGGTGTCTGCGGCTTCGGCGTTGTCATCCACGATCAGGACCTTGCGTGCCTTGAGCCTGGCACGGGCGCTCGAAGAGCCTTGGCACAGGGCCATGATGGTCATAGATGTCCTTGGTTTCAGTCGGCGATGAGTTTGATCAGTGCGTCGACATTGACGGGTTTGGTCAGGTGCGCGTCAAAGCTGACTTGCTCGGCGCGCTCGCGTTCGGGGCTGCGGTC
The DNA here is from genome assembly GCF_050725395.1 of Aquabacterium sp. Lineage (GTDB taxonomy): Bacteria > Pseudomonadota > Gammaproteobacteria > Burkholderiales > Burkholderiaceae_C > Aquabacterium. Next base: position 33,239 of record NZ_JBOHHL010000025.1, on the reverse strand, counting down.
GTGGCCGCTCAGAGCGACCAGTTGAAGGTGATGCGTGGCGGCTTCGTGTTCAGCGCGCAAGTGCTTGCCGATTTCGTAGCCATTCATGACGGGCAGGGAAATGTCCAGCAAGCAGACATTGGGTTTGAAGCTGCGAGCCGCGCTCAAGGCCTCGGCACCACTGTGGGCAACGCTCACTTCGTGGCCACGTATTTCAAGGACCTGCGCCAAGGCTTCCGACGTGTCGCGGCAGTCATCGACCACCAAGATGCGCTTGGGACGTGCAACGTTTAGAGCTGGACCGCCTTGGTGTAAGTGCATGTAGAGCGTTCCTTTCAGCCAATCCGTCATTGCACAGGGCAAAAGCTCGCTTGTAAAGTATTGTTGACCGCGGCATGTGGGTGTCGGTTTCCTTTTGTTTCATCAAGCGCTCCTGCCTCTCCTCCAAGCTTGGTCAACAGTCCTTAACAGGCATGGCAAGTGCCGGACGAGCCACTCCAACGGGAGCCTCGACCATGAGAAACATCCTTGTCCTGTCAATGATCTGCATGATGTCCATCGGGGCGTGGGCCTGCCCTCGCTGCGCGCCGCTGGTGCGGGACAGTGTCTTCAACGCGAGTTTTCTGGCGAACCTGCTTTTGATCGTGGCGCCTCTCGCATTGATCGGGCTGGTCGCGACCGTGCTGTACCGATGGGGAGACCGCTCGTGAGCGCCGGGCAGCGCATCGGTCCACTGCTGTCGGCGGGCCTGCTCATGGGCGCTGGCCTGGGGGGCTTCGTCGATGGCATCGTCTTCCACCAGATACTGCAATGGCACAACATGTTGTCTGGCTGGTTGCCGCCAGACAACCTGGTTGACGCCAAGGTCAACATGCTCTGGGATGGCATCTTCCACGCGGCCGTTTGGTTGATGACGGTCGCTGGCTTGGCGGTGCTGTTCAAAGCCGGGCATCGGCCTGATGTGCTCTGGTCGGGCCGCGTTCTCGTCGGTGCGCTGCTGCTGGGTTGGGGTTGCTTCAATGTGATCGAGGGACTGGTCGATCACCAGTGGTTGGGCATCCACCATGTGATGGAGTACGCGGCCAACACCTTGCCTGCAGACCTGGCTTTCCTGGGGTTCGGCGTGGTCTTGATCCTCGCGGGTTGGCGCCTGGTTTTGCGCAGCTAGGCGCGGAAAAATTCCATGGGGTGCAAAGACTGCAGAAATTTGTGCTGCTGGTTCAAGGCGCTTCACAGGGCGGGCTTGGCCACCATCAGATAGAACACCACGACCAGGGCCAGGAAGGCAGGAATGCCGAGTAAGGTCCAGATGGTGAGGTATCGCCAGTAGGCTTGGGGCAAGGCCATGTTGCCAGCCGCTGCAGCCCGCGCCAGGTCACGCATCCTCATCTGGATCCAGACCACTGGCAACCAGCAGGCGCCGGCCAGCACGTACAAGGCCAGGGACCAGGCGATCCAGGGCGTGGACAAAGGGATGCCGGCCAGGTGGGCCAGGTAGGCGCCGCTCACGGGTTGGATGATGATCGTGGTGGTGGTGAACAGCCAGTCCGCCCAGACCACCAAGCCCACCACGGCGGCCGCCACGCGCGGGTCCTTTGTGCGACTGGCGAAGAACATGTAATAGGCAGAGCCCAGGCCGGTGCCGAAGAGCAGGGTCGACGACAGGATGTGGACCCATTTCACCAGAAGGTAGCTCATCGTTTTTCCTCGAAAGTGCAAAGCATCAAGAGCACGGCCAGGAAGGGCAGGTTCTTGACGATGGGGCCGAAGGGGTGGAGCCACAGTTCGGGCAGCCGCAGGGTGATCACCGCGGTGTAGCCCAGCACCAGGGCGATTTGAGCGAGCCAGAGACGCCGCCTTGGCCAGGCCAGCGTGGCCAAGCCCAGCACGATGTCCGCCGCCGAGGCGGCGTACAGCATCCAGGGCGCCAGGACAGCGGGGATGCCGACGCGCGCCAGCATCGCGAGGCTGTCTTGAACGGGGTACAAACCCAGTGAGACGATGCCGCTGACCAGCCACACCACCGCCAGGCTGAGGCGCAGCAGTGGCAACAGCCAGGCAAGCCTGGCGGCGTCGCGAAGAAGCGCTGTTGGTGTGGCCTCCAGGAAGTCGCCGGGGCAGCGGGGCCGACGCCCCAGGCATGTGCTCATCAAGGCAGCTTCGGCCGTGTTGCCGCGCTGGAGCATGCGCCAGCTGTCTTCGTTGAAGAGGCCGACATGCCAGCGGCTGCTCCAGGCGGCCATGCGGTCCATCAGCACAGCAGGCACTGGAAGAAAGCGCGGAGGCCCCAATCCAAGAGACCGGCGCAAGGTGGCGAGGTAGGCGCGCAAGCTCAGGGCGTGGCCACCCACCGCGGCAACGCGTTCGCCAGTCGCAAGCTGGTGCTGCTCCACCAGATTCACCACCAAGGTGACCAGATCGCCGATGTGCACGGGCTGGATCATCTGCTCGCCGTTGCCCGGTAAAGGAATCAAGGGCAGGGCGGCCAGCGACATGAAAAGGCGGGTGCTGGCACCTTGCTCCCCGAACACCAGCGAAGGCTGCACCACGACGCTGTTGAGCGGCAGGGTCAGCAGGCAGTCATCCGCGGCCTTCTTGCTGCGGTGGTAGCCGGACTCGGCCTGTTCGTCGGCACCCAGGGCGGAAACCTGCACCACCCGCTGAACACCTTCGATCGCACAGGCCCTGAACAAGGCGGTCGGCCCGCGGACATGCAGGGCTTCGAAGGTCTGGTCCCCATGCTCAGCCAGGATGCCGACCGCATTGACGACCACATCGATGCCGTGGAGCTGAGAAATCCACGCAGCCGGCGGCTGCTCGTGTGTGAAATCGACTTCGGCAAACGATCGGCGCGGCTGATCGGTCTGGCGGGCCGTGGCGTCACGAACGCCGTGAACGACGGTGTGGCCACGGGCTTCCAAGGCGCTGCTCACTTGCGCGCCGATGAAGCCGCTGGCACCACACACCAAGATTTTCAAAGCGTTGCTCCTTCAAGGTACGCCACTTGCCGAAGCTGGCAATCCCCGTACCTTTGAAAAGAAAGGACCATGACATGCATCCTTACCTGAAAGACGTCGTGTCCGCCAGCCTTGCTGGCGGCCTGTCCATGCTGGTGCTGGCCCTGCGCGGCCGCGCGGAAAAGGGCAGCGCCATCGCCCCCGTGAATGCACCCAGCCATTGGCTGCATGGGGAGCGTGCTCTCCAGCAGACCCGCCCAAGCTGGCGGTACACAGCCACAGGCGCATTGATCCACCATGCCAGTGCCGCGATGTGGGGCGGCATTTTCAACCGCATCATTGGCAGGCAAGGCGTGGCCGCCCAACCCGCGAAACTCGCGGCGAGCGCTGCCGCCATGACCGCCGTGGCGGCACTGGTCGATTTCAAGCTGGTGCCCGAGCGCCTGACGCCAGGCTTCCAGCATCACCTGTCGAGGAAAAGCCTGGTGCTGACGTACGGCGCGTTCGCCGCGGGCCTGGCCTTGGCAGCCTGGGCCACGCGAGACACGGCCTCAGGTGCCGACAAGACCGCCGAATGACGTCGATTCAATGGCGGTTCGCGCCACCCGGCTCGGCCATTTTCCGGTGCTGCTCGGCCAGCACGGCGGAGGGCGTGACGCCTGCCATGGCCACCTGGACTTTGTTCTTGAGCCCGGAGACCACGTCGCCTTCGCCGGCCATCATGGCCTCGAAGCCGACGCGGGCCACTTCTGCCGGATCGTCCTTCTTGCCCTGGCCGATCTCCGTGTCCATGAGGCCAGCGCGTTCGAAGAAGTTCGTGTCGGTGGGCCCTGGCATCAGGCAGGTCACCGTGACGCCACTGTCCTTGAGTTCTTCGCGCAGTGCCCATGAGAAAGAATCGATGAAGGCCTTGCTGCCGTTGTAAACGGCCTGGAAGGTGCCGGGCATGAAGCCGGCGATGGAGCCGGTGATCAAGATGCGGCCACTGCCGCGCGCCCGCATCTCCTTGGCCACTTTTTGCAGCAAATAAAGGGTGCCGACGATGTTGGTGTCGATGACCTTGCAGACGTCGTCGAAGTCCTGCTCCAGGAAGCCCTGACCCAGGCCCTGGCCGGCATTGGCCAGCAAGGCGTCGATGGGCCGGCCTTCAGCGGCGGCATGCAAGTCATCGACGCCTTTGCGCGTGGCCAGATCAACCTGCACGGACCGCACGTGAACACCCAGTGCGGCCAGGCCCTGAGCGGCCTGGTCGAGCTGGGGATCGTCGGCGGCAATGAGGAGGTCAAAACCGGATTGGGCGCACTGCCGGGCCAGTTGAAAGCCGATGCCCGACGAAGCGCCCGTGACCAGGGCCAAAGGGCGCGATGAGGTGGGAGGGTGGATGGATGCCATGAGGTTCTCCTTTCGTGGCGATGTGTTTCGGGGCTGTCCTCCGTGGGCGGCAAATGCCATGCCGCGGCCACCGTTCAGCACTCTGGCCGCCACGCTCAGGCCCACGATCAGGTAAGCCAGGCCACCGGGCACCCACATGACCAGGCCACCCACTTGCTGGTCGTCCAATGGATCGAAGCCGAGGGCACTGGCGGTGGCGCCATAGGAGGGATACCAAGGCGTCGGGGCAAAGGTCAGCAAGGCGCCCAGCAAGGCGGTGTGAACCATGGTGGTGAAGACGTAGAGCATGGCGCTTCCGTGCCGGGCAGGACCGGTGCCCAAGGGCGACCACCAGAAAAACAGCGCACTGCCCAAAAAGCTGACGTGCTGAAGCGTGTGGACGGCCTGGCTGGCCAAGGCCGCTTCGAACATCGCCGGCACGTGCCAGCCCCACAGCACCAAGCCATGCAAAGCCCAGGCGTTCAGGGGCTTGGTCAGCAGATGCCAGGTCATGGCCAGTGGGGCCCAGTTCACCACTCCGCCAATGCCCCGGCGCATGGCCGGCGGCAGCGCCCAAACCCACACGGCCAGTGGGCGGCTCAGCACAAGCAATGGCGCGGCCACCACCATCAGCATCTCGTGTTGCACCATGTGCGCCGAAAACAGCAAGCCACCCAGGGTGTCAAGGGGAGAGACCAGGGCGACCCCGAGTGACAACCACCCCGATCCGAAACAGGCGACCCGCCAGCCCGGGATGCCATGCCCGGCGCCCGCCTTGGACCACAGGCGCGACAAGCCGAGGCCATACGCCGCGGCACTGAGGAACAGGCAGATCACCACCCACGGCTCGAAATTCCAGCCAATGGTGGGCGGAGCCTGGCTTGGGCCACTCGGTGCATGAGCCAGGGCCAGACTGGCGCCAAGGCATCCTGCCGCCAGGATGACTTGCTTCAAGCCAGGCAAGGCGACAACAGCCACACGGCCAGCCACTGGGCCGCCGTGACCAGTGTGAACAGTAGCCCCGTCGGCCCGGCGATCAGACTCACGAAGCGCTGGCGCGAATGGGCCTGGAGACCTGTGTCGGGCAGGCCCAGGTCCCGCTTTGGCCAGGGCAGGAGGGGCCAGGCCAGGGCGGTGATCAGCGCGCTGACGCCGCATCCCAGCGCGTACACAGCATGCAGCGCGGCCACGGTTTGGTGGTTGCAGGAAGTCGGCACGAGCGCATAGGCGATGCCAAGGACACCGAGGCTGAGCAGGGGCGTGAAGAGCAAGGCGAGCCAGGTCCACATGGTGTGTCATCCTCCGTTCCTGTCCTCAAGACACCCGGGGCGCCCAATACAGCACGGTGTAGATGGGCAGCCAGCTGAGCACCACGAAATACCAATACTGGGCGTTCTCGCTGGTGTCGACCCGGCGCTGCCCTTCCAGTGGCCCCGTGAACATCAGCACGGCCAATACGCCGGTGTCCCAGGTGTCGGTGATCAGGTGCACCGTGTGCAGTGCCAGCAGCATCCAGACGATGGACCCGTAGGCGTCGGTGTCCCACCGCACATTGAGCGTGGTGAACTCCAGGGCCCGCACACCCAGGAAAGCCAGGGAGAACACCAGGCAAACGACGAACCACAGGCGCATGCGAGGCAGGTTGCCGGCTTCGCCCGCCTGCTTCAACCAATGGTTGGGCAAGGTGCTGGCCAGCAGGATGCCGGTGTTCAGGCTGCCCCACAACAGGTCGGGCGCCGGTGTGCTCAGTGGCCAGCGCGGCGCATGGCTGCGCAGGTAGAAATAGCTGGCGACGGCCAGTGCGAACACCGTGCTTTCAATGGCGATCAGGCACAGGGTCGACCACCACATCAGGCTGCGGTGCCCAAAGGCGAAGCTCGGCAAGGCCGAGGCGTCGAGCATGTGGCCTTGCTCGGATGCTGGCGGCGTTTCCCTCATGGCTGCTGCTCCAGCGCGACGTGCAGGCGGGATTCCTGGCGGCGTGGCCAGAACCAGCACGTCAGGCCAATGGCCACCGGCACGGCGCCCCAGACCACGGCCCAAGGCGTGAAGATCGAGCCGACAAACAGGCCCGTGGTCGCCACCGCCGACAGGAAAGGCCAGATGGAGGGCTGTGGGAACTGCGAGCGGTGGTCGGGCTGCGCGTCCAGCACGCTGGTGACCAGCTGCTCGCGGCTGGTGGTGGCCAGGCCGCCCACGGCCACCGCTTGGTCGGGTGGGCGTTCCGCGGCTTGCCAGACGGGGTCTCTGCCACAGACCACGGGAATGGCTTCGAAGTTGACCGATGAGGGCGGGGAGGCGGTGCCCCATTCCAGCGTGCCACCGCCCCAAGGATCGGGCCCGGCCAACTCGCCTTGCCAGCGGCTGCGCACCAGGTTGATGAGGAACAGCAGCACGCCAAGCCCGATCATCAAGGCGCCGAAGGTGGACACCATGTTCATGTCGCCCCAGCCCCGGTCGGCCGGGTAGGTGTAGACCCGGCGCGGCATGCCCCACAGGCCCAGCAAATGCATCGGGAAGAACGCCACGTTGAACCCGATGAAGAAGAGCCAGAAGGACCAGCGTCCCAGCTTCTCGTCCATCAGCCGGCCGGTGAACTTGGGATACCAATAGTGGACGGCCCCCGCCAGCGGGAACACCGCTCCGCCCAGCAGAACATAGTGCAGGTGGGCGACCACGAAGTAGGTGTCGTGCACCTGAAGATCCAGCGGCACCGAGGCCAGCATGATGCCGGTCAGGCCCCCCAGCACCAGGATGAAAAAGAAGGCCAGGACAAAGAGCAAGGGTGTCTTGAAGTTCAGCCGGCCCGTCGCAAGTGTCGCCAGCCAGCAGAAGATCTGCACGGCGGACGGGATGGCGATCAGCATGCTCGCGGCGGTGAAGAAGCTTTTGCCGAGCTCGGGGATGTTGGTGGCGAACATGTGGTGCACCCACAGCCCGAACGCCAGGAAGGCCGTGGCGATCAGCGCCAGCACCATGGCGTTGTAGCCGAACATGGGCCGCCGCGCAAAGGTGGGAATGATGGCCGAGATGAAGCCCAGGCCGGGGATGAAGATGAGGTAGACCTCGGGGTGGCCGAAGAACCAAAACAGGTGCTGCCACAGGACCACGTCGCCGTTCTGCGCGGGGTTGTAGAAATGGGTGCCCACCAGGCGGTCGGTGATCAGGGCGGTGCTGGCCAGCATCACCGACGGCATCGCGAACAGCACCATGAAGGCGGTGACCAGCATGGCCCAGACGAACAGCGGGATGCGGTTCAAGGCCATGCCCGGCGCGCGCAACTTGAACACGGTCGTGATGATGATGACCGCCTCCAGCAAGGCCGACAGTTCGGTGAACGTGATCAGCTGCGCCCAGAAGTCAATCCGCTTGCCTGGCGAGTAGTCCGGACCGGCCAGGGGCACGTACGAGAACCACCCCGCATCAGGGCCGATGTCCAGCGCAAAGGCCGTGTAGAGCATCAGCCCGCCGAACAGGAACACCCAGTAGGCATAGGCGTTCATGCGCGGAAAGGCCACGCTGCGCGCGCCAATCATCAAGGGCACCAGGTAGCCCGCCACCGCCTGCATGACCGGCACGGCGAAGAGAAACATCATGGTGGTGCCATGCATCGAGAAGACCTGGTTGTACAGGTCAGGGCCGATCAAATGGTTCTGGGGTCGCATCAACTGCAAGCGCATCGCCAGCGCCAGCAAGCCCCCCGCCAAAAAGAAGCCCAAGGTGGTCAGCATGAAGCGTTTGCCGATGGTCTTGTGGTTGATGGCGGAGAGCCAGCCGACCAGGCCCGGCGGATCACGCCAGGTTGCCTCGAGCTGCGCGCGATCCTCGGCGCTGGGCGGCACTTGGTTGCCCGGTGGCCGCGGCAAGGGTGGCTGCGGCCTCAGATCATCGAAGCAGGCCGTCATGTGAGGCTCCCCAGGTAGGCCACCAGGGCCTTCAGATCGTCGTCGCTCAGTTTAGAGGCCGGCATGTTGACGCCGGGCTTGAACTGCTGCGGGTCCTGGATCCAGCGGGCCAGGTCATCGGGCGTGTTGGCCAAGGTGCCCGCCGCCAGCGTCTTGCGCCCGGCCAGGTGCGTGAGGTCGGGGCCCCGTCGGGCGCTGGCCGTGGTGCCTTGCACGGTGTGGCACATCACGCAGGTGGTGCTGAGGAAGATGTCGCGGCCACGCCGAAGGCGTTCATCGCTGGGCTCGCCTGCAGACTGCCGCTGCTGTGCGGCCCAGGCTTCATACTGGTCCGGTGGGTCGGCGATGATGCGCAGGGCCATGAAGGCGTGCTGGTAGCCGCAGAACTCGGCGCACTGGCCTCGGTAGATGCCAGGTCGGTCGGCCTGCAATTGCAGCGTGGAGGTGCGGCCGGGGATGAGGTCTTTCTTGCCATGCAGGTTGGGCACCCACAAGCTGTGGATGACGTCACCCGACTTCAGGGTGAAGATCACGGGGCGGCCCACGGGGATGTGCAGTTCGTTGGCGGTGTAGAAGACCTGGTCGGCCTGGGCGTGGTCGTAGCGCACGTCCCACCACCACTGGTTGGCCGTGACCTCGATGTGCACCGCATCTTTCAGCGAGAGGCGGGCCAGGGCACGGTCCGTCAGCAGGCTTGCCACGATGAGGAAGATCAACAGCAGCGTCGACGCCACCACCGCGGCCCCCACCTTCTGCACGCTGCCACGTTCCGGCGACGCGGCCAATGCCAGGTCGGGCGACGCTTGGCTGTCGGCCCGCGGACGGCGCCAGAGGACCACCACCAGCACCGCCAACACGGCGGCGAACACCAGGGTGCAGACCACCAGCATCGTGTGCCAAAGGTTCAACAGGTGATGCGCTTGTGGCCCGGCAGGCCGAAGGATGTCCTGCGGCGGATCGACCCCCGCCCAACCGGGCAGCGCCAGCAGCAGGCCGAACATCAAAAGGTGGATGGAAATGGGTGCCTTCATGCTGTGCATGGCTCAAGGGCCTTGGGTGCCGTCATTGGGGTGTCCGGGTTTGGGCGCTTCACGGTCTCTGGCCGACTCTGGCGGGGAGTCCTGCAGGGCATCGGCGCGCCCTGGTGCCACGTCCTTGCGCAATTGGCCAGACAGGGAGCGGACGTAAGCCACCAGTTGCCAGACCTGGTCTTCGGGAATGTGTCCACCGAAGGACGGCATGCCATTGGGCCGGCCTTCGACGATGGACGCGAAGATGTTGGCGGGCGCTGCACCATAGAGCCAAACGTCGTCGGACAGCGCCGGGCCCCAGTCGCCGCCACCGCCTGGCGCGTGGCAACCGCTGCAGTTGAACCATCGGAACAGGCGCTTGCCTTGCGACACAGCATAGGCATTGCCTTCGACGGTGTAAGGGGTCGATGGCAAGGCAGGCGCATGGGGCGGGGCGGTGCCCAGCGCCTGGCCCGCCTGCACCGACACCTGCCTGACCTTGGGTGCGCTGGCCGGACCTTGCGGCGGGCTGAAATCGCGTTTCTCGCGTTCGCACGCCGCCATCATCGCCAGGCAGCAGGCCACCACGATGGATGCACGTTGCACCCTCATGGCCGGGCCTCAGCCGCGTCGGTGCGCAGCACGCCATGGGCGGCCAGGATGCGGTCGATGTCGGCCCGGCGCCGGGTCAGGAAGGATTCCGCGGTGGCGTGGAGCGCGTGGTCGTCTCGGCGCGTCCCCATGCCCACCAAGAACGCGAAGGGAATCCCAGCCATGTCCGCTGGCGCCCGGGCCAGGCTCAGCCGCAGGGGGACCGGCGACTGTCGGGCGAAGTGGCCAGCTTGTGGCCCCCAGACCAAGGCCCGGTCCAGCCGGCCAGCCGCCACGGCCTCCACCATGCGTTGGGCGGGCGGGCGGTCATCCTCCGCCAAGGTGTAGCCGACGATGCCCTGTGTGGCGCCATGGCGCGCGAGGGCGTAGCCCACCGGCGAGGTGCCTGGGTCGATGCCGATGAGTTGCACCCCGACCTTCATGGTCGCAAGCCGCGGGTCTGTGAACGAGTCCAGCGCCGCGTCGGTGGCGCGTCCCACGAAGTAGAAGCCCGAGCGGTAGTAGGGCATGGTGGTCCACACCGATTTCAAATCGACGGGTACCCCGATGACCAGGTCGCAGCGGCCAGCGTGCAGGGTCTTGCGGAGGAAACCACGGCGGTCACGCAACCAGGTGTACTGCAGGGGCCGCTTCAAGTCCTCGGCCATCAAGCGGGCCAGCTCGTTCTCGAAGCCCGATTCGTCACGTTGCGAGAACGGGGGGTTGTCGGGGTCGGCGCAGACCCGCAGCGGCGTTGGTGTGGCCTGCGCCTGGGCCGTCATCCAGCCGAATGCGAACCACGCCGATGCGATCACGCCCCGCCAGCGTTGCAGGGAAAAAGGCCCGTCAAGGAAGCGAGAACACATACAGCGCACCTCCCTTGGTCGTGTGTTGCGGGAGGTCTTTCATGGCGCTGGCGAAGCCCTTGGCCGCCGTGCCATCGCGAACGTCCAGGTCCTTGGACACCACGGCGCCGGCCCAGCCGCCCACGCCTGACATCACCGCCACGTATTGCTTGCCATCCGGCCCACGGTAAGTGATGGGCTGGCCCACGATGCCCGAACCGGTTTTGTATTGCCACAGCAGTCGACCATCGCGCGCGTCGACCGCCTTGAGCCAACCTTCCATCGTGCCGTAGAAGACGACATCGCCCGCCGTGGCCAGCGCACCGCTCCACACCGGAAAGCGCTCCTTGATGGACCACACCATGCGGGCCTTGACCGGATCCCAGGCACCGAAGACGCCGCGGTGCCCACCTGGCCCTGGGTACATGCGCACTTCGGCGCCCAGGTAAGGCGTGCCGGCGATGTAGCTGGCCTGGAAGGCCATCATGTCCTGGCAAAGGTTCTGGTGTGGCATGTACAGCAGGCCCGTGCGGGGCGACCAGGCGGACGGTTGCCAGTCCTTGCCGCCGGGTGAGGCCGGACAGATGTCGCGCACCACTTCGCCCAGGCGTGGTTCCGTGGCTGGGTTGAGCTTGGGCTTGCCCGACTTCAGGTCGATGCCGGTGGACGTGGTGACCTTCACGAAAGGCGTGGCGGACACCACTTCACCGCTCGCCCGGTCCAGCACGTAGACGTAGCCATTGCGGTCGGGATGGACCAGCACCTTGCGCTTCACCGACTTGATGACCAGGTCCAGCAGCACGTTCTCGTTGGTGCCGTTGTAGTCGTGCAGGTCGTGGGGCGCGTATTGGTAGAACCACACGGCCTCGCCCGAGTCCGGCTTGCGGGCGAAGATACCCGCGGTCCACTTGTTGTCGCCCGGCCGCTGTTCGGCGTTCCAGGGGCCCGGATTGGCGGTGCCGTAATAGATGAGGTCCAGCTCGGGGTCATAGGAGATCCAGCCCCAGGCCGTGCCGCCGCCGATCTTCCAGGCGTCCGGGGGCCAGGTCGACACGCCCAGGTCCTTGCCACGGTCCTGCTCGTAGAACGGCTTGAAGCGCGGGCCGATGAGCACATCTTTGTCCGGGCCGGTGCTGTAGGCGCGCCATGCGATCTTGCCGGTGGCGGCGTCCAGGGCTGTCAACCAGCCACGCACGCCCATCTCCGAACCGCTGTTGCCCACCAGCACCTTGCCTTTGACCACGAGCGGGGCCATGGTCACCGTCTCGCCTTTGCCGATGTCACCCAGCCGTGTGCGCCAGACTTCCTTGCCTGTGTTGGCGTCGACGGCGATGGTTTGCGTGTCCAGCGTGTTCATGAAAATCTTGCCGTCGGCGTAAGCCACGCCACGGTTCACCACATCGCAGCAGGCCATGCCTTGGGAGCCGGCATCGGGCTTGGGATCGAATCGCCACTTCAGCGGCGCCCCTGGCTTGCTCAGGTCGAGTGCGTAGAGGTGGTTGGGGTAAGGCGCCTGCAGGTACATCGTCTTTCCGATCACGAGTGGCGCGCCTTCATGCCCGCGGTCCACACCCGTCGAGAACGTGAAAGCCGGTCGGAGCTTGCCGGCATTGGCCGGCGTGATCTCGGCCAGCGGGCTGAAGCGGGTGCTGGCGTAGTCCTTGGCGGCCATGGGCCATCCGGCATCGGCTGCCTGAGTGAAGGCCATGTTGGGCCAGCTCAGCCAAATGCTCAGGACGAGGTACCAAGATCGGTGTGCGTGGGCACTCAGCGCTGCAGCAGTCATGAGCTCGTTGCTCTCCCGTGGATGGCTTCAAACGATGCCGAGCGGCGGCAAAAAATGTGCCCATGGCAAGCGAGGAGACGGGCATGGGTGTTGCCGCAGTGGCGGTTTGCCATCTCCTCGAAAGAAAGGTCCGCACATGTCTCCCAAAGTCGTTGTCATGCTTGGAGGCGGGGGCGCCTTGGGCGCCTTCAGCTGCGGTGTCTGGAAAGCACTGGCGCCCTTGCTGCAATCGTCTGATGCCACTTTGGTGGGCGTGGGGGGCGCATCGATAGGCGCCATCAATGCGGCTGTTCTGGCGAGACAGGGTCGTGACTTCGAGGCCAGCGCAAAGGCATTGGAGAACCTGTGGCGACAGCGCTTGGCCACCTGCTCGGTGCCCTTCGCTGGTTGGCTTGGTCATGGTCGCGATCTGCAAAGCTGGAATGGCTTGCTCACCGGCTTGCTGCTGGGCAGCAAGAATTTCTACCAGCCTCAATACAACCATTGGAATCCAATCGCTGGTCTGAACCGACTGCACCGGCCCCTCATGGACCGCAGCGCCATGTGGCGCCTGCTGGAGGAAGAACTGGGCACCTTGCCCGAATCCAAGCCAGGCGAACCAATCCTCGGTGTTGCCGCCGTGGACGTCATGAGCGGGCAGTTAAGCCTCTTCGACAGCGGAAGCGCGCCCATTGGCGCAGAACATCTGGCGGCCAGTTCGGCCATCCCCTTGTTGTTCGACCCGGTCACCATCAACGGGCGTTTGCATTGGGATGGCGACATGACCCGGCAATCGGCCTTGCCTTTGTTGCTGGATCGGCTGTCCGCCTTGGGGCGCTTGCCAAAGGATCCTGCCGATGGGCAGGAGACCTGGCTGATCACCGTGGACCACATGAGTGAAGAGCTCACTCGGCTGCCCAGCACGGGGCTGGAGATCGCTTACCGCGCCCTGGACCTGTTGCTGCACGGCAAGCTGGACGCTCCAGCGCGGGCGGGCCATCGCTTCTCTCGCGTGATCGACATACGGCGAAGCCCACTGCCTCACGACGCGGTTTCAGGGCAGTTTGACTACTCGACCGAGCGGGTGGACGAGCTCATCGCACAAGGTGCACAACAGGCTTTGCAAGCCTGGCACGCTTGACCTGAGGCATGGCGGTTGCCACTGCTCACTGTCGATCCTCGACACGGGCCACGGCAAGCATTCCTGGTGGCCACTTGACCAAGCACATCATCACAGGAGCATCCATGCAAAAGTCTTCCTACCTCCGACTCACCCTTGCATCGCTGTTGACGGCAGTCGTGGCCATGACTGCCCAGGCACAAAGCACCGCCACCGGCTCTGGCAACGGTGGCAGCACCACCTCGGGTGGCTCTGCCACCGCCGGCACGGGACGGGGCACCGGCAACAGCGACAACGACGGCGCAACCCCTTCCAGCACCACCAGCAGCTCACCCGGCAAGGCACATCAGAAGCGCACTGGCAAGCGGGCGGACCACGGTCACTCGGGCAGCAGTGGCAGCAACTCGGACTCCAGTGGCACTGGTAGCGGTACCGGCACGACAGGTGGCACTGGCTTGGGCACAGGCACAGGCACGGGATCCGGCAGCGGCTCTGGAACCGGTACGGGTACCGGCTCAAGTGGCAATCGCTGAAAAAGAAGTAGGGCGGGAATTCCCTGGGGGAATTCCCTTTTCCCCGGGCTGCAACTTTGCCGGCATGGCCAGGCAATTGCCGAAAAAATTACCAAGGACTCACCATGAAAGCACTCTGCTGGCACGGCAAGCACGACATCCGCTGCGACACCGTTCCTGACCCTTCCATCGAGCATCCCCGCGATGCGATCATCAAAGTGAGCAGTTGCGCCATCTGCGGATCGGACCTCCACCTGTTCGATGGCTTCATGCCCGGCATGGAACATGGCGACATCATGGGCCACGAGTTCATGGGGGAGGTCGTCGAGGTCGGTGCCGACAACAAGAAGTTGAAGGTTGGAGACCGCGTCGTCGTGCCGTTCACGATCATCTGCGGCGAATGCGAACAATGCCAGCGCGGCAACTTCTCGGTGTGTGAGCGGACCAATCGCCGCAAGGACCTGGCCGACAAAGCATTTGGCCACACGACGGCCGGCCTGTTCGGGTACACGCACCTCACCGGAGGCTACCCGGGAGGTCAAGCCGAATATGTTCGCGTGCCCTACGCCGATGTGGCACCCGTCAAGATCCCCAATGGTCTGACTGACGAGCAGGTACTCTTCCTGGGCGACATCTTCCCCACGGGCTGGCAAGCCGCCATGCAGTGCGACATCCAGCCCACGGACGTGGTGGCCATCTGGGGCGCTGGTCCGGTCGGGCAGTTCGCCATCAGGAGCGCGGTCATCCTGGGCGCGAAGCAGGTGATCGTGATCGACAACGTGCCCGAGCGCTTGCTCATGGCGGCCGAAGGCGGCGCGGTCACCATCAACTTCGATGACGAAAGCGTGGTCGAACGCCTGAACGAATTGACCCACGGCAAGGGGCCCGACAAATGCATCGACGCGGTTGGCCTTGAAAGCCATGCCACCCGCTCCATCGACTCGCTGTACGACCGCGCCAAGCAAGCCGTGATGCTGGAAACCGACCGGCCTCATGTCCTCCGCGAAATGATGTATGTGTGCCGGCCTGCGGGCATCCTGTCCATTCCTGGGGTCTATGGTGGTTTGATCGACAAGGTTCCCTTCGGTGCCTTGATGAACAAAGGCTTGACCATCCGCACGGGCCAGACGCACGTGAACCGGTGGACGGACGACTTGCTGACGCGGATCCAGGAAGGGCAGATCGATCCCTCCTTCGTGATCACGCACACCGTTGGCCTGGAAGAAGGCCCGGGGATGTACAAGACCTTCCGCGACAAGCATGAGGGCTGCATCAAGGTGGTCATCAAGCCAGGGCTGAGCGCCTCGGTCGGTAGCGCGGCGGCCTGATGCCCAAGGCACGCTGATTGCCGAAATTTCATACCCACTTTCACCCTGGAGATCCACCCATGCAAGCCACCACTTTGGGACACAACCGAACAGGCGCGGCCATGTCGCCCGCCGCTCTTCAAGCCATGAACCAAGCCGCCGATGAGCTGAGCCCCGCACCCTTCATCGATACCTCTGATCTGCGCTTGCAGAAGATCGCCTTCATCGGCGAGGCGGAGGCAGTGGGATCGGTCCCGGCGCCCAACACCGCCAAAGGCTATGTCAAGACCGGCCTGGCCGCGCTCAAGGGCGGCGAGCCCACTGTGCTGCTCGACAAGCTCGGCGAGCGCATCGCTTTCGAACGTTCTGGCACGCGCCTGTACGACGCCTTGATCGCCAAGTACGAGGCCATCCTCGAGTCAGACTCCGACCCATTGCCGCCCGCGCCTCCTGCGGTGCAAGCCGCCGGCGCGCCGGCCGAAACGCCCCTCGACACCCTCAAAGGCATCCGGGCCGAGGAACTGGCCCACTTCAAGATGCTGACACTGGCCGTCGCCAACCTGGGCGGGGATCCCACCTCACAGACCCCGTCGGCCGATGTGACCGCCGTGGCCTCGATGGGCATCATGCAGGTCCTCAATGACCCGCGCACCACGCTGGCCCAGTGCCTGAACGCGATGTTGACGGCCGAGCTGACCGACAACGCCGGTTGGGAGTTGCTGATCAACCTGGTCAACGACGCCGGTGAAGACCAGTTGGTCAGCCAGTTCGAGGCCGCGTTGGCCGAAGAGCAACGGCACCTGCAGGTCATCAAGGGCTGGCTCACCGAACTGCTGAGCTCACCGGTCGAGCCGGAAGCCATCTGAATGAACGGACACAGATCAAGCAAAGGAAAACCACACCATGGCCATCAACCTCCTCACCGACCGCGGCACGCCGCTCGAACGCCAGAGCTTCACCTGGAAGGACCTGGTGCAAAAGCCCATCAGCAAGCTGGACGACGATGCGTTCACCCGTGTGCGCACCATCCTCATGAACGGCGTCGAACTTGATTCCCTTCGCATCAAGCAGGTGATCCTGCGCATGAACGGACCGCTGCGCCGGCCCATCGCCCAATTGATGCGCGCCGAGCAGCACCAAGCCACCCTGGTCAACTGGCTCATCGGCGCCGACCATTCGCCCATCGAGACCACGATCGGCTATGAGCAGACCGCCATCGAGGTGACCGCCTCGGTCGCCAAGCTGGAAACCGATCCCTACCTGGCACAAGGCTACCGATACGCCTTGCTGGAAGACTTCGACCACCTGTACCGTTACAGCGCCTTGCTGGACCGGCTCGAAGGCAAGGACGCCAACAACATCACGCAGGGCTACACCGACATCGTGCCCGCGCGCCCCACCATGGTCCACCATCGGGCGCCAGAGCATGACCTGTTGGAACCCTATCCACTCGATGCCTCGCTGGCCACCAAGCTGCACGCCATCACCTTGACCGGCGGCGAATACCAGACCCACGACTACTACATGAACATCGGGCCGCTGTTCTCAGACCCGATGGCGCGCCAGCTCTACGCCGAGATCGCCTCGGTCGAGTCGCAGCACATCACCCACTACGGCAGCATGATCAACCCTAATGAAAGCCTGCTGGAAAAGCTGCTGCTGCAAGAAGCCTGTGAAGTGTGGAACTACGCTGCCTGCCTTGAGCAGGAAGATCATCCCCGCATCCGGGCCATCTGGGAACGCTTCCTCGACTACGAACTGGGCCACCTGAGCACCGTCATCGAGCTTTTCAAGGCCCATGAACGGCGCGATCCCGCAGAGGTGTTGAGTGACGGCAAGCTGCCGCCAGGCATCGCCTTCGAAAGCCACCGCGAATACCTGCGCGAGGTCATCGCCCAGGAAACCTCGCTGCGCAAGGACGGCACGCAGTTCGTTGACGAGCAAGGGGAAGGTGAAAGCTCGCTGGCTTACAGGGCCCAGATGAACGCTGATGGTTCACCGTCCGAAACCGTGTCAGCCACCTACCGTTGGACACCGGGCACTGAGCTGGCGCGGGAACCTGAGCTGGTGGCGTGAACATAGACGCGGTCGGCTGGGAGCCGACTGCCCAACAACCTCGAAGGAGCGATGAATGAACCAACCCACCGACTCAAGCCCACAGAAGCTACCGGGCAGCAACTACGGTTTTCCCAATCATGAAGATGGCATTCAATCGGGCAACCTGACCGATTCGAAGGAAGACGAGCATGTCACGAAACAGGCGCCATTGAAAGGCGAGGCTTCGGGCGATCAGAAGGCAAAGCGCGGCGCCAACGAAGAGGATGTCGATACCGCGCAAAGCAATGTGTCTGAAGGCTACGGCTCCTCCGCCAAAGCTTCAATCATGTCGGGCAGGCCAGATACTGGTCAGGCCAAATGAGTTGGCCCCAATCATAGAAGTCGAGTTCACTGCCTGGGGGCCATCTTCGTCGCTGAAATGGCCCCGACGGTTGCACATTCCATCCAAAAGCGAGAGGTGCTGGTGGTTGACGACAACGTCGATGCAGCTGATTCCCTCTCCGAAGCCCTCCGCGCCCGCGGCCACGCCGTTCGCACGGCTTACGACGGACCGGCCGCCCTCAAGGCCTGCGATCAACGCCTTCCCCAGGTGCTCGTTCTCGACATCGGTATGCCAGCCATGGACGGCTACGAGGTCGCGCGGCGCATTGCCTCTCGTTGGCAGGCTTCAATCACCATTTCACGAAGCCCGTGGAGCTCCAGGAATTTCTTCGCAAGTTGGCTCTCTGAGGGCTTGCTGGGCGGTTGCCAGGGAGCTAACCTGCAAGGCCTGGTGGATCAACGAAGGATTCATGAGGAGCCCTCTACCGCAACAGGCACTCGTTTGCCATCGGACTACAGATGCGACTGTCAGCATTCATCACTGAAAATTTGGACCTTATTCTGGTGGACTGGGTCGCTTTTGCGCGACATCAACTTCCTGCTGCCGAGGGCATGGATGAGGTTGATTTGTTGGACCATGGGCGGTTGATCCTTCAAGAGATCGCCGAGAACATGCTCCGGCCTCAAGGGGAGCGAGAGCGCCAAGCAAAATCTGAAGGCAACAGCAGCCATGCATCCAAAGCGCCGAATTTGCCGTCGCGCAGCCATGCACGGCAAAGAGAGCGCCAAGGCTTTGACGTCGAACAAATGGTTGCTGAGTACCGAGCTTTGCGCGCGACGGTCCTTCGATTGTGGAATGCATCGTCCAACCGCGGACAAGGACAAGACTTGGAAGACATGATTCGGTTCAACGAGGCAGTCGATCAGGCCGTGTCTGAGTCCTTGACGGCATTTGTGTCCGAAGTGACTAAAACGCGGGATCTCTTTCTCGGCATCCTGGGGCACGATCTGCGTGGGCCACTCAGCACCATTGGCAATTGTGCGGCGACGTTATTGCGCACACAGCCAAGCGGTGAGCGGCCCGTGGCGATGATTGTGCGCAGCGTCGCTCAGATGAAAGCCCTGTTGGATGATCTGGTGGAGTACACCAGGCATCGCCTGGGTGCAGAACTCATCATTGACCCCGCCCCGCTCCATCTGGATAAGTTTGTTCGGGACACCTTGGACGAAATCACTTCACTGGGCAATGCTGCCGTGCTTGAACTGCAGGTGGACGGCGAGATGCACGGCGAATGGGACTCGCGGCGCTTGCACCAGGCCTTGTCCAACCTTGTTTTCAATGCGCTGAAATATGGCTTGCCCGGAAGACCTGTCCTCGTCTCCCTGGACGGCTCAAGCCCTGACCAGCTGGTGCTCAAAGTGAGCAACGAAGGCAGGCCCATTTCTCGCGATTTAATCGCCAATATTTTTGAGCCACTTGTGCGCGCCGATGTCGATGATGGCAGCGGGCCTCCGCATCCGGCCGGGGCCAACCTAGGGCTTGGCTTGTACGTCGTAAAACAAATCGCGACCGCCCACGGCGGCAGTGTGGCGGTGACCTCTGATGCATCGGCCACCTGCTTTGAAGTCAGGTTGCCACGGGTCTGTCGACAGAGAACAGATCGGCCTGGTCAGCCATGAACTGATTGACCTTTGTATTATTTTGGTGATATAAATCGCCTTCGCGCAGTTGCGGTGCCTTGCCTTTTTGGACGAGTCGCCCGCCATGCTGACCGCGTTTTGCGACCTTTGTCGCCCTTTTGGTCTGCCGAGCTGCAGCCAACCGAGCCACTCGATGCTCACGCAGCTTCATTCAAGCCTGCGCCTCCTGATTGAACAAGATTTCAAACATCGCCATTTCCATGGGCAAGTACGTCGTTTCGCCCTCGACACACCAGACCGACTGCGGCCGCTTCCGCGCCTCCTTCTCGGTCCATCGCTCTCAGGGCAACGGTAGCTACTCCCGTGTGTTCCGTTTTGACAAAACCTTTGCCTCGCGCGAAGCTGCCCGGCTCTTTGCAGTCACCCAGGGCTGGCTGGAGACGTGCATGCCCCATTCTCCCGCAGGCTGACGATCAGCTACCTCGATTCGCACACCCCGCATCCTGACGATGCACCATGATTCAGAAAGGCTCTTCCATGAGCAGCAAAATTTACGTGGGCAACTTGCCCTACTCCGTGACCGATTCCAGCCTGAAAGACAACTTTTCCGAGTTTGGAAGCGTTTCCTCTGCCAAGGTCATGATGGACCGGGAAACCGGCAACTCCAAGGGCTTCGGGTTTGTGGAAATGGCTTCTGCTGAAGTGGCCCAGGCCGCCATCACCGCTCTGCACGGCATGTCCGTTGATGGACGCGCGATTGTCGTCACCCTGGCCCGTCCTCGTGAAGCTGCCAGCGGCTCGGGCGGCTACAGCGCGGTGGGTTACAGCTCCGCCAAACGTTCGGACATCGGCTATGGCACGGGTGGCTATGGCGGCGGTCGCTACTGACCAGACCTCAAACTCGGAAGGCCCCATGACACTTCCGGCTCCCGCATCGCCCGAAAGCGGCTTCAATCCGCATGTGCCGGGCATCGACTACGGCGTGCTCGATTCATTGGTGGGCTATGGCGTGCGCCGCGCGCAGATCGCGGTCTACAACGGCTTCCTGCCCGCGCTCGAAGCTTGGAACATCACCCCGCCACGCTTCTCGGCCCTGGTGATCATCAGCCGCAACAAGGGCTTGAAGCTGACGGAGTTGGCCGAGGTGCTGGGCATCGCGCGTTCCGGCGTGGTGGCGCTGATCGACACCTTGTCCCAGATGGGCTATGTGGACCGCCTGGACGTGCCTGGTGACCGGCGTGCCTACGGCCTGGCCCTGACGTCGCTGGGCAAGAAAGACCTGCGTCAGATCGAGCAGGCGGTGCTCAAGCAAGACCAGCACGCCGCCCACCGCCTGACGATGGCAGAGCGCCAGCAGTTGCTGACCTTGCTCGACAAGCTCGCCAGCCCCTGAGAAGCCGAGGGTTGAACGATGGACGCGTGGTGGGTCACCACCTGGTTGATTGTTATGATCAAGAACTATTTCGCGTCGAACTGAGTTTTTCCCGAGTGACTTGAAGGACGCCCCATGTGGCACTGTGAAGAAAAAGGGCAAGGACGGCCATTGGTCCTGCTGCATGGCATCGGCATGTCCAGCTTTGCCTGGTCGCCAGTGCTCGACGAATTGGCGAAGCACCGCCGGGTCTTGGCCTTCGACACAGCCGGTTTTGGCAAGACGCCCGTGTTGCCAGAGGGCGTGCCACCCACCGTGCCGAACCTGGTGCGGGCCTTGCTGAGCACCTTCGATGCCATGGGCCTTCATGAACCGGTCGATGTGGTCGGCAACTCGCTGGGCGGCTGGATGGCCTTGGAAGTGGCCCGCCAGGGCCGGGCCCGCTCGGTGGTCGCCATTTCTCCGGCGGGACTGTGGAAGGACCATCCGGCGTCCTGGGTCAAGCACTTCTTTGGTGTCATGCGCGTGGCCACCAGGCTGTCGCCGGGTGGTGTGAAGCTGGCGATGAAGTCGGGCGTGCTGCGGGAGTTGCTGCTGTCGATACCGCTCTCGTTCGGCAGTCGGCGCATGCCGCCCAGCGATGCGTTGCGCTCGGCGATCGATTTTGCCTTGGCGCCCGGCTTTGATGACACGCTGGCCAACGCGGGGGCTTTCACAGGCGGCCAGTCCATTGCCTGCCCACTGACGGTGGCTTTCGGCACGCGGGACTGGTTGCTGACCCCCAGTGCCCGGCGCCGCGATCAACTGCCATCAGGCGCGAGATGGGTTCAGCCGGCCAAGTGGGGCCATGTGCCCATGTGGGTCGATCCGCAGGGCGTGATCCGTCTGATCCTGGACGGCACGGTCTGACCGCGGCACGCTGAGCCACAGCAGCATGACCGTGGCCAGCACGGGCACGTTCTTGACCAGGGGACCGCAATGGTCGATGGTCAACTCCGGCATGTTCCACGCGGCAGTGGCGGTGTAGCCCACGATGGCCGCGGCTTGCAAAGCGTAAGTCCAGGCACCGGGATGGCGGCGCAGCAGGGCCAGGCCCATGGCGGTGTTCAGCGTGCAGGACAGCACCATCATGCGCCATCCCCATTCGCCGCTGAAACCGCAACGCGCGAGCAGGTCGAGCACGTGGGATTCACGAGGCCAGAGCGCGGTGATCATGGCGGTGTAGACCCACATGAAGGCCAAAGTGGCCTGCAGACCCAGGCGCATCCAGCCGGGCAGCGCCACCCATGGCGGCAAGACCAACGCCTGCGCCATGCTGGTGGGGTCACGGCCCAGCCAGAAAGGCGCGGCGTTGTCCGCACTGGTGTTGCCATGCTCCAGCATGGTCAGGGTGTCGGGGCTGAAGGCCTGCTGGTCGAGGTGCCGAGCCAGCTGCGCGCCCAAACGCATGAAGGGCATGGGCACGGGCAGCCACACCGGCTCACCCAGCCCTTGCGCGCGCCGGTACTGCTGCAACATTTCGCGGTAGCTCAAAACCGCGGGGCCGGCCAGTTCCTGCACCGAGCCGCGTGAAGACCCGATGGGTGAATGGTGTTCGGCCATGCGGGCCACGGCCTCGGCCAGCTCCAGCACATGGATGGGCTGTACGCGTTGGCGGCCCAGGCCCGGCAATCCAACCACGGGCAATCGGGCCAGCTGTTGGAACAGGGCAGCGCTTTGGCTGCCGGGGCCATACACCAGCGAGGGGCGCACCACGATGCCATCCAACAGACCCTGGTGCGCCAGATCAAGCAAGGCCTCGTCGGCCTGCAGCTTGGTCAGCGCATAAGGTGTTTGCAGGTGATGGGCTTCCGGCCCCACGCCCAGGGCCGAAATTTGAATCACGCGCTGCACGCCGGCCAAGGCCGCGCCTTGGAACAGCGCGGCAGGCCCCTGGGCGTGGATGCGTTCAAAGCGGTTGTGCTCATCTGGCATCAGGATGCCGACCGCGTTGATCACCACATCGAAGCCACCAGCGGCGTTCAGCCGATGCGCCCAGTCTTGGGGCGCCACGTCGTCGGCGAAGTCAAGGTGCAGCTGTGGCGTCGTGCCGGAGACGGTGGTTCTGCGGCCCTCGGTGACCAGGTGGCCACGGGCCCGCAAGGTCGAGGCGATGGCGCTGCCGATGCAGCCGGAAGCGCCGAGGATCAGGATGTTTCTTCTTCTCATGATGGTGTTCTCCCTTCCAACGTTCAAATGGACCGACTACATCTCGCAATGCCCTTCGTGGCACCGTTGCATGCGCGCCATGCGGGCTTGTGCGCGCTTTTGCTCGATCCGGCCGACCAGCGGTAACAGGTGGGCCGAGATTTCGTAACGGTGGCTGGCGAACCAACGGTAGGCCGCGTCGGCCAGTGGGCGCAGCAGGGACCAGCGGGTGGGGGCCCACAACCAGCCCAGCCCCACGGCGGCGTAGGCCAGCCGAATGGTCTCGACCCCGGTGTAAACCTGCCCGTCGGGGCCGATGCCGTGGAGTGCGGCGTTCATGTCCTGCAAGGTGGGGAGGCCGCTGACGTTGCCGTGGGCTGCCGGGGGCCAATGCTGCGCCAGGTCGAAGTCAGGCGCGCTGATGTTCACAAAGAGCAGTCGACCTTGGGCGTTGCGGTGGCGAAGTTCGTCCATTTCAAGCCGGCACACGGGGCAGGAGGCGTCGTAAAGCAGGGTGAGCGGGTAGGTGGGGTGCGCGGTGGTCATGATTTTCCTTCTGAAAAATTCTCTAATTTCTGTTATGAGAGAAATTTGCGATCAAAAAAATGGTCAAGTTTTGGGGTCGGCTTCGCGGCCCAGCAATTTCTTGATGCGGGCCCCCAGTTTGAGGACTTTGGTCAGGGTGGCCACGTCCAGGCGCAGCATCTCGTCGCTCCAGGCTGTGAGGATTTCGAGGAATTCGAGGGTGGCCTTGAGGCGCAAGCGCACCTCAGCGGGCTCCTTGCTCAAGGCTGGGTCGGCCAGCAGTTCGCGCAGCACGGTCATGGTGGGGGCCAGTTCCCGCTGTTCGCGTTCTCGCACGATGGTGCGGAACATTTCCCAGATGTCGGTCGAGGTTTCAAAGTGGTCGCGCCGGTCACCGGGCAGGTGGACCAGACGGGCGAGCTTCCAGCTTTGCAGTTCGCGCAGGCTGTTGCTGACATTCGAGCGGGCCACGCCCAGGGTGTCGACGATCTCTTCGGCGTGCATGGGCCGACCGTGGATGTAGAGCAGGGCGTGGATTTGCGAGACGGTGCGGTTCACGCCCCAGCGGGTGCCCATTTCGCCCCAGTGCAATACAAACCGTGAGAGGGTGGGTGACAGGTTCATGGAAGCATTGTGGAATGCTTCTATTATTTCTGTCAATGCAGAAATTTGAGATGTATTTCTATTCCGGCATCAATGCACGGCTGACAGGCGCGGGGTTGGCTTCGAGCACCTGGCGCACCACGAAGGTTTGCTCGACCCGGTCCATGGCCTGGGTGAGGTGCTGCATGGCCAACTGGTAGCGGGTGCGGCCTGCGGTTCCACCGTGGTGGTCGAGGCGCTCCAGGATTCGGCCCAGGAGATGCACAGCCGTCAAATGCGCGAGGGGCGCGGCCGAAGGGGAACACGGTACTTTCATGGCTTCCTTTCCACAGCGTGAGGGGACTGGCGTCCGGCGCTGTCAAAGATGGGTCCAACACGATTTCAATGTAGACCCCAGCTTTGTCGCGCGTTGTCGGAGCGCCGTCAATTCAAGTGTCGGAAAGAACTGACACCATGGACATCGGACATTCAGCGCGGCACGTGGGCCAGCCAGTGGCCCACATCGATGCGGCGCCCCGTGCGGATGTCGATGGCTTCGACGATCTTGCTGATCCGCAAGATGATCTCTTGGTCGTCGGCTTCACGGCGCACGGTGACGCTGCGCAAGCCGGGGTGCGCCGCCACCACGCTGACGGTGGTGTTCTGCAGGACGCCATCGGCATCGACGTACATGACTGCCCAGTAGCGTGCGGCTTGCTGGGCGGCATCGTCGTCCTGGTGGTGGAACATGGTCCGGCCGATGTGGGCCAGGTAGGACAGCATCCCCGTGGGGGCATTGGCTGCCTTGTTGCCCATTTTGTGAAGCTTCATGTCGCGCTCCTGGCTTTCTCGCGGTGGTGATGAGCCTGGAGTGGCAAACCACGAACCTCGCGCTGGGGGCCGCCTTGAAGACTGCTTGGCCAACGGCGACCGTGAGTGAATGCCAAGGTCTTAAGAGGGCAAGGCTGGCACGTGCATTGCCTTGCAGGACAACTCAGCCCAGTTTGCCTGAAAGGTGGTGCCATGGATACGATCGAGACCCGCTTTGCCAAGCCGACGCTTCCTGTCATGCTCCTCAAACGTTCGCTGGGTTGGCTGGTGCTGACCGCGCAATTTTTACTGAAAAAAAATCCAGACCTTCGTTGGTGACCTAACATGCCATTGCCCAGCCAGATGAACCACATTGCCTTTTCCGCCCCCGGTGGGCCGGAGGTGCTGCATTTGGCCACCGCCCTCGTGCCCGAGCCTGCTGCGGGTGAATTGCTGATCCATGTGGAAGCCGCAGGCGTCAACCGGCCCGACATCCTGCAACGCAATGGCCACTACCCTGTGCCGCCGGGAGCCAGTTCCTTCCTCGGCCTGGAGGTGGCGGGTGAGGTGTTGGCCGTTGGCAGCGAGGGCACCGGCTTCAAGGTGGGCGACAAGGTCTGCGCCCTGGTCAATGGTGGTGGTTACGCCACGCACGCCGTGGTGCCTGCCACGCAGGCCTTGCCGTGGCCCAAGGGCTATGACGCGATCCGCGCCGCGGCCCTGCCTGAAACCTTCTTCACGGTCTGGGCCAACCTGTTCCAGATGGGGCGCCTGAAGGCGGGCGAGTCCGTGCTGCTTCACGGCGGTGGCAGCGGCATCGGCACCACCGCGACCCAACTGGCCCGCGAGTTTGGTGCGCATCCCTTCGTGACCGTTGGCAGCGAGGCCAAACGCGAGGCCTGCCAGCAACTGGGCGCGGAACTGGTCATCAACCACCGTGAGCAGGATTTTCAGCAGGCGATCGCCGAACACACCCAAGGGTGTGGGGTGGATGTGATCCTCGACATCATGGGCGCCGCGTATTTCGCCCGCAACCTGGCCTCGCTCGCCACGGATGGCCGCTTGCTGTTGCTGGCCTTCATGGGCGGCACGGTGGTCAAGGATGTGAACCTGGCGCAGATCATGGCCAAGCGTTTGCTGGTCACGGGTTCGGCCATGAGGCCGCGAAGCACCGAAGAAAAAGCCGCCATCGCTGCCGAACTGCGGGCCAAGGTCTGGCCTGTGCTGGACGCTGGTCGCTGCGCGCCGGTGATCCACGCGGTCTTTCCTCTGGCCAAGGTGGCCGATGCCCATCGCCTGATGGAGGGCAGCGATCACATCGGCAAGATCGTGCTGCAAGTGAGTGCCGCCTGACCGCATGAAGCATCGATTCTGGTGGCGGGCCGGCGCGGCGCTGACAGCGGTGGCGATCTTGGGGGCCCTGGCGTTCCAGGTGACGGTTCGGCGCTTGCATGCCAACATCGAGAAGGCGCTGGGGCCCGGTGCTTCGGTGGGGGCCTTGAACGTCGGCTGGGCCAGCGTGGAGTTGCGCGATCTTCAGGTCAGGGCCAGCCGTTCGGGGTGGCCCGCACCAGACGAACTGCGGGCCAGGCGCGTCACCGTGGTGCCCGAAATGGCGAGTCTCTTCGGCAACGCTTGGCGAGTGCGCAGCGTGAACGTCGAGGGCGCCTACTTGTCGGTGCTGCGCTCGTCGGATGGCAAGTTGCGCGTGCTGCCGGCCTTGTTCGAGCACACCGCTGAGCCCGGATCACCCGCCAGTCGGGAATCGCCGACGTCCGACAAGTCTGCCCCCCACATCCAGATCGGTCATGTGTCGATGACGGGCTCGCAACTGGCCTTCTACGACGCCAGCGTGCGCAAGCCCGCGCACCTCGTTCGCATCGATGAGCTGGCCATCGAGTTGGAGGACGTCGCCATTCCCGCCTTGGACCGGCCCATGCACATCGATCTGCAAGGCATGGTCAAGGGTCCGCACCGCGACGGGCGGATCAAGGTGGCTGGCGAATTCACGCCAGCCACGCACGATGCCCAGCTCAAGGGGCAACTGGCGGGGGTTGACCTGATTTCATTGCAGCCCTACCTGGTGAAGCTGAACGAAGGCGGCGTCCGTGCCGGTACGCTCGACCTCGTTTTCGATGCCTCGGTGGTGAAGAACCACCTGCGCGCGCCGGGCGTCATCACCTTGACAGGGCTGGAGTTGAACGATGGCGGCGGTTTGCTCGGCACCTTCGCGGGCGTGCCGCGCCGAGCGGTCATCGCATCCATGTCCGAAAAGGGCCGCATCGAGCTGAAGTTTTCGCTCGATGGCCGCCTGGACGATCCGCACTTCTCGCTCAATGAACAACTGGCCGTGCGGGCGGCGGCGGGCTTGGCCGAGTCGCTGGGGGTCACTTTGGGTGGGATGGTCGAGGGTGTGGGCAGCGTGATCAAGGGCTTGTTTGGCCATTGAGGGCCGAGGCGCGTCTTCTTGCGCAGACAATCGGGTTTGATCGACCTGAACGTTTGTTTTTTGACAAGGAGAAGCCATGACCACTGACTTTGCGACCTGCGACCTTTGCGACGACCATAAGAACGACACCGATGGCGCCTTCCGCGTTTTGCCACCCGTGTTCAAGGACTACGGCAAGCGCCTGAAGTTCAGTGGCCCGGTCAGCACGGTGAAATGCTTTGAGGACAACACCCTGGTCAAAGCGGCGGTCGATTCACCCGGCCACGGCCGCGTGCTGGTGGTGGATGGCGGTGCCTCGCTGCGCCGAGCACTGGTGGGGGGCAACCTGGGCAAGGCCGCG
Source organism: Aquabacterium sp. (assembly GCF_050725395.1). Classification (GTDB taxonomy): domain Bacteria; phylum Pseudomonadota; class Gammaproteobacteria; order Burkholderiales; family Burkholderiaceae_C; genus Aquabacterium. The sequence goes on along the minus strand of NZ_JBOHHL010000025.1, from coordinate 5,592 downwards.
GCCAAGAATGGCTGGGCTGGTGTGATCGTCGATGGCTGCGTGCGCGATTCGGCCGAGTTGGCGGAGTGCGATGTCGGCATCCGCGCCCTGGCATTGATGCCCTGGCCCACCGAAAAGCGCAAGGAAGGGCAGACCGATGTGCCCGTGCAGATCCAAGGAGTCTGGGTGCGCCCTGGGGATTGGGTCTATGCCGACGAAGATGGCATCGTGGTGATGCCTGCCGCCAAGGCTTAACGAGACTCGTTATCCGGATGTGATACCCCTTATATGGGGTATGCCGCATTACGGAAAATTTCCGCGAATGCTAATAGATTCGGGGGATGGACAAACTAAATCTGGCATTGCAGGGAACACTGGCCGACTACGTCAGCTTCATGGACAAGACGGTGGCAAGCCGTCCGAGCACCACCATGGCCGAGTCCCTGTTGGGGCGGCTGAGCATCCTGCCCATGGGCTGGGACATCCTCGATGAGTATGGCCTGGACACTTATTCCAAACAGATCGTGGGTGCGGTCTTGCCTTGGGCGCAGGCCAAGGACCGTCGCGGCCGGCCTTTGGCCGAGGGCGTCAACTTTGGCAGCCAGGATTACCTCTCGCTGTCCAGCCATCCCTTGATCCGGCAAGCCGCCGTGCAGGCCATCGAGCAGTTGGGCGTGCACGTGGGCGGCAGCGCGGCCTTGATGGGCAACAGCGAGTCCTCGGTGCAGCTGGAATGCGAACTGGCCGATTGGCTGCACCTGAAAGATTGCTCACTGTTCCCCACCGGATGGGCGGCAGGCTATGGCGCGATCAGGGCCCTGGTGCGCGACCGTGACCACGTGGTGATCGATCGCCTGGCCCATGCCTGTTTGCAGGATGGCGCCCGGGCAGCCACCCGCCATGTGCACACCTTCGACCACCTCTCGGTGGCCTCGCTGGAGCGGCAATTGGTGGCCATTCGCGAGAATCAACCATCGGCCGGCATCCTCGTGGTCACCGAGTCCCTGTTCTCCATGGATTCCGACATCCCCGACCTGAAGGCGCACCAGGAACTGGCGCACCGGTACCAGGCCACCTTGCTGGTGGACGTGGCGCACGATCTGGGCAGCATGGGTCCCGAGGGGCTGGGCGCCATCCAAGCGCAAGGCATGCTCGGCAAGATCGACGTCGTGATGGGGACCTTCTCCAAGACCTTCGCTTCGAATGGCGGCTTCGTGGCCAGCAACGAGCCGGGCCTGAAGCTGGCCATCCGTTTTGGCTGCGGGCCGCACACGTTCTCGAATGCCTTGTCGCCCGTGCAGGCGCAGGTGGTGCTGAAGGCGCTGGAGATCATCCGTTCAGAAGAAGGTGCCCAGCGCCGGCGTCGCTTGCATGCCAACACCGTGGACTTGCGGGCCAAGCTGAGCGCCTTGGGGTGCACGGTGATGGGGGTGCCCAGCGCCGTGGTGCCCGTGCTGATGGGCGGCACATCGCAGTGCCGCATGGTGTCCAGGTTTTTGCTGGCGGGTGGTGCCATCGCCAATGCCGTGGAGTACCCCGCCGTGCCGCGTGACGCCGCGCGTTTACGGCTGCAGGTCATGGCCGACCACAGCCAGAAGGACATCGACACTTTCGTGACGGTGTTGACGCTGGCCATCCGGGATGCCGATGCCACGCTGGTCAAACTGCATTCGGAAAACGATGGCGGCCTGCCGGCGGTGCCGTCCCCAGCGGCCTTGCCGTTGGCGTCGAGCGAAGGCTGACGGGGCTGCGGTTTTAGCGCAGCACTTCCAGCACGCGGTCCAGGCCGCCGGTGTTGATGGCGACCATGGCCTGCTCGCGCACCTTGGGCTTGGCATGGTAGGCCACGCTCAAGCCCGAGGCGCCCATCATGGGCAGGTCGTTGGCACCATCGCCCACGGCAATCGCCAGCGAGGGGTCGCATTGCAGGCGGGTGCACAAGGCCAGCAGGTGCTGCTTCTTGGCTTCACCGTCGACGATGTCGCCCAGCACGCGGCCGGTCAGGAGGCCGCCTTCGATCTCCAGCAGGTTGGAATGGGCTTCGTGCATGCCCAGCCGCGCCTTGACGCGGTCGGCGAAGAAGGTGAAGCCACCCGACACCAGCAGTGTTTGCAAGCCGGCGGCCTTGGCGGCGTTGATCAGTTCGGGCGCGCCGGGGTTGACCTTCAGGCGCTGGTCGTAGACGGCTTGCAAGGCTTCGGCCGGAACGCCCTTGAGCAAGGCCACGCGGCGGGTCAGGCTGTCCTTGAAATCGGTGATCTCGCCGCGCATGGCGGCTTCGGTGATGGCCGCCACTTCGGCTTTCTTGCCCACGGCATCGGCGATCTCGTCGATGCACTCGATGTTGATGAGCGTCGAGTCCATGTCGAAAGCGATGACCTTGAAGTGGCTGAACTTCAAAGGTGGCGTGAAGCGCTGGATGACGAGGCCGGGGGCGTGTTCGGTGGGGCTGCTCATGAAGGTCTTTGGCGTTTGGGGCTGGCGGGGCGTGGCTGTCGGATTATCCGTGAGGCCATTGGCGTGGGTTGCTCACTGCTTGATCGGCTGCCCCAGTGATTTCAACAAATCGCGCACGTATTGCGCCCGGTCCTTGGGGTCGGACAGTGACTTTTCGACGCGTAATTTGTCGTTGCCCGCCAGCTTGATCTGCTTGTTCTTTTGCACCAGTTCAATGATGCGCATCGGCTCCACGGGGGCGTTGGCCCGGAAGGTGATGTTGATCAGGCCGGGGGTGGCGTCGACCTTCTGCACGCCATAGGGCTTGGCCTGCACGCGCAGGCGGTGCGTGTCGAACAGGGTTTGCGCCTGGGGTGGCAACTTGCCGAAGCGGTCGATGATTTCTTCCATCATGGCCTCGATCTTGTCGATGGAATCGGCCGTGGCCACGCGCTTGTACAGGCTCAGGCGCACGTGCACATCACCGCAGTAGCTGTCGGGCAGCAGGGCGGGGGCGTGCAGGTTGATGTCGGTGCCGCCACCGAAGAGGCCCAGCGGTGACAACAGGTCGGGCTCCTTGCCGGCCTTCAATGAACGCACCGCCTCGCCCAGCATCTCGTTGTAGAGCTGGAAGCCCACTTCCATCATGTTGCCGCTCTGGTTGTCCCCCAGCACCTCGCCAGCGCCGCGGATCTCCAGGTCGTGCATCGCCAGGTAAAAGCCACTGCCCAGTTCTTCCATGCTCTGGATGGCGTCCAGGCGCTGCTGGGCCTGCTTGGTCAAGCCTTCCACATCGGGCACCAGCAGGTAGGCGTAGGCCTGGTGGTGCGAGCGCCCCACGCGGCCGCGCAACTGGTGCAACTGCGCCAGGCCGAACTTGTCGGCGCGCGCCATGATGATGGTGTTGGCCGTGGGCACGTCGATGCCGGTCTCGATGATGGTCGAGCACAGCAGCACGTTGTGGCGCTGGGCCACGAAGTCGCGCATCACGTGTTCCAGCTCCCGCTCGGGCATCTGGCCGTGGGCGATGGCGATGCGGGCTTCGGGAATCAACTCGGTCAGCTTGTCGCGCCGGTTCTCGATGGTGTCGACCTCGTTGTGCAGGAAGTAGACCTGGCCGCCGCGCTTCAATTCACGCAGCACGGCCTCGCGGATCACGCCGCTTGATTCGCTGCGCACGAAGGTCTTGATGGCCAGGCGGCGTTGCGGCGCGGTGGCGATCACGCTCAGGTCGCGCAGGCCTTCCATGGCCATGCCCAAGGTGCGCGGGATGGGCGTGGCGGTGAGGGTGAGCACGTCGATGTCGGCACGCATCGCCTTGATGGCCTCTTTGTGGCGCACGCCGAAACGGTGTTCCTCGTCGATCACCAGCAGGCCCAGGCGCTTGAACTTCACCGATTCGCTCAGCAGCTTGTGCGTGCCGATGACGATGTCGATGGTGCCGTCTTCCAGGCCCTGCATCGCGGCCTTGATCTCCTTGGGGGAGCGGAAGCGCGACATCTCGGCCACGCGCACCGGCCATTGCGAAAAACGGTCGGCGATGTTCTGGTAGTGCTGTTCGGCCAGCAGCGTGGTGGGCGCGAGGATCGCCACCTGCTTGCCGCCCGTCACGGCCACGAAAGCCGCGCGCAGGGCGACTTCGGTCTTGCCGAAGCCCACGTCGCCACAGACCAGGCGGTCCATGGGGCGGGGACTGATCATGTCCTGGATGACGGCGTGGATGGCGGCGCGCTGGTCGGCGGTCTCTTCGAAACCGAAGCTGGCGGCGAAGGCCTCGTAGTCTTGCGCGCTGAAGCGGAAGGCGAAGCCTTCTCGGGCGGCGCGTCGGGCATACAGGTTCAGCAGTTCGGCGGCGGTGTCGCGCACCTGCTCGGCGGCCTTGCGTTTGGCCTTTTCCCACTGGCCGGAGCCCAGGCGGTGCAGCGGCGCTTCGTCGGCGCTCACGCCGGTGTAGCGGCTGATCAGCTGCAGTTGCGACACCGGCACGTACAGCGTGGCGGCATCGGCATAGGTCAGGTGCAGGAACTCGGACGGACCGGTGCCCAGGTCCAGGTTGATCAAGCCTTGGTAGCGGCCGATGCCGTGGTTGGCGTGCACCACCGGATCGCCCACGTTCAGCTCGGACAGGTCCTTGATCAGCGAGTCGACGTCGGTGGTCTGCTCCTGCTTGCGGCGGCGGCGCGTGGTGGGCGCGGCGTCGAAGAGCTCGGTCTCGGTGATGAACTGCAAGCCGGCGCTTTTCTGTGAACCTTCACCGCTCACGTCCTGCCAGATGAAACCGCCCGCGAAGGGCGCCACGGCCATGGCCATGCGGTGATCGCTGTTGGCGAACGCCGCCAGCGAATCCACGCTGGGCAGGTCGATCTGGTGGTCGCGCAGCAACTCCAGCAGGCTCTCGCGGCGGCCATTGCTTTCGGCGATCACGAGCACACGTTGGGTGGCGTTTTTCAGGTGGGCTTGCAGCCTGCGCAATGGCTCTTGCGCGTTGCGCTCGGTCGACAGGTCCGGCAGCGGACGGGCCCAATCGACGGGTTCGTTGCCGCGGATCGAGAGTTGCGCGTGCGCGTTGCTCAAGGCGAAGAAGTCTTCCACCTTGAGGTAAAGGTCCTCGGGCGGCAGGATGGGGCGCTCCGGATCGTGCTGCAGGAAGCGGTGGCGCTCGCGGGTCTCCGTCCAGAACTTGCGCAGCGTCTCGTCCAGATCGCCATGGAGCACCAGCACGGCCTTCTCGCCCAGGTGCTCGAAGATGCTGGCGGTCTGGTCGAAGAACAGGGGCAGGTAGTACTCGATGCCGCCCGTGGCCACGCCATTGCCGATGTCTTTGTACAGGCGAGCCTTGGTCGGGTCGCCTTCGATCTTCTCGCGCCAGCGCTTGCGGAAATCCGAGCGCGCGTCCTCGTCCATCGGGAACTCGCGGCCGGGCAGCAGGCGCACCTCGGGCACGGGGAAGAGGCTGCGTTGGGTGTCCGGGTCGAAGGTGCGGATGGAATCGATCTCGTCGCCGAACAGATCGACCCGGTAGGGCACGTGCGAGCCCATGGGGTACAGATCGATCAGACCGCCGCGCACGGCGTATTCGCCGGGCGAGACCACCTGGCTGACATGCGTGTAGCCGGCCAGCGTCAACTGCGACTTCAAGGCCGCTTCGTTGAGCTTCTGCTTCTGCTTGAAGTGGAA
>NZ_JBOHHL010000024.1:0-69060 GCF_050725395.1 Aquabacterium sp. | reverse complement strand
TCCACACTCAAGCTTGAAAATGAAATCGCCTCGGGAGTTCAGGCAATATCAACGGCGCGCAAACCAGCCCGATGGGGCCGCGCTACATTGCGCATAGACCGTGTCCGGGGATAGGGGGGCAAGATCAGACCTAGCTCGCTCTTGATCTTCTTGCTACTCAACCGTCTGACCTCGGGTGCAACAGTCTCTAGATACCTAAGAAGCATGGAAATCATGGATGCTGTCTTCCCCGTCTTCACTGCCCGAGGCAAGAATAACGGAGCAAGGCAGGTCCATTGAGCATCTGGCATGACCGGCTCAAGAAACGTTTTGAGTCCCTCATGCCGATGGATGACGTGCAGTCGCATTGCTTGGGCCATGCCATTGTTGATCCTGCGACAGCTACCTCTACTGGCTGCTTGATACAAACAGTGGGCCGCTTCACTCTCCACTAGGTCCCTCACAAGACTATTTGGAGTGGCAGCAGCGGGATCGTCTTGCTGTCCCTTAATGGCCGCTGCGAGGCTTAAATGGTCTCTCTGGATGACTCCAGCCAGGATCACCGATTCGCAGTGCTCATAGCCGTTGAGGCCTTCATGCTGACCCCAGGTAAGAAACTCAAACCTTCGCTTCCTGTCCGGGGTCAAAGCATCGATATCAATGCCGGCTGCCTTGAGGTCGGATCTGATTCGCCTTGGAGGGTCATCCTTCCCCCGCTTCATGTAGGTGAAGATCAAGAAGCATCGGTCTCCATGGTTCGCTAGATCCTGGTTGATGATGTTCAACACTTCACGCGACAGCGCGCTGAGCTCTCTGTTCGTGCTCATGCCATGCTTTGCGAGCGTTGATCGTCCTCCCCCTGAAAGGTATTGAAAGACCTCTACGTTCTCAAATGACTTTAGGGTCATCCCATCGAAATCAGAAGCTACGGTGATGGACCTATCCAATTTAGCAAGTTCCCTGATGGGGGCGCTCGCATCGAGAATGGCAACATTCCTAAGACCCTCAGGAATGGCTTGTCGGATGGCAATAACTCCAGCCCCTTGCTCTGTACAGAGAACCCTAAGCGATTCCCCAGCGAGCCGCAGAAGGAGAACAAGATCATCAGCTGCGCCTTTGACAAATAATCCACTCGTGTTGATCCACTCCAGCCAAGCTTCGACTTGGTCTTCTACCACGGCTGGAAGGTCCAGCGGTATGCCTGATGTCCATTGAGGAGCGTCCTTTGATGCGGCCTCAATGCACTTCCCGCAACGCAGCAGATACGTCGAAAGTTGCTGTGGAGGGTTGTATGCCTGAACCCAGGCGATTGCCGCCCTGGCATCGTCTGCACGCATAGAACTGGTGTCAGATCGCCAGAGGGTTTCGTCATAAACGCATAGAGCCCGAGGTTCTCCTCGGTACTCACCAAACAGGCCGAAGTCAAAGCCTCCCCTCACACGTGCGTGAGTCACCAGCTGGTATAGAAACTCTTTGTCCCCGGTGCTGGCCACTTCAGCGTCTCGAAGCGAATGCTTAAATCCGATGCGGTCTGCTGGCACACCGTGCACGATTAGCGCTTGGTACAGCTTGCAAAGGCTGTGAACGTTTGAGGCAGCAATTGACAACGGCACAGAGTAGCCGCACTGTTCCAACGCGGTGATGAAAGCAACAATAGCTGCGGTCTTACCCATACCGGTGGGAAGAGAAAATGCCCTTCGACCTGCCAGTTCACCCGTCAAATAGGCGGCAAAAGAGTCCAGCAACGAAGCAAGGGCCCTGCTGTGGTCTTCGCTCAGAACGTTCCCATAGCTTTCAAGATCATGGGTGAGGATGTCGTGAGCAGTTCGGGCAAGCAGCTGGCGGTCAATGCAGGTCATGGCGAACTCCCAACCAATCTTTGCGAACGCAGTTGCGAAATGCCGTGTCCCAGTTGCGGTACATGAAGGAGCGGGTGAAAGCAATTTCCAGAAATCCAGTCAGATACAAGGCGATGACTTCATCAATGGATGCATCCAGTTCGCAAGCCAGGCTAGACAGGGTGTGCTCGTTCGGCTTCCAGTTGCTTGGGAGCGTGTGGGCTCCAAGGGTATAGAGGCGCCTCCTGCTGTTGGGCGCTCGGGGGAAAAGTTGGGAACTCATTTTTGAGTAGACGTAAAAAGGCCCCGGGTTGTCCTTATCGGAACAACTGGCGGGGCCAAGTTGGAAGAGGGCCGACCACACGATTAAATGATCGGCCAGGAATTGTGGGAAGGGCTCAGAGGTGCCCCGTCGGAGATCGTCAGCGGACGCTAAGTTCTCTTAATGTGGGCCCTCACGTGAAGGCGCCTGGAGCCCGCTCTGAGGCCTTGGCTGCCGCGATGGCCCCCCTCCTGCCTTGGTAGAGGCCCGAGCGCTCCTGGCCTGATTTATAGGGCTTGGCGGGAATCTTCACGTTGTGGCCCGTGATGCGGGTTGGGGTGAAGGCTGACTAGCTGCCCAGTCCTATTGTGGGACTTCCGAAGTCAGCAACCACTCATTGCTGCTCTGCCTGGACATGACTACGGGCCATCCTTTCGAGCGTTAACCACTCTAAGCACCGTAGACCGGCTAGCCTTGGTAGCTTCACACACCTGGGACCAGGACAGCCCCTTATCCAGCAGGCTCCTAATGAGTGCATGCCTGTCTGCATCCGCCCTGCGGCCCCTGTAGAGCCCTGCTGTCTTGGCCTTCTCGATGCCTTGAGCCTGACGCCTGCGCCTGTCGGTGTAGTCCTTGCGGGCCACCAAAGCCAACATGTCTAAGAGCATCCGGTTGACCGCATCCAGGAGGCCCTGGGTGGTCTCGTCTAGGTTCGCAGTGGCACCCATCCAGCTTGTGGGCAGGTCCAAAGCGACCACCCTAATGTGCTTTTCAGAGAGCATCCGCTTGAGGGTGTCCCAGTCCTGAGCGTTCAAGCGCGACAAGCGGTCTACCTGTTCAATCAGAAGGACATCACCTAGGTGTGCATCGTTGATGAGCCTGAACAACTCGGGCCGTTCCAATGTGGCCCCTGACTCGTTCTCGATGTACCAGGAAGCGACCTTGAGGCCCTTCTCACTGGCGAACTTCTTAAGGTCGGCTTTGGCGCGACCTGCGTCCTGATCTTCGGTGCTGGCCCTTAGGTAGGCCCGAATGAATGACATGGTGTTGCCCCTGCAGTTCCGTTTAAGTAGTTCGCATTATGCTGGTTCTGTTTATGTTGTCAAGCAACGGAAAACGAACCAAGCGGAACCGTGCTCACAGAGGCATACCCAAATGAAACCTAAGCCGGGCCATTGCAGGCAGTAAGCTCCTCGACAATCACAACTGCGTCAGGCTTGGCTCAGGGATATGGCACTCCACCCAAAAGACCGCAGCACGTTCATTGAAGCCAGAGATCGCTGCATGCGCCGACTACACGAGTTCTGCATGCGCTATGACTTGGGTGAATACGACGCAGTTGACGTAATTGTCTCTTCGCTCTGGACGCTGCTATTCGAAAAACGAAACCAGACCCCGATCCTTCGACATTTGGACGAAATGCCAACCGACATGATGGATTCGAGAATTCCAAGCGACACAGTCAATGTCGCAGGCCCATATCTTCTTCTCGGAGCAATCCCTTATCAGGGCAGCTACTACACGCCTCTGTTAGATGGCATTCAAGGGGATCCTGAATCGGCAAGAGTCAAGGTACCGCTAGAACAGTGGTGGGACGCACCCGCTATCCGTGACGAGCAAGGCAATGAATTTTCAAGACGACTGCTGATCTCAACGATGAGGGATAAGGAAGTTCACCATATAGATGCCGGGCTCCTTCCGCCCTACATGGACTTGCAATACCGGCAAGGGCTAGGAATACATCGGTGGCTGCCTGATGGGGTTTCATCAAATGGCGATAGCCAGCCCGCAAGGGTAGCCGTCCGTCAAATTGCACATGAGTTCCTGCGAACTGTTGACCCCGTCTTTCCCCAATGTCACGGCTTTTCCCCAGATAACCCCCCAACGCCGCTGGTACGCCTACTTGCAAGCCACCCAGACGGCAGCCCGTTCTCAACGGAAGAGTACAGGGGCGCCTTTGACATAACGATCCTGCAAACTTCGTCATCTGCTCTTTTCGCAAGCCCTCGGAAAACTGCCAAGGTGATGAGGGAACGCGCGCTGAAGTCCGTCAGTCCTTCGACCGCTAGGAGCCCAGAGACGGGTGCCGTCAGAATTGGCCTTGAGAACTTCGGCGCCAGTGGGTGGCACTTCGAAGCAATGATTAGCCAGTCGCGCAAAGGGGAGCGGCTATGCCTGACCATCGTGGTGCTCCTTCAGAAGCTACCGGTGCAGCCCTTTGGCCAGTCGCTAGCGACTTACACAGGTCTACTTAAAAAACTTGGAACCGGTGGCATCAGAGGATTCCAAGGATCCCTAAAACCAAATCCGCGTGCTTCTTCTACAGTGGCCCCTTAAGCAGTAGCAATTGAAAAGGACAAAGGTTGGCTGCTCTGGGCCCCCCTCCAAAGGCGGTTCGGGGGTACCGGGGGAACCTCCTCTTTGGTCTATTCGAGGTGGGCTCTCAGATTTTTGCAGCGTTTTTCGCGTCCCAAAGGTCGCTCCAATGCTGCCCCACAATCACTCACCCGCGCCCTTCATGCGTCTGATGAGATCGTCCATTGCGCGCTCTCGGTCCTTAGGATCAGGGATGTGTTCTTGAACTGATGCATGACGAATTGAGCCACCTGCATTGCCCAGAGGGTCCGACTGGTCCGCACCCTGCTGATGTCCTCCATCAAGTCCCAGCCCAATGTCATCCAGAAGTTTTTCCATCCCAGGATCTAGCGCTTCATCCGGTTTAGCAATCACCAAGTGTTTGAAGCCGAAGTAGAGGGCCCAAAGAGCCATTGCTGGCATCACCACAATGCCCATGCGTGGAGTCTCTCCAGACTGGACAAAGTAGGCCAAGAGCATCCACACCGCGCTAACCAGAAAAAGGAGGCGCGCAAGAGGCTTCAGCGAGAACCATCTTGAAGCTGTAGCGTTCCCAATGTGGCCCTCGGGAAACTTGTGTGTGGCAATTGTGGCGAACACTAGGAAGAGCCAAAACAATGAGCACACCAAGGCGGGCACTTCTGGTTTGCGAGCAATCGAAACCAGAACATAAGCCAGAGCAAGCCCAAGACCGCCATTGCGTAGCAGCTTCCAAAGCAATTTCTTCATCGCAGCCTCATTTGTCCTAATTTACAAACTCAGGAAGTCTTAAGGCAATTCTAGCGCGACCTCTAGAACATCACGGCTTTTAAGGGTGGTGATGTCCGTGTTGGGGAAGCGTCTCGATGAGGCGCGAAAGCGTAAAGGGCTGTCGCAAGAGAGGCTAGGTGTGCTGGCTGGCATTGATGAAATGTCGGCCGGCGCTCGCGTGAACCAATACATCAAATCGAAACACGCGCCCGATTCAGGAACTGTTGAACGCCTTGCAGCGGTGTTGGAGGTGCCGGTACCGTACCTTTATGCCGATGACGACCAAATGGCAGAACTCCTCTTGGTGTTTCATGCACTGGATCCAGAAGCCAGGAATAACCTGCTAGAGACCTTGAGCAAGCGATGACTGACGGCCAAAGCCGGCACCAGCTAGTCAAACTTTTATCCCATAGATGCGTTATGGGCTGCGATAGCATCTCTCCAGGTTCAATTCGGGGTACTTCAACCGCTCCAACGCAGGCCGAAGTGCCGCCGTGGAGTGGTCATAGACCCGCTGCCCCGTTCCACCTGACGTGTGCCCCAACAATGCAGAGCTAATAGCGCTATCAACACCCGCATCGGTCAATCGTGTCCTCGATGTATGGCGGAAGGCGTGGAAGTCCTGGTAACGCTTTCCAACCCCTTGGGCATCGCGGTACACCTTAAACCAATCACTGAAGTATTCCCCTGCCGGTCGACCAGGAGCGCGCTTAACCGCTGGGAACAACAGCACTTCGCCAGCCTTCTTCAACGTCTTAACGTAATCGTCAAAACCCAGCCTGATGAGATCAGAGTGAACGGGCACGCGGCGCTGCGTGGTCTCGCCCTTTGTTGAAGTGCCTGGAGCGTCCTCTTCATCATCACCAGCATCCGCCAAAATCAACAGCGTCAGGCCCTGGCCATCAAAGGCAACATCCTCAATCCGAAGTTGGCAAAGTTCGGACTGCCGGGCACCTGTATAGAGCCCCAACAAGGGCACCCAGTAGGCAGCGTCAGCCCCCGCACTGGTTGTTGTAGGAAGCTCGTATGAGCTAAACAGCGGCGAGTCAAACAACTTGACCAGTGCCTCAGCAGGCCATGGCTTGCGCTGCCTGCGCTTCTTTACCGGGACAACATGGGCCTTCCACACATTAACCTGGAGCCAGTCTTGCTGGTCACAAGCGAAGTTCAACAACGCCTTAACACCATCAAAGTGGTCCTTGGCAGTTTTGTCTGAACCGCACTCCATCAGCAGGAAGCCGATGAACTCTGTCCCCTGTGCCTTGGTCAGCCCCTGGATGGTCTGGTTGACTCCCAGCGATTTCTCAAAGAGCCGCACCGAAAATTCAACTTTGCGGCGGCTGCTGTCCGCCGGTTGCCGAACAGCATGCCAGTGGGGCAAGACATCGCGCAACGTATGAGCCTTTGCAATCAAGGATTGAGTCTCAGAAGGTCGAGGGTTAGGCGTTGGAATCAATGCCCCCGAATCTCTCAGGGAGCAATCAGCCCGCGCTTTTCGATATGCGCCCAGTGCCTCGCGGAGGGCGTCCCTGCCGCCTTCTCCTGCCCAGTCGATGACTAAACCCAAGCCCCGGGCAGCATCATCAGCAATGGGCTTGATAGCGGCCAAGTTCCGCCGAACAAGATGGACGGCAGCGGTAGCGTCAGCCAGCTCATTCAAAGATGACAACACCGCCACCGCATCCTCAGGCAGCCCCTCAAGGGCATCCAAAGGCTGATTTGACGTCCCTTCCTGAGGCCGCAGTGGAATCATCAGCGCCGTCCCGGGAACAGGTGCCAATGTCGCCAACTCCAGCAACGCCGTATGGACGTCAGCAGACTCCCTTACAGAGTCATCCTGGCGCAGCACCAAGGCATAGACCTCTTGAGCAATCACCTGGGCAAGTTGGGAGGACACTGCTGACACCCTTTGAGGGTTTAGTGCAGCCCGCTTGCGAGCAAATTCATCCTCTCGTTCGGCTCGAAGTCGATGAGCCAAGGGCTGGGCCAGGGCCTTGTCGCTGCTAAGCGAAATTCGGAAGTCAGTACGTGCGCCATAGCAATGGCGAAGATCCTTCGGAATCACAATCCGAAGCTGATAGGAGCCGCCGCGTTTGGTCAGCCCAAGGGGTTTTGCCATTTTGTCCTTCATGCATAGAAGATACCAAAATGTCACACCCAAGTGTCACAGCAGCTTTCCCAAGTCCTTGATTTCGTTGATTTTCTTTATGAATCAACTACTTAGCCTGGCGGAAGCGGTGAGATTCGAACTCACGGTAAGGTCGCCCCTACGCTAGTTTTCAAGACTAGAGCCTTAAACCACTCGGCCACACTTCCTGGAAGGGTCGCATTGTAAGGCAAAGGCGGGGCCTTGCCGCTATTTCCCGGGCTTTTGCGCCTGCGGGCAATCAATCTGAATCAGCTCCCGCGTGTCGCCATCAATGCGCACGGCGCTCAGCTGGCCGCCCCACACACAACCGGTGTCCAGCGACAGCAGTTGGTCGCTGTTGATCAAGCCCAAGGTGGACCAGTGCCCGAAAGCCACCGGCGTGTTCGCCGTGCGTCTGCCCGGCACCTGGAACCACGGGAAAAAGCCTGCTGGCGCCTCCCCTGCCCCGTCCTTGGTGGCGAACTCCATCGTGCCATCGACCGCACAGAACCGCAGTCGCGTCAGGCTGTTGACGATGCAACGCCACCGGTCGGGCCCCTGCAGATCGTCCTGCCACCGATCGGGCTGCGCTCCGTACATGACATTCAGGAAGCCGCCAATCTCCGGGCTTTGGAGCATGGCCTCGACCTCACCGGCCAGGGCCACTGTTTGAGCGGCATCCCATTGCGGCACCACGCCTGCGTGCACCATCAGCCAACCATGCTCGTGGACCGCCAGTCGACGGTGCCTCAGCCAGTCCAGCCACTCGTCCCGATCGGGTGCGGACAAGATGGGCTCGAGCGTGTCGCTGCGGTGCGGCTTGCGCACGCCATGGGCCACCGCCAGAAGGTGCAGGTCATGGTTGCCCAGCAAACAAACCGCGGAATCGCCCAGGCCGCGCAGGCGTTTGAGCACGCCAAACGAGTCCGGTCCGCGGTTCACCAAATCGCCCAGAACGTAGAGCCGGTCTCGCGAAGGAGAGAAATCAATCGTGGCCAGCAACCGCTCAAAAGGGTCGCAACAGCCTTGCAGGTCGCCAAGGAGGTAGATCATGGCACCGATTCTGCTACGCTTCGGCGGTAAAAATGGATGGCCCGGCGATGCCCGGCGCCCAACATGGACGTAGCTCTTTTAATTTTCCTGACGATTCTCAACGGCTTGTTCGCCATGTCGGAGATGGCGCTTGCCGCCAGCCGCAAGGCCAGACTGCAAGTAATGGCCGAAACCGGCGATGCTGGCGCCAAGGTGGCCATGGAGTTGCACGACAACCCCACCCAGTTCCTGTCCACCGTGCAGATTGGCATCACCTCGACGGGTGTGCTGAACGGCATCGTCGGTGACGCCGCGTTTTCTGGGGGCTTGTCGATCTGGTTGCAGGCTCAGTTCCACCTCAGTGAACAGGTTTCTGCCATCACGGCCACCGGCCTGGTGGTGATGATCATCACCTTCATCACGATCATTTTTGGCGAGTTGGTGCCCAAACGGGTGGGTCAGATGTTCCCCGAACCCGTGGCCCGGCTGGTGGCGCGCCCCATGAAGTGGCTGTCGCGCTTGACGAAGCCTTTCGTCTTCCTGCTCGCCACCAGCACCGAGTGGCTGTTGAAGCTGATGGGCGTGCACGACCTGGGCGGCCGTGGCGTGACCGAAGAGGAAATCAACGCCAGCCTGGAAGAAGGCCTGGACGCCGGCGTGATCGAGGCCAACGAGCACCAGATGGTGCGCAATGTGTTCCGCCTGGATGACCGGCAGGTCGGCTCCATGATGATCCCGCGCAGCGACATCGCCTGGCTGAACCTCGAAGCCTCGATGAAGCAGAACCTGGCGATCATCGCGCTGCACGGGCACTCGCGTTACCCGGTGTGCCGTGGCAGCCTGGACGATGTGATGGGCGTGATCACCGCCCAGCAGTTGCTGCACCAGATCACGCAGGGTGTGAGCAATGACCTGTCACAAGGCCTGCAGCCAGCGGTGTTCGTGCCCGAGACCTTGTCGGGCATGGAACTGCTGGACCACTTCCGCGCTTCGGCCGTGCAGATGGTGTTCGTGGTGGACGAGTATGGCGAGGTGCAGGGCGTGATCACCTTGCGCGATGTGCTGGAGGCCATCACGGGCGAATTCACCACGCCGCAGGACGAAAACAGCTGGGCGGTTCAACGCGCGGATGGCTCGTGGTTGATCGATGGTCTGATCCCGGTGCCGGAGTTGAAAGATCGGCTGGGCTTCAAGACCTTGCCAGACGAGGACCGGGGCCGCTACAACACGCTGGCCGGCATGGTGATGATGCTCCTGGGGCGCCTGCCGCAAACCACCGACACGGTCGAGTGGGATGGCTGGAGCTTCGAAGTCGTGGACATGGACGGCAAACGCATCGACAAGCTGCTGGTCACGCCCTTGGACCCGGAAGACGATCACCTTCAATCCCAGTAGTGCCGGGGCTGCTGGCGCCAGCACTGGCCCAAACGCAGGCGCTGGCGGTCATCGGTGGGCAGCGTTGGGGGCGCCGCCCATGGCGCTTCGCTGCTTTGCCAAATGAAGGCGCCGCAGGCAGGGGTGGCCACGCGCGCCACGTTCAGCCCATCGTAGCGGGCCACCACCTCTGGAGATGGGTGGCCATACCCATTGCGCCGCCCAACCTGGATGATCGCCTGCATCGGATCCACGGCTTGCAGGAAGGCCTGGGTCGACGAGGTCTTGCTGCCGTGGTGCGGCACGACCAGAACCGTGCTTCGCAGGCTGGCCAGGCCGCCCTCCGATGACTGGGCCCGCGCCAGCACATCGGCCTCTTGCTGGGTTTCGATGTCGCCTGCCAGGAACACGCTGGCGGATGCCCTTCCGGCCGCGGCCTTGGCTGCCTGAACACGGATCGCGCAAGACAAAGCATTCGGGGACAACTCTTCACGCCGGGCGTAGTCGCTGGCGCTGGGGTGCACCACGGTGAAATCGACCCCATCCCATTGCCAGCGCTGCCCGGCTTCGCAGCGCAGGTGCGGCAGCGGCTGGCCACTCACCGGGGTTTGCCGCAAGGGATGTTCATCCTCCAGGGATGAATGCAGCAACGCCACCGGCACCTCGCGAACGACCGACGCGGCACCGCCGACATGGTCCGCATCGCGGTGGCTGATGACCAGGCGATCCAGCTGCGTCACCCCCAAGGCCACCAGCAAAGGCACCACCACGCGCTGCCCGGCATCGCTCTGGTCACCCACCTTGGGCCCCGTGTCGAACACCATGGCGTGATGGGCTGTTCGCACCAACACCGATGTGCCCTGCCCCACGTCCATGGCGACCATGCTGAATTGGCCTGGCACCGGAGGCGGCAGCAAGGTCCATGATCGCGGCAACCACACCATCGCCAGCAAGGCGGGCAGGCCCAGCAGGCGCCAGCGCCAAGGCACCGGCAGCACCAGGGTCCACGACGCCAGAACCACCAGCACCGACAAGGCGAAGGGCAGCACGGCCACATGCGTGGATGCCCAGGACCAGTTCGCCATCCAGGCTAAAACCTTGATGGTGAACGACAAGATCCACGCGGCGGCGCTCCACAGCGCGGGCCAGACGGTGCCGCCCAGGGCCAGCGGTGTGATCAGCACCGTGAACACGGGGATGGCCAGCAGGTTGGCCGCGAAGCCGATCACCGACACCTGCTGAAAGATCACGGCGGCGAGGGGCGTCAGCGACAAGGTGGTCAACCACTGGGTGTGCACCATGGATTTGCACAGGCCCACCAGCCGCGCGAACCAGGATGCCGCGATGGGCTCGGCGGTGGATGAGCCACTGGACATCAGCACTCCCACGGCCACGAAGGACAACCAGAAACCCGCCTGGTGCAGGGCCCAGGGGTCCAATGCAGTGACCACCACCGCCGAGGCCAGCCAGACCGGTGGCCAGGGCCAGGGCCGACCACTGATCTTCAGCAGCGCCCACACCGCCATCATGCAAACCGTGCGTTGCGCGGGCACCCCCCATCCCGCCAGCACGGAATACGCCGCGGCCACCAGCACGCCACCGACCAATTGCACCACTGGCACCGGCACATGGTGCATGAGCCAGGGACTGCGGCGCCAGCACCATGCCAGCAGGAAACTGGCCATCCAACCCACCATGGCGATGTGGAGGCCGCTGATGGAGATCACATGAGAGGTGGAAGTCCTGCGGAAGATGTCCCAGTCCTCGCGTTCGATGGCGGACTGGTCGCCAATGGTCAAGCCGGCCAGCACGCCGGCCAGGCGGGCATCGGGCACCTGGCGCCGGATGTCGTCGCGGATCGACTGCCTCAGCCGGTCTGCAGCCCCCGCCGACCAGGCGTGGTCCGGCGAATGCAGCAAGCGGGGCCGGTCGCCTTTGCTGCGGACCGAGCCGGTGGCACGCACGCCTTTGTCGAACAGCCACGAGGCAGCGTCGAAGCCGCCGGGGTTGCCGACACGGGACGGTGCCTGCAAACGCACAGTCCAGCGCCAGACCTGGCCCGCCCGCACATGGGCCAATTCTTCGCCGGCCTCCCAGTACAAGGTCACGCGGCTCGGCATAGCCGCCCCCAGTGTCTGGCCTTGAAGCGACAAATGCTGAACGGCCACATCGAAGCCCACGCGGGTGCCTTGCTGCGCTGGCAAGCCCAGGACCTGTCCTTCGAGCACCAGGTCCACGTCCTGCCAGGACAAGGGCAAGGCTTCGCTCAAACGACCGTGTGCCCGCCAGGTCGTGCTGCCCCAGGCCAGCAAGGCACACGCGATGCACGCCACCACCGGCATGGCGGGCAGACGCCAACGGCGTTTCAACGCCATGCCCTGCACGATGAACAACAAGCAGGCCGCGGCACAGGCCAGTTGCGCCCAGGCCACGCTGGGCAAGGTGGCTTGCTGCAACTGGAAAGCCACACCCGCCACCCAGGCGGCCATGGCCAGGGTCCACAGGTTCATGAACGCGTGGGCGCGTCACGGCGGCGATGGCGGAAAATCATGGGCGGGTCGGCAAGGCGGCGTCATTGGAAAGCAGATTGTTGCTTTCAAACGCGCGAGCGCGGGGCACCCCAACAGGTGATGTACAAAGTCCCGCCAGCGGGCCAGCAGCTCAGTCGGGCTTGACCGCCACCGAGGGGTTCGGTGAACTGCGCGCGGGGCGAAGCGCTTCGCGCGGCGGACGCCAGGCAGGTGGCATCACCACGTGCGCCAAGGCATCCTTGAGACTGGGCGCCCTGATCATGTCGCGCACCAGGGACACCCACTCGTCGAACTCCACCCGCAGCGGGTTGTAGCTGCGTTGCGGCTTGACCAGCCCATAGCGGATGGGGATGTCGTCGCGCTCGGCCACGTAGGTGCCAAACAGGCGATCGAAAACGATGAGCACGCCGCCGTAGTTAGCGTCCAGGTACTGAGGATTGCTGGCATGGTGCACCCGGTGAGCGGAAGGCGTGTTGAACACGTATTCCATCCAGCCCAGCTTGGGGATCCAGGTCGCGTGGATCCAGAACTGGTACAGCAGGTTCAGGGTCAGCGTTTGTGCGACCAGCCTCGGCTCGAAGCCCAGCCAAACCAGCGGCGCAAAAAAAATGAAGGTGCCCGTGAGCTTGCCAAACAGGCCGATGCGCAAGGCGGCGGTCAGGTTCAGGTCGTTGGGCGAATGGTGCACGGCGTGGTTGCACCAGAACCAACGCACCCTGTGTGCGGCGCGGTGGAACCAGTAGTAGCAGAACTCCTGACCGATGAAGAGCAAGAGCACCGTCTGCCAGGTGTCCAGGTGCAAGGTGGTCAGCTTGTGGCCTTGCGCCCATTGCGTGACGGGCGTGGACAGGGCCAGCGGCACCGTCAGGTTGATGAGGATGCGCAGCACCAGGTCCATGACGGAGATGCCCGAGGCTCGCCAGTCGTAACGGGTTCGTCGCGACAGCACCCAGGCTTCCAGCAGCGATGCCAACACGATGGCAGGCACCACCACGAACAGGAGGATGGCGTCAATGCTGTCAAGCTTGCTGTTCATGTTGACTCACCGCGCGACTGGCCTTGTTCAAAGCACCTTGCATGGCCTGTTGCAAGGTCTCGGCGCCAAAGGGCTTGGGCAACACGGCGATGCCTTCTTCAATGGCACGGCACAGCTCTTTCGTGTACCCCGTCACCAGCAGCACGGCCAAGGCAGGGTATTCGCGCCGGATCATCGCCGCCAGGTCGATGCCGCTGGCCTGTCCGGGCATGATGACATCGCTGATCACCAAGTCAACACTTTGATGCCGCGCCTGCAGCCAGGGCAAAGCGGCATCGGCGCTGTCCAGGTGGGTGACCTGACAACCCAGCGCGCGGATGAGTTCGCAGGTGGCTTCGGCCACCTCGGGGTTGTCTTCGACCAGCAGCACCTTGGCCATCAAGGGCGGCACCGACAACAGCACATCCTCGGCGGCCGCTTCGGCCTGCACGGATTGGTCCACGGGCAGGCGGATGATCACGCTGGTGCCCTCGCCATAGTTCGAACGGACCAGCACCTCGCCCTTGGCCTGCACGCAGAAACCGTACACCTGGCTGAGGCCCAGGCCCGTGCCCTCGCCCGGCGCCTTGGTGGAGAAGAATGGCTCGAAGATGCGGTCCCGGATGGCCTCGGGAATGCCAGCGCCGGTGTCGGTCACCACCAGTTCCACGGCGGCGCCGCTGACCGAGGACGATTCGGACAGCAAATCGGCCGCCCCCAGGTTGCGGGAAGTGATGAGCAGTTGCCCGCCACTCGGCATGGCGTCCCGCGCATTGATGATCAGGTTCAGCAAGGCCAGCTCGAGTTCAGCCGGGTCGACCATCAGGGGCGAGGTGTCGGCGGCCAGCTCGATGCTCAGTTGGACCGAGCCGCCCAGGGTGGTCCGGAACAGGTCGGACAAGGCCGGCAGCACCTCCTGCAGCAGCACGGTTTCCGGGCGCAAGGCCTGGCGCCTTGAAAACGCCAGCAATTGCCGCGTCAGCTTGGTCCCGGAAGCCACCGCCCGGTTGATGGCCCCCAGCGGCTTGCTGTCCTTGACGGCAGGGTACAACTGCCCCATCAGGTAGGCGTTGGTGTTGACCACCATCAACAGGTTGTTGAAATCATGCGCCACCCCACCCGTGAGTTGGCCCAGCGCTTCCAGCTTCTGCGAATGCCGAAGCGCTTCTTCGGCGCGCATCCTTTGCTCGGACTCTTCCTGCAGGCGCCGCACGGCATTCAACTCGCGAGAAGCGCGCCGCAGCGCCACCGAGGCCACATAGGCCAAAGCCAGACCTGCCGGGAAGGTGGCAGCGGCCAGCACGGCCAAGCGGCCCTGCCATTCGGCCAGCAAGGCGCCCCGGTCAATGGACGCGGCCACCGACACCGAATAGGGCTCCAGGCGCCTGACCGAGATCAGCGGCCCCACGTTGTCGTCCGAAGCCGAAGAGCCCTCAGCGGCCTGGACCGAGCTGGCGCTGCGTTTCACGAGGCCGGCAATGTCGGAGTCCAGCCGGGCCTGCTGCGATCCTGGATCGACGGCGGGGTAGCGCGCCAGGACCGTGCCATCGGCGCGCATCAAGGCCACTCTCAAGCCCGGCTCGGCATCGGCCATCTTGCGGTAGAAATCCGTGAAGTACTGCGGCAGCAAGGAAACGGCCACCGCCCCCAGCAGGCTGCCATCCTCGGCAAAGCGGCACCGGCTGACATTGAAGAACGAGCGCCCCGTGGTCCGGCCGACCGCCACGTTCGACACGTACCACCCATCAGAACGCTTGCTGCACCAGGCCAGGTAGTCGCGGTCCGTCACGTTCAGGCCCGCGGGCACCGGGAACATGCGGTTGGACACCAACGGGTAGCCATCGGCACCCCAAACCCAGATGGACCGGATCTGCTCTACCTCGGAGGCCACCTGGACCAGCCTCTGGTGCAAGAATGCCTCCCGCTCACGGATGGCGCTGGCGGGCTGCGTGCCCAGTTCATCCATGATGAAGTTGACGATGACCCCGTTCGTTTCGATGACGCGCGCCGCGTGCTCGCGAACTATGGTGGCTGCCCGATCGACACGCGCCTGCCCCTCCTGCAGGATCTGGCCACGGGTGTACCAGGCGATGCTGCCAAAGAACACCACGGGCAGGATCAGGGACATGGCGATCCAGACGCGCAACCACCAGAGGGAGTTCTCGGGCAGGGTGGCGGCATGGGGGTCGTCGGCCGCGTCCAGGCGGCTCACGCCAAGGAATCGGTCCAGGAACAAGGCGATGGCCACGGCCGCCACGAAGAACACGGCCACGTGCAGCACGCTGGGGTGGGGGTTGAGGCCGGGCACCAGTGCCCACACGACACAACCCAGCGCCCCCCAGGTCGCCGCCGCGCGGCCGGCGATGGCCTGCACGGCGATCAAGGCGGGAAATGCCAGGACGAATGGAACGGAATCGGCCAACCAGGGCTGCAGCAAGGCCCGCGAGCCCATGCCGATCACCACGCCCGCCAGCACCACGCCCTGCCTGCGCCAGGACAGATTTTCAGCTAAACCACTCAAGCGTTGTCTCCGATACGCCGACCGCTGGGTCAGAACCGCAGTCTACAACCGCCGGACCATCCCTGGGTGTGGGGTCTCCTCGCGTCGAACAGCCTCGGCGGCCTGTGTCAACATGGCGGGATTGACGTTTTCGCCAGTTCCATGCCCCACCCCTCGCTGAATTTGCGCCCCCTCCTGAGCAAGTTCCACGGCCTTTTCCACTGGCCGCTGGCCTCGCTGCGCGGCTACTTCACCGCGGTCATCATCGTGGCCACGGTGCCCATGTCGGGGCTGGCCTGCTACCTGGTCGTCCAGGAAACCCTCGCCGGCAACCAGGCGCTGGAGGACAGCCTGCTGCGAACGGCCTCCACCTTCGCGCTCACGGTCGAGCGCGAAATGGTGTCTTCCATTGACGCGCTGGCCATCCTGTCGTACTCGGACTCCCTGCAGCGCGACGACGTGGCGGGTTTCTTCGCCACGCTCACGGCCCTGCCCAAGATGCGCAGCACCTGGAGCAGCGCCTACCTGGTCGACCTCAACGGCGACGTGGTGTTCAACACCAAACAACCCCTGGGCAAGCCCCTGGAGAAAATCAGCGACCGGCAGGCGTTGGAACGCCTGGTCAAAACGGGCGAGCCCGAGGTCACCAGCCTGATCGTGGGGCCCAACGGCCAACGCGTCACGGGTGTCCTCGTGCCGGTGTTCGTGCAAGGGCACGTCAAGTACGCCCTGGGGGCCTGGATCACCCCGGCCAACTGGCAAAAGCTGATGACGGGCGTGACCGTCGCCCCTGGCGGCTTCGTCTCGATTTTCGATTCACGCTTCCAGATCATCGCGCGTAGCCTGGAACCCGAGCGCTTCATCGGGCAGAAGATTCCCGATGCCGCCCAAGGCGTGATGGGCGACCGGGTGGCGGGCATCCAGCGCGCCCAGCTCGCCGACGAGACCGCCGACGTCTACGTGGCCTGGAAACGGATCCCCATCTCGGGCTGGGGCGTGGGTGTGGGCGTGCCAGCCGCGCCCATCGACCGCAACCACGCGCAATCGATCGCCACGGCCTTGGGGGCCGGCATGCTCTCGCTGATGGCGGGGCTGGCCTTGGCCATGCTCGTGGCCCGCCGCGTCACCATTCCCCTGCAGCAATTGGCCATCGGGGGCCCGCAGGCCGTCCACCAGCCCAGCGAAGTCAGAGAACTGGCCCTGCTGCAAAGCGCCCTGCGGGTGCTGGAACTGCAACGCGAACTGGCCCGAGAGCGGCTCCAAGCCAAGGCCGACGAGTTCGAGACCCTGTTCCAGAGCAGCCCCATCGGCCTGGCCATCGCGCAGGACAAGGAAGGGCGCAGCGTTCTGCGCAACCCCGCGCTGGCCGCCATGTTCAACGAGGGGAACGACGGCCAATTGCCGCCCCACCAGGTTCTCAAGGATGGTCAGGAACTGCTCGCCGACGAGCAGCCGCTGAAGCACGCGGCCCTGACTGGCACCAAGACCAGCGACATTGAATTGGACGTGGTCCACCAGGACGGCCGCACCTTGCGCCTGATCGCCCACGCCGTCCCGCTGTACGACCACGCCGGCCAACCCCGTGGCGCGATTGGCGCCTACACCGACATCACCGAACGCAAGCAGGCCGAGCAAGCCCTGGTCACCGCCGAGCGCCGATTGCGCGAAAGCCAGCACATGGTGGAGCTGGCGCAGGCGGCCGGTCACGTGGGCTTCTTCGACTACGAATTCGTCCCCGACCGCACCACGTGGACCTCGGGCATGGCGCCGCTGTTCGGCATCAATGTCGCGGAATTCGAAGGCACCTGGGAAGGCTGGCTCAAACTCATCGACGAAAAAGACCGCCAACAGGTCCAGGACGTGCTGACACAGGCCACGCGCGACCGCGAGGAACAGGCTGTTTTCGAGTTCCGCACGTGCCCGCCCGACCAATCCGTGCGCTGGTTGTCCGGCCGCGTGGTGCTGAAGTACGACGACACTGGTCGCCCACTGCACATGATCGGCGTGATGGTCGACGCCACGCAGCAGAAGTCGGTTGAACTGGCCCGCGCCGAGTTCGTGGCCCGTGAGCAAGCCGCCCGCGTCGAAGCCGAGAACGCCAACCGCGCCAAGGACGAATTCCTGGCCATGCTCGGCCATGAATTGCGCAACCCGCTGGGCGCCATCGCTGCCGCATCCGAAGTACTGAACCGCCTCGGCTCGGAAAATCCGGCCGCCATGAGCGCCCGCCAGATCATCACCCGGCAGACCCGCCACCTGGCCCGCCTGATGGACGACCTGCTGGACGTGGCCCGGGTGATCACCGGCAAGATCATGCTGACGCGCCATCCACTGGACCTGGCGCAGGCCACGCAGCGCCTGGTGAACACGCTGGAAGTCTCCGGCATGCTGAAGGCGCACACGCTGCAAACCGAACTGGAAGAGGTCTGGGTGCAGGCCGATGGCACGCGCATCGAACAAATCATCTACAACCTGATGACCAACGCCCTGAAATACACGCCCGACGGCGGCCGGGTCAAGGCCACCGTGCGCAAGGAAGGCGAGATGGGCGTGCTGGAAGTCGCCGACAGCGGCGTGGGCATGACCGAGCCATTGCTCTCCCGGGTGTTCGACCTCTTCGTGCAGGGCGACCGCTCGCTGGACCGCCGCCAGGGTGGCCTGGGCATCGGACTGACGCTGGTCCGCCGCCTGACGGAACTGCACGGCGGCAGCGTCGCGGCGCGCAGCGACGGGCACCAGCAAGGCAGCACGTTCATCGTGCGCTTTCCCTTGGTGCCCCGTGAAGGCACGGCCTTGCCCAGCCCCGAAGCCGTGAAGGCATCGGCCAAGACGGTGGTCGTGGTTGAAGACAACGAGGATGTCCGGGAAGCCTTGCAGGTGTTACTCACCCTGGCCGGGCACACGGTGTCAACGGCTGAAGATGGCCTGACGGGCGCCCAACTGGTGATCGACAGCCGCCCCGACATTGCCTTGATCGACATCGGCCTGCCAAAACTCAATGGTTACGAGGCCGCGCAACGCATCCGGCAAACCGGTTTCAAGGGGCAACTGGTGGCACTGTCAGGCTATGGGCAACCCAAGGACGTGGCACAGGCGCTGGAAGCCGGATTCGATGCCCACCTGGTCAAGCCGGTGGACCCCGCTCAACTTGAACAGTTGATGAACAAGGTCTGAGCCCCATGGGCATGGCCATTGCTGGCTTGAACATGTGCAACCCCGCACGGTTTTTTCAAAACTGAAGGAGCACTTTCATGACACAGCAGCAAAACCAACCTGGTCAACAAAAGAACCAAGCCAACCAGCAACAAGCGGGCGACCAAGCCAAACCCCAAGCCGGTCGCCAGCAGGAGCAGGAAGGCAAGCAGCGTCAGCAGCAGGGATCCGACAACATGTCTTCTTCTGGCTCAAACCAAGGCCAGAACCAATCCCAGCAAGGCGGCCAGGCCAGCCGCAAGTCGTCTGACACCAAGACCGACAACCGCTGAGGCTGAGCGGTGACCGTTGCTGGGCTACCTCATCAGGTGCCCAGCAACGGCAGACCTGATCGTCTCAGCGGGTCAGGCGGCTCAAAAGAACGCCCGCCAACAAACCGACGGCCACTGCTGTCAGCGGCTGTTCGCGAATGTGCGTGCGGGCACTGTCCAACCATTGGTCCTCCCACTCATTGAGCGCATCGGCCTTGGCGTGAAGGACATCAGCGGCCTGACTGGCCGCGTTTTGAACACGCTCAACCGCCGGTTTGGCCTTGGCGGCCACGCTGTCGATGGCTTCGTGGGCCTTCTGGGCCATGCGGTCCACCGTGGCACTGGATTCGAAAGCGTCTCGGTCCGGGACCAGGGATTGGGTCCTGTCATTCATTGGGAATTCTCCTGATTTGATTCAAAGGCCATGAAACCCGGCAAATGGCATGCCGTGTGCATGTCATTTGAAGAACCACGAAAAAAGCAGTTTTTCAAACCCAGGGACCGGCAAGATTTTCTGGATCAGGTAAGCGCTACCGCCTTCACCCACCGAGGAGCACTGCATGAGCAGTCCGTCATGACCAAGCACGAGGTTTCATCTTCAAGCGCACAAGCGATCGAGCTCGTGATGCGGGACACGCCATTTCAACGTTTCACCGAAAGCAGCGACGATGTGTTCTGGCTGGCAGATCTGGGCACCCAGCAGTTGCTGTACGTCAACTCCCGCTTTGAACATTTCTGGGGGATTGGCAGTGACGCCCTGTTGAAGGACGCGTCGCTGTGGGGGCAAGCGGTCATTGACGCCGACGCCCACTTGCTTCCCGACCCCTTCTTCGCCGACACAGCCGCCACCGAAAACACGGTTCGCGAGTACCGAATCCTGGACACCCAAGGCCAATGCCATTGGATTCGCGACCGTCGCTTTTATGTGCGCGATGCCCATGACAAGGCCCTTCGCGTGGGCGGCATCGCCGAAGACATCACCGAACGCAAGCAAGTCGAGCTGGAGCGTGAACAGGTGCTGCAGCGTGAGCAACTGGCACGCAAGGATGCCGAAGCGCTCGCGTCGTCGAAAGACGAGTTCCTGGCGGTGGTCACCCACGAACTGCGGTCGCCGCTCAACGCCATGCGCGGTTGGGCCCATGTCCTGCGCCGGGCCGGGTCGCTCAATGCGCTTCAGGAAAAGGCCCTGGACGCGATCGACCGCAACACCCAGGCGCAAGCCCGCCTGGTGGACGACCTCCTCGACAGCCAGCGCATGCTGTGTGGGACCCTCGAACTCCAATGGGGTCTCGCCAAGCTGCCCACCCTGGTGGAAGATGCCGTGGCGGCCATGCACGACCGCGCCGCCGCCAAGCGCATCACCCTGGAGGTCAGCCACGACGAGCGCATTGACACCGTTTCGGCCGACGTGAACCGCTTACAGCAGGCCGTGAGCAATCTGCTGTCCAACGCCATCAAGTTCTCACCCGAAGACGGCGTCGTGCAGGTGCGGACCTTGCGCCGGCAGAACGCCTTGGCCATCGAAGTGAAGGACAGTGGCATTGGCCTGGCCCCTGCGCAGATGCCCTTCCTGTTCAACCGATTCCAGCAAGCCGACAGCTCCAGCACGCGTCGGCAAAACGGCTTGGGCCTGGGTTTGTCTTTGGCCCAGCAGGTGATCGAACTTCATGGCGGCAGCATCCAGGCCAGCAGTGAAGGCGTCGGACTGGGCGCCACCTTCACGATCGAACTGCCCGACAAAACCATGCCGGTGGGCGATGCCGAGGCACAAACCGCCTTGCCATTGAGCGCATTGGCCGGCAAGCGCGTGGTGGTGGTCGAAGACGACCCGGACGGACGCGAGATCCTGGAACTGTTGCTGCGGGACGCCCAAGTCGAACTGCGCAGCTTCGACCGCGCGGCTGGGGCCTATGAACACCTGGCCCAAGCCACTCCCGAAGAACGACCCGATGCGCTGATCTCGGACATCGCCATGCCGGATGAGGACGGCTACGCCTTCATCCACCGCGTGCGCGAAATGGAAGCCCAACAGCACCGTCCACGCCTGGTGGCGCTGGCCTTGACGGCCTTCTCACGCAAGGAAGATCGGCAAAGGGCCCTGGCTGCCGGATTCGACGAACACGTGGGCAAACCGATTGATTCGCAACTGGTGCTGCAGGCGCTTGAGCAGGCCTTGGACAAAGGTGCTCAACGACTCGTCCAGGCGTAAAAAAAGGCGCTCCGAAGAGCGCCTTTCTTGACCGTTGACCCTTGGTCAGGAGGAACGAACGCGACGACGCGCAACGACGCCAGCCGCCGCCAGGCCAGCCAAGCTCAATGCCAGGGAGCCAGGTTCGGGGACGGCACCGGCCGCTGAGCTGATCGAGTAAAAGCCGCCGAACGAACCGGTGGCATCGCCTTCGACCTTGTAGTAGTAGATACCAGGCAAGGTGATGTTGAAGGTGTGGAAGGTGCTGCCAGTGGTGCCGTCGAAGGCGTAGCTGCCTTGCAAGGCATCTTCGACGCCGGTTTCACGGTAAAGCTTGACCAGGCCGTTTTCGATGTTCAGCAGGTCAGGCGAACCCAGCAAGACCGCCGAGCTCACCAAGCTGGCGCCAGGACCGATCGAGAATGTGTAGGTATCGTTGATTTCGCCTGGATCTGCCAGGTTGGTGCCGATTTCCAGGACGCCATGCGTGCCCCAGTTCGTGCTGGCGGCTTGCGCATTGAATGCCAGCAAGCTGGCAAAAGCAACGGTCAAAAGTTTCAGGCCCATTGTGTATTCCCCCAAGAAAAAAATTCCAGACTCCAATCGAGTCTGGCTTTATAGAGCAAAGCGCATGCCCACCTCAAGAGAAGGCAGATTTTTTTGAAGTGGGCCCCCCATTTGCCAGATGGTGGTGAGGCGGGTTCATGGTGAACCTGTCACATCCAACAGGAGTGAGACCATGAACAAAGACCAAGTGTCCGGCAGAACCGACGAAGTCAAGGGCAAGATCAAGGAAGCCGTGGGCAAAGCGGTGGACAACGACCGCCTGAAGACCGAAGGCAAGGCCGACCAGCTGTCTGGCAAGGTCCAGGCAGGCTATGGCGACGCCAAGGAAAAGGTCAAGGACGCCATCGACAAGGCCTAAGACCTCGATGGAGTGGCGGAGCCTCGTCACTCCCTCCACGTCATTTTTACGGCACCGCCTGCGTGCTCCTGCCATGATCCACATCCCATCCCCCCCGCGCTGGCCCACCGCGATGCTGCTGGGCCCCGCGCCCACACCGTCGCCAGTCCCTCCGCACACGCCTTCGCCGCCCCAGGCGCCGCCACCGCCGCCCGCCCCCGATCTGCCGCCGCCGGAAGTGGAGGATCCTCCGCCCGACGAAATCAAGATCCCTGTGCACGAACCCCCGGTGATGCCCACGCCCATGGCGTTTCACCCTCTCTCCCTAAACTCAGGAGCCCACCATGACAACATCGAATTCGCCCGAGCAACACCTCTGGAAACTGATCCACGACATCCGCTTCGGCATGTTGACCACACAATCCGAATCCGGCGATCTGCGCTCACACCCGCTGACCACGCAGAATCGCAAGCAGGATCAAGGGTCTGTGCTGTGGTTTTTCATCTCGGCCAAAAGCGAAACCCTTCGCGATGCCCTGGCCCGGCCACGGGTGAACCTGGCCTACGCGTCACCTGACGACGACCGCTACGTGTCGATCACGGGCAGAGCCCGGCTGGTCAACGATGCCCAGAAAAAGCAGGAACTGTGGTCGACCCTGTCCCAGGCTTGGTTCCCTGGCGGCGTCACCGACCCCGACCTGGCCCTGCTGGCCGTGGACATCACCCAGGCTGAGTACTGGGATGTCAAGAGCAGCAAAATGGTCCAACTGATCAAGATGGCGCAGGCCGCCGTCACGGGCAAGCAACCCACCCATCTGGGTGAGCATGCGCACGTTCACCCGGGTTGACGAACCTGCGTTACGGCAACTGCTTTTCTCTTTTTGTCACAATCGGCGCACCTGGGTTTCCCGGGTGCGCCTTTTCTTGCTTGGGCTTGCCCACATCAACCGCCGCGGACCCAAAAATTAGGCAAGTTTTGGGACACGAAGCGGGTGATCGCTCATAATCTTTTTTGAACCGGTTTTTACACTTGCAAGGATCTTGGAATGCCTCACGCATTGGTGGTGGATGACGAAGCCGATTCGGCTGAGATGATGGCCACGTTGATCGCCATGGAAGGTTTCACCGTGGCGACCGCGGGCTCGCTCCGCGACGCGCGCAAGCAGTTGGCGCTGCAGGAACCCGACATCGTTTTGTTGGACTTGATGCTGCCCGATGGCAGCGGGATGCAGTTGTTCGACGACGGCAAGAACCTGAACAACACGGAAGTGGTCCTCATCACGGGCCACGCCAGCCTGGAAACTTCCATCCAGGCTTTGCGCCTCGGCGCGGTCGACTACCTGGTCAAGCCCGTCAACATGAAGCAGTTGCACGGCATCCTGTCCCGGGTGACCAAGCCTTCGGCCCTGAAGGCCGAAGCCGCCGACCTGCAGACCGGCCTGGAAGAAGAAGGCCACTTCGGCCTGCTGTGGGGCCGCTCGGCGGTCATGCGGCACGTGTACGAGCAGATCCTGCGCGTGTCCGGCACGGCCGTCACGGTGTTCATCACTGGTGAAAGCGGCAGCGGCAAGGAGGTCGTGGCCAGCACGGTCCACGACCTGAGCCGCCGACGTGGCCGCCCTTTCCTGGGCGTCAACTGCGGCGCCATTTCACCGCACCTGATCGAAAGCGAAATCTTCGGCCACGAAAAGGGCAGCTTCACCGGCGCTGATCGCCAACACCAAGGCTTTTTCGAGCGCGCCAGTGGCGGTACCCTGTTCCTGGATGAAATCACCGAGATGCCGCTCGAGTTGCAGGTCAAGCTGCTGCGCGTGCTGGAAACCGGCACCTTCATGCGCGTGGGTTCGACCCAGGTCCAGGAAACCGATGTGCGCATCATCGCGGCCACCAACCGTTCTCCCATGCAGGCCGTCAAGGAAGGCAAGCTGCGCGAAGACCTGCTGTACCGCCTGAACGTGTTCCCCATCCACCTGCCCGCTCTGCGCGAACGGGCGGAAGACGTGCCCTTGATCGCGACCCACTTCCTGGAAGAGATCTCGCGCCGCGAAGGTCAGGTCAAGACCTTCGACCCTGAAGCCCTGAAACGCCTGTCCGAGTATGGCTGGCCTGGCAATGTGCGCGAGTTGCGCAACATCGTGCACCGCGCCTACGTGATGGCGCGTGGCAGCGTGATCGTCGACGAATGCCTGCCGACCACGGACGCCCCCCTGCCAGTGTTGACGGGTGCGCCCGTGCTGTCGATCCGTGTTGGCACCACGCTGGCCGAGATCGAACGGCAGGTGACCCTGGCCACGCTGGAGTACCTGGGCCGTCACAAGGAAAAGACCGCCGCCACACTCGGCGTCAGCTTGAAGACCTTGTACAACCGCTTGAAAGAGTACTCGACCGTGCCAGTCAGCCTGGACGGCGAGCAGGCTTCGGATTCATCCGCCTGGGGTGATCTGGGCCATTGAGGCCTGCGCCACGGCCCCATCAGGTGATTTTGATGGGGCCTTGGCGTCACTCAACGCTGGGCGTGCGAAAGACGCTCCAATGTCGCAGGACGCCTGCGGTAAGACTGGCCGATCTCGTCATCGATTTCGGCAAAAGCTTCTTGGACCTGGAGTTCGGCCTTCCGCGATGCATACCAACCCTTGCGCGACCTGGACGCGTCCCGCGTGGCCTTGGTGGATTCGAATTCATCGCGCAATGCACGGCGCTGGTCAAAGGTTGCCTTCATCGTGAACTCCATTGAGAGAAATCAGCGGGCGAACGCGGACGCGACGCCTGCCATGGGTTTCGCTTTCATGCCCCAGGGCATCTCGGCGAAAAAAGCCGAGGACTGCCCCAGCAGCAATTGATCAAGCCTTTTGAGGATCGAAGGGATGTCCAGTGGCTTTTGCCACACTTCCAGGAAGGTCGTTTCATTCAAGCTCTGAATGTCGGCCGCCGTCACCGCGATGGCGGGAACCGACGACAGGCCCGGTTGCCCACGAAGGCGTTCCAGCAACTGCGTGCCGTGGCAGTCAGGCAGGTTCAGGTCCAACAGCAACAAGGCCGGTGGCCTTTTGAGCGCAGCCTGATAACCCTCTTCACCCGTGGTGGCCACGGTCAGTTCCAGGGAAGGCATTTGGGCGAACAAGGCCTGCATCAACTGCACGTTGACCGGGTGGTCTTCCACGTACAGAACCTGGGGACGGGGATGGTGGGAAACAGACACGTCGAGCCCTCGGCGAGGTTGAGTTCCCACGGTCTCAGCAATCACTATGCCACCCTCATCAACCCCGTTTCTGGCGCTTTTTCCAGGGAACTTGCCGGAGCAGGTGGGAAATTTTGCAGAAAGGCATACAGCTCAAAGCGGCCCGTCCTGAACGAATGCATCCAGATGTAACGAATGTAGCCGCGGGCCTCTTGTTTGCCAATCACTTCCAGCGCGGGGCATTCGAGCTCCGCCGATGGAGACCCCGCCATGCCTTTCAGTTCAGAAAAACTCGACAACCTACCCGCCGATTTCGCCGAGCAGCGCTTGTGGAGTTCCAGGGGCACCGATCGACTGGATGAACGCCGGATTTCCAATGAGCGCATGCCTTCGGAATTGATCGCGACGATGGCCATGGTCAAGCGCGCCTGCGCCAAGGCCAATCGCGAATTGGACAGGCTGCACCCCGACCTCGCCCAGGCCATCGATCTGGCCACGGCCAAGGTGATCGCTGGTCAACGCGATCAGGATTTTTCCATGTCTGTCTGGCAGACGGCGTCCACTGGCCCCACCCATTCGAACATGAATGAAATGCTGGCCCGCCTGGCCACCGAAAGCCTGGGCCAGCACGCTGGCGCGGAAAGCCGCGTGCAGGCCGATGAACATGTGAACCTCGGGCAATCCAGCGCGCAGGTGTTCACCACCGCCTTGCACGTGGCCATCAGCGTCGGCGTTGCGCACAACCTCCTGCCGGCACTGGCCGGTCTGCGAGCCGAACTCGCGGCCAAGACCGAACTGGGCCTTCATGGAGACCCCATGTCGGCATCCAAGGCGCGCGAAATTGAAGACCACATCGCCCAATTGGCACGGGCTTGCGAAGCGATCGAGCGGACCTTGCCTTCGGTTCACCAGTTGCCCATGCAAGAGCACATGTCCCCGCAGTTTGGCGAACAGGTGGCCAGCGCTCTGGCCGAAGCACTGAACCTGCCCTTCGTCAGTGCGCCCAGCGACGTCACACCTCTCGGCTCGCTTGACACCTTGCTCGGTTTGCACGGTGCTTTGAAGTCCGCTGCCTTGGCGTTGATGACCATCTCGGCCGAGATGCGCCAACAAGCCTCCTTGACCAAATCACCGACCACGCAGTGCGATGCACTCACCATGGTCTGCTGCCAGGTCATGGGCAACGACGTGTCCTTGACCATCGGCGCGGCCACTGGCCAGTTTGAAGGCCGCACCTTCAAACCGCTGATCGCCCACAACCTCCTGCAAAGCATTCGGCTCTTGACGGATGCCACAGCGGTGTTCACCGAGTACTTCGTCCGGGGCATGGCCATGAATCTCCACCGCGAACCCATCGCTCATGGCATGGCCAGTTCACTGATGCTGGTCACGTCGTCACGTGCACCGCAGCTTTGAGCGCGGTCACATCCCTTGCCATGTCAAACCAACAGGAGACCAACGATGAATCACAAACTCTACCAACTGGCATTGGCCGCACTCTTCACCGGGACGGTCTGGTCATTGCGACGCCAAGCCGAACAGAGGCGCCAGAGGGCCGTGCCCCCATCGCACCCCAGGCCTGAAGCAGTTCAGACCTGGGAGCACGAAGGCGGCGCATTGCCGCAAACCGGCAGTCAGATGGGACCCAACCCCGTGCTGCCTTGATGGCTGGACGATGGCATGAGAGGCGCCATGGCGGCCTCGGCCGGCTCGTGGCGCCGCCAATGCCGATCCTTGATGATGGCCGCGACAAATTCTTCGGCCACCCGCTCCAATGCCTGCGCATCGTGGTCGGTCACGATGCCAGGACTGGTGCCCTCGCCAACCCGATCAGGCAATGCCACGCCAAGCTCCTCCAACAAGGCGACAGCCTGACCCGTGGCGGCCAAAGACTTGCCATGCTCGTAAGCCTGTTGCATGAAGGTCAGGGCATCCGGGTCTTGGCGCAGCGTCTCCACGCTGCCATGCCCACCGGGAATGTAGACCGCATCGAACATCACCGATGGCATGTCCAGCCAATGGTGATCCACATCGACCTGTCCACCCGACACACCTCGCAAGGGACCCGAGCGGTTGGAGACCACATCGACATGGGCACCATTGGCCTCTAGAACGCGCCGGACCTCGTTGAGTTGGCACTCATCAAGACCATCACCCGCCAGCACCGCGACACGGCGGGTGGAAAGCGAAGAAGCATCGATCCCGGAGGCGAGTTGGTCCGCTTGAAGCATGCCCAAGGCCATGATCGATTCATCGACCGGGATGCCGAAGAGTTGAGGTGGGTTCTTCATCGCATGTCACCTTGCTCAATTGAACAACAGGTACAGGATGACCAGAACGATCGTCGGGACGCCCAGCAACCAACCCAGAAAGTACTTGCCCATTTTGATTCTCCAAAATTGTGTGAGATGGACAAGCTGAGCAAAGCACGTGCCCTCTGCCTCCACCTGGGCATACCGATTGCCGAATCGGGTCATGATGACCAAAAAGACTCAGGCATGAAGACCGGCGAAACTTCAGAACGTCGGCGTGCAAGGTGGCCAACCATCTTGCTTGGTTTGCTGGTGGCATTTGTCGCGATCGTGGCAGTGTGCGAGTACCGGGGCTGGCCCTTCCTGAGAGGTCCACTGGAACGCACCCTTGGTGAACGCCTGCAAAGGCGCATCATCGTGGGCGACCAGTTCGCCTTGCACCTGCTGGGCTCCATCCGGCTGCGCACCAATGCCTTGAGCATCGGTTCGCCAGGGGGCGAACCTGATTTGCTCAATGCCGTGAATCCACGGCTCGAGATCCCTTATGTGACGGTGCTCAAGGCCATGGGCATGGGCTCATCAAGCTCACCCCTGCGCGTCACCACATTGGAGGTCGACAACATCGACGCCAGGTTGAAACGGAATGCGGAGGGGCAGGCCAACTGGCAATTTGCACCACCAGCGGCAAAGAAGACCGATGAAGCCCATGCGCCCCTCCCCGAGTTCGGCCGGCTGCTCGTGAAATCGGGGCGGGTGCAGATGCAGGACGCCTTGATGAAGCTGGACCTCGATGCCCAGGTGAGCACGGCCGAAGGCGATCAATCGCAGAAGGACGCGGCAGGGCTGCTGATCAAAGGGAACGGCCACTACATGAAGCGCCCCTTCGACTTGAACATCAAGTCGAGCGGCGCCCTGCCCTTGGTGGCCTCGCCAGAAACCGCACCGCCCGTGCCCATCAGCGTGGAAGCCAGGGCGGGCCAATCCCGCCTGAGTTTCAAAGGGCAAGGCGTGGATGTGCTGACCTTGTCGGATCTGGATGGCCAATTGACGGTGTCCGGCCCGTCCATGGCCGCCGTGGGCGATGCCGTGGGCGTGACCTTGCCCACCACCAGCCTGTTCACCTTGAAAGGCCAACTGGGCAAGAAGGGTGAGGTGTGGTCATTGCGGCAATCCAATCTCCACGTGGGCACCAGCCAGCTGGGCGGCTCGTTCACCTTCGACCGACGCCCCAAGGTACCCGTGCTCACCGGCGAACTCACTGGCTCGCGCTTTGTGCTGAGCGATCTGGCACCCGCCTTTGGTGCCCAGGCGCCCGGGGCGGACAACCCAGCGCCGCCCAGTGGCCGCGTGGTGCCGCAACGCACCTTCGACATCCCCTCGCTGCACGCGATGAATGCGGATGTGAAGGTGCGCCTGAGTCGGGTTGAGCTGGGCTCCTTGTTCGCCCGGCCGCTGGAGCCACTGGATGGCCAGCTGAGCCTGAAAAGCGGTGTGCTGACCATCTCCGATCTGCTGGCCAGCACCGCCGATGGCCAGGTCAGCGGCCGCGTCAGCCTCGATGGCAACCCCAAGGTTCCAGCCTGGGATGCCGACGTGCGCTGGAAAGGCATCCGCCTGGAGCAATGGCTGAGTCCGCGCAACGAGTTCGCAAGCAAGGATGAAAAAGACAAGGCCAAGCAGAACAGCTACGTGACGGGGCAGTTGGGTGGGCATGCCAAGTTGCATGGCCAGGGCAATTCCGCCGCGCAGATGCTGAGCACCATGGATGGCGACGCTCAGGCCTGGGTGCAGGATGGGACCGTCTCGCACCTGGTGGTCGAGGCCATTGGCCTGGACGTGGCGCAGGCCTTGGGCGTGGTGGTGGTAGGAGACAACCTCATGCCCATGCACTGCGCCGTGGTCCGGTTGAACGCGCAGCAAGGTGCCTTGAGACCCGAGGTTGGCGTGGTCGACACCGAAGACTCGACCATCCTGGTCTCGGGCTCGCTGTCGCTCGTGGACGAAAGCCTGGCCTTGGTGATGAGCGCAAAACCCAAGGACGTCAGCCCTCTCACGCTGCGGTCCCCCTTGAAGGTGGAAGGCACGTTCGCCAACCCCAAGTTCCGGCTGGAAGCCAAGCCTTTGGGCACCAAGATCATTTCCGCCATCGCCTTGGGTTTCATCAATCCCCTGGCCAGCATCATCCCCTTGATCGACCTGGGCGACAAAACCGATGGCGGCTGCCAGCAGGCTTTGGCGCAGCTCCAGGGTGATCGGCCCAAAACGGGTAAAGTGGCCCGACCGTGAACCCATTCAAACAGGGAGACTTGCCGCACATGAACCGAGCCCACCGATCGCTGAACGCCACGATCCTGATGATGCTCGTGCTGGCATTGACGGCCTGCAGTGTTGTGCGGGTGGCGTATAACCAGGCCAACCATTTGGTTTACTGGCAATTGAACAAGGCTTTTGATTTCAACGACGATCAATCCGCGAAAGTGAAAGTGGCCATCCGGCAATGGTTTGAATGGCACCGGCAGACTGAACTGCCCATCTACACCCAGTTCCTGACCCGCGCCCAAAAGGAAGCACTCGCCCCGGTGTCGGCCACCCTGGCCTGCGAGCGGCGCCAGGAACTTGAAGGCTGGGGCCGCAAAGCCCTGGACCAGGCCGTGCCCGCCATGGCCGAGTTGGTCATGTCCCTCAGCCCGGAACAAGTCAAGCACCTCGAGGCCTACCAGGCCGAGACCAACGAGGACTTCCGGGATGACTACCTGCAGGACGACCCCAAGGACCGACAGGACGCCGCGGCCAAGTTCGTGCTGAAGGTGGCCGAATTGTTCTATGGCCGCCTCGACAAGGCCCAGCGCGACCACGTCAAACACGAGATCGCCGCCCAGCCCCTGAATGCCAAGCACGTGTACGACGAACGCCTGGTGTACCAGCGCGACTTCTTGCAGTTGATCCGGCGCCTGCAGGCGCAAAAGGCCACTCCGTCTCAAGCGCAACAGGCCCTGCGCGAATTGTTCCAGCAGTTTTTTGATCCGCCCAAAGAACCCTTGCGCAGCCAGCGCCAGCAGTGGATCGCCACGGGTTGCAAGTTCACGTCCAGCCTCCACCAGCAAACCACGCCAGAGCAGAAGGAGAAGGCCGCCCAACGACTGCGCGATTGGGAAACCGACCTCCGCATCCTGGCCAAGCAAACCCCATGAACATCATGAAGTACGTGCAGATTTATGGCGGCATCGCCGCGGTGATGATGGTCCTCGACCTGATCTGGCTGAGTGTCATTGCCAAGTCCTGGTACCAGCAAGGCATCGGGCACCTGATGGGCGCCCAACCCAACATGGCCATTGGCGCCTTGTTCTACCTGCTGTTCCCTTTGGGATTGACGATCTTCGCCGTGCTGCCCACCGCCGATGAGCAAGGTTGGATGAAAGCGGCCCTGATGGGCGCGCTGTTCGGCTTCTTTGCCTATGCCACCTACGACCTCACCAACCTGGCCACCTTGAAAGGCTGGCCTGTCGGGCTGTCCATCCTGGACGTGCTGTGGGGCAGCCTGGCCAGCGGCCTGGCGGCGGGGGCAGGCAAGGCCGTGCATTTGCACTTTGGGCACGTCGGACATGTCTGACACGCTCATAGGCGCCTGCTGATGGCGCCTGGAGCCGTTCGGGATGACAGTGGAAGCCATCTGAATCCGTCAAAAGGTCTTTCCATGTCCAAATTTCGCACGGCCTCCACTTGGGCTGTCACCGCGCTGCTGGCCGCCGCGAGCACCGTGGCCATGGGGGAGTCCAAGGTCCCCGTGTCGGCGGGCACCGGCCTCACGCCCCAATTGCCCAAGCCAGACAAATCCCTGATCCCCACGGTGAACATCGCCACCGCCAAAGGCTGGCCCGCGGGCGGAAAACCTTCAACCGCGGCCGGTACCAGCGTCGCGCGCTTCGCGGAAAAGCTCGACCACCCACGCTGGCTCTACGTGCTGCCCAATGGCGATGTGCTGGTGGCCGAAACAAACGCCCCGCCCAAGCCGGAAGACAACAAAGGCATCAAGGGCTGGGCCATGAAAAAGATCATGGGCAAGGCTGGGGCTGGCGTGCCCAGCGCCAACCGGATCACCTTGCTGCGCGACGCCAATGCCGATGGGGTGGCCGAAACCAGAACCGTCTTCCTGCAGGGGCTCAATTCGCCTTTTGGCATGGCCTTGGTGGGCAATGACTTCTACGTGGCGAACACCGATGCAGTCTGGAAGTACCCCTACACCCCTGGGCAAAGCCAGATCACCAGCGCCGGCACCAAGGTGGTCGACCTGCCTGGCGGCCCCCTCAATCACCACTGGACCAAGAACCTGATCGCCAGCAAGGATGGCAGCAAGCTCTACGTCACCGTGGGTTCCAACAGCAATGTGGCCGAGAACGGCATGGACGCCGAGAAGGAGCGCGCCGCCATCTGGGAAGTTGACGTGAAGACCGGCAGCCACCGCATCTTCGCCTCGGGGCTGCGCAACCCGAACGGCCTGGGTTGGGAGCCCGACAGCGGCGCTTTGTGGACGGCCGTCAATGAACGCGATGAATTGGGCAACGACCTCGTGCCCGACTACATGACCTCGGTGCGCGACGGCGGTTTCTATGGCTGGCCCTACAGTTACTACGGGCAGCATGTGGACGACCGCGTCAAGCCGCAGAACAAGGAACTGGTGGCCAAGGCCATCCCGCCCGACTACGCATTGGGGCCGCACACCGCCTCGCTCGGCCTGACCTTCGCGCAAGGCACCACGTTGCCGGTGCAATTCTCCAACGGGGCTTTCATTGGCCAGCATGGCTCATGGAACCGTGAGCCCCGCAGTGGGTACAAGGTGATCTTCGTGCCGTTCAGCAAGGGCAAGCCCACCGGCGAACAGCCCAGGGATGTGCTCACCGACTTCCTGAACAAGGACGGCGAGGCGCAGGGCCGTCCCGTGGGGGTGGCGATCGACAAGCAAGGCGCCTTGCTGGTGGCCGATGACGTCGGCAACATCATCTGGCGCGTGACGGCCCTGCCGGCCGCGCCACCCGTCAAGAGTCCCTGAACCCTCGGCGCCCACCCATCGTTTTCTTCAGGAGGTCGCCACCATGTTCAACCCTGCTTTGGTCTCACCCACTCCGGTTCGCTACGAAGCACGGTTCGAAACCCCTGAAGACGATGAAGCCGACACCACGGCCAGCCTCGTCGACACCCTGCGCAGCATCTCCCAGAAAACGCTGGCCGACGGTGGCCAGCCTTTGCGCAGTGTCCACGCCAAGGGACATGGCCTCTTGCGCGGCGAACTGCGGGTGCTGACGGGCTTGCCCCCCGCACTGGCGCAGGGGCTGTTCACCACGCCCATGGCCTTCCCCATCGTGATGCGCCTGTCGACCATTCCTGGCGACCTGCTGGACGACAGCGTGTCGACCCCGCGGGGCATGGCCATCAAGGTCGTCGGCGTCGAAGGGGCACGCTTGCCGGGATCCGAAGGCGATGTGACGCAGGATTTCGTGCTGGTCAACGGCCCCACGTTCGCGACCGCCACGGCCAAAAGCTTTCTGAGCAGCCTGAAACTGCTGGCCAGCACCACCGACAAGGCCCCCGGACTCAAGAAAATGTTTTCGGCCATGGCGCGTGGCGCCGAGAAGGTCATCGAAAAAGTGGGGGCGGAAAGCACCACCTTGAAAAGCATGGGCGGGCATCCAGAGACCCACATCCTGGGCGAGACCTTCTACACACAGGTGCCCATGCTGCACGGCCCTTACATGGCGAAGCTCTCGATCGTGCCGATTTCTCCCGGCATGCTGCTGCTGAAGAACGCTCAGCTTGACCTGCGCGACAAACCCAACGGCCTGCGTGATGCGGTGGTGGACTTTTTTGGCAGCCACAGCGCGGAATGGGAAGTGCGCATTCAACTTTGCACGGACATCAACACCATGCCCATCGAGGACGCTTCGGCGGTGTGGTCGGAAGACCTCAGCCCCTACCTGCCCGTGGCCCGCATCACCGTGCCGCCGCAGCACGCCTGGAGCGAGGCCCGGGCCGCCGTGATCGACAGCCGCTACTCATTCAGCCCTTGGCATGGCCTGGCCGCACACCGCCCCTTGGGATCGATCATGCGCGTGCGCAAGGCCGCCTATGAGATGTCTGGCAGGTTCAGGGCCAGCCACAGCGGCCAGCAACTCCAGGAACCGAAGTCCCTGGACGACCTGCCCGACTGATCAAGCCATCATCAGGCAGCGTGCTTGCGCCGGCGGTCCACCGGCGGCACCTTCAGCAGTTGACGGTACTTGGTGACCGTGCGACGCGCCACCTGCAAGCCCTGCCTGGCCAGTTGCCGAGCGATCTCGGCATCGGACAAGGGGTTCACCAGGTTCTCGGCGTCGATCATGTCCTTGATGACCCCGCGGATGGCGGTGGCCGAGCATTCACCACCACTGGCCGTGGGCATGGCGCGCGAGAAAAAGTACTTCAACTCGAACACACCCACGGGCGTGGCCATGAACTTGTTGTTGGTCACGCGGCAAACGGTGGATTCGTGCAGGCCCACTTCCTCGGCGATCTCGCGCAAGCCGAGCGGCTTCATCGCCAAGGGGCCAAATTCCAGGAAGTGGTGCTGCCGCTTCAGGATGGCCTGCGACACCGTCAGGATGGTCGAAAAGCGCTGCTCGACATTGCGAACCGTCCAGCGCGCTTCCTGCAGATTCGCGGCCAGTTCAGCGTGGTTGGAATCGCGGTGTTTCTGGAACAGCTCGGCGTACATCTGGTTGATGCGCACCCGCGGCACCACCGCCGGATTCAGAGAGGCGACCCACTCGCCACGGATCTGCTTGACGATCACATCGGGGGTCACAAACTGGGTTTCCGAGGCCGCGCCGAAACGCCAACCCGGACGCGGGTCCAGGTGGCGAATGCGCTCGCAAGCGGCGTCGATGTCTGCGGGCTTGCAACTCAAGGTCTTGGCCAGGCCGGCCACGTCGCGCTGAGCCAGGCGGCTCAGGTAATGCGTGACGATGATGCGGGCCAAGTCGCGGATCTGCTCGTCTTCGATGGATGGCACCTGCAGCAACAGGCACTCGGACACACTGCGGGCCCCCACGCCCATCGGGTCGAGGGTTTGAACCTGCGCCAGGGCCGCTTCCATCTCCGCCTCGGTCACCGTGGGCGACAACTCCGCCAAGGCGGCCAACTCCATGAGCGGCGTGCGCAGGTAGCCGTCGTCGTCCAGGGACTCGATGATGGTCGTCACCAGCACGCGTTCGCGGTCGCTCAAAGGCCACGCGTTCATCTGGCCGCGCAGGTAAGCGCGCAGGCCTGGATCGTCGGCCACCATGTCGATCATGCTCGTGTCGGAATCACCGCCCGAGCCGTTGCGGGTGCCGGTGGCGGACTGCCAGCTGTCGCGCTCCCAGGAGGGTTCGGCATCGCTCATGGCCGAGGGGGTTTCGGCGTCCAGGGCCTCAGACGCGGCGGCGGCCACGGGCTCCGCCACGGGCGGGGTGTCGGGGATCTCGGCCGCATCGGCACCGGCCGAATCCTCGGGCTCCAGGAAGGGATTTTTGCCCATCGCGTCACGCACTTCCTGCGCGAAATCCAGCGATGACAATTGCAAAAGGCGCACCGCCTGCTGCAAGCGGGGTGTCAGAGTTTGATGCTGCCGGTGTTCCTGGCGAATGGCCGGTGAGTTCATGGGCGTCTCTCTGAAAAAGTCATGGGAAGTGACTCTCTTTGCAACACCCGTGCCGGGATTTTTCAAGCCACTTTTCTGCCTGCTTTCCCAGGAGAAAAGCGCCAAAACCATGCGCGTGCCGGCGTGCAATTTTCAAGAGCTCGGCGCGATTTACCGCAACAACTGCCGATGGGCAAGATTTTTGCTCTAACGCTTGGGCTTGGCTTGGCCGCCTGCCGGTTGATCCGACCTGAGCGTGCGGTGATAGACCTCGTCTGTCACTGGTGAACGGTCCGTGTCCACCAAGCCCCGTTCAATGTCGGCCTGCGCCTGCTTCATCTCAGGCCGGGGCTCTTCCACGTGTTGGCTGTCCGCCGATTCATCGTGTTCGTGCGGCAAACGCGGCGACGGTTTGCCCTTGACGCGAGGAAGGGTATCGCCTTGGGGGGGCGTTTTTGGGGGAGAGGTTTTCATGCTTTCAAACGGGCAATCCCCGTGCCGCCACGGCGGCGGGCGAATATTCTTCGTCCACCACGGCGCCCAGGGCCCCGCCCAGCAACAAAATTTGCGCGGAGTAGTACACCCACAGCATGACCACGACGAAGGAGCCTGCGGCCCCATAGCTGGACGCCACACTGGCGTGCACCAGGTACAAGCCGATCAAATGCTTGCCCACCGAGAACATCACCGCGCTGCTCACCGCCCCCACCCACACCGCCAGCCGGCTGGGCCTGTGCTCTGGCAGCCAGCGCAACAAGGCGGCGAACGCCATCACCAGCACGCTGGTGGACACCAGCACGTCCACCAGGCCCATCAGTTCGGACAGGGTCGGATAACGAACCGCAAGGTAGGACCCCAGGGCCGCCAACACGGCACTGAGCAGCAAGGAAACAATCGCCAGGAAGCCAAAACCCAGCACCAGTGCGAAACCGATCAAGCGGGCCCGCACAAAGGTCGACAGCGCGGACGACGGACCCGGCACCACATGGGCAATGGCATTGAGCGCGCGCCGCAGTTCCGCGAACACGCCCGTCGCACCCACCAACAAGGTGACCACGCCCAGCAGGCTGGCCCACAAGCCATTGGGATGACGCCAGGCCGATTCGATCATGGCTTCGATGCTTTTGGCAGCGGCCTGCCCCACCAGGCCTTCGATCTCGCCAACGATCTGGCCACGCGCGGCGTCCTCGCCAAACACCGCGCCCGCGATCGCGATGGCCACCACCAACAAGGGTGCCACCGCGAACATCGTGTAGAAGGCGATCGCCGCACCCAACTGGGGGCCTCGGTCTTCGGACCAGCGGCTCACGGCCTTGAACAAGATCTGCAAGGGTTGCCGCAACACGCGCGGCAGCAGGCCCCAGAATCGATCAGGCCAAGCCACCGTGTCCATCGTCAGTATCGGTAGCGCAGGCTCAGCGTGGCGGTGTCGACGCTGTCGCGGCCCGTGACGAACTTGAAGTCGTGCCGGTTCAAGTCGGTCGCGGCGGACCAGCGATCGGAAATGTCCCAGTTCAGGCCCACACCGTAGGACAAGCCGAAGCCGTGGGCCTTGCCTGCGATGTCCATCCGGGTCCACGCATAGTTGGTCCCCAGCCTGCCGGACAAAGTCAGGCGTGATGCCAGCGGCAATTCACCCAGCAGGTTCAAATTCACGCCCCTGACGCGGATGGCATTGCCCTGGTGGGCCAAGTTGCTCATGCGCATGTAGGCCAATTCGAAACCGAGGCGCTTGCTGAAGTCGCCACCGGCGTGCAAGGTGATGGCGCGACCATTTCTGCGGCAAACCATGCCTTCAATGCAAGGCATGTTGAAACGCGCTTTGCCAATCGACAAACCCACGTGGTGCTTGTTGACACGGGGTTTCCATGAATCAACCACGCTGTCGTCGGCGGATTGCTCGATGACATTGCCCGAAGCCGTGCCCGCCACGTTGCTCACGAAGGGACCATCGCTCACGGGCGGAACGTTGTCGACGTCGGCCGCGTGGCTGATCTGTGAACAAACGCACAACGTGGCCAGCAACCATGCTTTCGCTTTCGGTTTGCCAGATCGTTGAAGGGTGTTCATCCGTCGCTCCTTGCCAGTGGTTGCGC
Source organism: Aquabacterium sp. (assembly GCF_050725395.1). Lineage (GTDB taxonomy): Bacteria > Pseudomonadota > Gammaproteobacteria > Burkholderiales > Burkholderiaceae_C > Aquabacterium. The sequence continues at coordinate 31,563 of NZ_JBOHHL010000024.1, read as the reverse complement.
GACGCGCAGGTGGATCACGAACTGTCATGAGCAACCGGCGTGCCGCTTGGCGAGCCTTCTTTGCGATATGCAGGCGGCACGCTGCTTGCCTGCCCATGGTAGGTCTCGACCGCCCTGCCTGATCGCGGGAAATGCGGCCGATTCTGGCTTCACACCGGCGTTGAAAACGCCTCAAACCAAAGGACCCATCATGACGACCAACAATGACATCATCGAGACATTGAACGACTTGATCGAAACCTCCAAGGACGGCGAGTACGGCTTCAATGCTTGCGCCAAGCACGTCAGCACCAGTGAGCTGAAGAGCCTGTTCATCCAGCGTGCCATCGAATGCCAGCGCGCGGCCGCTGAACTGCAGCCATTTGTGCTTCAGTACGGTGGCAAACCCGAACACGACGGCAGCGTGGCGGGCAAGTTGCACCGTGGCTGGGTGGCCGTGCGTGGCTCGTTGACGGGCTACAGCGACGCCGCCGTGCTGGAAGAGTGCGAACGTGGCGAAGACGCCGCCCTGGCCCGCTACCGCAAGGCCCTGAAAGAAGAGGCCTTGCCCCCCGCCTTGCGGGCCGTCATCGAGCGGCAGTTCGCCGGCGTTCAGCGCAACCATGACCAGGTCAAGCGCCTGCGCGACCAGCACAAGGCCACCCTGTAGACCCTTCTGCAGGCTTTACCAGCAACTGAGGAGAAGCCATGAACACCAAAAAGCACATCATGGGATTGGTCGGGATCGCGGTATCGGCCACCTTCGCGCTGAGCGCTTGTGACCGGCGTGACGACGTGTCGCAGACCGCGACGGCGAATTCCACGGACACGCCTTTGCAGGACAGCTCGATGGTGGCCGCCAACGACTCGGCGGCCTCGGCATCACGCAGCAGCAACCCGACCGGAGACAGCAGCTTGCTGCGCGATCCGAACGAGACCATGGGCCAATCGCCCACGGGCGCTGGCATGCCCACCACCCCATCGCCCACGGCGGCCAGCACCGCGTTGAACTCGGCCGAGAAGAAGTTCCTGACCGATGCCGCGAGTGGTGGCCAGTATGAGTTGGCCTTGGCGCAGTTGGCCACGGCGCAGGCCTCGGACTCGTCGGTGAAATCCTATGCCGCGATGCTGGTGAGCGACCACACCATGGCCAATCAGAAGTTGCAGTTGCTGGCACAACGGCGCAATGTGGTGCTGCCCACCACATTGCCGCCTGAGAAGCAGCAGGTCATCGACCGCCTGACCAAACTCACTGGTCCGGAGTTCGATCGCCAGTTCGTCCAGACGGTGGGGCTGCATGACCACAAGACGGACATCGGGCTGTTCGAGAAGGCAAGCCGCGAAGCCAAGGACACCGAGGTCCGCGAGTTCGCGTCGGCCACCTTGCCCACCTTGCGAGCCCACCTCAGTGCAGCGCAGAACCTGCCATCCAGCGTGAAGGGCAGCGGCGGGACTTGAGCCCATGGACAAGTCTCCCGAGTGCGTGCCTTCGGGTCTGGTCTACGTCAGCTGCGACATGCCCGGCATTCGCCGGGTGCGCCGTGGACGCCATTTCGGCTACCGTCACCCCGACGGCCGCTGGTTGAAAGACCAGCAGGCGCTGGACCGCATCCGGCGCCTGGCCATTCCGCCCGCTTACGTTGATGTCTGGATTTGCCCCTTGCCCGAGGGCCACCTCCAGGCCACAGGCCGGGATGCGCGCGGCCGCAAGCAGTACCGGTACCACCCCGAGTGGCGCGTGGCGCGGGACACCGACAAGTTCGAACGCATGGCCGAGTTTGGCGCCGCCTTGCCCCGCATCCGCGAGCAGGTGGCGCGGGACCTGGCCTTGCGCGTGGGCGACAAGCCGCGCAGGGCCTCGGTGCTTGCGGCCGTGGTGCGGCTGCTGGACACCACCCTGATCCGCGTGGGCAACGAGGAATACGCACGCACCAACGGTTCATTTGGCCTGACCACCCTGCGCAATCAACACGTGGTGGTGCAGGGCCACACCTTGAAACTGCGATTCAAAGGCAAGAGCGGCGTGCCCCACCAGGTCAAGCTGCAAGACCCCCGTGTCAGCCGCATCGTGCAACGCTGCCAGTCCATGCCTGGCCAAACCTTGTTCCAGTACGAAGACGAGCAGGGCGTGCTGCACGCCATTGGTTCGGGTGACGTCAACGCCTACCTGCGCGAAGCTTGTGGCGCCGACTTCACGGCCAAGGACTTCCGCACCTGGCATGCCACCGCACATGCCCTTGACCTCATGTGCCAGCCAGGCGGTGACAACACCTGCGGCCGCCTCACGCCGAACCAGATCCTGAAGGAGGTGGCGAGCCGCCTGCGCAACACTGTGGCGGTGTGCCGCAAGTCCTATGTGCACCCAGGCGTGCTGGCCGCCGATGACGAGTCGATCAACGCCTTGACCGCCAAGGGCAAAAGGCAGCGGCGCGCGGCGCCCGGCCTCAGCTCATCCGAGCAACGCCTGATGCGCTTCCTGAGTCAAGGCTCGTCGCCCCAGCCTTGAGGCCGTTTGCCCTGCGGCGCCTCGCGCTCCTGGGCGAACAGTTCCTCCAGTTGCTGGCGGCCTTGCTTGGCCATCGCCACCAGGGCTTTCTGATCCTGGTGATGAGGCCAGAACTGTTCGAGCTGCTTCACGGAATGCTGGCGAAACCGCATGGCCATCTGCCGGGCATGGTGCGGGTGCCAGCCCATCAGTTCCAGCACACTGCGGCCGCTCATCAAGGCGGCATCCAGGGTTTCACGCTCGATCAGCGTGACGCCTCGGTCTCGCAAGGCGTACCAATGCTGGACATTGCGCGCCCGCGCCACGATGGCCAGTTGCGGAAAATGCGCCTTGGCCAGGTCCACCAATTTCAGGCTTTGCTCGACATCGTCGATGGCCACCACCAGCACCTTGGCCGACTCCGCGCCCGCCATGCGCAGCAGGTCGAGGCGCGTGGCATCGCCATAGTGGACCCGGAAGCCGAAACGCCGAAGCGCCTCGACCTGTTCGGCATCGTGGTCCAGCACCGTGGCCTTCAGGCCATTGGCATACATGAGGCGGCCGACCACTTGGCCATAGCGACCGAAACCGGCAATGATGACGGGCACTTCCTGCCGCTGGGTCAGCGAGGCCTCGGGTGAAGGCGCGGCCGATCGGGCAAAGCGCGGCAGCAACCATCGGTCGATGGCCACCAGCAAGATCGGCGTGACCACCATGGACAGAGCCACGGTGCCGATCAGCCATGACGAGACTTCGGGCGAGAACACCTGTGCACCCGCCGCCTGCTGGAACACCACGAAGGCGAACTCGCCGCCCTGGGCCAACAGCAGCGTGAACACCGGGCGTTCGCTCACCGGCACCTTGACCAGTTTGGCCAAACCCCACAGCACCACGCCTTTGACCGACAGGAATCCAAACAGGATCGCCACCACCAGCCCCATGTGCTGGGACAAGGCGCCAAAGTCGATGGACATGCCCACGGCCATGAAGAACAAGCCCAGCAAGAGGCCCTTGAAAGGCTCCACATCGGTTTCGAGCTCGCGCTTGTACTCGCTTTCAGCCAACAGCACGCCGCCCAGGAAAGCCCCCAGTGCCATCGACAGGCCCACCGCCTGCATCAAAGTCGCGATGCCCACGACCAACGCCAGCGAAGCGGCCGTGAAGATCTCTTGCGATTGGCTGCGTGCGATCCAGCGCAAGGCATGGCGCAACAAGAGGCGCCCCACCACCACGATGCCCACGATGACCGCCAGGGCCCGAAAGGCCTCCAGCCAAGGATTGCCCGCCGCCTCGGCCTTGGCCCCCAGCAAGGGGATCAAGGCCAGGATGGGAATGGCCGCCACATCCTGGAACAAGAGGATGGCGAAGCCCGCCTGCCCGCCGGATGTCGGCAGCATGTTGCGTTCGTTCATCACCTGCAGGGCCACGGCCGTGGAAGACAGCGCCAGGCCCAGCCCAGCCACCAGGGCGACCTGCCAGGTCACGCCAAAGGCCATGGCCCCCGCGGCCACGGCCAAGGCGCAACCCAGCAGCTGCAAACTGCCCCACCCGAAGATGGGCCGGCGCAAGGCCCAGAGGCGCGGCGGCTCCAGTTCGAGCCCGATGAGGAAAAGCATCAGCACCACGCCGAATTCGGCGAAGTGCAAGATGGACTCGGTGTCGGACACCACCTGCAGGCCAAAAGGCCCGATCGCGATGCCCGCCACCAGGTAGCCGATGATGGACCCCAGGCCCAGCTTCTTGGCCAGAGGCACCGCGATGACCGCGGCGGACAGGTAGACCAGGGTGCTGAGCAGCCAGTTGCCGTGTTCCATGCTCAGGCCCCTTCGCTCGGACGCTCATCGAGCGGCACTTCGCACATCGGGCAGGCCTCCAACTCGTCCATCTCAGGCCACATCGGGTAGGTGCCGAGGCGGTCGCGGAAAACCGCCACGTGCGCTTCGAAAGCCTCGCGCGACACGGCGTGCGCACCATGCAAGACCAGCGGCGGTAAAAAGCGCAGGCCGCACAAGGTGGCCGTTTGTTCGTAGGGCGGCAAGAAGGCGTCGAAAAAATAACGGTTGTAGCCTTGCGGGCTGTAGGCCTCTTCGGTGCCACCGGTGGTGGCCACCAGCCACAGGTCCTTGCCACGCAAGGCCTGGCCGCCGTGGCCGTAAGCCCAGCCCAGCGTCAGCACTTCGTCCAGCCACAGCTTCATCAGCGGCGGCATGCTGTACCAATGGATGGGGTGCAACCACACGATCAAGTCGGCCTTCGCGGCCAAGGCTTGTTCCGTGGACACGTCGATCACATGGTCGGGGTAAAGCGCATAGAGGTCGCGGACGGTGGCGTTCGCGAAGCTCTGGGCGGCCTGCATCAGCACGCGGTTGACCCGCGAATGGCGCAGATCAGGGTGCGCCGCCAAGACGAGGATGGAAGGGGAAGAAGGCATCAGGGGCACAAAAAACGCACACGGGTGCGCCTTTGTACCCCAGGAAAGCCTCGGCTACGGCGAGATCACTCTTCCAGCCAGTCCTTCAGTTCGTCGGCGTGCTCTTGCTCGTCGCTGAGGATGTCTTCCAGCAGGCGGCGGGTGGTCGCGTCCTTGTCGCCGATCAGGTCGATCATCTGGCTGTAGGTCTCGATGGCCACGCGCTCGGCCACGAGGTTGGCGCGGATCATGGCCGTCAGGTCCAGCGATTCGTCGTATTCGGCGTGGCTGCGCTGGGTCAGGCTGTCGGGCGAGAAGTTGGGCTCCCCGCCGAGTTGCGAGATGCGGGTGGCCAGGCGGTCGGCATGGGCGGCCTCTTCGTTGGCGTGCACCAGGAATTCATCGGCGATCCGGGGGGAAGCCCGACCTTCGGCCGTGAAATGGTGGCGCTTGTAGCGAAGCACGCACACCAGTTCGGTGGCCAGCGCGTCGTTCAGCAACTTGATGATGTCCTCACGCCAGGGGGCATCGTGAGGGGTGACCGCGCCTTTGTCCAACCCCGACTTCGCGGCGTTGATGGCGGATTCATCCAGCACCAGCCGCTTGCCCTTGGCGTCGGCTTGCGTCGGGGCGTCAATGGTGGGGGTGTCAGTGCTCATGGGGATGTCCTCGTGTGCTGGGGTGATTCCAGGACTTCACTTTAAAACCCAGGGCCGCACGCGCTGCATCGGCCTATGGCGCGTGCGTTTGTAGGACATCGCCGCATGGCAGACCGGCGGGCTGCACTAGGGCGAGGAGCCGCTCAGGTCCAGGTGTGTGAGGTAAAGGCGCAAATCGAATTCGAGCTGGTGGTAGCCGGGCTCCATGTGGGTGCACAACTGGTAGAAGGCCTTGTCGTGGTCCTTCTGCTTGAGGTGGGCCAACTCGTGCACCACGATCATGCGCAGGAACTCGGGCGGGGCCTGCTTGAACAGGCTGGCCACTCGGATCTCGCGCTTGGCCTTGAGCTTGCCGCCCTGCACGCGCGAGATCGCGGTGTGCGTGCCCAGCGCATGCTGAATGACCTTGAGCTTGCCGTCGTAGGCCACCTTGCTGATCGGGTCGGAGCTGCGCATGTAGCGCGCCTTCAGATCGAGCACGTAGTCGTACAGGGCCTTGTCAGTGCGGACCTCGTGCGTGTTGCCATACTTGCGCTGGATCACATCGCCCAGTTGCCCCTGCTCGATCACCTTGCGCACCTGCGCCAGCACGTGCTCGGGGTAGCCCAGCAGGTATTTCAGGTCCGAGCTCATGGCGCGATCTGTTCGGCGTAATCGTACAGAGCACCCAGGATGCCCTCGCCACGCTCGTCGGCCGTTTCGCTGAGCACATCGATGCGGTCGAAAAAGGCTTGGAGCGACAGACCGCCGCCGGCGCCATCGTGCAGGCGCTCCATGCGGTGCTGTTGCCAGCGTTCTTGCTCGGAACTGCTCAAGGTCTGCGGGAAATTGCGGGCGCGGTAGCGGAAGAGCAGCTCTTCGAGGCGCTCGTCTTCGAACCCCGTGCGCCGCTCGGCCAGGACCGAAGGGCTCAAGGCCCGCAGGCGGTCCAGCGCGTTGCGGTCGTCCTTGCCCAGGAAGCCACCGTACAGGTCCTCGTCCACATCCGGCGCCTGATCCCTGGCGGGCCGCACGAACACATCGGGCCAGATGCCGGCCATGGACGCACCCTGCCGGGCCGCCACTTCGGCGTGTCGCAAGGCTTGGTCCACGTCCAGCCCCCAACGGGCGATCACCTCGGGCGTCAAGGTCTTGAGGTTGCCGATGACCACCGGCGACTTGTTGATGTGGATGGTCTTGATCGGCAGGCGCTTGGTGCCTTCCGGCAACTCGTCGGCCTTGCTGAACAGGCGCTGGCGGATGGCCTGGGCGTTGAGGCCGAACAACTCGGTGGGGTCCTCGCTCAAGTCCCACACGATCAGTTCGTTCTTGTTCGACGGATGCGGTGCCAGCGGCCACACGATGGCCAGGCCGCCCCGCTCCACACCATAGTGGCCGGAAATGTGAAGAAAGGGGCGCCCCACGCCGATCTCGGCCAGCACGGCGTCCTTCTTGCGCAGCTTCAGGCAGAAGTCGAACAGACGGGGTTGCTTTTGCTGGATCAGGCGGGCCAGCGCGATGGTGGCGCGCACGTCCGACAAGGCATCGTGCGCGGCCTCGTGCGCCAGGCCGTTGGCTTTGGTGAGGTGCTCCAGTTTGAACGATGGGCGGCCATCGTCGTGCTTGGGCCATTCGATGCCTTCGGGGCGCAAGGCCCAGGTGCAGCGCACCACGTCCAGCAAATCCCAACGGCCACATTCGTTCTGCCATTCGCGGGCGTAGGGGTCCATCAGGTTGCGCCAGAACAGGTGGCGCGTCACCTCGTCGTCGAAGCGGATGGTGTTGTAGCCCACGCCGATGGTGCCGGGCCAGGCCAGCTCGCGCTCGATGGCCTGGGCGAACTCGTGCTCGGGCACGCCTTGCGCCAGGCAAGTTTGCGGCAGGATGCCAGTCAGCAGGCACGACTCGGGGTCGGGCAGGTAGTCGGGTGCGGGCTGGCAGTACAGCATGAGTGGCTGCGCGATTTCGTTCAGCTGTGCATCGGTGCGGATGCCGGCAAACTGCGCGGGCCGGTCTCGGCGAGGCACGCGTCCGAAGGTTTCATAGTCATGCCAGAAAAAGGTGCCGTCGCTCATGCTCACCGCCATTGAGGTTCGATGCCGTGGTCCTGGCACCATTGCCGCGCCAGTTCGGTGTACGCCGCCAGCTGGAACGAGAACCAGGTTCCACGCAGGTGCGACAGGTCGGCCAGGGCCTCGGTGAAGGCCTCGAAAGGCTCGTTGTCCTCGAAGGCCGCCGTCAACGACGCACGATCACCCTCGTCGGCCAGCTGCGCGATGAAAGCCTCCATGATGTGCAAGGCCGGTTCGGCCTCGACGGCCTCGATCCAGGCGTAGCGTTGCGGATTCGTCGCCAAGTCGGCAGGCAGGCCCTCAAGCCCTTCGCCCGCGTAGATGACCTCGCCCTGCTCCAGGTCCAGGTAGTGGCTGGGGTCGTCCAGCTCGTAGCGCGTGGACAAGGCCATGATGAGGTCGTCCAGGTCGATGCTCAGGGTCTTCAAGGGATGGGTCCAATCGATGTCAGAAGGGAGTCGGGCTGGTGACGTGCACCCATTCACCGGTTCTCGGGTGCGGCAATTTCAATTCAGCGGCGTGGAGCAGCAGGCGGCCAGCCTGGGCCCGCACTTCGGCGCTGGCGTACAAGGGATCGCCCAGGATGGCATGCCCGATGGACATCATGTGCACCCGCAATTGGTGCGAACGGCCCGTGACGGGCTCCAGCGCCACCCGCGTGTGGCTTTGCAAGGCATCGCGCGCCAACACCTGCCAGCGCGTGAAGGCCGGCTTGCCACCCACCTCGTCGACCTTCTGCCGGGGCCGGTTCGGCCAGTCGGTGATCAAGGGCAGCGCCACCTCGCCTTGGTCCGCGCTCATCAGGCCGTCCACCTGCGCCACGTAGCGCTTGTGCACCTGCCGGGCCTGGAACAGCTCGCTCAGTTCGCGGTGCGCGAGTGGCCCCAGGGCCAGCACGAGCAGGCCCGAGGTTTGCATGTCCAGCCGGTGCACGGTCAAGGCCTGTGGAAATTCAAGCATCACCCTCGACACCATGCTGTCATGAAACCGCTCACCCCGCCCCGGCACGCTCAGCAAGCCGCTGGGCTTGTTGACGATCAGGAAAGAGTCGTCGGCATGGACGATGTCCAGCCCCCTGTGCGGCGGGGGTGCGTAGTCGACCAGTTGATGCAAGGCCGGCGCCGCTTCTCGCGGTTCACTCATCATGAACGCAACACCTCATTCCCACATACCCAGACATCACAAAACCCCATGGCGCCAAGCCTAGCGCAGAACTTGGCAGGCCCTGCCACAATGGTATTTTCGCATCGCGTCTGTTTTGCACGGAGAGTCCCCCATGGCCAAGGTTCCCAAGCATGCGTTTGTCAAAACGCTCAAAACTTTCAAGACCGCCTCGGGCAAGTCGCTGCAGTTTTTTTCACTGCCCGAACTGAGCAAGCAATACCCAAGCATCTCGCGCCTGCCGGTGTCGATCCGCATCGTGCTGGAATCCGTGCTGCGCAATTGCGATGGCAAGAAAGTCACCGCGGAACACGTGGCCGAGCTCGCCAACTGGCAACCCGTCACCCCGCGCACCGATGAAATCCCCTTCGTGGTCGCCCGGGTGGTGCTGCAAGACTTTACCGGCGTGCCCCTGCTGGCCGACCTGGCCGCGATGCGCAATGTGGCGGCCAGCCTGGGCAAGCCGCCCAAGTCCATCGAGCCCCTGGTGCCCGTGGACCTGGTGGTCGACCACTCCGTGATGATCGACCACTATGGCGACAAGAAATCCCTCGACCTGAACATGAAGCTGGAGTTCCAGCGCAACCAGGAGCGCTACCAATTCATGAAATGGGGCATGCAAGCCTTCGACACCTTTGGCGTCGTGCCACCCGGCTTCGGCATCGTCCACCAGGTCAACCTGGAGTACCTGGCGCGCGGCGTGCACCAGACCAAGGATGGCGTGGCCTACCCTGACACCCTGGTCGGCACCGACAGCCACACCACCATGATCAACGGCATCGGCGTGGTGGGCTGGGGCGTGGGCGGCATCGAGGCCGAGGCGGGCATGCTGGGCCAGCCGGTGTACTTCCTGACGCCCGATGTGGTGGGCTTCGAGCTGACGGGCCAATTGCGCGAAGGCGTGACCGCCACCGACCTGGTGCTGACCGTGACCGAGATCCTGCGCAAGGAAAAGGTCGTGGGCAAGTTCGTCGAATTCTTTGGCGCCGGCACCGCCACGCTGGCCCTGCCCGACCGGGCCACCATCGCCAACATGGCGCCCGAGTACGGCGCCACCATGGGCTTCTTCCCGGTCGATGACAAGACCATCGACTACTTCAAGGGCACCGGCCGCACCAAGGCCGAGATCGAGGCCTTCGAGGCCTACTTCAAGGCGCAGAAGCTTTTTGGCGTGCCCCAGGCGGGCGAGATCGACTATTCCAGCGTCGTCAAACTCGACCTGGGCGCGGTCACGCCCTCGCTGTCCGGCCCCAAGCGCCCGCAAGACCGCATCGAACTGGGCAACGTGAAAAGCCAGTTCACCAGTCTTTACAGCAAGCCCCCCGCCGAGAACGGCTTCAACCAGCCGGCCGACAAGCTGAACGAGCGCTACACCCTGGGTGGCGGCGAACCGGCGCCGCAAGCCACGCCCACGCCCGCTGGCGCACCTCGCCAAGTCATGGAAATGGTGGGCAACCGGCCCACGCTCGAATCGGCCCAGGGCAAGCCCATCCAGAACGTCGACGCCGTCAGCATTGGCAATGGCGACGTGCTGATCGCGGCCATCACCTCCTGCACCAACACCTCGAACCCCAGCGTGCTGCTGGCGGCCGGCCTGCTGGCCAAGAAGGCGGTCGAGGCGGGCTTGAAGGTCAAACCTCATGTCAAGACATCGCTCGCGCCCGGTTCGCGCATCGTCACCGAGTACCTGGAGAAGGCCGGTCTGCTGCCGTACCTGGAAAAGCTGGGCTTCAACCTGGCGGCCTACGGCTGCACCACCTGCATCGGCAACGCTGGCGACCTCACCCCAGAGATCAACGAGGTCATCACGAAGAACGACCTGGTGTGCGCCGCCGTGCTGTCGGGCAACCGCAATTTCGAAGCCCGCATCCATCCCAACCTCAAGGCCAACTTCCTGGCCTCGCCGCCGCTGGTCGTGGCCTATGCCATCGCAGGCAACGTCACCAAGGACCTGATGACCGAGCCGGTGGGCCAGGGCAAGGGCGGCAAGGACATTTACCTGGGCGACATCTGGCCCAGCAGCGACGAGATCTACAAGCTGCTCAAATACGCGCTGAACGGCAAGGCCTACCGCGAGAACTACGACAAGGTGTCGAGCGACCCCGGCAAGCTCTGGAACAACATCAAGGGCGTGAAGGGCAATGTGTACTCTTGGCCGCACAGCACCTACATCGCCGAGCCCCCCTTCTTCAAGGACTTCACGCAAGAGCCGGTTTTCTCGGCCCCCGGCGTGAGCGGCGCCCGCATCATGGCCCTGTTCGGTGATTCGATCACCACCGACCACATCTCGCCCGCCGGCTCCTTCAAGGAAACCACGCCGGCCGGCCAGTACCTGCTGGCGCACGGCGTGCAGAAGGCCGACTTCAACAGCTATGGCTCGCGGCGCGGCAACCACGAGGTGATGATGCGCGGCACTTTCGCGAACGTGCGCATCAAGAACCTCATGCTGCCCCCCAAGGCCGACGGCTCGCGCGAAGAAGGCGGCTACACCCTGTACCAGTTGGACGACGAGGACCAGGGCGCCAAGCTGCCCATCTACGACGCGGCCATGAAGTACCAGGCGGCCAAGGTGCCCACCATCATCCTGGCCGGCGAAGAGTACGGCACGGGCTCCAGCCGCGACTGGGCAGCCAAGGGCACGCAGTTGCTGGGCATCAAGGCCGTGGTGGCGCGCAGTTTCGAGCGCATCCACCGCTCCAACCTGGTGGGCATGGGCGTGCTGCCCCTGCAGTTCAAGGGCACCGACACCTGGGAAACCTTGGGCCTCAAGGGCAACGAGACCATCGACGTGCAACTGGGAGACGAGATCAAGCCCCAGGCCGACGCCAAGCTTGTCATCCACCGTCTGGATGGCAGCGTGCAGGAGGTGGTCGTCACCCTGCGCATCGACACCCCGATCGAGGTGGACTACTACCAGCATGGCGGCATCCTGCCCTTTGTGCTGAGGCAGTTGCTGGCCGCCTGACGGCCTGGGTCAGAAGCTCAAGGCCGCTGTTCCAGCAGGACAGCGGCCTTTTTCTCGTCGAAGCCCACCACCTTCACCTGGCCATCCTGCTCGATCACCGGGCGCTTGATGACACTGGCATGGGCCAGCATCAGGGCCTTGGCGCTGGCCGCGTCGGTCACGCCGGCCTTGGTCGCATCGTCCAGCTTGCGCCAGGTCGTGCCTTGCCGGTTGACCAGCACCTCCCAGCCCACCGCCTTGATCCAGGCGTCCAGCCGGTCGGCCGGCACCCCCTGTTTCTTGTAGTCGTGGAACTGGACATCAAGGCCTTGCGCGGCCAGCCAGGTGCGTGCCTTCTTGACCGTGTCGCAATTGGGGATCCCATAAACCGTCAACATCGCGGCCCTTTCGCAAAAGCCCCATTTTGCCCGCCGCGCCACGCGGTAGGATGACGCCCATGACGACGAACGCCGACCCCCAAGAACTGGCCAAATTCAGCGACCTGGCCCACCGCTGGTGGGACCCTGAAAGCGAGTTCCGCCCCCTGCACCAGATCAACCCCCTGCGCCTGGACTGGATCGACCAGCAAGCCAACATCGCCGGCAAGCGCGTGGTCGATGTAGGTTGCGGTGGCGGCATCCTGGCCGAATCGATGGCACGACGCGGCGCCCATGTGCTGGGCATCGACCTGGCCGACCGGCCCCTGAAGGTCGCCCAGCTGCACGCCATGGAAAGCGGCGTGGCCAACCTGGACTACCGCAGCATCGCCGCCGAAGACCTGGCCGCCGAACAGCCCGGCCAGTTCGACGTGGTCACCTGCATGGAAATGCTGGAACACGTGCCCGACCCATCGTCCATCGTGCGCGCCTGTGCGCAGATGGCCAAGCCCGGCGGCTGGATTTTCTTCTCCACCCTCAACCGCAACCCCAAGGCTTTTCTGTTCGCCATCGTCGGCGCCGAATACCTGCTCAAGCTGCTGCCCAAGGGCACGCACGAGTTCGCGCGCTTCATCCGCCCGGCCGAGCTGACGCGTTGGGCCCGCGAGGCCGACCTGTCGACCACGCAGATGAAGGGACTCGAATACAACCCGATCACGCGCCGCTACTGGCTGTCGGGCGACACCAGCGTCAACTACATGATCGCCTGCCGCAAGCCGGCCAGCGCATGAGCGTCCACGCCATGGCCTTGAACTGGCCCCTGCAGCCCCAGGCCGTGCTCTTCGACCTGGACGGCACGCTGGCCGACACCGCTGGCGACCTCGGTGGCGCACTCAACCGCCTTCGGGTGCAGCGCGGCCTGGCCCCCATGCCCCTGGACCTGCTGCGCCCACACGCCTCGGCCGGGGCCAGGGGCCTCATCGCCGTGGGCCTCGACATCCACCCGGGTCACGCCGAATACGAAACGCTGCGCCTGGCGTTCCTGGACGCCTACACACACTGCCTGAGCGACACCACCGCCTTGTTCGACGGCGTGGCCGAGTTGCTGGACCAGCTTGAGCAAGCCGGGCTGAAATGGGGCGTGGTCACCAACAAGCCGCACCGCTTCACCATCCCGGTGATGCAGGGCCTGGGACTCGACCAACGCAGCATGAGCACCATCAGCGGTGACAGCACGGCCCACGCCAAGCCTCACCCATTGCCCTTGCTCACGGCCTGCGAACAGCTCAAATCCGACCCGGCCGCCACCCTTTACGTGGGCGACGACCTGCGCGACATCCAGGCCGCCCAAGCGGCCGGCACACGCAGCGCCGCCGCCGCCTGGGGCTACATCGGCCATGGCCAGGACATCCAGGATTGGGGCGCCGACGTCATCGCCCAGCGCCCGCTCGACCTGCTGACCGTGCTGGGTTTGAACCCGCGCTGACTCCCCAAAAAGCAAAAGGGGCCTGTCGAAGGGCCCCTTTTGCTTTTTGGACGCTCGCGGACCTTGCCGCGACGCGGTCAGGCGGAACGCCCGTAGTTGTCCTGGAAGCGCACGATGTCGTCTTCGCCCAGATAGCTGCCGGACTGCACCTCGATGATCTCCAGAGGAATCGTGCCGGGATTGACCAAGCGGTGCACGGTGCCCAGGGGAATGTAGGTCGACTGGTTCTCCGACAGCATCAGGACCTTGTCGCCGTTGGTGACCTCGGCCGTGCCGCTGACCACGATCCAGTGCTCGGCGCGGTGGTGGTGCATCTGCAGGCTCAGGCTGGCCTTGGGCTTGACCATGATGCGCTTGACCTGGAAACGTGGCCCGAAGTCGATCGAGTCGTACCAACCCCAGGGCCGGTGCACGCGGCGGTGCAAGGTGCCTTCGCTGCGCTCTTGCAGGGCCAGGGCATTGACGATCTGCTTGACCTCCTGGCTGCAGGCGCGGTCGGCCACCAGCACGGCATCGGGCGTTTCGACCACGACCACATTGTCCAGGCCCACCGTCGCCACCAGGCGGCTGGTGGCGTGAACCAAGGTGTTGCGGCTGTTGTGGAACATGGCATCACCCTGGCTGGCATTGCCTTGTGCGTCTTGCTCACTGACCTGCCAGACGGCGTCCCAAGCGCCCAGGTCGGACCAGCCGGCGTCCAGCGGCACCATGCGGACCACGAATCCGCTGGCGGGCTTGCCAGGGCATTGCTCCATGACGGCGTAGTCCACCGACTCCGACGGCACGGTGGCGAACTCGGCCTTGCCCGGGCGCACGAAAGTGGCGTCGGTGGTGCGCACCTCGAACGACTTGCGCGTGGCCTCGAGGATGTCAGGACGGAAATGCTCCAGGGCGGCCAGCCAGCGCGAAGCGCGCATCACGAACATGCCGCTGTTCCAGAAGTAGCCGCCTTCGGCCAGGTAGCCCTTGGCAGTTTCCAGATTGGGTTTTTCGACGAAAGCCGCCACGCTCCGGGCGCCATCGGCTTGGGCATCGCCCGTGCGGATGTAGCCAAACCCGGTTTCAGGGCGGTCGGGCGTGATGCCCAGGATCACGATGTCACCCTTGGCCGCCGCGCGAACGGCGGTCTGCAGGGCCTGGGTGTACGCAACCTCGTCGGTCACGGTCTGGTCGGCGGGGGTCACCACCAGGATGGGGTCATCGCCCTCGGCCACGGCCTGCAAGGCGGCCAAGGCCACGGCCGGTGCGGTGTTGCGGCCCACGGGCTCGAGCAGCAGGGAAGAAGGCTCGCCCTTGAGTTCACGCAACTGGTCCAGCACCAGGAAACGGTGCTCTTCGTTGCCGACCACGCAAGGCTTGGCGACGTCGATGTCCTCGGCGCCCAGCGATTGCAAGCGCAAGTGGGCTTGCTGGAACAAGCTCTGGTTGCCTTGCAGCACCAGGAACTGCTTGGGGTACAGCGCGCGGGAAAGCGGCCAAAGGCGGGTGCCCGATCCACCGGCCATGATCACGGGAAGCAAATTGAGTTTCATACGATTCATTCAGCAAAATTCAGGCCGGACTCATCCCGCGAATCCTTGGGGATTGTTGAATTGCCAGCGCCAGGAGTCGGCACACATGTCGTCCAGACCTCGGCGGGCCTTCCAGCCCATGGTCTTGAAAGCGTGAGCGGGGTCAGCGTAACAGGCATCGATGTCACCCGGGCGACGAGGGGCAAAAACCAGCGGGATCTCGCGCCCGGCCGCCTTGCCATAAGCCTGCGCCAATTCGATGACGCTGTAGCCCTGCCCGGTGCCCAGGTTGACTGTCAGGGAACGATTCTGATCGGCCAGGTAACGCAAGGCCGCCACGTGGCCCTCCGCCAGATCGCACACGTGGATGTAGTCGCGCACCCCGGTGCCATCGGGCGTGTCGTAGTCATTGCCGAACACATTCAGGTGCTCGCGCTTGCCGGCCGCCACCTGGGCCACATAGGGCATCAGGTTGTTGGGAATGCCGCGCGGGTCTTCGCCGATCTGGCCGCTTTCGTGCGCGCCCACGGGGTTGAAATAGCGCAGGTAGGCGATGTGCCACTGGCCATTGCAACGCTCCAGCTCGCGCAGGATTTCCTCGCCCATCAGCTTGGTTTGACCATATGGATTGGTCACGCGCAGGGCAGCATCTTCGGTGATGGGCAACTGATCGGGCTTGCCGTACACGGTGGCCGACGAGCTGAACACCAGCTTGAACACACCATGGCGGTTCATGGCCTGGGTCACGGACAGCAGACCGCCCAGGTTGTTCTCGAAATAGTCCAGGGGCTTTTCGACCGATTCACCCACGGCCTTCAAGGCCGCGAAATGCACCACGGCGGAGATGCCGCCGAACTCGGCCTGCCCCAGGGCGAAGCAACGGTCCAGCACCACCGGGTCACGAACGTCGCCTTCGACGAAACGGGGCTTGATGCCGCCCAGGTGCTCCAGGCGGGCCAGCACTTTGGGCGAACTGTTGACGAAATTGTCGACCCCGACCACGTCAAATCCGGCTTGCTGCAAGGCGAGCCAAGTGTGGGAGGCGATGTAGCCCGTGGCGCCGGTCAGGAGGATGCAGGGCATGGGGTCGGGCCTCAGTCGATGGTGAAGCTGGCGTTGCAGCTCACCGTCTGGCCATCGAAGGCGACGCGAGGGACGCCATTGCTGACCCCAGGGTTGCTTTCGGCACCCTGCTTGTACTGCTGAACACTGCAGCCCATGGCAATGGCGCGAGAGTATTGGTAGTCGGCCGACAAGCCAAACACCCGATAGCGGCTGGAGGTTTCACCGCTCAAAGTACTTGCTACCGAGTATGACTTCTTGACCTTGTACAAATCCCAACCCACATTGGCGTTGAATCCCAGCTTGGCGGTCGGCGCCCAGCGAACCTTGCCATCCAGGGAGGTTGTTACTGTTTGGTATGACGTATCGATGTAGCGCTTCACGAGTTCGGCGGTGCCTGGCCCTGTTTCCACAATGTCTTGGTAATAGACATTGTTGCGCAGTCCGGTTCCACTGCCATCGTTGTTCGTGGACCGCGAGAGTCCCAGGTTATAGGTGGTCGCGCCGCCTGGTTTGTAATCCCAGTTCAAGCGCCCCGTGAAACCCTTGAAGTTCGCAGCCGCGTCTGATTTGTATTTATTCTTGGCGTAACTCAGGATCCCGTTCAATCGGCTGGAGCCGGTGGCCTGGTAATTGGTCGAGAAGTCGATGCTGCGCTGTTTGACCTCTTCCGGAACACCAGCCACGATCTGATTGGGATACTCGTTGTTCGCAGCGGACACCCCAAAGCCGAAACTCAGCAGGTCGCTGGTGTTGTACACCAAGCGCAAACCGCCGGAGCTTTGATCTCGATTCTGGTAATCGAAGGAATCCAGGGAATAAGACGTGCGCGACGCCCCCAAGGAGCCCAGCAATGACCAACGGCCCGCCACCCCATATTGCAGGTTCAAACCCGCATCGTGCTGGCTGAGCTCATTTTTGGAAAGGCGTTGGTTCAATGGGTTGTTTTCAACCGAATTGAGGCGCCTGCTGCTGGAACCATTCACGGACAAGGCCCAATTCGACGCGATTTCCGACACAAATCGGCCATCCACGTCGTAACTGTTGTTGTCCTGTTCCTTGAAATTCTTGTGCTTGTTGACGTCGAATTTGCCAGAGGCAAAGTAGTTTTGACGGCCATACAACTTGTTGAAAGTCAGGCCAACGCCCGTGCTTGAAATCACTTCGGCCTGATCGGTGGCATTCCGGGCATAGTTGCTGTCGTAGGACACCGTTTCGCTCAGGCGCAAGGCGAGCGGATCGGCCTGGGCCGGCACAGCACAGGCCCACAAAGCGGCCACGGCCACGGAACTCAGCGCACGTTTATTCATTGTCTTGTTCACGGCCAACCTCTTTCAATAAGCGTTGCGGTCAAAGATCATCAGGCGAATGGTCCGGATGATGATTTGCAAATCCAGCCCCAACGACCAGTTGCGCAGGTATTCCAGGTCAAATTCGACCCGCGCCTGCATTTTTTCGATGGTTTCGGTTTCGCCCCGGTAGCCGTTGACCTGGGCCCAGCCGGTGATGCCAGGGCGCACCTTGTGGCGCACCATGTAGGCCTTGATCAGGCGCCGGTATTCCTCGTTGTGCGCCACGGCGTGGGGGCGCGGCCCCACGATGCTCATGCGCCCTTGGAGCACGTTGATGAACTGAGGGAGTTCATCCAGCGAGGTCCGGCGGATGAAGGCGCCAAAAGGCGTGATGCGCGAATCGCCCTTGGTGGCCTGCTTGACCACCGAGCCGTTGTCCTGCGAGCGCATGGACCGGAACTTGTAGACGATGATCTCTTCGCCATCCAGGCCATTGCGCTTCTGCCGGAAGATGGCCGGGCCGGGCGAGCTCAGCTTCACCCCGATCGCGATGGTCAGCAGGATGGGCGAAATCAGGACCAGGATGATGCTGCCCAGGATGATGTCGGAGACCCGTTTGACCAGCTCGTTGGTGCCGGTGAAAGGGGTTTCGCAAATGCCGACCACCGGCACGCCGTTCATGTCCTGCAAGCGGCCCTGGATGATGCTGATGCCGAACACGTCGGGCACGAAATACAGCGATGCCGTGGTGCCCTGCACCGCTTCCAGCAATTCCACAATGCGGGGCTGCGAGCCCAGCGGCAAGGTGATGTAGACCTCGTGGATGCTGTGGGCGTACACATAGTTGGCCACGTCGCGCAGGCCACCCAGTCTCATGCTGACGGCCTCGGACAACACGCGGCTGTCGGTGCGGTCGTCGAAATAGCCGACGAACTCGGTGCCCTGATCAAGGTTGCTTTGCAGCGCACGGGCCACCTTGCCACCCAGGGGCCCCGCCCCCACCACGATGGCGCGGCGGCGCGCGTTGGGCTGCGATGAACGGTGTTTCAGGATAGCCTTGCCGATCAGCACCGCCACCCACTGAAGCACGGGGGTGACCACCGCCCAGGACAGCATCACGGTGAAGTCGAAGAACATCAGGCTGTTGGTGGCGTACCCGCACAGCCACAAGATCAGCAGCATCGAGATCCAGGAGCTGGCAATGTCCACGCCCGCTTCAAGGCGGGAATCGTTGAATCGGTTGCGCCCCGGGAAAGTCAGGGCGAAGACCAACAAGCACAGGGCCATGGACGCGCGAAGGACTGGCTCGTCGTAATAAGCCATGGTTCCCAGCAGCGAAAGCACCGTGATCAGCGGCTCCAGGAATGCCGCGATGAAGGACGTTACCGACTGAGGTGCGTTGAAAAACGTTCGGTTGTAGTTGCGGTTATTGAACATGTACACCAGGGGCTGACCCCGAGGCCCCGGAAATCGTTGAACTCTGCCCACGTCATGGCCCAGCGTGAGCAGCCCATGACCACAGCGGGCCCAGGGTCGGGCGCCATGCATAAAGTCTGCCAACGATTGTGGCTCAAAAAACATGACAAATGGAACGGTGACCACCCGAATTGGTAGCCGTCCGTTTCAGCTGTCGGGCCCCACCTACAATTGGTTCATGGCAATCAACCCCTTCTCTCTGATTGGCCCGCTGGCACTGCCGCGGCTCGCACTGTTGCTCAACCACGTGGTGGCCAGCGAACCCGTGGCCATGGCCAAGCTCACGCCGCACGTGGGCCGCACCATCGACATCCGCTGGACATCCTCCTTCGTGCCCCCCTTCGCGGCGTGGCTCGCGCCGGGCAGCACCAGCGCCGACTGGGCACCCCAGCCGGTCCGCCTGACCGTGACCCCCGCCGGCCTGTTCGAGCTGGCCACCGCCGACGCCGCATCCGACATCCCCGCCGGCCTGACCCTGACCGTGCACCTGACCGCCCCCTGGACCATGGCCCGCCGCGCTTTGCAAGGCGAACGCCCCGAGGTCAGCATCGATGGCGATGCTGCACTGGCTGAAACGGCCTCCTGGCTGATGAAAAACCTGCGCTGGGACATCGAGGACGACCTGGCGCGGTGGGTCGGCAACACGCCCAGCCAGGTGCTGCGCTCCGTGGGCGAAAGCCTCCGGCAGGCGGTGCTGCGCTGGCGTCCGCAGGCTGGCGGCCGCCCTGGCTTCAGGGAACCCTGATGCGCGCCCTGTTCATCGGCCTGATCTTCCTGCGGTACGGATTGGATGCACTGGCGCTGGACAGCCTGCGCCGCCCCAGCCTGCGGCTGCTGTCGCGTGTCATCTCGACCGGACGGCGCCTGCATGCGCCGCGTGGCGAACGGCTGCGCCAGGCCCTGGAACGCCTGGGGCCGGTGTTCGTCAAGTTCGGGCAGATGCTGTCCACGCGGCGCGACCTGCTGCCGCCGGACGTGGCCGATGAACTCGCCAAACTGCAGGACCGCGTGCCACCCTTCCCCGGCGAAGAATCCGTCAAGCTGATCGAGAAGGCCCTGGGCAAGCCCATCGCCGCCGTGTTCAAGCAGTTCGACCCCGAACCCGTGGCCAGCGCCTCCATCGCGCAGGTGCACTTTGGCGTGCTGCACGATGGGCGCGAAGTCGCCGTGAAAGTGCTGCGCCCTCGCATGCTGCGCGTGATCGACGACGACCTGGCCCTGATGCGCAAGCTGGCAGGCTGGGTCGAATTCCTGTGGGTCGATGGCCGCCGCCTCAAGCCACGCCTGGTGGTCGCCGAATTCGACAAATACCTGCACGACGAACTCGACCTGGTGCGCGAGGCCGCCAATGCCGCGCAACTGCGCCGCAACATGAAGAACCTCGACCTGGTGCTGGTTCCGGAGATGATCTGGGACTACTGCACCTCGACCGTGATGGTGATGGAACGCATGAAAGGCGTGCCGATCAGCCACATGGCGCGCCTGCGCGACGCTGGCGTCGACATCAAGAAACTGGCGCGCGACGGCGTCACCATCTTCTTCACCCAGGTGTTCCGCGATGGTTTCTTCCACGCCGACATGCACCCCGGCAACATCCAGGTCAGCCTGGCGCCTGAAAGTTTCGGCCGCTACATCGCGCTGGATTTCGGCATCATCGGCACGCTGACCGAGGTCGACAAGGAATACCTGTCGCAGAACTTCATCGCCTTCTTCCGCCGCGACTACAAACGCGTCGCCGAATTGCACATCGAAAGCGGCTGGGTGCCACCCAACACACGCGTCGACGAGCTGGAAGCCGCGGTCCGCACGGTGTGCGAGCCCTACTTCGACCGCCCCCTGAAAGACTTGTCCCTGGGATTGGTCTTGTTGCGTTTGTTTCAGATTTCGCGGCGTTTCAACGTCGAAATCCAGCCACAACTGGTGCTGCTGCAGAAAACACTGCTCAATGTCGAAGGCCTGGGCCGACAACTGGACCCCGACCTGGACCTGTGGAGCACCGCCAAGCCTTTCCTGGAGCGCTGGATGAACGAGCAGGTGGGCTGGCGCGGCATGCTCGACCGCCTGAAGCAGGAAGCACCCCGCTACGCCAAGATCCTGCCTGAACTGCCCCGCCTGATCCACCAGAACCTGGAGCGCAACGACAGCGCCATCCGACGGGACTTGGCCGCCATCTTGAAGGAGCAGCGCAAGACCAACCGGACCATGTCCGCCGCCCTGTGGGTGGGCCTGGGCTTCGTCGCCGGCATCCTCGTGGCGCAACTCTTGCTGAAGCTTCACTTGGCCGGCATGATTTAGGCGAGCAAGGCTTTACACTGCGCGCCGATCCTTGGCCCGACAGTGAAAAGGTTTTTGGCGACATGAACACCACTTTGCTCTGGTTTGTGATCCTGTACCTGGTGGGAACCATGGGCATCGGGGTCTACGCCGGCACACGCATCAAGAACACGACCGACTTCGCCATCGCGGGCCGCAGCCTGCCGTTGGCGATGGTGATCACCACCACCTTCGCCACCTGGTTCGGGGCGGAAACCGTGATGGGCATCCCGGCCAGGTTCGTGCAAGGCGGACTTCATGAAGTGGTCGAGGACCCGTTCGGCGCCTCGATGTGCCTGGTGCTGGTGGGCGCCTTCTTCGCCACGCGGCTGTACAAGATGAAGCTGCTGACCATCGGCGATTTCTACCGCGAACGTTTTGGCGAAGGCGTGGAGGTGTTTTGCTCCATCGCGATCATCCTGAGCTACCTGGGCTGGGTGGCCGCCCAGATCACGGCCCTGGGTCTGGTGTTCTCGGTGCTGTCGGGCGGCACCATCGCGCCCTGGGTGGGCATGATCATCGGCACTTCGCTGGTGCTGGTCTACGTGCTGATCGGCGGCATGCTGGCCGTGGCCTGGACCGACTTCATCCAGATGATCGTGCTGGTGATCGGCCTGTCGCTGATCGCCGTGATGGCGGGCCACCAGGCAGGTGGGGCCGACAAGGTGATCGCGCTGGCCCACGCCAACGACTGGTTCAAGATCTTGCCCGAGCACACGCCTTCAGGGTGGATCGCCTTCATCGCCGCGGCCATCACCATGATGTTCGGCTCCATCCCGCAGCAGGACGTGTTCCAGCGTGTGATGTCGGCCAAAGACAGCAAGACCGCCAGCCGGGGCGCCGTGATCGGCGGCTTCAGTTACCTGGCCTTCGCGTTCGTGCCCATGTTCATCGTGGCCTCGTCTCTGCTGATCATGCCCGAGCAGACCAGGGAACTGCTGGCCAACGACCCGCAGAAGGTGCTGCCCACGCTGATCCTGACCCACATGCCGCTGGTGGCACAGATCTTCTTCTTTGGCGCCCTGGTGTCGGCCATCAAGTCGACCTCGTCGGCCACCTTGCTGGCGCCATCGACCAGTTTCGTCGAGAACATCCTCAAGAACATCAAGCCGGGCATGACCGACCAGCAGACGCTGAAAGCCCTGCGGATCACCATTTTCGTGTTCACGGCGCTGGTGCTGAGCTACGCCATCATGATGCAGGGCACGGCCATCTACGACCTGGTGTCGTCGGCCTACCAGGTCACGCTGGTGGCGGCCTTCGTGCCCCTGACACTGGGTCTGTACTGGCGGCGCGCCACCACGCAAGGCGCCATCCTGTCCATCTTCATGGGCATCGTGGTGTGGGGCAGTTTCCTGGCGCATGAGCCCTGGGGCGAGGCCTTCCCCGGCCAGCTGGCGGGGCTGATCGCGGCCTTGATCGGCATGCTGGTCGGCTCCCTGGCGCCCCAGCTCATCCCCAACAAGGGCAAGAAAACCCAGCACCTGGCCTGAGCCCGGCCCTTTAGAATGGTGCCTTTCCTGGAAAACCCGAGGGTTTGAGATGCCGATCTACGCTTACCGCTGTGAGTCTTGCGGTCACGCCAAGGACGTTCTGCAGAAGATGTCCGACCCTGTCCTGTCCACCTGCCCCGCCTGCGGCGCCGAAAGCTTCAAGAAACAATTGACAGCGGCCGGTTTCCAGTTGAAGGGCTCGGGCTGGTACGTCACCGATTTCCGCAACGGCTCCAATGGCGGCGCGGCCGCCCCGGCTGAAGCCAAGGACAAGGGCGCTGCGTCCGCTGGCAGCGACGCACCGGCCGCCACCGGCACCGCCGCGGCCACGACACCGGCCGCGACCACCACACCCGCCGCTGGCGGCACCAGCGCGCCGGCGTCCGGCACAGCCTGAACACGCTCCCCCCTGTTGATGGCACCTTCCTGGAGGCCATCACCCCGCCTCCACGGCCTATTCCTGAAGCGAATTTGTGAAGAAATACATCCTGACCGGCTTGCTCGTGTGGCTGCCCCTGACCATCACCATCTGGGTGATGCTGCAGGTGCTCGGCCTGCTGGACGGCGTTTTTGCCGGCCTGATCATCGCCGCGCAGACCGTGCTGCCCGAAAGCCTGCGCCCCAGCCTGGAAGCGCTCAAGCACATCCCTGGCCTGAGCGCCATCGTGATGGTGTCGGTGCTCCTGCTGACGGGCCTGGCCGTCACCAATTTCGCCGGCCAGTGGATCGTCAACCAATCGAACCGGGTGTTTTCCAACATCCCGATCGTCAAATCGATCTACAGCTCGGTCAAGCAGGTCTCGGACACACTGTTTTCCAGCAGCGGCCAGGCCTTTCGCCACGCGGTGCTGGTGCAGTACCCACGCGCCGGCTCCTGGACCATCGGTTTCGTGACCGGCAAGCCCAGCGGCGAAGTGGCGGCGCAACTGAGCGACGACCACCTCACCCTGTACGTGCCGACCACGCCCAATCCCACCTCGGGATTCATGCTGATCGTGCCGCGCAGCGATGTGATCGAGCTGCAAATGTCGGTGGACGAAGCCCTGAAGTACATCATTTCCATGGGCGTGGTGGCCCCGCCACCGCATTTGGTGGTCGACAACACCCACGCCCGCAGCCACACAGGCTGAACGAGCTCGATTCCTGAGGGACAATCGAGGGTTCCGGGCGGGCCCGCGCTTTTTTGCGCCGCCACCCCACGAACACGAACAGATCATCCGGAGAACAACGATGCGAACCACTTACTGCGGACTGGTCAGCGAAGCGCTGATGGGCCAGACCGTGACGCTGATGGGCTGGGCCCACCGTCGCCGCGACCACGGCGGCGTGATCTTCATCGACCTGCGTGACCGCGAAGGCCTGGTCCAGGTCGTCTGCGACCCCGACCGTGTGGACACCTTCAAGGTGGCCGAAGGCGTGCGCAACGAGTTTTGCCTGAAGCTGACCGGCCTGGTGCGCGCCCGCCCCGCCGGCACCGAGAACGCCGCCCTGACCAG
The DNA here is from genome assembly GCF_050725395.1 of Aquabacterium sp. Classification (GTDB taxonomy): domain Bacteria; phylum Pseudomonadota; class Gammaproteobacteria; order Burkholderiales; family Burkholderiaceae_C; genus Aquabacterium. The sequence continues at coordinate 7,368 of NZ_JBOHHL010000024.1, read as the reverse complement.
CGGCAAGATCGAGATCCTGGCCCACACGCTGGAAGTGCTGAACCCCAGCGTGACACCGCCCTTCCCGCTGGACGACGAGAACCTGTCGGAAACGACCCGCCTGACGCACCGCGTGCTCGACCTGCGCCGCCCCTACATGCAGAAGAACCTGCGCCTGCGCTACCGCGTGGCCATGGAAGCGCGCAAGTTCCTCGATGAGCACGGCTTCATCGACATTGAAACACCAATGCTGACCAAGTCGACGCCCGAAGGCGCGCGCGACTACCTCGTGCCTTCGCGCGTGAACGATGGCCAGTTCTTCGCCCTGCCCCAGTCGCCCCAGCTGTTCAAGCAGCTGCTGATGGTGGCCGGCTTCGACCGCTATTACCAGATCACCAAGTGCTTCCGCGACGAAGACCTGCGCGCTGATCGCCAGCCCGAATTCACCCAGATCGACATCGAGACATCGTTCCTGGGCGAGCAAGAGATCCGCGACATGTTCGAGGGCATGATCCGCCACGTCTTCAAGACGGCGCTGGACGTCGACCTGGGCGATTACCCGGTCATGAAGTACGCCGACGCGATGCACCTGTACGGCTCGGACAAGCCCGACCTGCGCGTCAAGCTGGAGTTCACCGAGCTGACCGACATCATGGCCGGCGTGGACTTCAAGGTGTTCTCGACGCCCGCCACGACCAAGGGTGGCCGCGTGGCCGCCTTGCGCGTGCCCGGCGGTGGCGCCATGTCGCGCGGCGAGATCGACGCCTACACCGAGTTCGTCAAGATCTACGGCGCCAAGGGCCTGGCCTGGATCAAGGTCAACGAGGTCGAGAAGGGCCGTGAAGGCCTGCAATCGCCCATCGTGAAGAACCTGCACGACGAAGCGCTGACCGAGATCCTCAAGCGCACCGGCGCGCAAAACGGCGACCTGATCTTCTTCGGCGCCGACAAGGCCAAGGTGGTCAACGATGGCCTGGGCGCCCTGCGCGTCAAGATCGGCCACAGCGACTTCGGCAAGAAGAACGGCCTGTTCGAGAACAAGTGGGCCCCGCTGTGGGTGGTCGACTTCCCGATGTTCGAGCACGACGAAGAAGGCGACCGCTGGAACGCGGTGCATCACCCCTTCACCGCGCCCAAGGACGGCCATGAAAACCTCATGGACACCGACCCCGAGAAGTGCATCGCCAAGGCCTACGACATGGTCTTGAACGGCTGGGAACTGGGTGGCGGCTCGATCCGGATCCACCGCGCCGAGGTGCAGAGCAAGGTCTTCAGCGCCTTGAAGATCGGCCCTGAAGAAGCACAGCTGAAGTTCGGCTTCCTGCTGGACGCGCTGCAATACGGTGCGCCCCCGCATGGTGGCCTGGCCTTCGGCCTGGACCGCCTGGTCACGCTGATGACGGGTGCCGAGTCGATCCGCGACGTGATCGCCTTCCCGAAGACGCAACGCGCCCAGTGCCTGCTGACGCACGCGCCGAGCCCGGTCGACGAGAAGCAGCTGAAAGAGCTGCACATCCGCCTGCGCAACCCGCAGGCCGGCACGGCCGCGGCCTGACCTCATCATTAAGAGGGATCGCCCACGGGCGGCTCCCTCGGTACACTGCGCGGGCTGCCTTCGGGTGGCCCGTTTTTCATGGCTTACAGGGAATTGGACATGCTGCATTCAAGTCATCGGATTCACCGCTCAGCCATTTTTTGTGCGCTGACGCTGTCGTTTGGTCTGGGCCTCAGCGCCTGCGGCGACAAGATGACCCAGCAGGCCAAGACCGAACTGGGCCAGGGCGGCTCGGTGGTGTCCGGCTCGGCCGGGCCCAAGGGAGCGCAAGGCGCCGACAGCGGTCTGGTGACATGCACCGCACCGGTGGCGACGCTGGCGCTGGCCGAGAACCCCGACGGGTACACCATGACCTCGCGCTACCAGCTGCCGGCCTCGCCCGTGCCGCTGCTCAAGCTCATTGCCCAGCAAAGCGGCTGCTTCCGGGTGGTGGACCGCGCCTCGGGCCTGCGCAGCACCATCCAGGAAAGCCAGCTGAAGGAAGCCGGCATCGTGCGCGCCGACAGCACGGTGTCCAAAGGCAAGGGCTATGAGGCCCAGTACACGCTGATCCCCAGCCTGACGTTCAGCGAGCAGGACGCTGGACGGGGCATCAGCGGCCTCATCGCGGCCATCCCCGTGCTGCGCGACATCGCCGGGCTGGCGGGCCTGGTCGACCAGGTCAAGGTCAAGGAAGCCCAGGTGGCCCTGCTGCTGACCGACAACGAAACCACCGAACAACTGGCCGCGTCCACCGGCTCGGTCAAGGTCACCGACCTGGGCGTGGGCGGCTTTGTTGCCGGCAAGCTGGGCGGGGGCGCCGGGCTGGGCTGGAGCAATTCCAACGAAGGCAAGGTCATCGCGGCGGCCTTCTACGATGCGCACAACAAGCTGGTGACGCAGGTGCGCGAGCTGCAGGCCAAGCAGTTGCCGCCAGCCGTGGCGGTGGTGGGCAAGAAGTCCTGAGCCGTGGGCAGCGATGCCAAGGTGGCCCGCCCGCCCAAGATCCCCCTGTCGGTGCTGGTGGTGATCCACTCGCCCGAACTGGACGTGCTGCTGATCGAACGCGCCCAGCAACCGGGTTTCTGGCAAAGCGTGACCGGCTCGAAAGACCTCGAAGACGAGCCCTGGGATGTCACCGCGCGGCGCGAGGTCGAAGAGGAAACCGGCATCGTCGTCGGCAGCCCTGACCTGCCCCTGGAAGCCCTGCAGGACTGGGCCATCGAGAACATTTACGAGATTTACCCCATTTGGCGGCAACGCTATGCCCCGGGCGTGACCCACAACACCGAGCGGGTATTCGGACTGTGTGTGCCACGCGACATTCCCGTGACTTTGGCGCCACGCGAACACACGGCCTGGGCCTGGCTGCCCTGGAAAGAAGCCGCTGACCGCTGCTTTTCCCCCTCGAACGCCGAGGCGATCCTGCAATTGCCGAGATTTACCGGGAAAGCCAAGCCTTTCCCCGACTGAACAGGAACGCCACTTGCAGCTATCGTGTGAAGCGTGAACACTTTCGTTCGCGCCGCTGTGGGAAATGATCTGCCGTGCTGAATCCTCTCCAGTCCTCACTGCTGCCACCCTCGACGCTGTCGTCCACACACCTGCGGGTGGCCACTTACAACATCCACAAGGGCGTCCGGGGCATGGGCCCCACCAAACGCCTGGAAATCCACAACCTGGGTTTGGCGGTCGAGGCCTTCGATGCCGACATCGTCTGCCTCCAGGAAGTTCGCCAGTTCCACAAGGCCGAGGCCAAGCGTTTTTCGCGCACGGATTACGGCCCCCTGTGCTGGCCGCAGCAGCCCCAAGCCGACTTCCTCGCCCCCGATGGCTACGACGTGGCCTACCGCACCAATGCCATCACCAAGGACGGCGAGCATGGCAATGCCCTGCTAAGCCGTTGGCCGCTGGGCAACATCGGCCACCACGACGTCTCGGACCACCGCTTCGAGCAGCGCGGCTTCCTGCACGTGCCGGTGTTCTGGCGTGGCACCGAGATCCACGTGATCGTGGTGCACCTGGGCCTGATCCACGCCAGCCGTGTGCGGCAGGCCGAACAGTTGGCCCGGCTGGTGATCAAGGAGATCCCGCCCGAAGCGCCCGTGGTGATCGCGGGCGATTTCAACGACTGGAATGAGAAGCTCGACCAGGTGCTGCACTCGGCCAAGCTCAAGCGCGCGGGGCTGCCCAAGGCACCCAACACACCCACCTTTCCTTCGCGCATCCCTGTGCTGGCGCTGGACCGCGTCTACACGCGCGGCCTGACCTGCCAGTCGGTGATGGTGCCGCGCGGTGGCGCCTGGGCCCGCATGTCGGACCACCTGCCTCTGGTGGTCGAACTGGACCTTGACCACCCCGGATGATGGACCTGCTGCCCGGCGAAAGTTCGGCGCACGCGCTGCGCGGCCTGGCCTGGTATGGCCAGCGCAAGCCGGTGTTCACGGGCGGCAACCAGGTCACCTTGCTCAAGGGGGCCACCGAGCAGTTCCCGGCCCTGTGCACGTGCATCGATGCCGCCACCCGCTCGGTCTGGATGGCCACCTACCTGGTGTCCTCCGTCGGCCAGAGCCACTCCGTGCTCCAAGCGCTGATGAGGGCGGCCCGCCGGGGCATTGCCGTGCATTTCGTGGTGGATGGCGTGGGCTCGCGGGACGCGCCCGATGCGCTGTGGCGTGATCTGGAAGAGGCCGGCGTCAAGCTGGTGGTCTACCGCCCCGTGCGCGGCTTGTTTGGCTTGCTGGACACCGCGCAATGGCGGCGCATGCACATGAAGCTGTGCGTGATCGACGACGCACTGGGCTTCGTGGGCGGCATCAACCTGATCGACGACCGCTACGACCTGGTGCAAGGCTGGTCGTCCAACCCCAGGCTGGACTATGCCTTGCAGGTGGGCGGGCCGGCGGTGATGCCGATGGCGCACACGGTCAAGGCGATGTGGACACGGGCCGCCGTGGGACGCGACTGGCGCGATGACATCGTCCACTGGATGGCCGACCACCGCAGCATGAAACGCCTGCGCGCCTTGTGGCAAAAGGCCCGCTTGCGCCTGCCGCCGGGGGAGCAAAAGCACCTGTCGGCGGCCACGGCCACCAGCGCACCCATGCGCTGCGCCTTCATCCTGCGCGACAACCTGCTGCAGCGGCGCACCATCGAGCGCACGGCCCTGCAGGCCATCCAGCATGCGCGCACGCGGGTGGACATCATCACGCCTTACTTCTACCCGGCGCGCGCCCTGCGGCATGCGCTGCGCAACGCCGCCAAGCGCGGCGTCACGGTCAGGCTGCTGCTGCAAGGCAAGGTCGACTACCGGATCGCGGCCATCGCGGCGCGGGTGCTGTACCACGACCTGCAGTTGCACGGGGTGCGCATCTTCGAATACCAGCCGGCACTGCTGCACGCCAAGGTGCTGTGCGTGGACGATGAATGGGCCACCATCGGCTCGTCCAACCTCGACCCTTTGTCGCTGGTGTTGAACCTGGAAGCCAACCTGGTCGTGCGCGACCGAGGTTTCGTGCGCACGCTGTCTGCGGCGCTGGCGCGCGATTTCGCCGACAGTGCCGAGATCGCGGCGCCGCTGCTTCGGCAACGCAGCTGGATGACGCGGGTGCGTCGTTCAACCATCGCGTGGATGGCCAAGACCTACTTGCGGCTCGCCGGGGTCACGGGGCGGTACTGAGGCGAACGCACCGCCCGCTCGCGATCAAGCCAGGTGCCACAGCGCGCCATAGGCGGGAGAGGCTGGCCACTCGCTGGCCTTCAGCGGCGGCATCGGGTGTTCATGAACCCAGCGGCGCGACAGCATCCAGCCAGCGTGCGCCACCAGCACCACCGCTTGCGGATGCCTTGGCGCCCAGGCTCCGGCCCGGTCCAACAGCGACTGCAAGCACTCGCCACCGCCCGGCGCGTGGTTGGCGAAGGCCTCGCACCAACGATCGACGTCGGCCTGCGGGATGGTGCTCCAGGCCTGGCCGTCCCAGGTGCCGAAATGCAACTCAAGCAAAGCCGGGTCGGTCACATGCGTCCAACCCCAGCGCCGCAGATGGCGCCCCACCAGCGCGCAACGTTGCAAGGGCGAGGTGTAGACGACGCGCGCGAGGCCATGGCGACGCGACGCCTTCTGGATGCGTCGGGCCAGGCGCTTGGCCCGGCGGTTGGACACCTTGACATCGGTCTGGCCGATGCACAAACCGGACACCTGCGCCGGCTTGGGATGGCGCCATGCCCATAGCGCGCCAGCGCCCTCAAGCGCATCGTCGTCCCTCATGCCTGGTGCACCACCGCCAGCCAGGCCAGCAACGCCGCGGCCTCGCTGAACTGCTGCGCAGCCCCCAAGGTGTCCCCGGTGTAACCACCGAGGCGTCGCCGATACCAGCGCGCGCACACCATCGTCACCAAGGCACAGGCCAGACCTGCCGCCAGCATGGCAGGCAGGAGCCGAGCCCATGGGTCCGCGAAGGGCGACAGCATGACCATGAGCAGCGTGGCCAGCAGCACCCAACCCCAGGCCACCAGCACCGCACCGGACCGCACGCTCAAGGCCAGGGGCTTGGCCTTGGCATGTTCGATGTCGCCCGCGTAGGGCAAGAGGCGCATCAGGGCGACGGCGACGGCCCGCGAGGCCGCGTGGGTCCACACCAGGGCCAGTGCCGGCCACCAGGCACCGTGCTGTGCCAGGCCGCCCAAGGTGCTGGCCTTCAGGCCGAGCATCAGGGCCAAGGCCAGGGCGCCGTAGGCCCCGATGCGCGAGTCCTTCATGATCAGCAGGGCCTTGTCACGGCCGACGGCGCCACCCAGCGCATCGCAGGTGTCGCTCAGGCCATCTTCATGGAAGCCGCCGGTGAGCCAGACGGTGGCCGCCATGCTCAGGACCACCGCCACCATCGGCGGCCACACCTGAAGGGCCGCGGCCCAGACGAGCGCACCGAAGGCCCCGATGCCCAAACCCACCAGGGGCAGGTGGCGGGCGCATTCGTTCAACCAGCCGGCCTCGAACCCCACCCAGCGCGGCACGGGCACGCGCGTCAGGAACTGCACGGCCACCAGCAGCAGGCGCAGTTCATGGACGAAGCGTTTGAGCATCACTGGCCTGGCACATCGGCGGTGCTGACACCGGCCGATTCGAAGCTGGCCATCTCGGCCAGGATGCGGCAGCTGGATTCCAGCAGTGGCCAGGCCAAGGCGGCGCCGGAGCCTTCACCCAGGCGCAGGCCCAGGTTCAACAAGGGCTGGGCCTTGAAGTGGTCCAGCATGCGGGCATGGCCCTGCTCGTCGGACTGGTGCGCGAACACGCAGCGCTGCAGCACCAAAGGCTGCAAAGCCTGGGCGACGAGCACTGCGCTGCTGGCGATGAAACCATCGACCACGATGACACGGTTCTGCGCGGCGGCTTCCAGCACGGCGCCGGCCATCATCGCGATCTCGAAGCCGCCCATGGCCGCCAGGGCTTGCAGAGGCTCCACGGCTTGGGAGTGGCGGTCCAGCACGCGGCGCAAGACCGCCAGTTTGCGCTGGACGCCTTCATCGTCCAGGCCCGTGCCACGGCCCACGCAGTGCTCGATGGGCAGGCCGGTCAGGCGGGCCATCAGCAAAGCCGCGCTGGAAGTGTTGCCGATGCCCATCTCGCCCAGCAGCAAGGCGTTGCCAGGCAGGCCGCGCAGCAGCTCGGCGCCCGCGTCAACGGCAGCCTGGCATTGGGCAGGTGTCATGGCAGGGCCTTGGCTGGCGTCCGCCGTGCCGGGTGCGATCTTGCGCAGTTGAAGGCCTGGCCGGGGCGCGAAGTCGTGGGCCACGCCGGCGTCCACCACCGTGAGGGCCAGGCCATGCTGGCGCGCCAGCACGCTGACGGCGGCGCC
>NZ_JBOHHL010000023.1:0-70809 GCF_050725395.1 Aquabacterium sp. | reverse complement strand
CCTCGCGACCGTGTGCGATGGCTTGTTCGCACTGCTCGGCTGTCATCGCGGCGGTTTGCGCGCAATCGGCTGTGCCCTTGGCGATCTTGCGGATCTGCAGGCCTGCGCGGGGCGCGAAGTCGTGTGCCACGCCAGCGTCGATCACTGTCAACGCCAGCCCATGCTGACGGGCCAGCACGCTCACGGCCGCCCCACCGGCCAGGAAGTTCTCGACCATCTGCCAGGTGACGTCGCTGGGGAAAAGCGAGATGCCTTGCGCGGTCAGGCCATGGTCACCGGCGAACACCACCATCTGCGGCTGGGTGAGCTGAGGCGACTCGGTGCCCAGGATCAGGCCCAGTTGCAAGGCCAGCGATTCGAGGCGGCCCAAGGAGCCCAAGGGCTTGGTCTTGTGGTCCAGCAGGTGTTGCAGGCGCTGGGCGCGGGCCGGGTTGTTCAGGTCGGTGATGGCGTTCAGCTTGGTCATGGTGGGTGTGCTCAATCAGGCGTCGAAGCCCAGGGCTTGGGGCGTGGTGCCGGCGCAGCGGGCGATGGCGCCGAAGATGTGGACCAGGCCGCGCTCGATGGCGGCGGGGCCGGGCGAAAGGATGTCGGAGGAAGGGATGTCCTGCATCAGGGCGTTCAAGGCGGGGAAGCCTTCGCGGGCCAGCACTTTCTCGGGCTCGAAGCGCTGGCCGCACCAGGCGCCCATGATGAGTTGGGGCTCGGCGGCCAGGACCTGCTCGGGCGTGACGGCGCGCTCGCGGGATGGGAAGCGCTGCGCGGTCTCGGCGAACACGTCGACGCCGCCGGCCAGCTGGATGATCTCGCTGATCCAGGCGATGCCGCAGATGAGGGGCGAATGCCATTCCTCGAAGTAGACGCGCGGCTTGAAGGGCAGGCCTTGTGCGGCCTGGGCCACCTTGGCCTGGCGGGCTTCCAGCTCGGCCACCAGAGCCTCGGCGGCTTCGGTGCGCTGCACGACCTGGCCCAATTGGCGGACCATGTCGGACACACCGGCCAAGCTGCGGTGGTTGAACCACAGGACGTCGACGCCTGCGTCGGCGCAGGCGTCCAGCAAGGGGCGCTGCACTTCGGAGAAGCCAATCACCAGGTCGGGCTGGACATCGAGGATGCGTTCCAGCTTGCCGGTCTTGAAGCCGCTGATCTTGGTTTTTTCTTCGCGGGCCTGGGGCGGGTAGACGGTGAAGCCGGAGATGCCGGCGATGCGGTCTTGCACGCCCAGGCGGTAGAGCACGTCCACGGATTCGGTGGACAGGCAAGCGATGCGTTGGGGGCCTTGCGGTGAGGTCGTCGTCATGCGGTGGATGGCTTGAGGAGGTTCATGAGCGCGCCAGGCGCGAAGTGCTGGTCGAGGTAGTCGGCCAGGTCGTCGAAGACGGCGTCCAGCGGCCGGGCCTGGATGCCGAACAGGGCCTGGAGGGCGGCCGGGGACTCGAACAGGCCGTGCAGGTACAGGCCCAAAACGGCGCCCTGCTGCCAGCCCAAGGCCTGGCCCTGCGGATTGTGGAGGATCTCGGTGGGGCCTGGCTGGCCAGCGGGCGCGGCGGTTCGGCCTTGGTGGATTTCATAGCCTTGGACATGCACACCGCTCAGGGGGGCCCAGGCTAAGGCGGTGTTAGTGAATGAGGCGTTTGTATCCAGCAGGAGCTTGTCGCGCTCGAAAGTGGTGACCAGGGGAAGCAGGCTCAGGCCGGGGGTCGACAAGGGCGCCTTGCCACTCCGTTCATCATCCACGCCGTCAACCCCCTCAACGCCGAGCAAGGCCTGGCCCAGCATCTGCAATCCACCGCAAACCCCCAACACGGCGCCACCGCGCGCGGAATGCGCCTGGATCGCCACGTCCAGGCCCTGCTGCCGCAACCAGGCCAAGTCGGACGTGGTGTGCTTGGAGCCCGGCAGGATCACCCAATCGATGCCCTCCAGGTCGGCCGGGTGCCGCGCCCACACCAGGCGCACGCCGGGCATGGCGCGCAGGGGCTGGAACTCGTCCAGGTTGCTGATGCGCGGGTAGGCCACGATGGCGATGCGCTTGAGCGCCTGGGCCTGCTCGAGGCCGGTGGCGCTGGCGTCGAACACGCCATCTTCTTCCGGCAGGCCATGGCCGCGCCACATGGGCAGCACGGCCACGGTGGGCACACCCGTCATGGCCTGCAGTTGTTCGGGGCCGGGCGCCAACAGGGTGGCATCGCCGCGGAAGCGGTTCAGGACAAAGCCTCGGATCAGCGCGCGTTCGTGCTCGGGCAGCAATTGGTGCGTGCCGAAAAGGTGGGCGAAGGCGCCGCCCCGGTCGATGTCGGTGACCAGCAGGCAGGCCGCCTGCGCGGCCAGGGCCGTGCGCATGTTGACGTAGTCGCTGTGGTGCAGGTTGATCTCGGCGGGCGAGCCCGCGCCTTCGATCACGACCACGTCGTTCTCGGCCATCAAGGCTTGCAAGGCATCACGGGCGAAGGGCCAGAGTTGCTCGCTGCGCTGGCGCCAAGGCACCTGGTGAAGGTCGGGGCGCACCTGGCCCAGCACCACCACCTGGCTGGCGGTGTCGCGCTCGGGCTTGAGCAGCACGGGGTTCATGCGGACCTCGGGCCGCGCGCGGGCGGCCAGGGCCTGGAAGTACTGGGCACTGCCGATTTCGCCCAGCCGTCCAGCCAGGCCCGGCACGACACGGGCGTTGTTGCTCATGTTCTGGGCCTTGAAGGGCGCCACCTTCAAACCCTGGCGCGCGTACCAGCGGCACAGGGCCGTGGCCAACCAGCTCTTGCCGGCGCCACTGGTGGTGCCCAGGACCATGACGGCTTTGGCTTGTTGGTTCATGGGGACACCTTGTCGTCAGACAAGGCCATGAGCAGGGCTTGTTGCGCCCGCGGCGCTTGCGCGCTTACACGCACCCATCCCGGCAAGCCGAAGCTGGTGGCATCGCGCAACTTGATGCCTTGCGTCCGCAAACGGGCCAGCAAGGCCGAGGCATCACCTGGGGCCTCCGCCAGCATGAAGGGCACCACGGAGGGCAGGCAGCGCCAGCCCCTTTGCGTCAAGGCGTTGCGTTGCGCTTCGATCCAGCAGGCCAGTGTCTGGCGCGATCGGGACAGCCAGGCCTGTGTGTCGTCGTCGTGCCAGGCTTGCAGCATGGCCACGCCTTCGGCCGACAAGACCCAGCTCGGCGCGAGGGCCGACCAGGCGGCTCCAAGGCCTTCCGTGTCATCCACCGGCGCGATCACGTAGCCGGCACGCACCCCCGTCAACCCCAGGGCCTTGTTGGGGGAACACAGTTGCCAGCATTGGTCGGCCAAGGCGGCGGGCACCGGGTCCGAGCCCAGCAAACGCAGGGGCTCGTAGGCGCGGTCCAGCGCCAAGGTCAACCGGTGCGCAGATTTCAGCTCCGCCAAGGCCGACCAGAACGCAGGTGGCAGGCTGTGCCCCGTGGGATTGCAAGGCTCGCACAGCCAGACCAGGGCGGGCCCGGCCGGTGTGGACAAGCGGTCCAGCAAATCGTCACCGCTGGCATAAGCGTGCACGGACAGGCCCAGGGCCAGCGCGGCGGACCGGTAATCACCATAGCCCGGTTGCGGGACCCAGACCTGCTTCACGCCCTGCAGGTGCGCCGCCAGCGTCAGGCGGCGGATGGCTTCGCTGCTGCCCGCCGTGGGCCATAGCCTGTCCCTGTGCAGGCCCAGGGTGCGCGCCAAGGAGTCGCGCAGGGCCAGGTAGTGCGGGTCGGGGTAGCGCTGGCGATCGGCCGCCTGGATCGCCTGCAGGACATGGTCAGGTGCGCCCAAAGGGTTGGCGTTGCTCGAAAAATCGTGGGTGATCGCCGGGCCGCCGTCGGGGCCGCCGTGCACGGACAGGTGCATGGTCATGCCCTTCCCCACGCCCAAGTCGGCGCCCAAGGCAGCAGGATCAGGCCCGCGCACAAGGCCGCAGCCCACCACACCGCACTTTGCGCCCAGGCCAGGGCCTGCGCCGTGTGCATGGCCCGGGGCGGCTCGCCAGCCTCGTTCAAGACGTACACGCCCGGCTTGCTCAAACGCACGCCCAACAGCAAGGCCATGACCCCCATGGGCCAACCACCGTTGGGCGATGGCGTGGCACGGGCTTGCCGGCGGATGGCCGACCAGGCGGGCGACCGGGCCGCCGCCAGGCACAGCAGCAAGGCCGTGATCCGGGCAGGCAGCCATGACAGGACATCGTCCACACGCGCCGCCCACTTGCCGGCCCATTCGTAGCGCCCCCGGTAGCCCCACATGGCATCGGCCGTGTTGGCGAAACGGTAAAGCGCCGCGCCACCCAGGCCGCCCACGGCGAACCACAGCAGGGGCGCGACCAGTGAATCGTTCAAATTCTCGGCCAGGGATTCGATGGCGCTCTCACGCACGGCCACCTTGTCCAACTGCGTGACATCGCGGCTGACCAGGCGTTGCAAGCGCACTTGCCCAGCTTCCAGCGAGTCGCCCAGCGCGCGCTCGACCGAGGCCACTTCATCGCGCAGCATGCGCCAGGCCAGCAAGGGTTTCAGCAGCAGGCCCAGCAGCAAGGCCTGCACCGCCCCATGGAGGCCCGACAGGCCGAATTGCACGGCCCAGGCCAAGGCCAGCACCGCCATGGCGCCCAGGCACCAGGCCAGCATCCCGCCCAGAAAAGCCCAGCGCGGACGCCAGGTGGTCAGGCGCGGCCCCAGCCGCCCCAGGTAACGGCCCATGGCGACCACCGGGTGCGCCCACGCCGGCGGCTCGCCCCAGCGCCGGTCGATCAGCAAGGCCACGGCCATGGCCAGCAGGCTCACCCAGGGGGTCATGGCTCAGTCTTCGATGCCGCGCTGCGCCGGCACGCCCGCCTTGTAGTGGTGCTTGACCGCCGCCATCTCGGTCACGGTGTCGGCGATGTCGATCAACTCTTGCGGGCAACCGCGGCCGGTCAGCATCACGTGAACGTGGCTGGGGCGATGGCGCAAGGCTTCGAGCACCGGCTCCAGCGGCACCCAGCCGTAGCGCAGCGGGTACATGATCTCGTCCAGCACCACCAGGAAATGCTCGCCCGCCTGGATGGTGGCATTGGCGCGTTCCCAGCCATCGCGGGCCAGTTGCGCCGAATGCTCCAGGTCGCGGCTCTTCCAGCTGAAGCCATCGCCCAGGCCTTCGATGGGCACGCCCAATTGCTCGAACACGCGGTGCTCGCCAAAGCGGGCGCTGGGCACTTTCATGAACTGGTAGATCTTGACGGCCTTGCCCCGGCCATGGGCGCGCAAGGCCAGGCCGAAGGCGGACGTGCTCTTGCCTTTGCCATCGCCGGTGTTGACCAGCAGCAGGCCGCGGCGTTCGCCATCGGGCTTGTCAACCTGGCGGTCGACGGGGGGTTGTTCGATGTCCATGAGGGTCTCTCCAATCTCAAATTCGGAATCACGTGGCCACGACGGGCCTTCGAACCGCCTGCCAGGAAGCACCAGCGGCCACCAGCAAGGCCATCAGCACCATGGCCAGCGCCTGCGACAAGGTCCGCTGCACATCCAGCGCAGGTGGTGGATTGTCAGGCTGGCGCTCGAGCAACAAGCCTTGAAGGGTCGGCGGGGGCGTTGGCGCGGCGGCCGGCGCCTGAGGCATTTGAACCTGCGGCGCCGCGTGCCGGGGCGCGGGCGCAGCCTGGGGTGGCTCCACCGGCGATGGCTCGTTCAACTGCTGCGCCACCCAATGCCGCACGGCGCCCAGCTCACCCGGCAGGGGCGCCTCGCGGGTCAGGTCCTTGTACAACTGCGCGACCTGCTGCTGGGTGGCCGCGTCGGGCTGCCAATAGCCCATGCGCTGCGCCTGCACCAGGCGTTCCAGGGACTGCGCATAGGCCTGCGGGTGGCTGCGCATCCATTGCGGCAAGCCCAGCTTGTGCTTGTCCTGCACCAGCACTTCGTAGAAGTTCTGCCAGTGGTCGGGCCGCACCGTGTCGGGCGAGGTGACTTGCCAGCCCCAGGCGAACTGCAGGGCCTTGAGCACCTGCAGCGTGCCGGCGTAGCCCTCGGCCTTCTGGGCGTGCAACCAGCCAGGGTGCAGGTAACGCGATTGCATCTCGAGCGCGATGCTCTTGGCCGCCGATTCGGTGTGGACCTCGCTCGCATCCTGCAACTGGTTCACGTACAAGCCCAGGGCCTCGGTCTTGCCTGCGCTGCGCGCCGCCGCGGCCAAGCCACCCAGGTATTGGAAGGGATCGTCGGACGTGACCATGGCGTACAGGTGCGAGGTGCGCGACAGCACCGCCGCCTGCGTGTGCCGCAGGTGCGAGCCCAGGGCCTTGGCGGCCACGCCGGCTGGCAGGCCATCCAGCGCTTCGCCATTGACATAGGGCTGGCTCATGCGCTGCAGGAACATCTCGCCCAGGCGGCCGTCGTCGCGCTGCACGCCTTCAGACTGCACGGCCTCGGACAGGCCGGTGCCGTAATCACCCGCCACATTGCCGAACACGCGGGCCTGGGCCAGCGTTTGCGCTTGTACCCGGGGCACGCCTTCCTTCACCAGTTCGGCCGCGACCACCGACGTGTTGCTGGCCACGGCGTTGCCCGGCTCGGCCTTTGAAGCAGCGGCCACCGCCTGGTCCACCAAAGCCATCAGGGCCGGGAACTGGTCGCGGTAAGAGCCCGTGATGCTGAGCAGCACGTCGACGCGCGGCCGCTTCAACGTGGCCACCGGGATCACCTTCACGCCCGTGGGCCGACCGGCGTCATCCCATTGGGGCTCCACGCCCAGGGCCACCAGGGCCTGCGCTTCCATGATGCCCTGGTGCCGCAGGGTTTCGCCCGCCCACAGCGACAGGGCCAGGCGCTCGGGCGTCTGGCCGCCATGCTCGGCACGCCAGGTTTTGAGCCAATCGTCGAACAGGCCCTTGGCCACTTCGTAGGCCTGGCGCGTGGGCAAGCGGCTGGGGTCCAGGCCGGTCAGGTTGCGGCCGGTGGGCAGGCTGTCCGGGTTGCGGATGGGGTCGCCCCCATAGGCCGCCGGGATGAACTGGCCCGACAGCGCCTTGAGCAGACCCGGCATCTCGCCTTCGGTGGACAGCAAGGCCTCCAGCGCCTGGGCGCGTTCGGCCAGCTTGAGCAACGCGGCCGAGTCGATGGGCTTGCGCGCGGCGCGGTTGGGCACCGGGCCGCTGGGCAAGGCGGGGCGCAAATCCAGGGTGCTGGCCTTGGCCGCGTCGACCAGGGCCACGTCGAGCCAGCGCGAAGGCCGCGCCGTGGCCACCGACTGGTGGTCGATCAGGAAGGCTTCGTCGATGTCCTCGCCCAGCGCCTCGATCAAAGGCTTGCGCAAGGATTGCAGGATGGTCTGGTGGCGCTGGGCAGCTTCAGGCACACGGCCGAACACCGCCAGGCCCTTGGGCTGCGAGCTTTGCGCCAGCGTGTCCAGGTAGGGGTGCAGCAATTCCAAAAAGCCCGAAAAGTTGGCCGCGATGCGCTCGGCCGTCCAGCCCAGGTCGCGGTGCAACTGGTGTTCGACAAAGCTGGCGGTCAACTGGCGCTCCAGCGCCTGCCGCGTGGGGCCGGCATCCACCGTTTCCCACTCGTGCATCAGCTCGTGCATGTGGGCCATCTTGGCCTCGAAGCCCGCTGGCGAGAACACCGGTGTCTTGTGGCTGACCAGCACCGCGCGGCCACGCCGCTTGGCCGTCAGCGCCTCGCCCAGGTTGTCGACGATGTAGGGGTAGACGACCGGCACATCGCCCAGCGGCAGCAAGGCATCGTCCCAGACGTCCAGGCTGCGCGCCTTGCCCGGCGCCCACTCTTGCGTGCCGTGCGTGCCGAAGTGGATCAGCGCATCGGCCTGGCGCGCCCACAGGTACACCGCCAGGTAGTGGTGGGACAAGGGCGTCTTGCTGCGGTGCATGAAAGGGTTCTGGCCCAGGTGCAAGGTCTCTTCACGCGGGGGCTGCGGCAGCACCGACAGCTGCCCGACCTGCAAGCGCGGGATCACGAACACGCGCTGGCCACGGTGGCTCACCACGTAACGGCTGCTGGCGGGTGGGCCCCACTGCGCTTCGATGCGCTGGCGCACGGGCGCGGGCAGCGTGGCCCACCAGGCTTCGTACTGCGACAAGGGCAGCGCCGCGGCCTGGTTGCTGGACAGCATCGCGCCCAGGTCGGCGCCCGGGTAGTAAGCGGCCAGCAAAGGCTTGAGGCTCTCGATCCATTGGTCTTCAGGCACGGCGTGGGTGGCATAGCCGGCCTGCGCGAGGCCGCTGGAAACCTGCTCCAGGCTGCGCGGCACGTTCAGGAAGGAGGCCCCGAAATTGCTGCCGCCCGGCGGGTAGTTGTAGACCATGGCCACCAGGCGCTGGTCGGCCACCGGCTTGGTCTGCAGCGTGATGAGGCGGCGCGCCTTGGCCACCACGGCCTGGGCCTGGCGTTCGATCAACTCGGTGCGCCTTCCCTGGTCGGCATGGGCCACCACCATGACCGGGTCCACCGCGCCTGCGCCTTCGGGTTGGGCCAGGTAAAAGGGCACATCGCTTTGCGACAGGCCACCTTCGTCCTGAGCCCAGGCGGCCGTGTCGCCAGACCGGTAAGGCTGCGTCAGCAACACGGGCGCGCCCCAACGCGTGAACAAGGGCTGCAGCGCGGCGCTTTGCGGCAGCAACTGGTGGATGACGATCACCTTGGCCTGCAACTGGGTGCCCTGGCCACCCGGGCCGGGCACTTCGAGCAGGCCCGACAAGCCCGCCGCGTCGACCTGCTGCCCGAAAGCCGCGTAGGCAAACAGGCCCTGCTTGGCGAAGAGGCGCAACCACTGGTCGATCCACTGCGTGGCGCCGTTCATGAAGTGGTAGCGGTGGACCAGCAAGACCACCGCCGGGCGGTCACGCCAGGCGGGCTGCGCCTGCTGCCAACGGGCCAAGGCCTGGGCGTCGGTGAACAAACCGGGCGCATCCGGGTGGTAAAGGCCACGGCTGGGCCACGCTTGTGGCGCTGGCAGATCCGGCGCGGCTTGGCCTTTGATCAAGGCCAGGCCCAAGGTCAGGGCATGCGCGGTGTTGCGCTCACCGCCCGCCTGCAGGTAGGCCGCGATGCGGTTGGCGCCGCCCGTGTCGGGCAAGACCCACACCACCTTGCCCGCCAAGGCGACATGGTCCTGCAAGGGCTGGTTCAGCAAACGCTCCAAGCGCGTCTGGGCCGTGACGTGGGGCGCATCGACCCACACCAAGGCAGCCCCCTCCAAGGCCGTGTTCAGCGTGGCGGCTTCACCGGGCGTGAGCGCATTCGCACCCCGCAAGGGATATTCCAGGTGCCGCACGGCCAAGCCCTGTTGCCGGGCCAGCCGTTCGACCATGGCCGTGCGCGGCGCGGGCGTGACATCGGTGGTCAGCCACAACACCACCGGCGCGGCGGCCTGGGCGTTCACCCCCAGGGCCAGGCCCATGAACAGCCAGGCCAGGGCCCAGCGCCCGCAACGCAGGGCCACCGTCACCGGGCGCCCTGCCCTGCCGTGGCGGGCTTGGGGGCGGAAGCGCCCGACTCCGGCACGTAGACGATGTTGCCATCCTTCAACTTGTAGGCCACGCCCGCGCGCTGGCCTTCACCGGCGCCGGCGCTGCCGGCGCCCTTGAACTTGATCTCCTTGCCGTTCTCGCGCACCACCACTTCCATGTTGGGCTGGCCCGGGTTGCGGATGATGGTGACGTTCTCTTCGGCATTGCTCTGGCTTTGCGCGGCCACCGCCGTCAGCAGGGCCACCACCAGCACCAGGAAGACATCGACCAGGTTGACGGCCGACAGCATGGGGTCGTCGTCGTCCTCGGCCATCATGTGGATGTGCTTGAAGCTCATCGCGCCCCCTCGCGCGCCTTGCGCACGTCCAGCAATTCAGCCAGCAGCCAACGGCGGCGCACCGAATACACCGTCAGTCCGATGGAGGCTGCCGCCAAGGCCAGCACCACGCCCGCGAAAGCGCCGCTGAACACGGACAAGGCCTGTTGCCCTTGGCCGGCCGCCACGCTTTGCAAGGCCGGGCCCAACGGGATCATCGTGGCGATCAGGCCCAGCATGGGGCTCAGGCGGCTGAGCAGGCGCACCGGCTCGATCTGCCGGATCACCGACAGCTCCAGCTCTTCCATCGACAGATCCGGCGTGACGCGCAAGGCCGTGTAGCGCGGATTGCGCCAGCGCTGCCAGGCCTCCATCAAGGTCATGCCGCCCGTCCACAAGGCGAACACGAAGCCCAGGGCCACCAAGGTGAGCACAGGCCAGAGCAGCGACTGCGCCACCTGCGAAAAACCAGTTTCAATCATCATGGTGCGGTAACTCCAGGAGCGAACAAGGCCGCGACGGCCACCGGGTTGGAAGGGAAATACAAGTGCAGGAAAGACGCCTGGAGGCGGCCCGATCGGTAGACCGCCTCGGGCTTGCCATGCTGGCGTTGGGCCTGCGTGAAAGCGACCGGGGTCATGGGGCTGTCCATGCTGGCGTGGTGGAAGGTGTGCCCGCGCAAGGCCCCCTCGGGCAAGTCCACGCCATGCATGCCCAGGTTGACGAAGCGCTTCTGCAAGGCCGCATGGCCGGGCAGCAAACCCAGCATGGGTTCGGCGTGGCCTTGCACATCGCTGAGCGTGTCCAGCAGGTAGAGCATGCCGCCGCACTCAGCCACCGTGGGCTTGCCTTGGGCATGGTGGGCGTGGATCGCCGCCTTCATGGCGCCGTTGCCACTCAACTGGGCCAAATGCAGCTCAGGGTAGCCACCGGGCAGGTAGAGGCTGTCGGCACTGGGCAAAACCGTGTCGCTGAGGGGCGAGAAGAAGCGCAGCTCGGCGCCCAGCTCGCGCAAGGTGTCCAGGTTGGCTTGGTACAAGAATGAAAACGCCGCGTCGCGGGCCACGGCGATGCGCACGCCCTGCAGGCCGCGGGCTGTGTTGGTGGCCATGCCCAGCTCAGGCGCGTCGAAACTCACGGCCGGCGGCAAGGCGGGCGACATGCGCCCCAAGGCCTGCGCCGCCTGGTCGATGCGCTGCTCCAGGTCGGCGATCTCGGCCGCCTGCACCAGGCCCAAGTGGCGTGAAGGCATGCCATAGGCCTCGTTGCGCGGCAGTGCGCCGAACCAGGCCATGCCCCCGGGCAGGCTTTCGCGCAGCATCTGCGCGTGCGACTCGCTGCCGACGCGGTTGGCCAGCACCCCCGCCATGCGCAAGCCGGGCCGGTAGGTGGCCAGGCCCAGCGCGATGGCGCCAAAGGTCTGCGCCATGGCCGAGCCATCGATCACGGCCAGCACGGGCAAGCCAAAGCGCAGGGCCAGGTTCGCGCTGGAAGCCTCGCCATCGTGCAGGCCCATCACGCCCTCCACCAGGATCAGGTCGGACTCGCAGGCAGCTTGGTACAGCATCTCGCGGCAATGCGCTTCGCCGCCCATCCACAGGTCCAGCTGGTACACCGGCTGGCCGCTGGCACGCTCCAGCACCATCGGGTCGAGGAAGTCGGGGCCGGTCTTGAAGACGCGGACACGCCGCCCCTGCTGGCGGTGCCAACGGGCCAGGGCCGCGGTGGCCGTGGTCTTGCCCTGGTTGGACGCCGGCGCGCTGATCAGCACGGCGGGACATGACACCGGTGGCCTGCTCATGCGGTGTGCGGCATGGTCAACCAATGCCCCTCCACGTTGAACAGCTTGAGGCGGTGGTCGAACACCGATTGCAAGGCGGCATGGGACGCCGGTGCTTGCGCGGCGCCATGGTGGCGCACCTGCCCCGCCTGCATCACCACCAGGTCGTCGGCCTGCAAGGCCATGTTCAGCTCGTGCAGCACGCTGACCACGGTCACACCCTGCCCCACCAGTTGGCGCACGATGTGCAGCCAATCGGCCTGGTGCGGCGGGTCGAGGTGGGCCAGGGGTTCGTCCATCAACACGACCGGGGCCTGCACGGCCAGAGCGCGGGCCAGCAGAACACGCTGGCGTTCGCCACCCGACAGTTGCGCCAGGGTGCGGCCCTTCCAGGCCCAGCAGTGGGTTTGCTGCATGGCCTGCTGCACCGCTGCCAGGTCTGCCGGGCTGGGGGGCGCCAACCAGGCCTGGTGCGGTAGGCGGCCCAACATGACCACATCGTGCGCGGTCAGGTCATCGGCGCCGGCCTCGCTTTGGCCGAGCCATGCCAGGGTCCGGGCCCGCTCCTTGGCCGGCCAGGCACCCAGCGGTCGGCCTTGCAGGTGAACCGTGCCATCGCAGGCCTGCAACCCGGCCAGGGTGCGCAGCAAGGTGGACTTGCCCGCGCCATTGGGGCCGACGACGGCCGTCCAGCGGCCAGAGGCCAGTCCCAGTTGGATGGGCTGCAACACCGGCTGGCCGGACAAGCGCACGGATTGGATGTCGGCGCTCAAGGCCGCGGCGGCATGGATCAAGCTCATCTCGTCATCCGCCCCGGTTCATGCGCCACAACAGGTAGCCGCCGCCCAGCACCGCGGTGAGCACGCCCACCGGCAGCTCTTGCGGCGCCCACACCCAACGCGCGACGATGTCCGCGCCCAGCAAGAGCACGCCACCGAACAAGGCCGACAGCACCAGCACCGGCCCGTTGGTGGCATGGACCCGGCTGCGCACCAGGTGCGGCGCCACCAGGCCCACGAAAGAAATCAAGCCTGCCTGGGCCACGGCCGCGCCAGTGGCCAGCGCCATGGCGGCGATCAGCACCATGCGCACGCTGGCCAGGCGCACGCCCAGGCTGGTGGCGGCCGAGTCGCCCAGGGTTAGCGCGTCCAGGGCGCGGCTGCAGGCGAAGGCCACCAACACGCTCAGCAGCAAGGTGCCCGCCAGGATGCTCACGCTGTTCCAGCCCAGGAAGCCCGTCGTGCCCATCATGAACGCCTGCATGGCCCGCATGATGTCGGGCACCAGCAGCATGGTCAGCGCGCTCAAGGCCCCCAGCACCACGCCCACCACGACACCGGCCAAAAGCAGGCGCAAGGTGTGCTGCACGCCTCGGGCCAGGATCAAGGTCAGCGACACGGCGGCCACGGCACCCACGAAGGCCGCGCCCGTCAAGCCCAGGCGCACGCTCCACACCGAGGCCACGGGCGACACGCCGAGCAAGGCCAGCAGCACCGCCACGCCCAAGGCCGCGCCCGATGAACTGCCCAGCAGGTAGGGATCGGCCAGCGGATTGCGGAACACGCCTTGCGCAATGGCACCACCCAGGCCCAGCAAGGCCCCGGCCAGCCAGGCCCCCAGGCAACGCGGTGCGCGGATGTCCCACACGATCTGCATCGCCGTGGGATCGCCCCAGGGTGGCGACCAGCCCGTGCTGCCCACGGCCAGGCCCAGCAGCTGCAAGGCCAAGGTCACCGCGACCAGCAGGATGAACAAGGTGAAGGGCCTCATCGAACAGCTCCGCCCTTGTTGGCCGCCACCGATTCACGCAGGCAACGCGCCATGACTTGCGCGGCCTCGCCCATGCGTGGCCCTGGCCGCGACAGGACATCGCCCTGCTCGGAACTGAAGGCGCACACCCGTTTGTCGCGCACCGCGCGGATGCGGTCCCAGCCGGGCCTCGCGCCCACGTCACCGGCATGGCGTTGCGAAATCATGATCACTTGCGGATCGGCCCGCACCACGTACTCGGGGTTCAGCTTGGGGAAAGGCCCCAGGCTGGCGGGCACGATGTTGCGCGCGCCCAGCCGGCTCAAGGTCTCGCCGATGAACGACGACTCGCCTGCCGCGTAAGGCGCGCTGTCCACCTCGTAGTAAACGCTCAAGCCGCGCGCGCTGGCGGGCACGCCCTTGGCCGCCGCGTCCACCTGGGCCTCCAGGCGCTGCCACAGCCGCGCGCCGCCATCGGCGCTGCCCAGGATCTGCGCCACCTTGCCCGCCACGCGCTGCACGTCTTTGTAAGTGCGGGGCTCCAGCGCCACCACCTTCATGCCCAGCGATTCAAGCCGGTCGGTCACGCGCGACGACAAGGCCAGCAAGACCACGTCGGGCTTGAGCGAGGCAATCAGTTCGATGTTGGCATCGTCCAGGCCCCCGGTCTTGGGCAAGCTGCGCACCGAGGCCGGGTGGTTGGAATAGCGGTCGGTGCCGACCAGGCGGGCACAGCCGCCCAGTTCGCACACCGTCTCGGTCAAGGAGGGCAGCAAGGTGACGATGCGGGCGGGCGGCGCGTCCAGGCGCACCGTCACACCGCGGTCATCGACCAAGGTCACCCCAGTCGCAGCCTGGCACACCTGGGCGGCCAGGCACATCACCCACAGCCAAAGGCAACGCTTGATCATGTCATTCCTCATGAGGGACCACGGGGCGTGTCCAAGGCTGGCCAGCCACCATCAAGGTCAGCTGTTGACAGCGTTGCGCCACCGCCTGGTTGAGCCAGCCCAGTTCATCGACGAACGCCCGCACCTCGCGCGACATCGGCACGATGCCCCAACCCACCTCGTTGCTCACGAACACCACGGGCGAAGGCAGCTGCGGCAACAAGGCCAGCACGGCTTCACGCTCGGCCCGCCAACCGGCCAGATCAGGCTGGTTGCTGGCCGGCATCAGCCAGTTGGTCAGCCACAGCGTGAGGCAGTCCACCAGCAGCAGGCGGCCGGGCGCGGCATGCGCCAGCAAGGCTTGCGACAAGGCCAAGGGGGCCTCCACCGTGTCCATGCCAGCTGGCCGCTCGGCCTGGTGGCGGCGGATGCGCTCGCGCATTTCGTCGTCGAAGGCCAAGGCGGTGGCGACCACGGTCACGCGGTGATCGGCCGATTGGCGCAACCAGGCCTGCGCCAGCCGCTCGGCTTGGCGCGACTTGCCGCTGCGTTGGCCCCCGACGATCAGATGGTGGTCAAACGACATCACAAGCCCGGTGTCCAGCGCACGCCGACGATGGCGGTTCGAGGTGCAGTCCCATAGGTCTGCGCGTTCTCGTACTTCTTGTCGGCGATGTTGTCGATGCGGGCCAGCACACGCCATTGCGCGTTGAGGCGGTACAGCGCGTCCGCATTGACCACCGTGTAGCCGCCCAGGGGGCCGACGCCGTCTTTGTTGAAGCGGCGGCCCACCGCCAGCAGTTCGGCACCGAGCGTCCATTGCGCCAGATCGGTGTCCATGCGCAGCGAAGCCTGGCGGCGCGCGCGGCGCTGAAGGTCGAGGTCATTGAGCGTGTTCTTGAACGAACCAAAGTCCATGGAACCCGACAGGCGCACCGGCCCCATCGAAGCCCCTGCGGACAAAGCCACGCCCTTCAGGCGGGCCTGCCCGGTGTTGCTGTAGCAAAAACTGGGCGCCGACTGGCTGCAAGGCGTGGTGGTGGTGGCGGGAAAATTGATCAGGTTGCTCACATGATTGTCGTAAACCGTCAAGCCCAGTTCAGCACCGCCCCCGTGATACCGCACACCCACTTCCGCATTGCGAGAGGTCTCCGGTTGAAGCGCCGCATTGCCATATTTGCTGAAGCGCTGGTACAAAGTCGGCGCCCGGTAGGCTGTGCCCCATGACGCATGGATGTTCCAACGGTCGGCGATGTCCTGGCCGACCGCGATGGAGCCGGTGCTGTGATCGCCAAACTCGCTGTCCCAGTCGGTGCGGCCATTGACTTGGAACGCGGTGCCATGGGCCCGCCATGCATAACCCAAGCCCAGGCCATCATCGCTGCGCTCACCTTCCCCCTTGGTGCCCGACAGCACCACCTCGCTGTTTTTCAAAGTGTCCTCGCGCCGCTCCAGCACCGCCGTCACCGAATGCGCGCCCCACTTGAATTCATTGAGCCAGGATGCCGTGTCCACATCGGTCCGCGTGAGGTAGCCCGTCAAAGGGGTACCGTACCGATCGGACGACTGTGTCAGCGCCGCCTGGCTCGACCAGCTGTCCAGCCATTGCGCGTTCCATTGCAGCTTCAGGTTGTTCAGATCACGAACCCCATAGTCATCCCGACTCGTGACATTGGAGTCGTAGCGGCTGTGAAGATGCTGCTGCATGACCGACGCTTCGACACGGTGCGCCGCCACCGGCTTGAACCCGACCCGCAAATGGCTCCCTGACGTCGAATAGCCATCACGGTCCGTGGCCCGAGTCCCGGCCTTGGCATTGTTCAAGGCACTGAAACCATCGCTGCGCTCTTTGGATGCCGACACCGCGTAGTCGAACAGGCCAGACGCGCCACTCAAACTGGCGTCGGCCTTCAAGAAACCAAAGTCACCGGCCGAAATGCCCAGATCAACGCTCGCTGGGCCCTTGCCTTTCTTGGTGAATATTTGCACGACACCCGAGATCGCGTCCGACCCGTACAAGGCGCTGACCGGCCCGCGCACGACCTCGATGCGATCGATCTGCGACAGGTTCAACAACTGCCAGGACGCGCCCCCGCTCACGTTCTGCGTGTCGATGCGCACGCCATCCACCAGCACCGCGATGTGCCGCGTTTCGCCCCCCCGCAGGTACACATTGGCGTCCGCGCCCGGCCCGCCATTGCGCGCCACCTGGAAGCCGCCCACCCGACTCAGCAGATCGACCACCGTGCCCGCGGCCTGCCGCTCGATCTCCTCGCGGGTGATCACGGTCACATCAGCCACCACCTGGGACACCGGCAGGGGCGTTCGGGTCGCAGTGACCACCACCGGGTCCAGCACGTCTTTGGTCGCTGGCTGCGCCCAGGCCAGCTCGCCACTCAGCAGGGCCACGGCCATCACCATCCATTGTTTCGTCGTCATGGTGCGCCCCTCAGAACTGGCGAGCCAGCGACAGTTTGAAAGCACGGCCAGGCTCAGGATACAAGCCCCCCGTGGCACATCTGTAGGCGTAGTTGTAGCTGCCCTGGTCGGTCAGGTTGGTGCCCGCCACGGACACAGTCCAGACCTTGTCGGACCAGGCATAGCGCGCATCCAGCAGGGCCGATTCAGGGACCTTGCGATCGCACTGGTTGCTCACATCGTCGCCAAAGCGCATCGAGCCCAGGTACTGCACGCCCGCGTCCAGCGTCTGACGGTCAGTGACACGGTAAGCCAATCGCACGGTGGCGGTCTGCGGCGCCACCAACACCTGCTCCCTGCCAGCGTTCGGGCCCGACCTGTACCTGGCCGACAAGCTCTGCCAATTCAAGCGCCACTCCAGCACCGATGTCATGAGCCAGCGAGCTTCCAGTTCGACACCTTGACGGCGGGTGGGGTCAACGTTTTCGTTGTACCCAAAGCTGTTCGGGATCAAAGAAGGCACATAGGTGATCTCATTGACGTTGTCCTGCCGGAAATAACGGACTGACACCGTCTGTGCACCGTGGGCCCACCGCAGCCCCAATTCCTTGTCACGGCCGCGTTGAGGCAGCAGCGGCTGCCCTCCTGGGGTGTTGCCGTTCTCGTCGAAATTCGGCAAGCGGTAGGACTGTGCCAAGCGGCCGTACACCGTCCAGTCGTCCGCGAACACCTGACTCAGGCCCAACTCGGCGGCCTTGAGCGAGTCACGCCGGTCGTAGCTTGAAAAATCCGAGCGCTCTTTCTTGCTCACCCTCTCGGTACGCCAACCCAGGGCCACGCGGGTCGAGGTGTCGAAAGCCCAATCGCTGTGAACGAAGAACGCCTTGTTGGACTGCCAGCCATGGTCCTCGCCAAACGGGTTGTAGGCATCCAGTGTCCACCGCTGCAGATCGAACCCGACGATGGTGCTGGCAGTCACGCCCGACCACTTGTCCACATGGCTGAGCTTGGGGGTGGCCTGTTGGCTCAACACGGACTTTTCATAGCGAGTGCCCGAGTAGTCGGCATCGGTGTCGCGGTTTCTGGAACTGAGGTCCAGTTGCGCGGTCCAGTCCTTGAATGCGAATTCGGTATTGCTGCTCAAACGGGTTTCGTCCGTGGCGGCCTGGTCGGTGAGCTTGGTGGCTTGCCGTGGATTGGCCTGCCATTGTGCGAAGGTCAAGGACCCAGGGAGTTCACCGAACTGGCTTTCTTGCTGCACCCTGAACCGTTGGGACCAGCCACCGGCCGACCATTTCAAACCCAGGCTGCGGGCATCCTGCTCATAACGGGCACGGTCGCGGTAGCCATCCGAACGGATGGTCTTGGCCGAACCGTCCACCCACAAGGTGTCCGTCTGGTAAGACGCATTCGCCGACGCTTCCTTGCCCCGAAAGCTCTCCACCGAGCCGGCCAACCGCCCTGTCGCCCCCTTGCGCCCCTGGCGTTTCAAGATCACATTGATGACGCCACCCGTGGCCCCCTCGCCCCACATGACGCTGGCCCCGCCCCGCACGATCTCGATCCGGTCGATGTCCTCGAGGGGGATCGCCGATAACCGTGCCGACACCTGCTCGTTCTCGCTGACTCGGATGCCATCCACCATCACCACGGTGTTGGCGCTGGCGGTGTCACCGTAGCCCCGCAGGTCCAACATGTATTCGCGCCCCCCCAACAGGTCGGTTTTTCCGGGCACGCCGCCCAGACGACGGATGGCTTCGTTCGCGTCAGACACCCCGGACCGGGCCATCTGTTCTGCCGTGATGACCGAGGCCCCGATGGGCGCCGATTTCAGCAGTTGCGGCATGCGGCTGGCCGACACCACCACCAGCTCCAGATCGGCCCTTGGGGCCTCCTGTGCATGGACCGACAAAACCGGAGCGCAAGCCGACACCGCAACGGCCACAGCCGAACGGACCCCAGGTGCCAAGCGCACCGAATTCAAAGACAACATGATGGATACAACAGCTAAAGGCTCGCGCCAGCGTCCCCGCAGGCCATGAGCGACATGGTGCAAAAGCACCCCTTGTTGGCCGGTATCCGGGCTAGGCGGTACAACCCGTGCGGCCTTCCCAGATGCATCAGCATCCAGTGGCAAGAGAGCACGGGCGGAAGACCAGGCAATGCGCCAAGGCTTCGACCGCCGACCGTTGCGGGGGCAGCGCAGGTGGGGCTGCGCCTGTGTGAGGCACGCGCCGTCCTGCTTCCCGTTTAACCGCACCGGGGAGAACCCCAGCGCGAGCACCAACCCGGCGATTGTAAGGGCGCCTACAATGGCCGCCATGTCCAGAATCGATGATCTGACCGAGCGCGTTGAGCGTCTGTTGCTGCGTCACGAAGAGCTGCAGCGCACCCACGACCTGTTGCAGCAGCAACTGGATGTGACCACGCACGAGCGCGATTCGCTCAAGGCCCGCCTGGCCGCGGCCCGGGCCCGCATCGACGCCTTGATCGACAAACTCCCCGCGTCTGCCAAGGACGCCACCCCGACCCACACGCCCGACGCATGAAACAAATCGAAGTCTCGATCATGGGCCAGAGCTACCTGCTCGGCTGCCCCGAAGGGGGCGAGGCGCGTCTGAAAGAAGCCGTCTCGCATGTGGACCGCGAAATGTGCGCCATCCGAGACAGTGGCAAGCTCAAGGCCCGCGAGCGCATCGCCGTGCTGTCGGCCTTGAACCTGGCGTACGAGTTGACCGAGCGGCCCGCTTCGGTCACCGCGTCCGCCAGTCCTGCGCCTGATGCGGCCGAGGTGCCATCCCCTGAACATGTGGAACGGCTCATCGCCCGCATCGACCAGGTGCTGGGCCAGGATGGTCACTTGATTTAACCACTTGGTCGCGGGGTATTTCCACACCCACGCGGGCGCCACACCAGTAGAATGAAACCGTTCGTCGCGTTCGTGGAAGCTTTTAATTCCTTGAACCGATGCTCTTAGAGCCAGGGCTTGGAACATTGCCCAGCGGGTGTGATCGTCTCGCGTCAGATGAACCCGAAGCTGTGCTGACCTCGCCCACCTGAATCCCCTGGGTTCAGGAACGCGGCAACCAGTGCGCGGCGAACACCTTATGTGTGCATGATGCTCATGTGTGGACGAACTGAATGCTGGCCAAGGCCACACGGTTCCCACCGGTGTCACGGGCACTGGCCATCGCGCGATCCGCGCTGCGCATCATCTCTTCGACCGAGCCCGCAGTGTGCGGAAAGCTCGCCACCCCCATGCTCACCGAGAACGGAATCTGCTGGCCGTTGTGCGGCACGATGTGCCCCGCGCATTGACGGCGCAACTGTTCCATCCTGGAATGGGCCGTGGCCAGGCCGACGCCCGACAGCAGCACCACGAAGCGATCACCGCCCAGGCGGCATGGAGAGTCCATGGCGCGCGTGTTGGCGCGCAGCAGGCGGCCCAGGGCTTCGACCACGCGCTCGCCACCTTCGGGGCCATGCAGGCGCAGGATTTCTTCCAGGCCATCGATGGACACCGACACCAGGGCGAACTCGCGTTGCTCGCGGCTCGACAGGTCGGCCTCGCGGCGCAGTTGCTCTTCGAAGTGGGCTCGGTGGTACAAGCCCGAGGCGGCGTCGCGCACCTGGTTGTCCTGCATGTCGCGGCGCAAGTCGTCGTTGGCCTTTTGCTGGGCTTCGAGTTGCTCGAGCGCGGAATGGAGTTGGGACTCGCGGCGCTTCTGGTCGGTCACGTCTTTCCAGACAGAGAGCAACTTGGCGGCGGGCGTGGACTGGCCTGCTGGCACAGGCGCTTGCCGCCACACGGTGAAATCACGCCGCTCACCAGCCCGCTCCAAGCGGTGCTCGGTCAGGAAGCCCTGGGTCAAAGACAAGGCCTGCTGATCGGCGGCACGCAGCGCCACGGCTTGCGCGGCATCGAACAGGTCCGCATCCTGGGCACCCACCACCGTGGTCCGCGTGCCAGCCAGCAGGCTGGCCGCGACCTCGTTGGCCCATTCATAGCGACCGGTGGCCACGTCCTTGATCAGGAATGCCACGCCCAATTGGTCCAGGGCATGGATCAGGGCGTCCGACAACACGCCTCCGGACAGTGTCTCCACAGCGTTTGAATCGGCCATAACGTTGATTGGTGTGGTCATGAATTATTGGAACAGACCGGCACTGGCAAGCCTGTGCCGGGCAGAGGGCCCCCAGGGCCAAATCTTGGCTTAAATTAACGCGGCTGACTGCCCTTCAAACATGGGATGTGAGCCACCTTTACAGTACTTGTGTGCGCTTTACCACGGCGCATGGCCCTGAATTCACCCCTCTCCGGTATCAGTCATGACCCACTTGACCATTTTGGGCTGCGGCCTGATGGGAGCGCCCATGGCGCGCCGCTTGCTCGCCGCAGGGTTCTCCCTGACGGCCTGGAACCGCACGTGCGCCAAGGCAGAAGCACTGGCAAGCTGGGGCGCCATCGTGGCCGGTTCACCGGCCTTGGCGGTGGCCCATGCCGACATCGTGATCACGATGCTCGAACATGGCCAAGTTGTAGAGGAGGTGTTGTTCGGCCCCGGCGCAGGTCACGCCTCGCCGGGGCTCAAACCCGGCGCCCTGGTGATCGACATGAGCTCCATCCTGCCCGAGCAGGCTCGCGACCATGCGCAACGCCTGGCCAGGCTGGGGGTGTCTTACCTGGATGCGCCCGTGTCGGGCGGCACCGTGGGCGCCGAGGCGGGCACTTTGGCCATCATGGCAGGCGGACTGGCCGACGATGTCGAGCGTGCCCGCCCGGTGTTCAATGCCCTGGGTCGGGCTGTGCACGTGGGGCCCTCCGGCAGTGGTCAATTGGCCAAACTGGCCAACCAGATGATCGTGGGCATCACCATCGGGGCGGTGGCCGAAGCCTTGCTGCTGGCGGAGCGTGGCGGCGCCGACCCGGCCCGGGTGCGGGAGGCACTGCGCGGTGGCTTCGCCGAAAGCCGGATCCTGGAGGTCCATGGGCAACGCATGGTCGATGGCGATTTCGCCAAACGCGGCTCGCTGGCCATCCAGCTCAAGGACCTGAACAACGCTTTGCACACGGCCTCGGCCATGGCGTTCGATGCCCCGATCACACAAGGGCTGACCGCGCTGTATGCCGACGCGGCCCGCCACGGCTTCGACCAACTGGACCAATCCGGGCTGTTCTGCGAACTGCAACGCCGGCAACAACCACCCGTGCCCAAGGACACCTCGGTTTGATACACTGGTTTTGAAGGGCCGATAGCTCAGCTGGGAGAGCGCTGCGTTCGCAATGCAGAGGTCGGGAGTTCGATCCTCCTTCGGTCCACCAGATCGCTCGTGGTCACGCCTGTGCTTGTGCTTGATTCAGGTGCCGCAGAAGGTCTGATAACAGGCCGTGACCTCTGACGGCGCCGGCTCGGCGAAACGAGCCTGCGCCGTCGACTCGGCATCAAAAGGCCGGCGCACGGCGTCGAGCAGTCGCTTGAAGGGCGCCAGATCGCCTTCGGTGGCCGCGGCCAATGCTTCCTCGACCAAGTGGTTGCGCGGAATCACCCAAGGATTCGTCCGACGCAGGCGAGCCGCGCGCGCCACGCTGGCCGACGGCACCCCGCCGTCTTCACGGGCGCAACGTTCGCGCCAGGCGCCCAACCAGGCTTGCAAGGCCTCGGGGTCTTTGACCAGGTCCAGCAGGGGTGCGTCGTCCCCTTCAGCCGCCTCGGCCAGACGCCGCCAACCGAGGGTGAAATCCACGCCCTGCGTGTGCAACAACGTCAGCCAACGATCCGCCAGGCCAGCATCCAAAGCATCGTCTTCGGTGGTCAGCCCGAGTTTGACGCGCTGGCCTTGCAGCAAAGCCGCCTGGTACAGGCCAGGCACAGCGTCGATCACCTCTGTGGCCTGCGCCACTGCCGCTTCAACGGCTTCGTCGGAGTCGTCTTCGACCATCAAGGGCAGGAGCGCTTCGGCCAAGCGCGCCAGGTTCCAGCGCGCGATCAGCGGCTGGTTGCCGTAGGCGTAGCGGCCGTTCTTGTCGATCGAACTGAATACCGCCTGGGGATCGTAGGCCTCCATGAAGGCGCAAGGTCCATAGTCGATCGTCTCGCCCGAGATCGTCATGTTGTCGGTGTTCATCACGCCGTGGATGAAGCCGACGTTCATCCATTGCGCGATGAGGGCCGACTGCCGCCCGGCCACGCGGCGCAACAGCGCGAGGAAGCGCTCAGGCGTGCCGACCAAGTCGGGGTCATGGCGCGCGATGGCGTAGTCGGCCAACTGGCGCACACGCTCCAGTTCCTGGCGCGATGAGAAGAACTCGAAGGTGCCCACGCGCAGGTGGCTGGCGGCCACGCGGGTCAGCACGGCACCGGGCAGCAGGCGCTCGCGGCGAACCTGCTCGCCCGTGGCCGTCACCGCCAGCGCCCGGGTGGTGGGGATGCCGAGCGCATGCATGCCTTCGCCGATCAGCACCTCGCGCAGCATGGGGCCCACGGCCGCCTTGCCGTCGCCCCCTCGCGAGAACGGCGTGGCGCCAGAACCTTTGAAAGCGATGTCGCGCCGCCGCCCGAGGCGGTCGACCACCTCGCCCAGCAACAAGGCCCGGCCATCGCCCAATTGGCGGGAAAAGTTGCCGAACTGGTGGCCAGCATAGACCTGCGCGATCGGCTCGGCCCCTTCGGGGAGCACATTGCCACCCAAGACCGCGGCCCCTTCCGGGCTGTCGAGCAGGGCGCCATCCAGGCCCAGCTCATCGGCCAGATCGCGGTTGAAGTAGAGCAACTGAGGCGTGGGGACCGAGGCGGGCTTCCAGGGCGCATGGAAGCCCTGCAGTTCGCGGGCGTAGGTGTTGTCGAATTGAAAGGCAGTGGTGGCAGGCATGGGGGCGTCGATCGACCTGGGACCCTGAGTTATACCGTGCGCGGCCGAGCGATCCAATGGCCCTCGGGCTCATGCGGCTTAAGGCGTCAAAGCAAGCCGGCGTTGGGCAGCAGCAGCTTGACACCCAAGCCCACCAAAGCGCAAACCGCCAGCAGTGGCATGACCCCGAGCTTGAAACGGAACAAGGCCAGCGCCGCCCCCGCCATGATCACGGCGGACACTGGGTCGAAACCGCGTGCAAATCCGGCGGGCCACAAGACATGGTGCGCGAAAAACAAGGCCAGGTTCAGGATGACGCCCACCACCGCCGCCGTGATGGCGGACAGTGGCGCGGTGAAACCGAGCCGGCCATGCGTGGCTTCGATCAGCGGACCGCCCGCCAGGATGAAGATGAAGGAAGGCAGGAAGGTGAAGAAGGTCACCACCGTGGCCGCCGCCACACCGCCCGCCCACAGCGCATCGGCCCCGAACACCTGCTGCGTCCAACCGCCGACGAAACCCACGAAGGCCACCACCATGATCAGCGGTCCAGGCGTGGTTTCGCCCAGGGCCAGGCCATCCATCATCTGCGGTCCGGACAACCAATGGTGGTGCTCGACCGCGCCCTGGTACACATAGGGCAGCACGGCATAAGCGCCACCAAAGGTCAGCAGCGCGGCCTTGGTGAAAAAGAGGCCCATTTGCGCCAAGGTTCCGTGCAGCCCTTGAAAAGCCAGCAGGGCCCCCATGACGCCAGACCACAGGACCAGCCCCACCAGCAAGACCTTGATCAGGAAGGCGCGCGACCACCTGGCGTGCTCGGGCGTGGGCGTGTCATCGTCGATCAGGGCCGGGCCGTGTCGCCGGCCACCTTCCTCGTGCCCACCGCCCAGGGTGAACACCCCGGGTGCCCAGCGGGACCCCAGGTAGCCGATCAGCGCCGCCACCGCCACGATCAACGGGAAAGGGGCCTCGATGGCAAAAACGGCGACGAACGCGGCCGCCGCAATGCCCCACATCCAGCCATTCTTGAGCGCTCGGCTGCCGATGCGGTGAGCCGCGTGCAGCACCAGCGCCGCGACCGCCGGCTTGATGCCGTAGAAGATGCCCACCACCGCTGGCAATTCGCCAAAACGCAGGTAGACCCAAGACAGGGCCATCAGGATGAACAGTGACGGCAGGACGAACAGCGCGCCCGCCGTGATCCCGCCCAGGCTGCGGTGCATGAGCCAGCCGATGTAGGTGGCCAATTGCTGCGCCTCGGGGCCGGGCAGCACCATGCAGTAGTTCAAGGCATGGAGGAAACGCTTCTCGCTGATCCACCGCCGGCGCTCGACCAGCTCGGTGTGCATGATCGCGATCTGACCGGCCGGGCCGCCAAAGCTGATGAAACCCAGCTTGAGCCAGAACCAGAAAGCTTGCGCGAAAGAAACAGCGGAAGGTGCAGCGACGGTGTCCACGAGAGAAACTCCGGTTGGGATGGCCAGCGCTTGGACGGGACACCGTCTACCTGTGAAGGCCGGGAGGCTGTGATCCCGATGGCGCGAATGGTATCAGCCGCCAGCGCAAGGCCCGGGCAAGGCATGATGACGCCCTGCCGACACCTCTTCATCGCCCTCTCCCATGACCTCCAGCTTCATGCGCACGGCCCTCGTCCTGGGCCTGCTGACCGCCATCGGACCTTTCGCCATCGACATGTACCTGCCGGCGCTGCCCGCCATCGGACAGAGCCTGCACGCGGACACAGGCGCGGTGCAATGGAGCTTGATGGCCTTCTTCCTGTCACTGGGGCTGTGCCAGCTGGTCTATGGACCCTGGTCGGACATGGTGGGCCGCAAAACACCACTGTACGTGGGCCTGGGCCTGTTCGCCGTGACCAGCGTGGCCTGCGGCCTGGCACAGGACATCCACACCCTCACCATCTGGCGGTTCATCCAGGGCATCGGGGCCTGCGCGACCATGGCCATTCCCCGCGCCATCGTTCGAGACCTGCACACCGGCACTGACGCGGCCCGGCTCATGTCCTTGCTGATGCTGGTGTTCAGTGTGTCGCCCGTGCTGGCGCCGCTGGCGGGGAGCATTGCCATCGAACTGGCCAGCTGGCGCGCCGTGTTCTGGGCGGTGACGGTGGCCGCCGTGCTGGGCCTGGTGCTCACCGCCACCATGCTGCCTGAAACGCGCCCACCCGCCGACCGCATCGGCAGCGATTTGCGCAGCGCCTGGGCCGGCTACGTCAAGCTGATGAAGGACGGGCATTTCCTGGGCCTGACCTTCATCGGCGGCTTCGGCATGGCCAGCTTCTTCGTTTACCTGGCCAATTCATCCTTCGTGCTGATCCAGGGCTATGGCCTCACGCCCACCGTGTACAGCTTCTTCTTTTCGATCAACGCGGTGGCCTTCATTGGCACGGCGCAACTCACGGGCTGGCTCACCAAGCGCTTCGGGCTGCCGGGCGTGGTCAAGGTGGCGGCCATCGGCTATGTGCTGCCGCTGATCTTGCTGGTGGCCGTGTTCGCCTCGGGCGTGCACCGGCTGGACGTGTTGGCGACCCTGCTGTTCATCGGCTATGGCTTCCTGGGCCTCATCATCCCGACGACCTCGGTGCTGGCGCTGGACAACCACGGCGAGATCGCCGGCACCGCCTCGGCCCTGCTGGGCACCTTGCAGATGGTGACGGGCGCCATCGTGGTGGCGCTGATGGGCCTGTTCATGGACGGCTCCGCCCTGGGCATGGTGGTGGGCATCACGGTCTGCGCCCTCATCACCTGGGTAATCACGTGGCTGACACTTCGGCACCCGGCCCAACATGGGCATACTGCCGCCTGAACTTTCAAGGACCACCCGGATGACTCAACCCACCACAGACGCGGTGCAGCGCAACAAGCCCAGCACGGTGCTGTTCGCCAGCCTGATCGGCACCACGGTCGAGTTCTTCGACTTCTACATCTACGCCACGGCGGCGGTGCTGATTTTCCCCAAGGCCTTTTTCCCGTCGTCCGACCCGACAGCGGCCACCTTGCAATCGCTCATCACCTTCGCGCTGGCCTTCTTCGCGCGGCCAGTGGGCTCGGCGGTGTTCGGCCACTTCGGCGACCGGATCGGGCGCAAGGCCACGCTGGTGGGCGCGCTGCTGACCATGGGGGTGTCCACGGTGGCCATCGGCCTGCTGCCCACGTATGAGTCCATTGGCACGCTGGCGCCGCTGCTGCTGGCCTTGTGCCGCTTTGGGCAAGGCTTCGGGCTGGGTGGTGAATGGGGTGGCGCCGTGTTGCTCGCCACCGAGAACGCGCCGCCTGAAAAGCGCGCTTGGTACGGCATGTTCCCGCAATTGGGCGCCCCCATCGGCTTCTTCATGTCCGGCGGCATCTTCCTGTGGCTGGGCGAGGTGCTGACCGAAGAGCAGTTCTTCAACTTCGGCTGGCGCATTCCTTTCCTGGCCAGCGCGCTGCTGGTGTTCGTGGGCTTGTACGTGCGCTTCAAGATCACCGAAACACCCGTGTTCCAGAACGTGTTGAACCACAACCAGCGCGTCAAGGTGCCCGTGGTGACGGTGTTCCGCGACCACACCAGGGTGCTGATCCTGGGCACGCTCGCCGCCCTGGCCACCTTCGTGTTGTTCTACCTGATGACGGTGTTCGCCTTGAGCTGGGGCACCAGCGCCCTGCACTACTCGCGCCGCGACTTCCTCGAGATCCAGCTGTTCGCGGTGCTGTTCTTCGCGCTGTGCATTCCGCTGTCGGCCTGGCTGGCCGACAAACACGGCCGCCGTGGCACGCTGATCTGGGTGTCGGCCGCCATCGTGGTCTTCGGTTTCTCGATGAGTTCGCTGTTCGGGGCCGGCAACGCCCTGGGCGTGACCCTGTTCCTGTCCGTGGGCCTGGGGCTGATGGGCATGACCTATGGGCCACTGGGCACGCTGTTGTCGGAGATGTTCCCGACCGCCGTGCGCTACACCGGCTCGTCCATGACCTTCAACTTCGCAGGCATCCTGGGCGCCTCGCTGGCGCCCTACCTGGCGACCACGCTGGCCACGAAGTACGGCCTCGCCTACGTGGGCTACTACCTGTCGACCGCGGCGGGCATCAGCCTGCTGGCCTTGTGGCTGTCCAAGCCCGGCAAGGCCAGTGATTTCGACGCCTGACCTCAGCCTCCGGCCCGCTTGACGGTCCAGCCCTT
Organism: Aquabacterium sp.; assembly: GCF_050725395.1. Lineage (GTDB taxonomy): Bacteria > Pseudomonadota > Gammaproteobacteria > Burkholderiales > Burkholderiaceae_C > Aquabacterium. The sequence continues at coordinate 43,175 of NZ_JBOHHL010000023.1, read as the reverse complement.
TTTCTGCAGGAAGGCCATGACCACCTCGACGTGGTCGCCCTGCACCTCGATGACCCCCTCCTTGACGGTGCCGCCACAGCCACACGCGGCCTTGAGTTGCTTGCCCAGGTCGCTGAGCGCCGCCGAGTCCAGCGGTACGCCCTTGACCAGGGTCACGCCTTTGCCCTTGCGGCCCTTGGTCTCGCGCGAAACGCGCACGATGCCATCGGAGGCTGGCAGGGCCACTTTCTGGCCGCACACGCAGTGCGCCACGGCTTGGCGGCATTCTGGGCAGGTGCGGCCCAGTTCGGTCGAGTAAACGAGTCCGCCGCTGGATTTCTGGGATTTCATGTCTTCAATTCACGGAGAGGTCTGTCACAGGGTTGCCACAATACCGCGATACCGTCCACGCCATGAGCCCGACCGACGATGACCTGATCCGCCGCATCCACCGCGACCTGCAAGACAGCTACGACGAAGAGCTGGAACTGGAGCTGGACGACCACGACGACGCGGACAAGGAAAGCCGCAAGCAGTACTTCAACGAGCTGTTCCGCCTGCAAGGCGAACTCGTCAAGCTGCAGGACTGGGTGGTCAACACCGGCCACAAGGTCGTGATCCTGTTCGAAGGGCGCGATGCCGCCGGCAAGGGAGGCGTCATCAAGCGCATCACCCAGCGCCTGAATCCGCGGGTGGCCCGCGTGGCCGCCCTGCCCGCGCCCAACGACCGCGAACGCACGCAGTGGTATTTCCAACGCTACGCCTCGCACTTGCCCGCCGCCGGCGAGATGGTGCTGTTCGACCGCAGCTGGTACAACCGCGCTGGCGTCGAACGCGTCATGGGCTTTTGCACCGACGACCAGTACGAAGAGTTCTTCCGCTCGGCGCCCGAGTTCGAACGCATGCTGGTGCGCTCGGGCATCCAACTGATCAAATACTGGTTCTCGATCTCGGACGAGGAGCAGCAACTGCGCTTCATGGGCCGCATCCACGACCCGCTCAAGCAGTGGAAGCTCAGCCCCATGGATTTGGAGTCGCGCCGCCGCTGGGAGGATTACACCAAGGCCAAGGAAATCATGCTGGAGCGCACCCACATCGCCGAGGCACCTTGGTGGGTGGTGCAGGCCGACGACAAGAAGAAAGCCCGCCTGAACTGCATCCACCACCTGCTGCAGCAAATGCCTTACCGCGAGGTGGAACGCCAGCCCATCGTGCTGCCGCCGCGCGTGCGCCACCAGGACTATGCCCGCCAGCCCGTCTCGCCAGAGATCCTCGTGCCCGAGGTCTACTGAGCGGCAGGCGCCAAGTGCCGAGGTTCTTGACACTGGGGTAAAATTCGCCGGTCATTGGGGAGTAGCCGCCCTGAACCCTCAGGGGCACGCGTCAACACACTTGGCCTTATCGGCCATGGCGCCTGCAGCTTCATCAGCCTGGCAAGACCTTTGACCACATCGCCTCCGCCCGGGCCGGGGAGGCGTGTGGTCATGGGTATGTTTCATGCCGGCCCTTATCAAGCCCCCCCTCATGCAAGCTTTCCTCGTTTCCACCGGCGTCGTCGCCCTGGCCGAAATCGGCGACAAAACCCAACTTTTGTCATTGCTGCTGGCCGCCAAGTTCAAGCGGCCGGTGCCCATCATCGTGGGCATTTTCGTCGCAACCCTGCTGAACCACGGCATGGCCGGGCTGGTCGGCGGCTGGGTGTCCGAGCACATCGGTCCCGACGTGCTGCGCTGGGTGCTGGGGGTGTCTTTCCTGCTGATGGCCGGCTGGACGCTGATCCCCGACAAACTGGACGAAGATGAGGCCACGCCCTTGCAGCGCTTCGGCGTGTTTGGCACCACCGTGCTGGCCTTTTTCCTGGCCGAGATGGGCGACAAGACCCAGGTGGCCACGGTCGCCCTGGCCGCGCGCTACAACGACCTGGTGTCCGTGGTCATCGGCACCACCGTCGGCATGATGCTGGCCAATGTGCCCGCTGTGCTGCTGGGCGACATCGTGGTCAGGAAGGTCTCGATGCGGCTGGTGCATGGCATCGCAGCCCTGATGTTCGCGGTGCTGGGCGTGCTGGCGCTGCTGGACGTGGGGCGCTTCTTCTAAGGTTTCTCCGGGCGCGGCGCGGCAAGGCACCGGCCACCGTGGCACCAGTCGATGTCGCGCAAGGGTGTTCGCACGACCGCCTCCTCGATGCGCAGATCGAAGGGCTTCTGCAAGCCCACCAGCGTGAACTCGGCCAGGTTCAGGACATCCGCCCTCAGCTTGGCATGCACGGGCACAGCCAGGTGCATGGTGGCGCGCACGGGCACCTTCAGCACCTCGGCCAACTGGCCGGTCACCTTCACGTCCAGCGCCAGGGGCACCTGCACCTTGATGGGCACGGTCAGGTGCACGGGCACGCTGAAGGTGATCGGCACCAAGACGTTCATGGCCGGCAACCAGGACACCACCGGGATCTTCATCTCCACCTCGGTCGACACGGGGATGTCCTGATCGAAGCTGATGTTGGTGGACACGGGCAGCGTGGTGTTGATGGTGGCCCGCGCGTTCAAGGTGTTCATCAACTGCACGCCAACCACTTGGTCGATGGGCGCGGCCACCCGGGACTGGAAGTCCAGCCGGGTGAACAAAGGCGTGTGCACCTCCGCCCGGGCGGGCATGCCCGTGGGCAGGCGCAAGGTGAGGGATTGATGGCGCAGCGTCACCACCGACTGCCAGTGTTCTCGCACTTGCCAGGCCGCGCCCGCCACCAGGGCGGTCCAGAGCAGCGCGGCGCCCAGCATCACCAGCACCACATCGCGTCGGCGGACAGGCCGGTGCCAGCCACGTGGCACCGGGGTGGCGGCACTCAAGGCCGAGGCTCCGGCACGCGCTCCAGGCGCAGGGACTCCAGCGGCAAGCGGATGTCCATGTGCGTCAACCCCGCTTTCACGGTCTGGCTCGGGAAGCTCAGGGTGGCATTGACGGGCGCGGTGACGGGCAGGTTGAAGGATTCACGGATCGGCACCTCCGTGTTCATCACCGCATCGATGCGGGCGCTCAGGGGCTCGGCCAGGCGGATCAGGGCGGGCGTGTTCAGGGACACGGGCACCTGCTTGCGCACAGGGATCACCAGGCTGATGGGCACGTCGGCCTTGAGCGGAACCTTGCCCTGGATCGGCAAGGTGACGGCGAATCCCAGGATGCGCGTCTTGACCTTGGTGTCCAGGTCGATGACCTGGTCCACGTGCAAGGTGTGCTCGATCGGCACGTCGAAATGGATGGGCACCGAGGCTTCCACCGCGACGGTGAGCGGGATGGGCTCGGTGATGGGGATGCTGAGCGTTTCGTGGACCGGCACCTTCACCTTCAGGGTTTGGTCGATGCGCACCTGCACCTTGTTGCTGACCGAGGCCCGCACTGCCAGCTCGGACGGCATGCTGATGCTGGCGGCCTGATCGCGCAGCACGACGTGGGCCGACAGGTTCTGCCAGGCCCAATACGCCCCCCACCCCGTCACAGCCGTCATCACGATGAGCAAAGCCAAGGTGCTCAGGATCAGGGTGCGCCAGGTGAGGTGTGCGGGCCGGGGCTCTTGCATAGGAACCCCACTCTACAGCACACCGGCGTTGTCACATCGTCACGTCTTCACTGCACTTTGAACTTGAACTGGCCATCCTTGCCGGCACTCACCTTGATCTTGGCGATGGACTGGCCTTCGGCCATGCGGGCCAGCACGCTGTCCGCGATCTCGGGCAACAAGGTGCCGTTCAGGATGTGGTCGACCGCCCGAGCGCCTGTGTCCACCTCGGTGCAGCGGTTCAGCACCGCCTCGACCAGGGCCTCGTCGTAGTCCAGCAACGCCTGGTGGTTGGCCGCCACACGCTGCACGATGCGGTCCAGCTTGAGCCGGATCACGTTGACCAGCACCTCGTCGCTCAAGGGGTAGTAGGGGATCACCTTGGTGCGACCGATGAACGCCGGCTTGAAAATCTTGTACAGGGTGGGCCGCAGGACTTCGGCCAGGGCCTCGGCGTCGGGCAGTTCGTTCGCTGGTTTCATGACGGTGCCACCAGCGTCTTCGTCGTGCCGCAAGCAAGCCTGCATGATCCCTTGCGAACCCGCGTTGGACGTCAGGATGATGATGGTGTTGCGGAAGTCGATCTCGCGGCCTTCGGCATCGTCCATCAGGCCCTTGTCGAACACCTGGAAGAACATCTCCAGCACGTCAGGGTGGGCCTTCTCGACCTCGTCCAGCAGGACAACGCTGTAGGGCTTGCGGCGCACGGCTTCGGTCAGCACGCCGCCTTCGCCGTAGCCCACATAACCAGGGGGCGAACCTTTGAGGCCGCTGACGCTGTGGGCCTCCTGGTATTCGCTCATGTTGATGCTGATGAGGTTGCGCTCGCCGCCGTAGAGGATGTCGGCCAGGGCCAGGGCGGTCTCGGTCTTGCCCACGCCACTGGGGCCCACGAACAGGAAAACGCCCTTGGGTTTGTTGGGGTCGTCCAGGCCGGCGCGGGCGGTGCGCACGCGCTGGGCGATCGCGGCCAAGGCGTGGTCCTGCCCGATGATGCGTTCTTGCAGAGTGGCGTGCAACTGGCGCACGGTCTTGATCTCGTCCTTGACCATCTTGCCCAATGGGATGCCTGTCCAGGCGGCCACGATCTCGGCCACCACGTGGCCATCGACCTGCATCGGCACCAAAGGTGCTTCACCCTGCAGCGCGGCCAGCTCCGCCTGTTTGAGCGACAAGAGTTCGTGCTCCGGGCTGGCGTGGGTGATGGCGGCTTTCCTGCGACCCTTGGTGGCGCTCCTGGTGGTCTCATCAGCCACAAGCGCGGAGGCGGTGTTGTGCGTGGCGCCGGATTCCAGTTTGGCACGCAGCTCGCGGATGTCCGTCACCAGCTGCTGTTCGAAAGTCCAGCGTGCTTCATCGGCGGCCAGGGTGGTCTGCAAGGCCTGGCGTTCGACCTGCAACTCGTCCAGCCGTGCGCCGTGGTGGGCGCCCGTCGCCATCTCCCGCGTCAAGGCGGCGGACTCCGCGCCCAGGCGTTCCAGGTGCTTGCGGGTGTCTTCGATGCGGGCAGGCGTGGCGCTCTGACCCAGTGCCACCTTGGCACAGGCGGTGTCCAGCACGCTGATGGCCTTGTCGGGCAACTGGCGACCACTGATGTAGCGCGCCGACAAGCGCACGGCTTCCTGGATGGCTTCATCGAAGAGGCGCACGCCAAAGTGCTTCTCCATCAAGGGCGCCATGCCGCGCAACATGGCGCAGGCCAGCTCTTCGCTCGGCTCTTCCACCTTGATGACCTGGAAACGGCGGGCCAGGGCCGCGTCTTTCTCGAAGTATTTCTTGTACTCGCCCCAGGTGGTGGCGGCGATGGTCCGCAATTCGCCTCGGGCCAAGGCCGGCTTGAGCAGATTGGCCGCGTCGTTCTGGCCCGCCTGGCCGCCCGCGCCGATCATGGTGTGGGCTTCGTCGATGAAGAGGATGATGGGATGGGGGCTCTTCTTGACCTCGTCGATCACGTTTTTCAGGCGGTTCTCGAACTCGCCTTTGACCGAGGCCCCCGCTTGCAAAAGGCCCATGTCGAGCACGTGGATGGCCACGCCTTGCAGCGATGCCGGCACGTCGCCCAGGGCCACACGCAAGGCCAGGCCCTCGACGACCGCCGTCTTGCCCACGCCCGCCTCGCCCGTGAGGATGGGGTTGTTCTGCCGACGGCGCATCAGGATGTCGATGGCCTGGCGGATCTCGGCATCGCGCCCGATCACGGGGTCCACCTTGCCATCCAGGGCACGCTGCGTGAGGTTCGTCGTGAACTGGTCCAGGGCAGGTGTCTTGCCCGCCAGGGTGTCACTGGCGTTGGCTTCGTCGGCCTCGGCCATCCCGTCGCGCCCGGAACGGCCCTCGCCCGGAGCCTGCGCCGCTTCTGGCGAACCACGGGTCAACTCGGGCAGCTTGTGCTTGAGTTCTTCGGGTTTGAAGCGGGCGAACAGCTTGGAACCACGGTAGGCCAACTGGCTGAGTGAGGGCTCGGTCAGCAAGGCCAGCAACAAGTGCGCACTGCGGATGCCCGTGGCGTGCGTTTCGAGCGAGGCGATCAACCAGCCATGCTCCAACAACACCGGCAAATGGTTGGAGAACACTGGCGTGCGTTGGTTGCCAGATTTGAAACGGCCCAGCTCGGACTCCAGGTCGCGCTGCAGCTCGGTGACCGAGACGCCGAAGTGCCGGCACAGCTGGACCAGGTCGTTCTGCGGCTGCTCCAGCAAGGCCAGGAACAGGTGCTCCAGGTCCACCTCGTAGTGGCCACGTCCCATGCACAGGTTCGCGGCACGCTCCGCCGCGTGGCGGGTGGTGTCGTTGAGTTTGGAGATCAGGGTCTTGAGGTTCTGGCTCATGGTGATGACAGCGTTGGTGTTTTTGGAGGGATCATGCCGCCGCGTGGATGTCGTAGCGCACGTCGGCACGGTCCTCGTTGGCCGGCCTGGTCTGCAGGAAGGTGTCCCAACCCAAACGGGCCTCGGTGGGCGCGCGGCTCGAGTTCAGGGCGCAGCCCAGGACTTCGTCGCGTCGCAGCTGCACGTTCACCTCGAACTCCAGGCTCACGCCGTTCATCAGGGTCAGCAACTCGCGAAGGGCCAGCGCCCCCGGCGCGCCGGGCAGGAAGCGGCGGAACCGGACATGGCCCAAGGGCCCCAGCACGATGCGCATGCGCAGGTCGCGTTGCCAGACCCGCTCCCCCAGCATGGCCGACTGGCCCAGCCCGCCATTGCCGGGGCGGCCGAGGTAGTGCCGCCCCGCTTCGGGCAGGGTGTACCAACGGCCCACGAACTGGTCCAGGCGCACGGGCACGTCCAGGTAGCCTTGCAGCACCTGCTGCAACTGGCGCGCCGACAGTGTCCGCTGCTGCAAGGTGCCCGCGTAGAACGCCAAGGCCTCGTCGGCCACGCCTGTGCGCTCGGGCTGCATGCGCTCGCGCAGGGATTTCTGCCCGATGCCCGCCAGCGCCAGGGCCATCGGCATGAAACGTTGCCGCCGATCACCTTCGTACTGGATGTGCAGGCGGTGCTTCTTCCAAGCCTGGTAGAACAACATCACCGCGCGGTGGCTGAACACGTCCATGAAGGCACGGGCCGCGTGGTCCTTCTGGTACAGCTCGCGCTGGGCCAGCGACTCGGTGTAGTGCAAAGGCAAGGTGCCAGTCACGCCCAGCAGCCCCATGAAGGCCGGCGTCAAGTCGATGCGCTCGATCGCCTCCGTGCCCCCGGGGTCGAGGTTCGGATCCAGGTCGAGGTGGCGGTGCACCAGCAAGGATTCGACCTCGCTGCCGGGAAAGGCCAACGAGATCGAGTTGCGAAAGTTAAGCTTGCTCAAACCTTCGGGTGTGGCCAGCCAACGCTCCAGCAAGCGCACCGCCTGGAAGAAGCCAAACCGCTGCGGTTCGCGCAGCAGTTGCTCGATCACACCAGTGGCTTGTCGCCGTTGCGGGGCGGGCATGTCAGCACCTCTTCCTGTGTGCGCGCCGACACGATGGTCAGCTGCGTGAAACTGTTGACGTGGACATACAGCCCGAAGAAATGGTTCATCACGGCGGCCAGCAGGCCCAGGCCGGTGCCCACGAAACTGTCCTCGTCCACGGTCAGGCGCACCTGCGTGCCGCGAACGAAGGTGGCGAATGGCTCTCCCGGCAACCAGGCCGTGGCGGGCCGGAAGTCCACGGCCACCAGGCCATCGACCTGGCGCCGGTTCGAGGCACTGCGCGGCAGGTCGTACAGGCGCAGCATCTCTTTCAGGGCATCGATGCCGCCGGAAGACAAGGACAAATGGTTGAGCGACAAATGCGAGATCAGGCGCCATAAAATGCCCCGCCCGCGCTCGAAGCGCTGCGTGGCGGTGGGCTTGCGCAACAGGCGAATCTCTCGGGCCAGGCTGCCGCCATCGAGGGTCAGATCCCCGCCAGGTGAGCCAAAGGCCAGCAAGGTGGGCAGGTCCCGGTTGGTGGCCGACACCGTCAGGGACAGGGTTTCGGTTTGTGGCAAGGCCGGTTCGAAATCCACGTCGACGATGGAAATCTCGGTTTCATAGCCAGGGCTCTGTTCGGCCAGGTCGTCATCGCGACGGGCATGCCAGTAGCGCCCAGGTGCGCCCGCGCCTTGCTGCTTGGCGCGCTGCCGTCGCAAGGCGGCGAGGTTCGGTGCCGAGGCGCTGATGTCGGCTTCGTCGAAGGGCAGCAGATCGTCGTGCCGCAACGAGAAGAAGGGACGGAATTCGTCCACCGACTCGCCCTGCGGTGTTTGCAAAACGCGGTAGACCCGGTCGATGGCGTACACCTCGTAGCCAAAAGCACGCCGGCTGTCGGGCAGCACGGGATAGCTCGAGGCCGTGTGGGTCACGCGGATGGGATCGGCCGGCAAACTGAACAGGTTGATCACCGGCGTGCAGCCCAACACGAAGCTGCGGGCCTGGATGGTTTCCAACAGCCGCGACTCGTCAGAATCGGACCGCACGCCCGACATCAACAGGTGCAAGGTCAAAGAGCGGGCATGGCGGGCTTCGCCCTCGGCGCCATCCACCACGACCTGCCGCAGGTTGAATGGCACCGGGACGGTCAGGTCCACGAAATTGAACTTGTCAGGAAAGGCAAAGTACTCGGTGAGCAGGCGGTAGGCTGCATGGGACCGCTCGTCGAAATCGATCAGCGCCTCGTCATCGGCGAACCCGACAAGCTTGGGACGTGCATCATCAACCCCGATGGACGCGGCTGAAATCCACGGATGGTGCGGCGTGGCTTGCGTCATCACCCCGACCACCTTCTGGCACAAGGCTTCGCGCAGGACGCTGACCTGCGAGGACTCACCATCCAGGTAAACACGCAAGGGCTGCTCGGACAGCATGCTCCAGGAGGCCTGAGGCGACACCAGTTCCAGGGTGATGGACAACACCGAGGTGGCCCCGGCAGGCAAGCGCGTGCCCTCGGGCGCCAGGACGGAATTGCGGAAGGTGGCTTGGGCGATTCGCAGCGGCCGCAAAGTGACCGACTGGGTCGTGCGGAACTTGCAAGCCACGCCCTTGACCGCGCGCGAATTCAACACCGTGCCACGCACCACTTCGGCGGACTTGCTCATCTGGCCCGCGGCCGAACCCGGGTCGAACTGGGCGATGGAACACGATGGGAAAGGCCGAAGGTAGTGCGGGTACAGCACCTCCAGCATGGATTCGGTGAACAGCGGGAAGTCATCGTCCAGGCGCTTGTGCACCCGCGCCGCCAGCAGAGCAAACGACTCGATCATCCGCTCGACATGGGGATCCTGCGAAACATCGTTGGCCAATTGCAGACGCCCCGCGATCTTGGGGTAGCGCTCCGCGAAGCTCATCGACGATTGCCGCAACAGCGCCAGTTCGCGCTCGTAATGGGGCAGCAGATTTTCCATGGTCATTGAATTCTGATGATGCTCAAGGATTGCGTCCGCGTGACACTTGGTAGCGTTGGCTGACCGGTTGCAGAACAGCGTCGAAGCTGACGACTTCATTGGCTTCGTGCGCGATCAGCAGCGCCTGGATGGCGAAATGCAGGCGTTGGCCGGGCCCGGCTTGGCTGCTCACCTGAACCACCGGGTTTTGCAAGCGCGGCTCGTGCACCAGCAAGGCAGACCGGATGTCTTCGCAGATCAGAGCGCGGTCGCCCTGGTTGGCCAGAGACAAGGACACGAAGTCCTTCAAACCAAAAGACAGCAGCGACTGCCGGCAATGGGCAAAGCCCTTCAGCAAACCCTCTGGCAAGCCACAGCGGGAGTTCAGGAGCGACTCGACATCGCGCGCCACGCTGTCCTTGAGCTGATCGATCGACGTGTGCCCTCGCTCATCGCGGTGGTCATCGGTCAGCTTTTCCAGCAAATTCAATCCAAACAAGGTCATCATGAAAAAGCGGCGGCACGAAGCCACCGCTTTCCTGTTCAGTCGATCAAGGCTTGATCAAGCAAAGGTCGACGTGTTGGTGGCCAGGTTCCAGGCGCCGGTGCCGGTGACCGAACCTTGGCTGCCGTCCAGCTTGGAGGCCGAGTAAGCCCAATCCACGGCCGAGTACTTCAGACCGAAGGTTTCCTTGGGGATGCCTTCCTCAGTCACGGTGGGGGCCACGGACGAGATCAGCACGTTCTTCAGCTTGATGACCAGGTAGCTCACGCGGGCGTTGGCGGTGCCGTTGTTGAAACCATTGGTCTGGCCGCTGGAGCGGTAGAACGTGATTTCGACTTCGGGCGTCACCAGGCCTTGCGAAGCGGCTTGCCACAGCTTGGGGCTGGACGAGTCGATGTCTTTGACGAACACCATTTCATCGTGCTCGCAACGCTCGGAGGTGTGGCCACCGGCCGTCGAGGCCGAAGCCGACTTGGGTTGGCGGATCAGGTGAGCCCACGAGTCCACTTCGATGGTGGGCTTGCTGTTCTTGCCGGTGGCGGAGTTGCTGCCGTGCTTCGAATCGCGAACGTCGCCAACGATGCTGGAGCCCTTGAACTCGATGTAGATGTCTTTCATTATTTTTCCTTCCGTGATGTTTTAAAAATAGATTCGCCTCAGGCGCCACTGGGCAGTTCTGCAACCAGCCGCAATGACACTGACAACTCATCCAACTGGAAATGCGGGCGCACGAAAGCGACCGCACGGTACACCCCAGGACGTCCGGGAACTTCCTGCACCTCGATGGATGCCTCCCTGAGGGGGTATTTGGCTTTGGCTTCCTGCGACGCGCTGTCGTCGGCCAAAACATATTGAGCAATCCAGGCATTGAGGAAGCTCTCGACATTGCCCGCCGAGGCAAAGCTGCCGATCTTGTCGCGCATCATCGCCTTGAGGTAGTGCGCAATGCGGCACACCGAGAAGATGTACTGCAGTTGCGAGGCCAAGGTGGCATTGGCGGTGGCAGCGGGGTTGTCGTATTTCTTGTGCTTTTGCACCGACTGGGCGCCAAAGAAGGCGGCGTAGTCCGTGTTCTTGCAATGGACCAGGGGAATGAAGCCCAGGTCGCTGAGCTCTTTCTCGCGGCGGTCCGTGATCGAGATCTCGGTGGGGCACTTCAAGGCCACTTCGCCATCGTCGGTCTTGAAGGTGTGGGTGGGCAGGTCTTCGACCAGGCCGCCGCCCTCGACGCCACGGATGGCGGCGCACCAGCCGTACATCTCGAAGGCGGCCGTCAGGCGCGCACCGAAAGCATAGGCGGCATTCACCCACAGGTACTTGCTGTGGTCGGTGCCATCGATGTCTTCCACGAAGTTGAAACCTTCGGTGGTGTTGCCGTCTTTGGGGTCGAAAGGCAGGCGCCCCAGGAATCGCGGCAATGTCAATGCCACGTAGCGCGAATCTTCGGATTCGCGGAAGGACTTCCACTTGGCGTACTCGACGGTGTCGAACACCTTGGACATGTCGCGCGGCTTGCCCAGGTCGGTGAAGGTTTCCAGGCCCATCAGCTCGGGCGAGGCCGCCGAGATGAAAGGCGCGTGGGCGGCAGCCGCCACGTGCGACATCTGCTCCAGGAAGTACATGTCTTCCGCGCCGCGGCCGGCTTCGAAGTCGCCGACCAAGGCCGCGAAAGGCGCGCCACCGAAAGTGCCGAACTCTTCTTCGTACACTTTCTTGAACAACGCCGACTGGTCGAAATCGATCGCGGTCTTGAAGTCCTTGACCAGTTCCTTCTTGGTGGCATTGAAGACCTTGATCTTGAGCTTCTCGCCAGTGGAGGTTTGCTTGCACAGGTAGTGCAAGCCTGTCCAGGAGGACTCCAGCTTCTGGAACTCGGCGGCGTGCATGACTTCGCTGAGCTGGTCGGAGATCAGGCGATCGATCTCGGCAATGCGGGCGTCCAGCGTGGCCGACAGGTTGTCGGAGACCACGACCGTGCCTTGCAGCACTTCCTTGACCAGTTCGCCAATGATGTCCTTGGCACGGGCGTGCTCGGTGTCTGACTTGGCCACCTTGCTCTTGGACACGATGTCGTCCAGCAGGCTGAAGGAGTCGGTGGCCACGGGTTGGCCATTGGATTGCAGTAGTGCGCTCATGGTGTCAGTCCTCGGCCTTCTGGGTCTCGGCGCCCAGCTTCTGAAGTTGCTCGGTGTTGCTCAGCACGTCGCCCAGCACGTCTTCCAGCTTTTCGTTGCCGGCCATCTTGTTGCGCAGGTCGGAAAGCTTGGTGCGGGCTTCGAGCAGCTTGCGCAGGGGCTCGACTTGCTCGACCACCGACTCGGGGCGGAAGTCTTCGATCTTCTTGAAGTCAAGGTTGACGGCGAACTCGCCCCCATCGGCGCTGAGCTTGTTCTTGACGCGGTAGCTGGCACGCGGCGCCATGCCCGACAGGACTTCATCGAAGTTGTCCAGATCAACATTGACGAACTTGCGGTCCTTCAGGCGCGTGACCGGCTTCTCGGGGTCGGGTTGCCCGGTGAAATCGCCCATCACGCCCATCACGAACGGGAGTTCCTTCTGTTCGATCGCGTCACCGATCTCGACGTCGTAGGTCAGTTGGACGCGCGGGGGACGCACACGCTCCAGGCGCTTTTGAACACTGTCGTTTTTGGCCATGACAAAAATCCTCTCTGTGGAAACTGATTACTTCAAAGCACCAAAGGGGTTGCTGCGCCCCCCGGCAGCAGGCGGCGCCGCGTTGAGCGTGCTCACCGGGCTGGGCGCCGGGGTTCTGGCTGAAGAGACCACCACCGGTGCGGAAGCAGTGGCCAAGGGACGGGGCGCGGCAACACGTCGTGCAGCGGCGGCCCTGGGTGCGGGTTTGCCGACGTCGTTGGCGGACGCCGTCGCGACGGGCGGGACCAGGATGGGTTCGCCCAAGGCCTCGCGGATCAGCTTGGCCACGCTTTCGGCTTCGGTGCGGGTTGAACCATTGACTTCGTTGGCCTTGCGCAATTGCTCCAGCGCCTGAGCGCTGACACGCAGGCCACTGACGGCCAGGATGCTCTTGGCGGTGAGGTCGGTGGTGTCGCGCTGCAAGGTCTCTTGCGCGGCGGTGATGGCCTGGCCATATTGGCGCGCATCGAAATAGATCTGGGCTTTGCGCAGCCAGGGTGTCTTGCTGGCGGGATCGACCTTGATGGCCGTGTCCAGCTCGTTCAATGCGTCTTCGGTTTTGCCCAGCTTCTGGGCCTTGTCGGCGGCGTCAAGGCGCTCGGTCAACTTCTCGGCCGTGGCCGCGCTGGCAGCGGCGGCGTCGCCTTGCTTGGGGGCCGTGCTGCATGCCATCAAGGCGCACAACAGTGATGCCATCGCCGCGCCTGACAGGCCGCGACGCACGTGGAGATGCAACAATTGGGAACTCCCTGAATTGAATATGTGGTCCTCGGCAACCAGCGTGCTGTGTTGCCGACAAGAAGAATTAAAGCCCAAAACATCTGGCCAATTTCTCCCCCTTTGGGGTGCGTTACAGACTCTTGCATCTGGTTGCAAAGACCTCACCCCCTCGTTGGGGGATGCCTTCAAATCGAGGCTTGGCCTTCTTACACTACCGGCATGAACACAGGGATGGGGACACGCTTGGTGGCGCTGATGAGCGCGTTGATGTGGGTGGCATTGAGCGCCTGCACGACCGCCCCGCCCGTGAAGGTGGCCTCCACCGAACTCGATCGGCTGGGGGTGGCCAAGGAAGCGTCCGGCGGCTCGCTGATGGACACCTTGAGCGGCTACAAAGACAAGACACTGGAAGCCATCGGCTTCAAGAAGCCCGAGCTGCCCGAAGTCCCCGAGGTCCAGTTGCCCGACCGCAAGCTGCTTTGGCGCCTGCACGCCAGCGACTCGCTCAATGTGTCGTCCACCGGCGAATCCGTGGCCCTGCTCACGCGCATCTACAAACTGCGCAGCCCCAATGCCTTCCTGCAGGCACCTTACGAAGTGTTTGGTGATCCCGCCAGGGAAAAAGCCCAGATGGGCGACGACGTCATCGAAACACGCGAGGTCCAGATGATTCCGGGCCAGCACGAAGAAGTGCACGAGAAGGTTGCGCGCGAAGTGCGCTACATCGGCATCGTCGCCCTCTATCGCCAACCCTCACCTCAGCGTTGGCGCTATGCCTTCCGCAGCGAGTCCGCCGAGAAGAGCGGCCTGTCCATTGGGCTGCACGCTTGCGCCATGAGCGTGCAGGTGGGCGAACCCATCGGCCAACCACTGAGCCTGGCACGCTCAGTGGCCGTGCCCTGTCCCCCGTAGAACCAGCCGTCAGCGAGTCCACCTTGATCCAGTCACCCAAAATCCTGTGGGGCGAAGGCTTGTTCCTTCGCCCTCAGCACTTCCAGCAGCAAGACGCTTACCATGAGTGGCGCCTGTCCCAGATGTCCCGCCTGCTGCACCCTTATGCCTGGGGCGTGCGCCACATCAAGATCGACCCGGATGCCTTGCAGACCGGCCTGCTGCGCGTGCTGGAATTGCAAGTCGTCTTCCCCGATGGCGAGCTGTTCAACGCCCCCGCCGAAGACGAGTTGCCACCGCCCGTGGCGCTGGACGCCTCCCAGGCCTCAGGCCCCCAAAGCGCCACCCAGGGCCAGGAGCTGGTCTTCCACCTGGCCTTGGCGCCCGTGCGCGGCAGTGGTAGCAACTTCGCTACCTCGCGCGAAGAGGCCGACACCGCCGTGCGCTACTACCGCAGCCACCTGCAAACAGCCGATGCCTACACCGACGCGGTCACCGCCGAGGTCACCGTGCTGCGCAAGTCGGCCAAGCTGCTGTCGGAACTCGAGCCTCGCGCGCACCTTGTCTCTTTGCCTCTGCTGCGCATCAAGCGCACCGCGACGGGCGGCTTCGAACACGATGGCCGGTTCATCCCGCCCAGCCTGAACGTGCAGGCCTCCGCCGCGCTGGTGCTGCATTTGCGCCGCCTGCTGGACGTCCTGCAGGCCAAGGTCGATGCCCTGTATGGCCTGCACCGCGAGCCCAGCAAGAACATCATCGAATTCCGCTCGGGCGACGTGGCCTCGTTCTGGCTGCTGCACACCGCCAGCTCCGCCTTCGCTGGCCTGTCGCACCTGGCACGGCACCCTGGCCTGCACCCCGAGCGACTGTTCGAGAAGCTCCTGGAACTGGCGGGCGCCCTGCTCACTTTCTCCAAGACTTTCACACTGGCCGATCTGCCCGCGTACGACCACCAGCATCCTGGCCCGGCCTTCGTGCGCCTGGACCACATCGTGCGCGAACTGCTGGAGACGGTCATCTCCACCCGCTACTTCTCGATCGCGCTGAACGAGCAACAGCCTTCCTTCCACCTGGGCCGCCTGGACTCCGAACAGATCAAGCAGAGCACCCAGTTCTACCTGGGCGTGTCGGCCACCATGTCACCGTCCGAACTGGTCGATGTGGTGCCCACCCGCTTCAAGCTGGGCGCGCCAGAAGACGTCGACAAGCTGGTGCTGTCGGCCATGCCGGGTGTCAAGCTGGTGCACGCGCCGCAGGTACCCGCGGCCATCCCGGTTCGGCCGGGATGCTACTACTTCACGCTGGAACCGCGCGGCACCTTGTACGAACGCATGCTGCAAGCCCAGGCACTGACCGTCTACGTGCCCTCGGGGCTGAATGAACTCAGGCTGGAACTCATCGCGGTCAACCCGTGATCGACGCCGCCCCAACAGAACGTGAGTGATCCAATGTCGTCCACCACCGCCCCCACCTTGATGGCCACGCCGCGTGCTCAGCAAGCCAGCAGCTTGCTCGACCTGATGTACGACGGCTTCTACCTGCTGTTCCTGCTCAAGGCCAAGCATGCACCGATCGAAGCCGAGGTTTTCCGCGAACGCGTCAAGCAGTTCCTGACGGCCTTCGAGCGAGGGGCCACCCGCATGCACGCCACTTCGGACGACATCTACGCTTGCAAGTACGCTTTCTGCGCCACGGTGGACGAAGCCATGCTCATGTCCTCGTTCAAAGCGCGTGAGTCATGGCAGCGCCTGCCCCTGCAATTGCAGTTCTTTGGCGAACAACTGGCCGGCGAGCAGTTCTTCACCAAGCTGGAAGACCTGCGCTCGCAAGGCGTGGCACGCATCGGCGCACTGGAGGTCTTCCACATGTGCCTGCTGCTGGGCTTTCAAGGCAAATACCTGATCGAAGGCACCGAGAAGCTGGGCTACCTGACCTCGCGGCTGGGCGACGAGATCGCGAGGCTGAAAGGCAAGCGCGCCGGCTTCGCGCCCCATTGGGCCGCGCCCGACCAGGTCTCGCACCAGCTCAAGCACGAAGTGCCCCTGTGGGTCATCGCCTCGGTGTTCGGGCTGCTGTCATTGCTGGCCTTCGTGGGCTTGCGCTGGAACCTGAACCACTTCACGCAGCAGTCGCTGGCCGAGCACCACGACATCGTGCAACTGGCGCCACAGGTCGCGAACATCACGGTCACCCTGCCCTGAGGCTCAGCTGTCTCCAGCCTCTTCATCGAGCTTTCGAAGAAAGCCCATCTTCTCGGCAATCTTGGCCTCCAGCCCCCGCGGAACCGGTTGATACCAACGAGGCTCCGGCATGCCATCGGGCAAATAGGTTTCTCCGGCCGCATAAGCGTGGGGCTCATCGTGGGCATACCGGTACTCATGCCCGTATCCCAGCTCCTTCATGAGCTTGGTCGGGGCGTTGCGAAGATGAACCGGAACCTCCCGGCTCTTGTCCTGCTTCACGAAGGCCCGCGCCGCGTTGTAGGCCTTGTACCCCGCGTTGCTCTTGGCCGCGATGGCCAGGTAGATGACGGCTTGGCCCAGCGCCAGCTCGCCTTCAGGGCTTCCCAGCCGTTCAAAAGTCAAAGCCGCGTCGTTCGCGATCTGCATGGCCCTGGGGTCGGCCAAGCCAATGTCTTCCCAGGCCATGCGAACAATCCGCCGAGACAGATACCGGGCATCCGCGCCGCCATCCAGCATGCGGCAAAGCCAATACAAGGCGCCATCGGGGTTGGAGCCCCTGACCGATTTGTGCAAGGCTGAAATCTGGTCGTAGAAATTGTCTCCGCCCTTGTCGAACCGTCTGGCGTTGAGACTCAAGGCATTGGTGAGGAACTCCGCGGTGATGGTGGAGATGCCTGCAGCGCCCGCGGCCGTGTTGGACTGCTCCAGCAGGTTCAGGAACCGCCGGGCATCGCCATCGGCATACCCGATGATCGTGTCGACGGCCTGCTCGTCGAACTGAAGGTGGGGCAGCGCCTTGTCTTGCGCCCTCTTCATGAGCAGCTTCAACTCGTCCTCGGTCAAAGACTTCAACACATAGACCTGGGCCCGAGACAACAAGGCCGAGTTCACCTCGAAAGAGGGGTTCTCGGTGGTCGCGCCAATGAAGGTGAAAAGCCCAGACTCCACATGGGGCAACAGCGCGTCTTGCTGAGACTTGTTGAACCGGTGGATTTCGTCCACGAACAGGATCGTGTGCTTGCCTTGCGACAGGTGGTGCTGCGCCTGCTCCATGGCCGCCCTGATGTCCTTGACACCGGCAAAGACCGCGGACAAGGCCATGAACTCGCAATCAAAGGCGTGGGCGGTGAGCCTGGCCAGGGTCGTCTTGCCCACCCCGGGGGGGCCCCAAAAAATCATGGAATGCGGCTTGCCCGACTGGAAAGCGAGCCGAAGAGGCTTGCCCTCTCCCAGCAAATGCGACTGCCCGACGACCTCATCGAGCGTCTTGGGACGCAAGGCTTCGGCCAATGGAGCGACCGGCTCGGCCAGGAAAAAATCACGGGACATATCTTGAGGGGCCAGTGGCGTGGACAGGCTTTTTTGCCTGCGCCCATTGTCGCCTCAGGCCTGAACGCCCTTCGGGAAAGCAGGAATTCCAGCCGAAGACTGAGAAGCGCTGGACAAATCTGGTTACGAATGCCATAATGCGGGTTGACCCGATAGCTGTCTTGTTTTGCAAACCTTGCAAAACACAGTTTCCCGAGTTTTCGTTCATCCCCTCTGACCTTTTCAAGCCGAGTTGCACCGCCGGGTGTCAACTGATAGTCGTGTCTTGAGTCTCGGTTGGCGGCGATGCCGTCGCTTTCCTAACCGGCTCACCGTGACGCCTCGTGCTTTGGCTGCCAAGCCATCTGCCTTGTCACGCGATTCGGACACGAATCCACAGCGACCTCACCTGTTCCAGGTAGACCAACCATCCCGTTGGCACCTGGTTGCAGCGCTTTTGCTTCCTGGCATACGCCGGGAAATGGCAGCGCTTTGTCCTGGCTTGAAAGAATAATCATGAATGAAGAATTGAACCCCGCCGCCGAACCGTCGAAGCTCGACATGCTGGCCCGCGAACTCGACGCCGCCGAAGGCGTCAACACCGCTGAAGAAGCCGACACCGACAACGCCGGTGGCCCGCGCTTTTCCGACCTCGGCCTCGATGCCATGTTGATCAAGGCTCTGACCGATTCTGGCTACACCCAGCCCACGACCGTGCAGATCCAGGCGATCCCCGTGGCCATGAATGGCGCCGACCTGAAGGTCGCCTCCAGCACCGGCAGCGGCAAGACCGCCGCGTTCATGCTGCCCGCACTGCAACGCCTGATCGCCGCCCGCGGCGATGGCAAGCGCCGCGAAAAGGGCATGGTCCACGGCCCCCGCATCCTGGTGCTGGCCCCCACGCGTGAACTGGCCATGCAAGTGTCCAAGGCCGCGTCGACCTATGGCCGCCACATGCAAGGCTTGCGCGTTGCCACCGTCGTCGGTGGTGTGCCTTACGCCGCCCAGTTGAAGGCCCTGCGCGGTCCTCTGGACGTGCTGATCGCCACCCCTGGCCGCCTGCTCGACCACCTGGGCACCGGCGTCTGCGTGCTGTCCAACCTGGAAGTGCTGGTCCTGGACGAAGCCGACCGCATGCTGGACATGGGCTTCATCGAAGACATCGAGCACATCGCTTCGCAAACCCCTCCTGAGCGTCAGACCCTGATGTTCAGCGCGACCTTCGCCGGTCACGTGGGCAAGCTGGCCGCGCGCCTGACCCGTCCTGATGCGCAAAGCATCGACGTGGCCTCGCACACCGACAGCCACGACAACATCGAACAGCGCCTGCACTACGCCGACCACTTCGCACACAAGAACGACCTGCTGGACAGCCTGCTGACCCAGCGTGACGTCGACCAAGCCGTGATCTTCACCAGCACCCAGCGCGACGCCGACATCCTGGCCGACCGCCTGGCCGACATGGGCCACGAAGTCGCCGCCCTGCACGGTGGCATGCCCCAAGGCCGCCGCACCCGCGTGCTGCAAGCCCTGCGTCAACGCCAATTGAAGATCCTGGTGGCCACCGACGTCGCCGCCCGCGGCATCGACGTGCCCACGATCACCCACGTGATCAACTACGGCATGCCCATGAAGCCCGAAGATTACGTTCACCGCATCGGCCGCACGGGCCGTGCCGGTCGCAGCGGCCTGGCCGTGACGATCGCCGAGCGTCGTGACATCCCCATGCTGCGCCGCATCGAGCGTTACACCACGCAGAACATCCCCGTGGCGACCATCGCCGGCCTGGAACCCAAGGCACCCTCGCCTTCCAACGGCCCGATGCGCCATGGCAAGCCCATGCCCGGTCACCGTGGCCCCCGTGAAGGTGGATTCGGTGGTGGCCGTTCGTACGGCGCCCCGCGTGAAGGCGGCTTCGGTGGTGGCGGTTTTGGTGGCGGCAACGGCGGCGGTTACCAGAACCGTGGCCCGCGTCGTGATGGCCCGTCCGAAGGTGGCTACAACAGCCGCCCC
The DNA here is from genome assembly GCF_050725395.1 of Aquabacterium sp. Classification (GTDB taxonomy): domain Bacteria; phylum Pseudomonadota; class Gammaproteobacteria; order Burkholderiales; family Burkholderiaceae_C; genus Aquabacterium. The sequence goes on along the minus strand of NZ_JBOHHL010000023.1, from coordinate 23,528 downwards.
AGCTTCGGCAGCGACCAGCCCCGTGGCGACTTCCGCCCTGCCGGTGGTGATGACCGTCCTGCGTTTGGCGCCCCCCGTGGTGACAAGCCTTCGTTTGGCGGAAAGCCCTCTTTCGGCGGCAACAAGCCTTCGTTCGGTGGCAAGCCGTCCTTTGGCGGCCCCAAGCCCTCGTTCGGCGGCAAGCCTTCCTTTGGCGGCCCGAAGCGCCAAGGCGGCTTCAAGCGCGAAGACTGATCACTCAGTCAGACTGGACTGGCCTCAGGGCTGGTCCAGCACATCGGCCCCCGCCGGTGGTTTGAACTGAAAGCGGGTGGCCGGCAAGGTCACCCGCGATTCAAACTGGGCAAAGTCCAGTCTTGATCGTTGACCAAAGCCGTCCTCGATCACCAGTGCGGCCAACACGCCCGCTTTGAAACCGACCCGCACCGAACGGAACTGTCCGTCCTTGTCGCGTGGCACGGCCTCCACCCACTCCATCGATGCATCAGGACCGGACAGGGCCTGCTTCGGCACGTCCTTGAGCGTGAAGTCCTTCTCCAGCGATCCGCCCGACAAGAGGGCCGCCGGCGTGGCGCCCAGGGCATTGCTCATGGGACGCACGGTGACCTGGTTCAGGTCAGTGTCCCACAACCAGACCTTCTGGCCATCACCCACGATCAGTTGCTCGGTGGGCGTGGTGTAGTTGAAGCGAAAGCGGTTGGGCCGCTGGAATTCCAGGCTGCCGTTGGACTTGCGGGATTTTTTGCCATCGGGCGAAGTCACCAACTGGGTGAAGTTGCCCCGGCCGGTGTTCACGTCCTTGACGAAAGCGCGCAGGGTGCTGACGCCATCAGCGTGCGCCGAGTTGGCCAGGGAGGCGCTCAGCGCCAGGGCCAGCGCGCCGGGCTTCCAGGTGAAACGGTTGCTCATCGTCGTCATTGAAAATGTCCTTGCCATCAGGCGTCCCAGGGCGCGGCAGTCGCGCCACCATCGCCCGTGCGGTTGGGCACCAGCAGTTCGCGGTTGCCATTGGTGGCCATGTTCGACACGAGTCCGGATTTTTCCATTTGTTCCAGCAACCGTGCCGCGCGGTTGTAGCCGATGCGCAGATGCCGCTGCACCAGCGAGATCGAGGCCTTGCGGTGCTGCAGCACGATGGCCACGGCCTGGTCGTACATCGGGTCGGACTCGGAATCGGCACCGCCACCAGGCATGCCATCGCTGCCGGCATCGCCGTCCAGCACGCCGCCTTCGAGGATGCCTTCAATGTAGTTGGGCTCGCCCTGCGACTTCAGGTACTCGACCACGCGGTGGACTTCATCATCGCTGACAAAGGCGCCGTGCACTCGCATCGGCAAGCCACTGCCGGATGGCAGGTACAGCATGTCGCCCTGCCCCAGCAAAGCTTCGGCGCCCATCTGGTCAAGGATGGTGCGGCTGTCGATCTTGCTGCTGACCTGGAAGGAAATCCGCGTGGGGATGTTGGCCTTGATCAGGCCCGTGATCACGTCGACGCTGGGGCGCTGCGTGGCCAAAATCAAATGCACCCCCGAAGCCCGCGCCTTCTGCGCCAGACGCGCGATCAATTCTTCGATCTTCTTGCCCACCACCATCATCAGATCGGCCAGCTCGTCGATGATGATGACGATGAAGGGCATGCGTTCTTGTGGCTCGGGCGATTCCGGCGTCAGGCTGAAAGGGTTGGGCAGGAACTCGCCGCGTGCCGTGGCCTCGTCGATCTTCTTGTTGTAGCCAGCCAGGTTGCGCACGCCCATCTTGCTCATGAGCTTGTAGCGGCGCTCCATCTCGCCCACCGCCCAGTTCAGGGCGTTGGACGCCTGCTTCATGTCGGTCACGACCGGGCACAGCAAATGCGGGATGCCTTCGTAGACGCTCATTTCCAGCATCTTCGGGTCGATCAGGATCAGGCGCACATCGCGCGCCTCGGCCTTGTAGAGCAGGCTCAAGATCGTGGCATTGATGCCCACCGATTTGCCCGAGCCGGTCGTGCCGGCCACCAGGCAGTGCGGCATCTTGGTCAGGTCGGCCACCACCGGCGCGCCGATGATGTCCTTGCCCAGGCCGATGGTCAGCATGGACTGCGCATCGTTGTAGACCTGCGAGCCCAGGATCTCCGTCAGGCGGATCATCTGGCGCTTGGCGTTGGGCAACTCCAGCGCCATCAAATTTTTGCCCGGGATGGTTTCGACCACGCGGATCGACACCAGCGACAGCGAGCGCGCCAGGTCCTTGGCCAGGTTGACGATCTGCGAGCCCTTCACGCCCGTGGCCGGCTCGATCTCGTAGCGCGTGATGACCGGGCCGGGGGAAGCCGCGACCACGCGCACTTCCACGCCGAAGTCCTTGAGCTTTTTCTCGATCATGCGGGACGTCATCTCCAACGTCTCGGCGGTCACGGTTTCCATGCGGCCCTGCGCCGCGTCCAGCAAGGCGATCTGCGGCAGCTTGGTGTCGGCCATGTCCGAGAACAGCGGCTTTTGCTGCTCCTTGACCACGCGGTCGGACTTGGGCACCTCGACCATCGGCTTTTCAATCACCAGCGGGATGGGTTCGATCGGCGCTTCGTGGCGGATTTCTTCCGCGACGCGCTCGCGCTCGATGGTGGCTTTCTCACCAATGCGCAGGTCGACCGCCTCTTCACGTTTGGCCTCGCGGCGTTCGCGCACGCGGTCGAACAGGCCGCCAATGCGCTCGGCAATGTCCAACCAGGAAAACTTCAGCGCCAGCGAGAGGCCCGCGATCAGCAAGGCGATCCACACCACCCCAGAGCCATTGAAGCCCAGCCACTTGTGGCTGAACTGCCCCAAGGTCATGCCCAGGATGCCGCCAGCGTGTTCGCCCGCCAGGTCAGCCTCGTGGCGGTAAAGGCGCGACCACTCGAGCGCACAACTGGCCGCCATCAACAACAGCAGGCCCAGCCAGAACAGCCAACGCGGGCGGGCGGTTGGGACCGAAGCCGACGGCGCCGCCAAAACAGCACCCGACGGCACGAGAGAGACGGAGGTGTCCCGGCGCAACCAACGCGCCAGGCCGCCCAGCCAGACCCGGGCCCCGACCAGCAGGATCCACCAAGTCGACTGGCCAAACAGGAACAGCGCCACGTCGGACGCATACGCGCCCAGGTGCCCGCCCCAATTGGCGGCATCCTGGTTGAGTCCGGACGTGGTGAAGGCGGCATCCAGCCGGTTGTGCGTGACCAGGGAAAAAAAGGCCAGCACCAGCAGCACGCCACCGATCAGCAGGCCAGCCTGAAAGCGGAAGGTGTTTTCGAGCGGCGGCCCCACGGGCTCGGGCGCCACCAGGACCGGGCTGCGGTGCAGCCGGCCCGTCACGCGCAGGGATGCCGCAGCATCCTGGCGTCGATCGGATTTCGCGTCCGCAGACGCCTCATTTCGGAGTGAACCCAACGGAAAAGTCATGCCCGCATTGTGCGGGCATTTTCAAAGCGATGCCGCCGTGGCGGCCGAGCATCAGGCCGTGGCGACCAGGCGCTCTTTCAGCACCACGCTGCCGGTGTCCTGGGTTTCGATCAGGCCACGCTCCTCCAGGTCCTTCATGACGCGGCTGACCATTTCACGCGAGGCGCCCACGTGCTTGGCCAGATCCTGACGCGACACCTTGCCGCGGATGACTTTGGCGCCCTCGTCCTCGTCGGCCATGTCCAGCAGGGCACGGGCCACGCGGCCATAGACGTCCAGCAGGGCCAGGGACTCGATCTGGCGGTCGGCATTGCGCAGGCGCTGCACCAGCCCCCGCAAAATGGCGTACGACAGGCTGGAGTTTTCAGGCAAACAGCGGGCAAAATCGGCGCGTCCCAGCACCAGCACGTCGGTCTGCACCTCGGCGCGGACGGTGGCGGAATGGGGTTCGTTGTCGATCAGGCTCATCTCACCCAGGTAGTCGCCGGCTTCGAGCACCGCCAGGATGACTTCACGGCCTCGCTCGTCGGAGGCCACCACACGGGCACGGCCCGTCAGGAGAATGAACAAGGAATTGGTCTTGCGACCGCGTTCGACGATGAGCTCGCCACGGCGATAACGGCGCTTGACCACGCCCTCTGCGATGGCCTCGGCCTGTGCTGCGGTGAGCATCGAGAACAGCGGAACGCGCCGGATCAGGTCGAGATTGGACAGCATGGCCATGGGAAGCTCCTCATTTGAGATGATGAATTCGAGGTGAACCATTCACCTTGTCTGGTGTGCGACAAATCACCAGTCCCTACAATTTTCGGCAGGACACCAGGAATTTGTAGGCACTTTATCCATTGCAAACCCTAGGACAAGCCCGAATATGAGCCTGGAAACACGCACAGTTTGAACACAAGAAGGAAACACGATGTCTACCCCCCAACATAGCAACGTCCTGATCCTGGGATCCGGGCCTGCCGGCTACAGCGCCGCCATCTACGCGGCCCGCGCGAACCTGCACCCCACCCTGGTCACCGGCATGGCGCAGGGCGGGCAACTGATGACCACCACCGAAGTGGACAACTGGCCCGCCGACGTCCACGGCGTGCAGGGCCCCGAACTGATGCAGCGCTTCCAGGAACACGCCGAGCGCTTCCACACCAAGATGCTGTACGACCACATCAACGAGGTCGACCTGTCCAAGCGCCCCTTCACGCTCAAAGGCGACTCGGGCACCTACACCACCAACGCCCTGATCATCGCCACGGGCGCCTCTGCCCAATACCTGGGCCTGCCCTCCGAAGAAGCCTTCATGGGACGCGGCGTGAGCGGCTGCGCCACCTGTGATGGGTTCTTCTACCGCGATGCCGTGGTCTGCGTGGTGGGCGGCGGCAACACCGCCGTCGAAGAAGCGCTTTACCTGTCGAACATTGCCAGCAAGGTACACCTGATCCACCGCCGCGACAAGTTCCGCGCCGAGGCCATCCTGATCGACAAGGTCTACGAGAAGGTCGCCGCCGGCAAGATCGAGCTGCACTTGTTCAAAACCTTGGACGAAGTGCTGGGCGACCAGACTGGCGTGACCGGCGTTCGCCTCAAGAGCACCCTGGATGAAAGCACCACCGAGCTGGAATTGAAGGGCTGCTTCATCGCCATCGGCCACAAGCCCAACACCGACATTTTCAAAGGCCAGTTGGAGATGAAAGACGGCTACATCCTGACCAAGGGCGGCAGCAACGGCATGGCCACCATGACCAGCATCCCGGGCGTGTTCGCAGCCGGCGATGTGCAGGACCACATCTACCGCCAGGCCATCACCAGCGCCGGCACGGGCTGCATGGCGGCCCTGGATGCGCAGCGTTTTCTGGAGCAGGAAAGCGTTTGATGCCCTGTTGAGTTGGCAAGGCGCGAGTTTTTGGTTATAATCTCAGTCTTTGCAAAATTCGTCCCGGTGTTTGGCGACAGGTTCATTGAGTTTCAGTGAATTTGGCGCCCGCACCGGAAGGGTGATGACCCAAGGTTTCGAAGTTTAAAAACTGAGCAGCCTTGTTCTGATCACCGCTTCGTCACACAAAGCGCGGCGGGTTATAAGCCCCAAGCGCAATCACAGCGAACGGAGAAGCGTCATGGCACGCGTCTGTCAAGTCACGGGTAAAGGCCCGATGGTGGGAAACAATGTTTCTCACGCGAACAACAAAACCAAGCGTCGTTTTCTGCCCAACCTGCAGTACCGTCGTTTCTGGGTCGAGAGCGAAAACCGTTGGGTGCGCCTGCGCATCAGCACGTCGGCTTTGCGCTTGATCGACAAAGTGGGCATCGACCAGGTCCTGAGCGACCTGCGTGCCCGTGGCCAACTGTGATCCGGAGCTGAACCATGGCATCTAAAGGCGGACGCGAAAAGATCAAGCTGGAATCCACTGCGGGTACCGGCCACTTTTACACCACGACCAAGAACAAGAAGACCACGCCCAACAAGCTGGAATTCATGAAGTTCGACCCCAAGGCCCGCAAGCACGTGGCCTACAAGGAAATCAAGCTGAAGTAATTCAGCCTGGTCCTTGCCAAAACCCGCTCAGCGCAAGCTCAGCGGGTTTTTTCATGCCCACATCCAAAGAAATTGGGCAGATTGGGCAGGCATGAAAAAGCCCCGCATGCGGGGCTTTTTTGTTCATCTCTGAGAGGCGGAAGAAGGATCGATCAGGCGTGGGCTGCGCGCAGCTTGCGAGAGAACTCTTCCAATGCCGCCACGCCGCTGGCTTCGGCGCGCTGGCACCAGCTTTGCAGCTCAACGACCAGCTGTTCGGCCGAGACATTGGTGCGCGTCCACAAGGCACGCAGTTCCTCGCGCATCTCGATCAGCTTGTCCAGCTTGGGATGGGCCTGACGCGCCTGGGAGATCTCGCCACGCAGGCCGTGGGGCACCTTGTCGTCATCGCGGTGCAGCCAGTGGCGCACACGTTGCAACCTGTGGGCCGCGGCTTCTTGGCGACTGGACTTCAGGCGGGCCAACTCGGCGGAGCAAGCGGCGCTGACCTCGCGGGCATAACCGGCCATCAACTCATAACGGTGGGCCACGATCGCTTCCAGGGTCTTGGCATCGGCCACAGGCTTGATGTCACCCAGGGTCAATCGAGGCGCGGTCTTGCGGACCTTGGCCAGGCCCAGCATTTCCAGACCACGGATGTAGCCCCAGCCAATGTCGAACTCGTAAGGCTTCACCGACAATTTCGCCGAGGTTGGGTAGGTGTGGTGGTTGTTGTGCAACTCTTCACCACCAATGATGATGCCCCAGGGCGAGATGTTGGTGGACGCGTCGGCCGCCTCGAAATTGCGGTAACCCCACCAGTGGCCAAGGCCATTGATGATGCCGGCGGCGGTCACGGGGATCCAAAGCATCTGCACGGCCCAGACGGTGATGCCGATGGCGCCGAACAGGAACATGTCCAGCACCAGCATCAGGATCACGCCCAGACCGGCCTTGCCGGTGTAGACCGATTTTTCCAGCCAGTCATTGGGAGTGTTGTGGCCGTATTTTTTCAGGGTGTCCTGGTTGTCGGCCTCGTGGGCATACAACTCGCGGCCACGCAGCAGCACGGTTTTGATGCCATGGGCGACGGGGCTGTGGGGATCCTCTTCGGTTTCGCACTTGGCGTGGTGCTTGCGGTGCACAGCCACCCATTCCTTGGTGACGATGCTGGTGGTCAGCCACAACCAGAAACGGAAGAAATGCGAGGGAATCGGATGCAGATCCAGGGAACGGTGGGCTTGCGCACGATGCAGGAAAATCGTGACGGATGCGATGGTGATGTGGGTCAATGCGAGCGTAGCGAGGATCACTTGCCACCAGCTGGCTTGCAAAACCCCATCAATCGACCACTGCACGAGGGCGTCATGGACCGCACCCATGGACAAAAAATCAAACATTCAAAACCTTTCGAGCGGAACCAGCCATTGTAGGCGGCCCACGGTATGTGGCGTGTCCTCGTGCTGAAACAATAGGGGTTGAAGCGCCCACGAAGCTGCGTGACAACCCTTTGTGCCGGACCCGGCCTTGCGGCTTTTTCCACACCATTGGAGTTTGCATTCACCGCCAGAGTTCAACGGCCGGAAAAAAAGGCGGCAGAACGCCTATTTTTGGTACAGGCAATCGGCGATCCGGCTGCTGAGCAGCTCCGCCAAAGCCCGGCGGTCAGCATGGTCCACCGTCTGGAGCGGCAGGACATTGACATGCACGGTCAACCCTTGGGCGGTGACCACCCCCCAGAGCGACTGCCAGAGGGTGGTGTCGCCCACGAAAGCGGCCACGGGGCTGATGTCATGGGCAACATCGCTGTAGCGCAAGGCCACCGGTTGAACAGGCTCCTTGGCATCGATCGCGGCCTGCAGCATGTTGGCGTGAAAATGCATCAAGGCCCGGCCATCGCCCGTGGTGCCTTCGGGAAAAACGGCCACGGTGTAGCCATCGCGCAGGGCATCGGACATCAAGCCCAGCACGCGCATGGCGTCGCGGCGGCGTTCGCGCTGAAGGTACAAAGTGCCCGCGGCGGTCACCAGGTAACCCACCACCGGCCAGCCCGCCACCTCGGCCTTCGAGACGAACCGCGATGGCACCACCGAGTTGATGGCCACGATGTCGAGCCAGGACACGTGGTTGGACACCACCAACTTGGCGCCGGGACGCGGCTGGCCCTGCACCACCAACTCGACGCCCAGAACCTTGAGCAACTGCTGCGACCAACGCCGCACGGCTTCGTCGCGCTCGCCGGGCGCCCGGTCCACGTAGGCGATGCGCGCCAGCCAAAGCCCCCGCACGATGTGCACGAGGATGTTCAGCAGCCGGCAGGCGCCGATCAGCCCCTTGGTCAGGGCGCCGTTCTTGAGAGATGCCGGGGTGATGACTTTGTCGGTCACGGCTCAGGCAGCCACTTCATGGGCAACCTGCCCCGCCACCAGGGTCACGCGAACCCGGCCCGGCAGGTCGGTGCCCGAGACCTCGAAGGCAAAAGGCGTGTGTTTGCCCTGGCTCGTCAAGGCACCGGGCTCGGCCTGCCAGCGAACAGCGGGATCGAAGATGCAGACGTCGGCGACACCGCCCTGCACCAACCGCCCTGCGCTGGACGACAAGGAGCCCAGGGCATCGCCCAGCACCTTGACGGGGCCGGAGGTGACCACCGACAAGGCCTGGCGCAGACGCGCCGGATTGGCCGGCTGGTCGTGGTCGGCACCAGCCCATTTCAGGGCCAGGCTCAGCAGCAGTTCCAGGCCGGTGGCGCCCGGCTCCGCTTCGCCAAAAGGCAAGGTTTTCTCGTCCTCGCTGACGGGCGTGTGGTCGGACACCAGGGCGTCGAGCGTGCCGTCGGCCAGCCCGGCCTGCAGCGCGTCGCGGTCGCGGCCCTGGCGCAATGGCGGGCTCACGCGCATGGCGGGGTTGAAGTAGCCGATGTCGATGTCGGTCAGCAGCAGTGAATTGATGCTGACGTCGGCGGTGATTGGCAGGCCTTGCGCTTTGGCCTGGCGGACCAGGTCGACGCCGGGCGCGCTGGAGATGCGGCACAGGTGCACGCGCGCGCCCGTGGCCCGCACCAGCTCGATGATGGTGTGCAGGGCGATGGTTTCGGCGCTGACCGGCACGCCGGACAGGCCCAGGCGCGTGGCGACGGGGCCGCTGGCGGCCACGCCCTTGCCCAGCCAGGCATCCTGAGGACGCAGCCAGACGGTGTAGCCGAAGGTGCCAGCGTATTGCAGGGCGCGTTGCAGCACCTGGGTGTCGCGGATGGGCACTTCGGCCTGCGAGAAACCGATGCAGCCGGCCTCGTGCAGCTCGGCCATTTCCGTCAGCGTCTCGCCTTTCAGGCCACGGGTCAGCGCACCGAGCGGGAAGAGGCGGCAGCGGCTGAGCTTGCGGGCCCGGAACTTGAGCATCTCGACCAGGCCGGGTTCGTCCAGCGTGGGGTCGGTGTCGGGCAGGCAGACCACGCTGGTCACCCCGCCTGCCGCAGCGGCGGCCAGCTCGGATTCGAGCATGCCTTCATGTTCGTGGCCGGGCTCGCGCAAGCGGGCGGCAAGGTCGACCAGGCCAGGGGCCACGATCAAGCCCGTGGCGTCGATGGTGCGGTCGGGCGTGAAATCGGCCTTGGCCTCACCGATGGCGGTGATGCGGCCACCGGTGATGGCCAGATCGCCGATTTGATCCAGGCCGGAAGCGGGATCGACCAAACGGCCGTTCTTGATGAGGATTTTCATGTCGGGTTCAAGCCTCGTTGCCGGCGATGATGGACATCACGGCCATGCGCACGGCGATGCCGAAGGTGACCTGGGGCAGGATGACGCTCTGCTTGCCATCGGCCACGGCGGAGTCGATCTCGACGCCGCGGTTGATGGGGCCGGGGTGCATGACGATGGCGTCGGGCTTGGCGTGGGCCAGCTTTTCCTGCGTCAGGCCGAACTCCTTGAAGAACTCGCCGGCGCTGGGCAGCATGCCGCCCGACATCCGCTCGTTTTGCAGGCGCAGCATGATGATGACGTCGGCGTCCTTGATGCCTTCGACCATGTCGTGGCAGACACGCACGCCCATCTCGCGCAAGTCGCCGGGCACCAGGGTGCGGGGGCCGACCACGCGCACTTCGGGCACGCCCAAGGTCGTCAGCGCGTGGATGTTCGAGCGTGCCACGCGCGAATGGACGATGTCGCCCACGATGGCCACGGTGAGGTTGCTGAAGTCTTTCTTGTAGTGCCGGATGGTGAACATGTCCAGCAGCGCCTGCGTGGGGTGCGCGTGGCGGCCGTCACCGGCGTTGACCACGTGCACGTGCGGGGCGACGTGCTGGGCAATCAGGTAGGGTGCGCCGGATTCGGCGTGGCGCACCACGAACATGTCGGCGTGCATCGCGCTGAGGTTGGCGATGGTGTCGAGCAGGCTTTCGCCTTTGGAGGCCGACGAACGCGCGATGTCGAGGTTGATCACGTCGGCGCTGAGGCGCTTGGCCGCGATTTCGAAGGTGGTGCGCGTGCGGGTGCTGTTCTCGAAGAACAGGTTGAACACGCTCTTGCCGCGCAGCAGCGGCACCTTCTTGACCTCTCGGTCATTGACGCTCAGAAACGTCTCGGCCGTGTCCAGGATCTTGTGGATCACGGCCTTGGGCAGGCCTTCGGTGGACAGCAGGTGGATCAGCTCGCCGTGGCCATTGAGCTGAGGATTGCGGTGGCGCTTGGTGGTCGTCATTCGACCCTCTCGAAATGGAACTGGAAACGGCCGTCGTCAGCGCGGGCCAGGGACACGCGCTGGGCGGCCGGCAAGGTGATGCGGGCGGCGGACAGGGCCGGCTCGATGGGCAGTTCGCGTCCGCCGCGGTCGACCAGCACCGCCAGGGTGACGCTGGCCGGGCGGCCAAAGTCGAACAGCTCGTTGATGACGGCGCGGATGGTGCGGCCGGTGTAGAGCACGTCGTCGATCAGCAGGATGTGCCGGCCTTCGACGGAAAAGGGCAGGTGCGTGGCGTCGGTGGTGGCGGCCATGCCGCGCGAGCCGAAGTCGTCGCGGTGCAGGGCCGACGAGATGACGCCGTGCGCTTCCGTGCGGCCCAGATCCTGGCTGAGGCGCTCGGCCAGCCACGCGCCCCCCGACCAGATGCCGACCAGGGCCGTGTCGGCCGTGACGATGCGGCGCACGCCGGACAGCAGGTTGGCGTAGAGCGCCTCGGCGTCCAGGTGCAAGGTGTTTTGCTGATCGCTCACTCGGGCCCCTTTTGGGAAGGTTCGGGATGTTCGTTGAAAAACTGCTGCAGCAGGATGGCGGCCGAAGCGGCGTCCAGGTCGCGGGCACCATCGGCGATGGCCTCGGTGGTGGAGTAGCGCTCGTCCACCTCGTGCACCGGCAGCTTGAAGCGTCCCTGCAACTGGCGCGCGAAACGGCGTGCGCGCAAGGTATTGTCGTGCTCGGCGCCATCGGGGTGGAAGGGCACGCCCACCACCAGGGCGTTGGGGTGCCATTCGTCGATCAGGCTGCCGATCTGCGCAAAGCGCGCATCCCCCTCGGCCGCGATGGTGCGCAGCGGTTGGGCCTGCCGCAGCAAGGTGTTGCCACTGGCCACGCCCACGCGCTTGAGGCCGTAGTCGAAGGCCAGGTAGCTTTGAACGCCCACGCTCATCCGTGCCCGGCCTCGGACGTCAGCATGCTGCGGTCAATGCCCAGCAGTGACAAGGCCCGGTCGTAGCGCTCCTCCACCGGCGTGTCGAAAATGACCGCGGGCTCGGCGTTGACGTTGAGCCAACCATTGCGGCCCAGCTCTTCTTCAAGCTGCCCCGCGCCCCAACCCGAATAACCGAGGGTGATGAACACCCGGCTGGGGCCCGCACCATTGGACAAGGCTTCCAGCACATCGCGCGAGGTGGTCATTTCCAGTCCACCGGGAATCTTCAGGGTGGAGCTGTAGTGGCCGCCTTCGGCGTCGAGGCTGTCGTGCAGCACGAAGCCGCGCTCGGTTTGCACCGGACCGCCGAAGTAGACTGGGCGGGAGGCCAGGTCCTCGCGGTCCAGGCTCAGGTCGACTTTTTCAAACAGATTTTTCAGATTGATGTCGATCGGTCGGTTGATGACGAGGCCCAAGGCCCCGTTTTCAGTGTGTTCACACAGGTAAACAACCGCCCCCGCGAAATTGCCGTCGGACATGCCGGGCATGGCAATGAGGAACTGGTTGCTCAGATCGATGGAGGGTGCGCCTTCAGACATGCCATGATTTTAGACCCCACATGAAGCCTCAGTTCGATTCCGCCCTTGTCTGGTTTCGCCGCGACCTGCGCAGCACCGACCACGCCGCCCTGCATTACGCCCTGAAGCAGTCGCGCCGGGTCTGGTGCGTGTTCGTGTTCGACACGGGCATCCTCGACCCCCTGCCCCGCGTCGACCGTCGGGTGGTGTTCATCCGGGACAGCCTGGTCGAGTTGGACCAAGGCCTGCGGCACCTGGCACGCGACCAGGAAGCCCCCCACGCCAGCGAGGCCGGATTGATCGTGCTGCACGGCGATCCGCTGAAAGAAATCCCCCGGCTGGCCCAGAAACTGGGCGTGCAGGCGGTTTTTGCCAACCACGACGATGAGCCCGCCGCCCTGACCCGCGATGCCCAGGTGCGTGGCCGACTGAGCGACGTGGGCGCCGCCTTGTTCACCTCGAAGGACCACGTCATCTTCGAGCGCAACGAGGTGCTGACGGCCAACGACACGCCCTACGGTGTGTTCACGCCCTACAAGAACAACTGGCTGAAAAAGGTCGACGACTTCTACCTCCAGGCCTACCCCGTGGCGAAGTACGCGCAACACCTGGCCGCCATCCCGCCCGATGTGGGCCTGAAGGCCGCCAAGGGCGAGCGCATCCCCAGCCTGGGCGAACTGGGTTTCGAAGCCACCGAGGACCTGAAGATCCCCACGGGCATGAGCGGCGCCCAGGCCCTGCTGGACGACTTCCTGGAACGCATCGACCACTACCACGACACCCGCGACTTCCCCGGCGTGAAGGGCCCCAGCTACCTGTCGACGCACCTGCGCTTCGGCACCGTGTCCATCCGCCTGCTGGCCAGGCTGGCCTGGGACCGGCGCCAGGCGGGCTCGGCCGGCGCCCACACCTGGCTGTCCGAATTGATCTGGCGCGACTTCTACCACCAGGTCATGCACCACCACCCCCACGTCATCGGGCACAGCTTCAAGCGCGAGTACGACAAGATCAAGTGGGCGCATGGCAAACAAGCGGAAGCGCGTTTTGCCGCCTGGTGCGGTGGCCGCACCGGCTATCCCTTGGTGGACGCCGCCATGCGCCAGATCAACCAGACGGGCTACATGCACAACCGCCTGCGCATGGTGGTGGCCAGTTTTCTGATCAAGGATCTGGGGATCGACTGGCGCTGGGGCGAGCGCTATTTCGCCGAAAAGCTGCTCGACTTTGATCTGGCGGCCAACAACGGCGGCTGGCAGTGGGCGGCCTCCACGGGTTGCGATGCGCAGCCTTACTTCCGCATCTTCAATCCCATCAGCCAGAGCCAGAAATTCGACGGTGCCGGCAAGTTCATCCGCCGTTACGTGCCCGAGCTGGCCCACCTGAGCGACAAGGCGATCCACGCGCCCTGGTTGCTGGGCGACCTGGGCGATGCGGTGGACTACCCCGCCCCCATCGTGCAGCACGACGAGGCCCGCGCCGAAACATTGGACCGCTATGCCGTGGTCAAGGGCAGCTAGAAGAAGAGCGGCTAGAAAAGCTCGATCTTGCCGACCTTGTCGCCTTCGGTCTCGATGATGCCTTGGTTGACCAGGTCCTCGAAGCACAGGGTCTGGTTGCGGCCCTGGTGCTTGGCCTGGTAGACGGCTTGGTCGGCCCGCGAAAACGCGCCGCTGGGCGTGTCGTGCAGGTGAACGCCGGTGAAGCCCAGGCTCACGGTGACCTGGCCGACTTGGGGGAAATCATAGGCCTGCATGTTCTGGCGGAAGCGTTCGAACACCCGAAGGGCGTGCTTTTCGGTGCCACCACGCAGCAGCACCACGAATTCTTCGCCGCCGAAGCGGAACAGGCGGTCGTAGTGGCGAAAGGTCTGGCGCATGATGCGCGCCACCAGCACCAGCACCTCATCGCCGATCAGGTGGCCGAAACGGTCGTTGACCAGCTTGAAATGGTCGATGTCGATCACGCCCAGCCAGAAGGTGTTCATCTGCGAACCGCGGCGTTCCGCCTCGTTCTCAGCCTCTTCGGCGCTCATCTGCACCGGCATGGAAGCCTTGAGGAAGGTGGCGTCGAAGGTCTGGCGGTTGAGCAGCCCGGTGAGGGAATCACGCTGGCTGGATTCGAGCAGGTTCTGGAAATTGCCGAACACGCGCAGCAAGGTCTGCATGGAGCGCAGGTCGCGCAGCGGCAAGGCCTGCGCAGAGCGAACTTCCAGCACGCCAGACTGGCCCAGCTCTGCGTGCAGGGTCAGCACAGTCAGCCAGGTGGCTTCTTCGGGCGAGGGCCCGTCTTCGGCTTCGTTCAGGGCGCGCTGCACCAGCGTGCGCGACACCAGGGCTTCTTCCCGTGCCGGAAAATCCTCCAGGAAGGGCATGGTGTCGGGGTCCAACCAGGGCGGATCGCTGACGGTGAGCTTGCCGCGCCGCGCCAGGCCGGAACAGAGCCAATGCTGGTCGCCCCCCTCCTGACCCAGGACACGGTAAACGCCCACGCTGAGCGCGCCCAGCAATTCGAGCACGCTTTGCGCCAGGGACACGTCCAGCATTTCGCGATCACGCTGGGCTGTCAGGTGAGCCAGTTGGTCGATCGCGCTGTTGTCCAATGAACTGCCTTTCGGGGCCGGTGCTTCTTCATCGGGCATATCGGCTGGAAACTTCCGTGACTTAAGCCCCGCCATTCACACTCGCTGCTTCACGCTGCAAGGCGTAGCGCGCCACCAGGGCCAGCAGTTCCTCTTCACCATAGGGCTTGCCCAGGTAATGGTTGGCGCCCAACTGGGTAGCGTAGTCGCGGTGCTTTTGCGCGATCCGTGAAGAAATCATCACCACCGGCAATTGCTTCCAGCGGTCGTCGGCGCGGATGTTGCGCACCAGGTCGAAGCCGTCCATGCGGGGCATCTCGATGTCGGACAGGACGACCACTGGCGTTTCTTCGGCCAAGCGCTCCAGGGCGTCGATGCCATCCTTGGCCAGCACGACGCGGTAGCCTTCACGCGCCAGCAGGCGCTGCGTGACACGGCGCACGGTCAGGGAATCGTCGACCACCAGCACCAGTGGAGGCAAGGCCTCGATGGCCAGGGCCGCCGCCTGCTCCACCACCGTGGGCTGCCCGCTCGCCACCGCGTGCAAGGCGGCGCGCGTGTAAGCCTGGGCGGCGTCGCCGTAGACCGTGGCCAGGGCCACCGGGTTGTAGATCAGGGACACGGCGCCCGAGGCCAGCAAGGTCATGCCCGCCAGGCCCGGCAGGCGCGACAGCTGGGGCCCCAGGTTTTTGACGACCACTTCCTGGTTGCCCAGCACTTCGTCCACGTGCATGGCGATGCGCTGCTGCGCCGAGCGCACCACGATCACCGGCAGCGAACGGCCTTCGGTGGACCCACGCGGGCTGTTTTGCAGCAAGGCGCCCAGCCAGTAGAAAGGCAGCACCAGGTCGGCGAATTGGTAGGTGCCGAACTCGTAAGCCTGCTCCACTTCGGCGGGCTTGGCGCGGCGCACCATCTCGATCAGGTGGGTGGGCACGGCCACGGTGACGTCGCCACAACGCAGCATCACCACCTTGGTGACAGCGGTGGTCAGGGGCAGGACCAGCTTGAAGCTGGTGCCCTGGCCAGCGGCGGTGGCGGTTTCGATGCGGCCGCCCATGGCGTTCACTTCAGAGCGAACCACGTCCATGCCGATGCCGCGCCCAGCCAACTCGGTGATGGTGTCGGCCGTCGAGAAGCCGGGCGTGAAGATCATCTGGGCCAGGTCGCCAGCGGGCACCTCCGCATCGGGCTGGATCAAGCCCATGGCCACGGCTTTTTCGCGGATGCGGTCCAGGTTCAGGCCGGCACCGTCGTCGCGGAACTCTAGGGAGACTTCATTGCCCTCCTGGCGCAAGGACACGATCACCAGGCCTGCGGCGTCTTTGCCTGCGGCTTGGCGCACTGCTGGCAGTTCGATGCCATGGGTGATGCAATTGCGCAGCAAGTGCTCGAAGGCCCCCGTCATCCGTTCCAGCACGCCGCGGTCGACTTCGGTGGCCCCACCGACGATGTCCAGTTTGACCTGCTTGCCGGTTTCCTTGGCCGCCTGGCGCACCACGCGGTACAGGCGATCGGACAAACCCTCGAACTCCACCATGCGCGTGCGCAGCAGGTCGTCCTGCAGGTCGCGCGTGAGGCGGGCCTGGGCGGCCAACTGGTCTTCGGCGACTTCGAGTTCGCGGTTCAAGGAGCGCTGCACAGTGGCCACGTCGTTCACCGACTCGGCCATCATGCGGGTCAGTTCCTGGAAGCGCGTGTAGCGGTCGAACTCCAGCGGATCGAAATTCTGGCTGGCGGCGCGGGCGGCTTCCAGACGGGTGTTGAGTTGCGTGTCGGCCTGCAGTTCGATGTCGCGAAGTTGCTGGCGCAAGCGCCCCAGGTTGTCGGTCAGGTCGGTCAGGGAGCCACGGATCTGACCCACTTGCGAAGCGATCCGGGTGCGGGCAATGCTGACCTCGCCGGCGTGGTTGACCAGGCGGTCCAGCAATTGCGGGCGCACGCGCACGACGGCCTGCACCGCCGTCTGGGTGGCGTCGCGCTTGGGCGCATTGGTCAAGCGGCGGCCGTTGTTGGCCAGGGTGGTCCAATCGATCACCGCCGGGGTGGCACCATTGGCGGGTTCGCTGGTGGCCGGCGGCAGATCGGACGTGGACGGGGCCAGGCCGGAGTCTGGCGATGGCCCACCCTGGGCATCGGCGAAAGGCTGCGCTTCAGGAAGCACCTCGGGCGACACGAGTGACACCGACTCGACGGGCTCGGCGGGTGGCAGCGGCTTGCTGACCTCGGCATCGTAAGTCTGCGCATCGCGCTGCGACAGGGCCTCGAACTCTTCGACCAGGGCATCGACGCGGGCTTCCAGCGGTTCGACGTCGTCTCGGGTGATTGACTCCGAGCCGATCAGGTGCTCGATGGTGGTTTCGAGGCGGTGGGCCAGTTCGCCCAGGCGCATGGCACCGGCCAGGCGGGCACCGCCCTTGAAGGTGTGCAGCGTGCGCATGCAGGCTGCGGGCGCGGCCGGATGCGTGGGTTGCTCCAGCCATTCGCGCATCTGGCTGGCCAGTTGTGGCAACAGTTCCTGCGCTTCTTCTTCGAAGATCGGGAACAGGTCGGGATCGACGGCGTCCTGGGCTTCCAGATCGTCGCGGTCGTCCAGGCCTGTGATGCTGTCGGCCTTGCGCAACGCGGGCATCGTGGCTGGCGCGGGGACGTCGGGCAGCGAATCCAGGGACGTGATCTCGGCCTGTCCCAGGGGGCTGGGTTGCGTGGGCACGACTTCATCGTGCGAGTTCTGCTGGTCGAAGGACGAATCGGGCACCGCCGCCTCGTCGACCGAATGCACCAGGCGGAGATGGCCGTGGCTGCGGTGGTCGTCCTGGCCCGGAGCGCCCTCTTCCGCGTCACCCGCGTCCAACTCGCCCAGCAGGCTGCGCGCTTCCAGGCGGCGCGAAGCCGTGTGGTCGTACATCTCGAGGCGCCGCATCAGGTCGTCGTTCGGCGTCTTGAGGAATCCGGCGGCGAACTGGTGAAGCAAGTGACGGATGTCGTCGGCAGCCTCGTTGAACAAGGCCGCGGCCTCGGGTTCGCCACGGCCCAGGGCGTGGGCGCGCATCAGGCTGTGCTCCAGCAGGCGGGCCAATTGCGACAATTCGCTGTAGCCGACGGTGGCGGAGTTGCCGGCCAAGGAGTGCGCGAGGGCGATCGCCTCGTCGCTCACGGGGTGGTGCAGTTCCAGCGCCCATTCGCTCAGCGAGGTGCACAGGCGGCGCGACTGCTCGTCGGCCTCGTTCAGGTAGATGTTGAACAGCGGGATGCTGATGCGCAGCGGGCCGATGACCTTGACCTGCTCGTCGGACTCGGCGGCTTCGGCAGACTCCTGGTCTTCTCCTGAAATCGCGACTTCCTCCGTCTCGGCAGACACGTCCACCTTCATGTCGGCCACGATCGCCTCTTCGCCGAACACGCTGGGCTCGGATTCGAGGTACAGCGGTGGCGACGCTTCGAGGGCTTCGGGCGCCTGGACTTGCAAAGCTTCGTCGGACACGATGTCCAGCACGATGGCGGGCTCGGGCTCGGGTTCCGACAACTCGGTCACCGCGGGTTGGTCGCTTTCCAGTTGAAGCTGAGGCTCTTCCGGCTCGGTGAACTCCGGCGCCGCGGCGACTGCGTCTTCCTCGGGCGGCAGCTCCAGGGTCAGCAACTCGCCATCCATGCTGGGCAGGTGGGACTCGCTGAAGGCCGAAGGCTGGGTGACGGGCTGGTCGTCTTCAGAAGGCTCGATCGCCTCCGGCTCTCCCCCCAGGTCAACCAGGGGCAAGCTCAAGGCCGACAGGTCGTCCTCGGCGGGCGACGAGCTTTCCTCGGCCGCGAAGGATTGGACATCGGTGGCGGCGAAGGTGGAACCACCACCAATCGGCACGCGGCGGCCTTCCAGGCGCAGGGTGTCGGCGGCGCGGACCAGGTCGGCGCTGTGCCAGTGCTGCGCGTTCTTGGCCTCGATGGCCTTGGTCCAGCCCGCCATGTAGTCCAAGGCCTCGGCGGTGAAACCCAACAGGTCCTGGCTGGCCGGCTGTTGAGAGGCCAACCAGGTGTTGAACAGTTGCTCGCAGGCCCAGCCAGCTTCGCCGTAGTCGTTCAAACCGACCATGCGCGAGCTGCCCTTCAAGGTGTGGAAACCACGGCGCACGCTGGTCAGCAAGGTCACGTCATCGGGCTGGCTGTTCAGCCCTGCCGTCGCTTCCAGGGCGCTGGCGATGACTTCGTTGGCCTCCTCCAGGAAGATGCCACGCATCTCGTCGTCTTCTTCCAGGCCGGTGGGCTCGGCGGGCACCACGGGCGTGGGCATCAAGGGTGAATGGCCGCTGTCGGTGAAGGCTTCCCCCACGGGGATGTCCAGTCCGACGGGCTCGGAGACCGATTGGGCGAAGTCGGCCATGACCTGGGCGACCTGTTCGCGCGCCAGGGTCTGGGCGTCTTCGTCGTCGGAGGCCCGGGCCGTGGCCAGGGCGGCCTGCGCGGAGGCGACGGTGTCGGCCAGGGCGGGCTGGTCCTGCACCATGGGCGTGTCGGCGAGCTTTTGCAGCTCATCCGACACATCGCTCAGCGAGACTTCATCCCGCGTAACCGACTCGACCACGGCTTCGGCCGCGGTCTGCACTTCGTCGCGCTCGGCCTTCTGGGCGGCGGCCTCGACCGGATCGGGCAAGGCCACGGGGATGGGCGCCGAACGCTCGCGGCCCATCAGGGGCGACAGCACGCCCGTTTCGGGGTCGAACTTGAACAGTGCTTTGACCAAGTTGGGCTGCACGTTCAGCATGTCGATCAGGAAGCCCAGCGCACCCAGGTTGGTGGCCAGGCGGTCGAACACGCCTGCGTCGCCCGCCTCTTGCACATTGGTGTCGGGCTGCAACAGGTGGTCCACGTCTTCGCGCATGCGCACGGTGGCGTGGCCGGCCATGTCCAGGCCCAGCACGGCCAGCACGCCGCGCATGGCTTGCAATTGCGTGGGCACGTTCACCAGCGAGGTCGGCTGGGTGGGATCCCGGAAGAACAGGTCGATGTTCTTTTCGGCTTCGCTCAGGTTGCTGCGCAGTTCTTGAACGACGCTGCCGATGGTCTGGCGGTCGGACACCCGGCGGTACAGGTCTTCCATCCACGATTCCAGCGGCTGGGCCGGCTGGCCCTGGCGGACCGCGTCGATGCGGCTGGCCAGGCGGTGGATGCGGTCTTTCTGCTCGGGGTGGTCGAACTCGCCGTCTTCCAGCGAGGCCTCCTGGTACAACAGGCTGGTGGCCACTTCCATGGCCAGGCTGGCCTCGGGCGCCTGGCCCGACTGCACGGTCTGGTTCACAGCCTGGGACAGCGCATCGGCCAGCACCTCGCCATCGGGGTAGAGGCGCTTGAGCGACTCGGCCACCAGGGCGAATTGTTCGTTCAGGCCGCCCAGGCGCAGCAATTCACCGGCCGCCACGGCCGACCAGCCGTCCTTGGCCCCGGCCACCCGCTTGATCGCCTGCGCCACCCACGCCGGGTCGTAGCGGCCCAGGCTGGATTCGATCAGGTCGACAGGCGCATGGCGGTCCAGGCCGAAGGTGCGGCGCACATTGGACAGCACGGAATTGGGCTTGTGGGTGCCATCGGCGCCCGAGGCTTGTGCACAGAAGAACAGCAGCTCTTGCGCCAGACGGTCCGAGGGCGTCTCCTTGCCCTGGACCAGCACGCGCAGCTGCTTGAGCAAGGACGACAGCACGCGCTTGGCATGCACCGTCAAGGGCACATGGTCACCCGCCAGGGCTTCCAGGAAACCACTGGCCAGCATCCAGGTGGCGGACTCGCGGTGGGCATGGCGCTGCGACGATCCGCTGGCCAGCGAAGCGCACAGATCGGCCAGGGCGACCGCGTCGCGCGGCTGGTTGCGGCGCAGCAGTGCCAGCAGACCGGACTCGAAATCGTCCACCGTGGCCTCATCGGCCGCACGCGGCGTGACCGAATCGGGCGGGGCCAAGGGCGCTTCCAGCGACACCTTGGGCCAATCCTGGCTCCACAGGTCGGTGGGCCGCGGCAAGGTGGAGCCCGCCAGGGTCATCAAGGCTTCGTACTGGGGGAACAACGCCAGGGCCGGCACATTCTTGCCGTTCAGGCGGCGCGTGATGTAGTCCAGCAAGGCAAAGGAGCCACGCTCCACCGCCAGCACCGCCGATTCCGTCAGCGTGGAAGGCCGGTTGATGAACTTCTGGACCACGGCCTCGCTGGCGCGCAGCAAGGTGGCCCCGGCGGGCAGGCCCGCCAATTCGAGTGCGCCCACGCCCTGGTGGATCTGCTGGCGCGCCTGCCGCAGCACGGCGGGGTCGCGCGCGTCCATGTCGGACTCGGACGAACTGGCGTCCTTGAGACCGCGGTGCAGCGCCTTGTGCGCGGCATCCAGCGACTTGCGGAGTTCTTCCTGAACCCACGCCAGGGCGCTGAGATCGTCTGACATCGGGGCTGCTTGCATGCTGTCCATGGTCGACTCTTAAGCCTTAAGCGATCTTGAACCGGGACACCGACTGTTGGAGTTCGTCGGCGGTCTTGGACAGCTCGCGCACGAGCTGGGTCGTTGATCGGGTACCTTCACCGGTCTGCTCGGTCACCGCAAAAATGTGCTGGATGTTCGAGACGACCACGTTCGCAGATTCTGCTTCACGCAGGGCCTGTGAGGAAATCTGCTCAATCAGTTCGGCCAGTCGGCGTGACACGCGGTCGATGTCGCCCAGCGCGGAGCCGGCGGCGTCGGACAGTCGGGCCCCTTCGACCACACCCTGCGTGGAGCGCTCCATGGCGGCCACGGCGTCTTGCGTGTCGGTCTGAATGGTGCGCACCAGCGCGGCAATCTGCTTGGTCGCGTCGCCGGAACGTTCGGCCAGGCGCTGCACTTCTTCGGCCACCACGGAGAAGCCTCGCCCGGCTTCACCCGCAGAGGCCGCTTGAATGGCGGCGTTCAGTGCCAGCACGTTGGTCTGTTCGGTGATGTCCGAGATCAGTTCGGTGATTTCGCCGATCTCTTGCGACGATTCGCCCAGCCGCTTGATGCGCTTGGAGGTGTCCTGGATCTGGTCGCGGATGGTGTTCATGCCGCCGATGGCGTTCTGCACGGCGGTCAGGCCCGTGTCAGCGGCCGCCAGAGATTGGCGCGCCACCTCGGCGGAGTGCTGGGCTTGCGCAGACACCTCGTTAATCCGGCCCGCCATCTGCAGCACCGATTCGCCGGTTTCGCGGATCTCGCGCAGTTGCTCGTCAGAGGCCGCCAACAGCTCGGTCGACGTGGCTTCCACCTGCTGCGTGGTGTCGGTCGCACGTTGGACCGTGCTCTGCACCTGGGCCACCAGGCTGCGCAGCTCTTCCACCGTGAAGTTCACCGAGTCGGCGATGGCGCCGGTGATGTCTTCCGTCACGGTGGCCTGTTGCGTCAAGTCACCTTCAGCGACCATCTGCAGTTCGTTCATCAATCGCAAAATGGCGGCCTGGTTGGCGTCGTTGACGCGCTTGGCTTCACGCTCCTGGCGTTCGGCCTCCTGGCGCTGACCTTCGGCCAACTGGCGGCGTTGGGTTTGGTCGGTCAGGAACACGCGCAGCAAGCCAAAGCCCGCCGCGACGGTGAGCGCCAGGAAGATCACGATCATCACGATGTTCAGCGGATCGATGCCGGCGCCGCTGGACAAGCGCGTTTGCACCTGTTCCAGGCCTTTGCGCAGCGGCTCGCTGTCGTCGATGATGGCCACTTGGGCGTCACGCGCGGCCACCAGGCCTTGCAAGGTGCCCAGGATGAAGGTCGATTGCGTGCGGGTTTGTTCGAACAGCTTCTGCAGCGCTTCGAGCGGCTCGCGGGTCTCGGCGTCCTTGACGCCGTTCAGCCCCAGGTCCTTGTTGCCATTGAGCAGGCCATCGACGATTTCCTTGAAGGCGTTCAAGTCCTTGCCGAGCAGGAACACGGCTTCGGTCGACACGCCTTCCACGGTCAGGAATTCGTTCGCGGACTTGCCGATGCGCTGCGTCAGCATGACCATCTGGTTCATGGACGTCAGCTCGGCGGCTGTGGCACCGCCCTTCTCGATCTTGGCGGTGGCGATGCCTTCGGCCAGGTCCAGCAGCTCGGAAGATTGGCCGTTCACCTCGCGCAGCGCCTGGCTCACCTGGGTCAGCGTCTGCTTTTGCGCCAGCACGAACTTGGCGTTTTTCTCAGCGCGGTCCACCAGGGGCAGCAAAGGCAGCAGCGGCTCCTTGGCCGTGGCGGGCACCTCGGTCAAACCGAGGGCACCGTCGCCCTGGGCCAAGCCACGCACATTGCTGGCCAGCACCTTGGCGGAATCGGCCACTTCCTGGAAAGCCTGCGCACGGCCGATCAAGGCCTGCGACACCGACTTGGCCAGGCGTTGCGACTGCATGAGCGCCTGGCCGGTCGCACCCGCTTGCGCGGCACGGCGGTCGGCCGAATTGACCGAGAGGATGGCGCTGAGCAGCAAGCCCAGACCACCGACGATGAAGGCCCCGAACAAGGCACGTTGCTGGCGTTCCAGCGACCACTGGCCAATGATGGGCAGGCCCGTGCGCGACTCCGCGCTCGCACCATCCCCGGCGTCGGGCTTGACGCGCGTGTCGTGGTAATCCGGCGGGAACTCGGAAGGCGCCGCCTCGGAAATGATCGAGTCAGACGAGGTCGCGGGACCGCCCGGCTGGAGCGTCGACGACACGGCGTTGTGGGTGTCCGCGGTGCTGGGCGTGCCCGACGAAGTCACCGGCGCCTCGGACGCCAAGGCCTCCGGCTGGACTTCGTCTTCGTCCTGCGACTTGCCCAGGTCCTTGATTCGACTCAGGAAACTCATGCCTTGTACTCCAAACGGTCAAGCGTCGATCTTGAGGT
>NZ_JBOHHL010000022.1:0-73581 GCF_050725395.1 Aquabacterium sp. | reverse complement strand
CCTTCTGCATGATGCGGACCAGGCTGGTGGAGTCGGTCAGGTCACCGTAGTGCAGGATGAAGTTGCGGTTGTCGACGTGCGGGTCTTGGTACAGGTGGTCGATGCGGTCGGTGTTGAACAGCGAGGAACGGCGCTTGATGCCATGCACCTCGTAGCCCTTCTTGAGCAGGAACTCGGCCAGGTAAGAGCCGTCTTGCCCGGTCACCCCGGTGATCAATGCTATTTTTTTTGTCATGTCAGAGACACCATCAAGAACCAAAGAAACGCGGCCTGGAGCCCTTGGACATGGCCTTTTCCAGATCCGCGATGAAGCGATCATGCAGATGGTAGTCCGGCTTGCCGCCAGACGGCGCCCTCGCATCCGCCAGTGAGGAAATTCGCATCAGCATCCCGTCCACGATGAACCCTTGCAGGCCATAGCGCAACTGCTGCAGCTTGCGGTCGATGCCCGGGGTCGAAGCCTCTTCATTGAGCGTCACCCAATAGGTGATGGGCTCGATCCGGCGGTCCACCTGGGCTTCGAGCCGCACCACCTTCAAGACATGCGCCGGCAAGGTCACTTGGTCCTTGCCAAAACCGCGGATGGCGAACCCTTGCGCCACGTAGCAAAACTCGGGGCGGTGTGCCGCGGTCGATTCGGAGTTCTGATTCCGCCCGTACGCGATCGACAGCATGATGCGCTGCCCTTGGCCGTTGATGTAAGTGCGGTTGAGCGTTTCCGAATACAGGGTGTCCAGCTTGTTCTGCACGGTCGGGTCCGGCAGCACCGGGATCAGGCTGGGATCCACCTTCCAGTCACCAAACACCTCGGGCACGTCCGTGTGGAGCACGAGGGGCGGCTTCTGGTCGGCCAGCATCTTGCTGGGCTTGAGCCACACCGAGGCACCGGCACCCGCCGCCATCAACACGGCGGCCAGCACGATCGCCAAGGACACGCGCCGAGACACCCCGGCCGGCTTGGTCATCACATCAGCGGCCATCTCGCGCACCTCCCATGTCGTCAAAGCGGGCGGCCAGCAAACGATCCAGCCCATAAGTCAGCACCAAGGCCACGCTGAACAACACCAGTCCGGCGAATTCATGCGCGAAACCTTGCCCCACTTCGTCGCCCAGATGGTACGTGATCAGCACCAGGATGATCACGCGGGTCACGTTGGCAATGAAGGAGATCGGCACGATGCCGATGGCCAGGATCGTGTTGCGGGCCTTGGACTTGTAATTCATGATGTTCATGTACAACAAACCCAGGGATTCCAGCGTGAACAGCGAATTCAGGCCCGAGCAGGCGTCGGCCACCAGCAACTGGTAAGGCCCGATCGTCAAGGTGACGCCCGTGCGCCCGATGGGGTAGCCCGCCCAATACAGGATTTGCTCGGCCACCACGGACACGGCGCTCTTGAGCGGCAGGGTCATGGCCTGAACCAGCGCGCCCGGCAAGGGCACCATGAACAGCAGGAACAAAAACGGGAACCAGGCCCGCCTGAGCGCGGCGATGCCTTGCAACAAGAGCATGCCCGACACCAGCACCAGGATCAGGGAACTGGCTTCGAACTCGATGACGCGCTGCGAACGCCCCACCACGTACATGAGCAGGCCCAACAACAGCAGCAAGAACCCGGGCACCACGGCCGGCTTGGCTGGCGGCCCGAAGAGGTCATCGCGCATGCCCCACAACAACCAGGCGCACGCGGCCAGGATCAAAGGGCCATGCCCCTGCTCGTCGGTGGCCCACACCGTCTGCGACAAGGTGATGAAGGTGGGCAGGTACATCAGCCCGAACGCCACCCCAAACACCGCCAAGGACCAAACCGGGAATTTGACGGGCGACCGAGCGCTGGGCAATGCCCCGGAGGTTGGTGCTGATTGAGCCATAGACCGCAGACAAAAAAACAAAGAAGCCTACCGCCAGGGTGGCACCGGAGATTGTTACCGATTCAGGGAAAAAGTTCGCTCGGATTACCCTGATTCGGCCATTGCCGACCGGTAGATTGCGATCAATTCGGCACAGTTGCGTTCTGGCGTGTAGCGCGCCTCGTATTCCAGACGGGCCGCTTGGCCCATTTGTAACATTTCGGCAGGATGGGCCTGCGCCCACCGAATCTTCGCGGCCAAGTCCTCGGCGCTGCCCGGCTCGAAAAGCAGCCCGGTGCGGCCATCGCTGACCAGCTCGGCCATGGACCCCAGGCGGCTGGCGATCACCGGCATGCCGCTGGCGAAAGCTTCCACCAAGGTTCTGGGGAATCCCTCGTAGCACACGCTGGGCAGCACCAGGAAGGCTGCGTGCGCCATGCGCGCCATGATGTCGGGCAATGGCCGGAAGCCCAGATAGGCCTCGCCAGCCACACCCCGGACCTCGTCCTCGAAAGGGCCTCCGCCAATGATTTGCACCCCGAGATCCGGCTCCAGGCGCATGGCGCCCAGCAGCACCTGGATGCCTTTTTCTTCCGACAGCCGCCCCACGTACAGGCCGCCAGCCCGAGACGCCCACTGGGGCTGTCCCGGCGACGGCACGAAATTCGGCTTGACGCTGATCCGATCCGCCGGCAGGCCGCCGGCCACGAACTTGGCCTTGCAGAACTCGTTCAAGGCGATGTAGCGGGACACCTTGTTCTGAAAAGTGCCCAGGGCCCGGTGCGTGGACAGCATCACCGCCACCGCGCCCGACTGGACCGCAGACTGCCGGTAGCAGCGGTGCTGGACCGCCCGCCATGGCACCTTGCCCAGGCAATCCTCGCAGACCCGCCCGTCCCGCAGAAAGGTGGCCTGGGGGCACATCAAGCGAAAATTGTGCAGGGTCTGCACCACCGGCACCCCGGCCGCCCGCGCCGCCCAGAAGACCGAGGGCGACACCAAGGGCAAGGTATTGTGGACATGCACCACGTCCGGCCGAAACTCGCCGACCAGGGTTTTCACATCCCTCACGGTCCGATCGGACCACAAGGTCTGGGCGGCCACCGCCAATCGGCCCATGCCGTTGACATCGTCGTTGTGCCGAAGGTGAAGTACAACCTCATGCCCTTGCTCACGCAGCAAAGTCGCCTCGGCCTCCACCACGCTGTCCTCGCCTCCCCGCTGTTGGTAGGCGTTGTGCACCATCAAAACTCTCATCCGCCATCATCCGCAGCCCGGGTCGACCCCTGGGACATTGTCACCCAGCCTCACCCCCGGAACTTCCCTCAGCAAAAGCACTCCATCTCACCGCCAAGTGATAAATGCCCGCGCTTTATCACACGGCTTTTGCCTGTACCGCGCGCTTACCCTGAACCGACCCTCCTGGGCGCTCCCCTAAAATTGAGGCCATGTGTCCAAGAAGATGCGGACATCAACAACTACCCCTGGTGGGCGTCCCATGAGACATCCAGATCCCAATTTTGGCTATCCATCTCTGTCGTTCTTGGAGCGGGAACAAGCGTTGGGCGGTCTGAAACAATCCGTGAAGAAGAAGATCATCCGCAGTGGCGCCTACGTGCTGGACACGTTCATCGATGCAGCCTCCTGGGATGAAGCCGTGAACCGCATTGCCGACTGGGGCGCCGAGCACCAGTCCCGCTATGTCACCTTGTGCAATGTGCATTCGGTGGTCACCGGCAGCCAAAGCGCCAAATTCGCCGCCGTCATCAATGGCGCCGACATGGCCCTGCCCGATGGCGCGCCCGTCGCCTGGTCCCTGCGCAAAGAGGGCTTCGCCCAGCAAGAGCGCATCAGCGGCCCCGACCTGATGCTGCGCGTCCTGGCCGAAGCCGAACGCCGCGGTCAATCCGTGTTCTTCTACGGCAGTGTCGACGACACCTTGGCCAAACTGCGCGGCCGGATGATGGCCAAGTTTCCCAAGCTCAAGATCGCTGGCATGGCTTCCCCCCCCTTCCGCAAGCTGACCGACCAGGAAAACGCCGACTACGCGGCCAAGATCAACCAGTCGGGCGCGCAGGTGGTGTTTGTCGGCCTGGGCTGCCCCAAGCAGGAAGTCTGGATGGCCGAGCACCGCGGCACCATCAAGGCCGTCATGGTGGGCGTGGGCGCCGCCTTCGACTACCACGCCGGCACCTTGCGCCGCGCGCCTTTGTGGATGCAACAGCGGGGGCTGGAATGGCTCTACCGCTTTGTCTGCGAGCCACGCCGCCTGGCCCGCCGCTACCTCGAGACCAACAGCATCTTCGTGGCCAAACTGGCCGTCCGATCCGTTTTTGGCAAAGAGCCTCGGCAACAAAAAGGTTGACGCCGCCGCCACAGCAAAAACGCTTGCTAACAAAAGCCCCGCCGATGTTCCGCGGGGTTTTTTTTTGCCGGCTTAGACTAAGGCCCTGCCTCAGCGAGGCCGGCCTCCCACGGAACCTTCTGCACAGAATCAGGTCATTTATCACCAATGAACACACAAACATTGGCCATCCCCGTTGACAACAGCAGCCCCAGCAAACTAGAGCTCGGGGCACTGGCCATTGGCCTGTTGTCCATGTACATCCCCACGTACATCACCCTGGACCAGAACATCTGGAACGTGGTCGGGCAAGGCCATGGGCCCGTGATGCTGGCCCTCACCTTGTGGTTGGGCTGGCAGCGGTGGCCCAAGCTGATGGCCCTGCCCGAGCGCCATGCCACGGTCACGGGCACAGGTTTGCTGGTGCTGGGCGTGCTGCTGTACGTGATCGGACACTCTCAAGATTTGCTCTCCTTCGAGGCCGCGTCCCAGATCCCCGTGCTGGCGGGGCTGTTCCTGCTTTACAAGGGTGGCATCGGCCTGAAGACCATGTGGTTCCCACTGTTCTTCCTGCTGTTCCTGATCCCGCTGCCGGGTTCCATCGTCGATGCCGTCACCGCACCGCTCAAAGCGGGTGTCTCTTATGTGGCCGAATGGGCGCTGCACGTCGCGGGCTACCCCATTGGCCGCAGCGGGGTCACGCTCACCATTGGCCAATACCAGTTGCTGGTGGCCGACGCCTGCGCGGGCATCAATTCGATTTTCGCCCTGGAGGCCATTGGCGTTTTTTACCTTAGCATGGCGGCGCACACCAACCGCTGGCGCAACATCCTGCTCGCCACGCTGATCATCCCGATCTCCTTCGTGTCCAACACCCTGCGCGTGATCGTGCTGGTGCTGGTGACCTACTATTTTGGCGATGAGGCCGGCCAAGGCTTCGTGCACGGCTTTGCCGGCATATTGCTGTTCATGGTGGCCACGATGCTGACCATTGGGGTCGATGCCATCCTGGGTCAATTCTTCAAAGAGCCCACCACTCCTTCGCCAAGCACTGCGTCATGAATCAAAACAGCAAGATATTCGTCGCCGGACACCGGGGCATGGTGGGATCGGCGCTCGTGCGCCGCTTGCAATCGGCAGGGCACACCAACATCGTCACCCGCAGCCGCCACGAACTCGACCTGCTCAACCAGCAAGCCGTGCAAGCCTTCATGCAGGCCGAAAAGCCCGATTACACCTTCGTGGCCGCGGCCAAGGTCGGTGGCATCCAGGCCAACAACACCTACCGCGCCGACTTCATCTACCAGAACCTGATGATCGAAGCCAACCTCATCCACGCGGCGCACCTGGCCGACGTGCAGAGGATGATGTTCCTCGGCTCCAGCTGCATCTACCCCAAGCTGGCCCCCCAACCCCTGAGGGAAGACAGCCTGCTCACCGGTGAACTCGAACCCACCAACGAGCCCTACGCCATCGCCAAGATCGCCGGCATCAAGCTCTGCGAAGGCTACAACCACCAGTATGGGCGGCAGTACATCAGCGTCATGCCCACCAACCTGTATGGGCTCAACGACAACTACGACCTGAACAACAGCCACGTGCTGCCCGCCTTGATCCGCAAGGCGCACGAAGCCAAGCAGCGCGGCGATGCCTGCCTGGTGGTCTGGGGCACCGGCACGCCCATGCGCGAGTTCATGTACGCGGACGACCTGGCCGACGCCTGCGTTCACCTGATGAACCAGGGCTACGACGGCCCCCTGGTCAACATCGGCACCGGCACCGATGTCACCATCCGCCAACTGGCCGAAACGGTGGTCAAGGTCGTGGGCTTCCAAGGCGACCTGACCTTCGACACCACCAAACCTGACGGCACCCCCCGCAAGCTGATGGACGTTTCACGTCTGACATCCCTCGGATGGCAGGCACGCACCTCCCTCGAAGATGGCATCCGGCTTGCTTATCAGGACTTCCTGTCCAAATACCCATGAAAATCAGCCTGCGAACCGTCACCCTGACCAGCCTGTTGCTCCTGGCCGCCCTGCTGGGCACCTTGTTGCGCCCCACCATCGCGGAAGGCCAAAAGCGCGCGCCCCTGGACGGCACCGTGCCGCGACAAATCGGCGACTGGCGCGAGCTGCCCAACCCCATGGTCCAGGTCAACACCGCCGTCCCCACCACCGAAGGCACCAGCCGCGACCAGCCCTACGACGACCTGGTGTCGCGCACCTACGTCAACAGCAAGGGCGATCACATCATGGTGGCGTTGGCCTATGGCAGCCAGCAGCGCCAGGAAATCAAGATCCACCGCCCGGAGCTTTGCTACCCGGCCCAGGGCTGGCAGGTCGAAAGCCTCAAACCAGCCACCTTCCCCGTGCCCACCGCGCAAGGCATGGGCATCCCGGGCTTCCGACTGGTCGCCAAGCAGACCAATGGCAAAGGTTACGAACTGGTGAGCTACTGGATCCGCATCGGCAACAGCTACAGTGACAGCGCCTGGAAGACCCGCCTGTCCATCGTCAAGGAAGGCCTCAAGGGCAAGATGACCGATGGCGTTCTGGTGCGCGTGTCTCAGCGATCCAACAGCGCGCCCCTCACCGAGGACGTTTTCAAGCGCCAGGAAGAATTTGCAGCGCAACTGGTTGCAGCCACCGCCCCCGAAGGCAAAATTCTGCTGGTCCGTTAACCAACTTCACATCACCCGCTTTGCTTCACGCTGAATGAATAACCACAAGATTGGTTCATCAAGGGCTCTCACATGAGGGCCCTTAAAGTTGCGATTGTCCACGACTGGTTGGTGAGCTACGCCGGAGCTGAAAGGGTTGCCGAGCAGTTGCTCATCATGTTCCCCGAGGCCGATTTGTTCTCGGTGGTGGACTTCGTGCCAGAGGCCGACCGAGGCTTCCTGGGCGGCCGAACACCCAAGACCACCTTCATTCAAAAGCTGCCCCGCGCCCGGACCAGCTACCGGAGCTACCTGCCGCTGATGCCCCTGGCCATCGAGCAACTCGACCTGTCGGGATACGACCTGATCGTCTCCAGCAGCCACGCGGTCGCCAAGGGCGTCCTGACTGGTCCGGACCAGGTTCATGTGAGCTATGTGCATTCGCCCATCCGCTACGCCTGGGACATG
Organism: Aquabacterium sp.; assembly: GCF_050725395.1. Lineage (GTDB taxonomy): Bacteria > Pseudomonadota > Gammaproteobacteria > Burkholderiales > Burkholderiaceae_C > Aquabacterium. Next base: position 66,256 of record NZ_JBOHHL010000022.1, on the reverse strand, counting down.
CAACACCAGTACCTGGACGAGTCCAAGCTGACCCGGGGATTCAAATCCTGGCTGGCCAGGTCCATCCTTCACTATGTGCGCATGTGGGACAGCCGCACCGCCAACGGCGTGGATGTGTTCGTCGCCAACTCTGCGTTCATCGGTCGCCGCATCCGCAAGGCCTACCGGAGGGATTCGGAGGTGGTGTATCCGCCCGTCGACACCGAAGCCTTCACGCTGGCACCGCAGAAGCAGGATTTCTACCTCACGGCCTCGCGACTGGTGCCCTATAAAAAGGTCCCGCTCATCATCGAAGCCTTTGCCAGGATGCCCGACAAGAAATTGGTCGTGATCGGCGATGGCCCTGAATGGGAAAAAGCCAAGGCCGTGCACGCCCCCAACGTCACCTTGCTGGGCTACCAGCCCTTCAAGGCGCTCAAGGAACACATGCAGCAAGCCAAGGGCTTCGTGTTCGCCGCCGAAGAAGATTTCGGCATCACGCCGGTGGAAGCCCAGGCCTGCGGCACGCCCGTCATCGCTTACGGGCGCGGCGGCGCGCTGGAAACCGTCAAGGGACTCGACACCGAGCAGGCCACTGGCGTGTTCTTCAAGGAGCAATCCGTCGAATCCATCGTCGAGGCGGTCAAGGCCTTTGAGCAGAACAGTCACCGCTTCAGCGCCCAGGCCTGCCGGGACAATGCCGAGCGCTTCTCGATCGAGCAGTTCAGAACGTCGATGATGGCGGTGATCAACGACGCACTGAATCACCAGGCGAGTAACTGAGCGCGGCTGCGACATGGCCACGCCCCACCCCAGCCCACCGAATCCCGCCTATTCGTGATCAGGTGAGATTCAAGTGAGCAGCAGTACATCAACAGCAAGCCAAAGAAACATCGCTTTGGACTATGCCAAGGGGATTGGGATCATCGTGGTCGTGTTTGCCCATTTATGGAGAGGACTTCATGGGGCAAACTTGCTCAACGGCGTCTCGGAAACATATTTTTTGGCAATCAGCAGCGCCTGCACGATTTTGTCGATGCCGGCTTTCTTTTTTGCATCAGGCATTCTTTTTGGAAAAAACATTGAGAAAAAACATCGGCTGAAAGAATTTTCTGGGAAATTCGATGCCATTTTCTATCCCTACTTGATTTGGTCTTTGCTCATTGGCGCCTTTGAGGTACTCAGCTCGGGCATCAGGAATGGATCGTCATCCTTCAACGAATTGCCTGCAATCTTTTGGCACCCCAGGGGAGTATTTTGGTTTCTTTACTCCCTGATTCTGGCTTTTGGTTTAACCGAGATCACAATTTATTTCGCCGGCCCCAAACGAGGACGACTTCTCACACTACCCATTGCGTTGGCACTTTTGTGGATTTATCCACACATCACCATCAATTATTTTAGCTTGCCTCTTTTTTGCTTGAGCTATGTGTATTTCTCATTGGGACTGATTTTTTCAAAGAGCATTCCATCAAGACAATACTCACCACGCAATGCCATTTTCTGGCTAACGGCATTGATCTTGGCTCAGTATATATTTCATATCCTACTCGGAGAAAGAACGCTCAGCTTTCAGTCGGTCAGTCCTAACGCAACAGTTTTCGCCATGATCACAGGTTTTCTTGTTTTTGGTTTCGCCTACTCTTTGCCTTCACAAGGCACAGCTTGGCTGGCCAATTTAGGCGAAAAATCAATGGACGTATACCTGATGCACTTATTATTCATTGCATCATTGCGCATTCTTTTTCAAAAGGTCTTAGGCATTGAAAATGCAATGCTGTACATCATCCCTGGAATGCTTGTTGGACTCTGTGGCCCTTTGGCCGCCGCCCATGCCTTACGAAAAATAGGTTTGAATTTCCTATTCTCCCCGCCAAAATTTCTGTCTCTCAAATCAAGACTACAGAAGATTCCCACTTCTACATGATTCATTCAACGCGACGACGGATCGCACAGGTATTTCGCAATGGGCAGCCCCGCCGGTCTGGGCAGCACCAAGATGGCCAACATCAGCCCCGCCAATAACAATTTCTCTGACATGTGGCCAGGACGGTGGCGAATGCTTCTGAACAGGGGCCGCAAGCCCTCCAAGCCCGCCTGCACGCCATGCCAGTAACCAGCTTGGCCAAAGATGCCATTGGCAAATGAGTTTTTCTCGATGGAAAACTCCGTCAATGGCCGCTTGATGACAATGCGCTGGCAACTCCACCGTGCTACCCATGTCGTGAAAGCCGCGCTGCGCAGACTCATGCGCTCGGACTCACGGTAACCCCGTGCCGCGTTGCCAAAACCGAGGGAATGCGCATCGGAGGCTTGGTGAAGGCGGTAGTCGCTCAAGGCTCGCCCTCCCCCCGCCACCCCCACCTGACCCAGCAGGGCGCTGCCATAGATGGTGTAGAAATCGGCCCCGTGCTTCTCAGCCGAATCAGTGGGCAAAGGCATGATCTGCCGCAACGTGCTGGCCAGATAGGCATTGGCGCTGCCAGGAGAAGAAGGGTACATGATGCCCTTGCGCGTCAGCAGCCTGGCCATGTTGCCCGCCACCAGTTTGGCAGGCACCTGGGCGCCCGCGGCCTTGCCGGCAGCATCGACCAAGTCAACTCGCCAGTGCACCTTGACCACATCCTGCTGGGCGAAGACGGCGGCGATTTCCCGAAGCGCACCGGGTTTCAAGCGATCATCCGCGTCCAGGAATATGACGATGTCGCCCCTGGTGGCGGCGAATCCAAGGTTGTAGGCGCTGATCTGTCCTTCGTTCGAGGCTTGCCACAGCACTTGAACTTGCCCGGCGTACCGGGCCAGCACCTCGCGAGAGTCATCGGTCGAGGCATCATCGACCACGATCACCTCGAAGGGCGGGGGCTGCTGGGACAGCACGGAATCCAAAGCCTCGGCAAGGAAGTGACCATAGTTGTAGTTGGTCACCACCACTGAAACCTTTTCGGGCAAGCCCTGCGTTGGCAAGGTTCGCCCAGTCACGTCAAACATGACAACTCCCTGAATATTTTTGTCGCCAATATCATCAGCGGTTCCAAATTGTAATGGTCCGCACCCGGTAAAAAAGTAATTTTCGGTAATTGTTACAGGCCGATCTTTCAGCTTCGTGACACCCTGATTGAGGGTTCATACTCATGCCCGGGCTTTTTGTCATCTTTGATTCGGTAAACTGGATCAGGCTGTTTCACTCCCCTAAAAATCACCAACACGCGCCATCCATGAGCCAAACCAGTCTGAATGCCTACGTCATCATCGCGACCAAAGGCCGCGCTGCGGTGGTTCATGAATTGCTGACATGGTTGCAAAACCAGACCTTGGCGCCCACACACGTGGTGGTGGTGGGCTCCGAAGCCCGAGACGTGACCAACCTCGACCAACACCCCTCGGTGCTGGAAGGCAAAGCCACCGTCAAGGTGGCCACCCACGCCGGCTCCTCCCACCAGCGCAATGTGGGCGTGGAGGTCGCCAAGCAATTTGGACTGCTGGGCGAGGTGCCCAGCTTCGCGGTGTTCATGGACGACGACTTCAGGCCCGACGGCACCTGGCTGGAAGCCGCCCAGAAGAAATTCCAATCCCAACCCGACGTGGTCGGCATCACCGGGCACGTGCTGGCCGATGGCGCGCAAGGCACCCCGCTCGACACCCCCGACGCCCTTGTTTATCTGCGCGGGCAAAAACCCCCGGAGCCCCATTGGGCCAGCGGCGCCACCGACCGCCCCATGGAAAGCCTGTTTGGCTGCAACATGGCCTTCAGGGACACGGCCATCCGCCAATGCGAGTTCGACGAAGCATTGCCCCTGTACGGATGGCAGGAAGACCAGGACTACTCCAGCCAGGCCTCCCGTTGGGGCCGCAACATCTACACGCCCGATTGCCGTGGCGTGCACCTGGGCAGCAAATCCGGCCGGACCTCGGGCTTGCGTTTTGGTTATTCCCAGATCGCCAACCCTCTGTACCTGATCAAGAAGGGCACCATGTCCAAGCGCAAGGCCTACAAGTTCATTGCGCGCCACCTGGCGGCGAACACCGTCAAGAGCATCGGCCGCTTCAGGTACCCCAACGTGGACTACCCGGGACGGCTCAGGGGCAATGTGCGCGCGCTGCTGGACCTGGCCTCGGGCCGCTGCGATCCCCGCCGCATCCTCGAATTCGTTTGAGCGGGGTCAGGAAGTTGTCGCGCCCGCACGCCACGCCCCTCTTCATCAACGGCCGCTTCCTGACGCAAGGCGTCACCGGCATCCAGCGCTACGCCCGTGAAACACTGGCCTGCATGGACCAGCAACTGGGGCCGCAAGGCCCCCACGCCGACTACAACCCGGTCACGGTGCTGGCCCCCAAGGGTGCACAGAATCCCGGCCTCAAGCACATCCGTTTCCAGACCATCGGCCGTTTGTCGGGCCATGCCTGGGAGCAGACCGAATTGGCCTGGCACGCCCGCCAGGGTCTGCTGTTCACCTTTGGCTTCACAGGTCCGCTGCTTCACCGGCGGCAGATCACCACCGTCCACGACGCGGGCGTGGTGCGGGTGCCCGAGGCCTACACCGCCAAGTTCCGGCTCTGGTACACCTTCATGGTCCGCTCGCTGGTCAAGCACGCGCCGCTGACCTTGGCGGTGTCGCAATTCAGCAAGCGTGAAGCGGTCAGCTGTTTCGGCGCGCGGCCCGAACGGGTGGGCGTCACCACGGAAGGCTGGCAGCACCTCAACGCCATCCAGGCGGATGAACGCATCCTCGACCAGCACCACTTGCGCGGCCAACCTTTCGTGCTGGCGGTCAGCAGCGCCAACCCCAACAAGAACTTCGGCGCCATCGTCAAGGCCCTGAACCTGATGGGCGATCAGGCGCCACGCTGCGTGGTGGCCGGGGCCACCAACTCGGCCATCTTCCAGCAGGCCACCGAGACCTCCGAGCGCATGCTCAAGGTGGGCTATGTCAGCGATGGCGAGCTCAAAGCCCTGTACCAGCATGCCTCCTGCTTCGTGTTTCCCTCTTTCTACGAAGGCTTCGGCATCCCGCCCCTCGAGGCCATGTCCAACGGTTGCCCCGTCATCGCCTCGACCGCCGACGCCGTCCAGGAAACCTGCGGCGACGCCGCGCTTTATTTCGACCCCCACCAGCCCGAGCAGCTTGCCCAGCGCTTGAGCGAATTTTTCAGTGATCCAAGCCAAGGCCAGGCCCTGACCCAGGCGGGCCACGCCCGGGCTGCGCAGTACGACTGGCAGCTCGCGGGCCGGCTCAACCTGGACATGATCAAGCCCATCCTCCGCCAGCAAGGTCGCCAAGCATGACATCACCGCCATCCCTCGCCGCCTTGTCCCAGCCACGCATCTCGGTCGTGGTGTGCAACTACAACTACGAACGGTATGTCCGGCAAACCATCGACTCGGTGCTGCAGCAAACCTACCCGCCGCTCGAAGTGATCGTGGTGGACGACGGCTCGACCGATGGCTCGCTGAACATCATCCGCCAGTACGAAGCCCAAGGCATCCAGGTCATCGCGCAAGCCAATGGCGGCCAGATCGCGGCCTACAACGCGGGCTTCGCGCAAGCGCGGGGCGACGTGGTGCTCTTCCTGGATTCGGACGACGCCTTGCTGCCAGAAGCGCTGGCCGACATCGCCACGCGTTTTGGCGAAGGCGTGGCCAAGGTGCACTTTCGCCTGGAACTGATCGGCCCCAATGGCGAGGCGGTTGGCGCCACCATCCCGCATGAACTGGCCCGCGGCGACGTGGCCAAGGCCTTTCTGCAGCATGGCGTTCCGCATGCCTCGCCGCCGGCCTCGGGCAATGCTTACCGGCACAGCGTGCTCGCGCGCATCTTTCCCCTGCCCTCCGATGCGCAAGACCGCCATGGCGCCGACTTCTTCTGCATCTTTGGCTCCACCTTGTTCGGCACCGTGGCCGCCAGCGACCGCACCCTGGGCCTGTACCGCATCCACCGCATGCCAGACAAGGACAGTTCATCGCTGACCTTTGGCAATGCCGCCAAGGGCCTGTCACTGGACAAGCGCCTGCAAGTGCGCATTGAACGCTTCGGGCGCTGGATGAGCGAGCGCACGCAAGGCGCCATCCAGTCTCCCACGAGCTTGCTGGATTTTTCCAGCGAGAAATCCGCTTACGCCAGCACCGCGCTCGCCGGGCTTGGCTGGTGGACCGACAAGCGCGCCACCCTCGCCCGCCTGCCCCGCTTGCTGAAGTCCATCGCGGTCCGCCAGGACTACAGCCTGCCCAAGAAACTGGGCCTGGCCGGCTGGGCCTGGCTGCTCCTGCTGGCTCCTCGGCCCATCGCCCTCAAGGCCGCGCGCTATGTGTGCGACCCGGGCAGCCGCGGGTCGGCCGGCCGAGGTGTCGCCCGATGAGGACCGCCTTCGTCTCGCCCTTCACCAACACCACCAACCGCTACATCGAGATGCAAAAGCAGTTGCTCGCCGACTGCGGTTTCACGGTCAAGCCCTTGAACGTCAAGTCGGTGGTCACGGGCCGGGCCTGGGGCATCTTCAAGCGCGACAACGTGATGGCCTTCCACTGGCTGGAGACGCGCCCTTTCGTCTGGAAAGGCGCCAACCCCAGCCTGTCCCTGAAGGGCTCGATCGAATTCTTGTTCTACGTGGTGTTGATGGCCGTGGCCCGGGCCCGCGTGGTGTACTTCGTGCACGACCACGCGGTGCACGACACCACCGGCTGGAAGAAGGCGCTCTCGGTGCGCATCATCAACCTGCTCAAGGCCCTGGCGGACACACGGGTGGTGCACGATCCCAGCTTCGCGCAACCCTACCGCGCCACCTACCTGCCCCACCCTTTGTACTGGGATGCGGCCGATCAGCCTGGCCGGCCGCTGGCGCCGCCCAAGCCGCCTTCGGCAAGTGGTGCCCCGCTGTTCGGCATGCTCGGCGCCGTTCGGCCTTACAAGAACATCCACCGCATCCTGGAGATCTGGCCACAGGGCGTTGCCCTGGTCATCCGCGGCCGTGCCACCGACGAATATGCCGCGCAACTGAACGAGATCATCCAGCGCCGGCAACTCGCCCCCCACGTGGTCTTCCAGTCCGGCTACATGAGCGACGAGGATTTCGCCGCCAGCCTCGCCGCGGTCGACGTGCTGATCCTGGCCCACATCAGCGACTCCATGCTGGTGAGCGGCGCCTTCTTCGAAGCCATTGGCCGCGTGGCCAACATCTGGGCCCGCGAGAGCCCTTTCATCCGCTGGGCCGCCGATCAGCTGCCCCATGTGAAACCCTTCAAGGACGACGCCGAACTGGTGGCCCGGGTGCAAGCCTGGCAGGCTGGCGATCCCGGCACCACCTCGGCCAATGCAGACCAGGCAGACGCCGCCGTGCGCCTCTTCGGATGGCGCGAATGCGTCCGGTCCTACGGCGCGATGCTCCACTAGAACAACTCAATGGCCTCGCTCAACAAGCACCTGATTTCCGCCTACGCCGGCTACTTCTTCAGGTACGTCTACCTGATCGTCCTGATCCCGTTCTACGCGCGCATCCTGGGGCCCACGGCTTACGGCCTCGTGCTGGCCGCCATGTCGGTGCAGGCCATCGTGTGGACCATCCAGAACTGGGGGTTCGCCTTCACCGGTGCCCGCAACATCGCCAGCCTCAAGACCGATGGCGAGCGCCACCACGAGTTCAGCCGGCACCTCACCGCCCGCTTCCTGCTGGTCCCCATCGCCGTGGGCGCCGGCATCATTTTCATCATCGGATCGCCATTGCTGCGCAGCCAACCGGCCATCGCCAGCCTGGCCGTGCTGTGCGGTGTCATCGCCGGCTTCAACCTGGGTTGGTACTTTCAAGGCCGGCTGAATTTCACCACCCCGGTGCTGATCGAGATCGCGGGCTTCATCATCACCTTGAGCATGGTGCTCTTCCTGGTGCGCGGCAGCGTCGACGCCATCTACGTGATGGTGTCGCTGGCCACGTCCTCGGCCGTCACCAGCTTCATCGCTTACTACATCGCGGCCAAGTCAGAGAAGTTCAAGCTTTCCAGCGTGTCGGACGGCTTCCAGCTCATCAAGCAGTCCACGCCCTTGTTCATCACCAGCGGCACCTACGCGCTGATGACCAACGTGGGCACCTATTCGCTGTCGACATTCGCCACACCAGCACAAGTGGCCTACTTCGGCACCGCCGAGAAAGTCATTACCACGGGCCTGAGCCTGCTGGCCCCCGCCGGGCAAGTCATGCTGTCATGGTTCTCCAAGATGATGCACGAGAACACCGACGCGAAAGAAGTGCTGCGACAGCAGAAGCGCGCGGTGAAATGGGTGTGCATCGCCGGAGGCCTGGCCACGCTGGCCTCGCTCACCGTGGCCCCACCCCTGCTGAACTTCGTGCTGGGCGAGAAGTTCGAACACGCCTCCACCATCCTCATGGTGATGAGCCCCATCTTCATGCTGGCGGCTTTCAACAATGCCATCTCGGTGTATGTGTTCCTGCCGCGCCGCATGGAGCGCGAGATCAGCGTCATCAGCATCGCCACCACCACCCTGGGCATTGGCCTGACCGCCGGCGGAGCCTGGTGGAACGGCGCGGTTGGCGCGGCAGTTGCAAGGGTCTTGGCCGAACTGATCGCTTCGCTGGCCTTGATGACGCTGTACCGGTACCAACGCAAAAATTTCACATGATGCCGATGCCACTCATCTCTTTCATCATCGTCAACTACCGGGCAGCAGACAAAGTGGAACGCGCCGTGCGCAGCATCGGCCAGCACTGCGCATCAAGCCACGAGATCATCGTGGTCGACAACAGCGACGACGCCCACCACCGGGCCGACCTGGCGACGCGGCTCCAGCCCCTGCCCGCCCAGCTGATCGACCCCGGACACAACGGTGGTTTTGGCGCGGGCTGCAATGTGGGTGCCCGCGTGGCCACGGGCCGCCACCTGTTCTTCCTGAACCCCGATGCGGCGCTGGTGGAAGATTGCGCTTCGTCCATGGCGGGAACGCTCGACAGCGATCCTACGCTGGGGGCCATTGGTTGCAAGGTATTCAACGAGAACGACAAGGTCGAGAACTCGTTTGGCGAGTTCATCACCATCCGGCGGCCGCTGCGGTGGGCCAAGCATGTGCTTCATGGTTGCCTGCGGCGGCTGACGGGCACCAAAACTGCCCTTCCCCCTGCCAAGCCCATGCTCCGCGAGGGCTTGCAAGACACCCAGTACGTCACGGGCGCCGCCTTGATGATGCCCGCGGCCGTGTTCCAGAAGTTGAACGGGTTTGACGAATCGTTTTTCATGTATGCCGAAGAAACAGATTTGCAGTACCGCATGACCAAGCACCTTGGGCTGAAAACGAAGGTCAACCTGGATGTGAAGGTGTTTCATGAGAACGGTGGCACGTTCACCATCAAAAATCACCGGCGCTGCTTGCTGGAACGTGGCTGCTACATTTTCATCAAGAAACACCACAGCTACATCTACGCACAAAGTTATAAAGCTTTGGCCCTCATGGCTGCGATGATTGAAGTTTTGGCATCGCCCGTGTTCAGTGATTACTCGGCAAAAGACAATGCCAAGCTTTTCGTGGAAGTTTTGAAGTTTTAGAAAACCCCACGTTGGGCGTTTTCAAGGATGTTCAGTATCACCCATGATCATCGGCATCCATTATTTGCGCGCGATTGCGGCCTTGATGGTTGTGTTTCACCATACCCTGAAATACACCAACATCAAGGAATCCTCATCCTTCGGCGCCTCCGGGGTTGACATTTTCTTTGTCATCAGCGGTTTTGTCATGGCCTGGACCACCCGGGACATCGACCCTCGGTCCAACCGGTTTGACAGTGCCAAAACTTTTTTGCGCCACCGGTTCATCAGGGTTGTGCCTTTGTATTGGATTGCCTTGCTCTGGAATATCAAAGCCGATGTGATCAAGCACTCGGTACCAGAGGGAGCGTGGCTGGATTTTGCATTCATCCCCAGGTTCAATGCTTTGCAAGAGGGCGGCATATTTCCATTGCTCGTCCCGGGATGGACCATCAACTACGAAATGTTTTTCTACGCGATCTTCGCGTTCAGCATTTTCTTTGGCAAGTGGAGAATGGCGGCCTTGTTCAGTGCAATGCTGGCATTCATTTGCTTGGGTCATCTGGTGCAACCGACTTCGGCACCCGCTATTTTTTATTCAGACCCGATCATTTTGGAGTTCTTGTATGGGGCCGCGCTTTGCATGTTCGTTAAGAAATACGGTTTTCCTCAATACAGCCACTGGGCTTGGGCCGGCGTGATCGTGGGATTCCTGGCCTTGTTCATAGCCACTCAACATGGCCATGCTGTTTCAAGAGGCCTGACGGCGGGCCCTTGCGCTGTTTTGATCATCTTCTCCAGCATGTCGGCATTTCGGCAAAGTCAAATTCCGATCTTCAATCTGCTGGCGAATGCCTCATTTTCAATTTATCTTTCCCATTCATTCACTTTCAAAGTCTCAGGCCACCTTTTTGACGCGGTTTTCCCCGATCAACAAGGCATTGCCATCGACTTGGCAGAAATCATTTTCAGAATGATGGTGGCCGCCTTGATCGGCGTCCTTGCCCACTGGTACATTGAAAAACCCATCATCAGGTTTTTGCAGCCCAAGCATCCGTCAACAAGCATTAATTCAAGAACATGAAGTTATCAGCACTTGCTCACGGAAAAGACAATAATTTCAACCTGATTCGCATTTCAGCTGCGTTGGCGGTATTGGTGACCCACAGTTTTGTTCTGGTCACAGGTGACCCGGCCATCGAGCCGATGCGAAAATTGATTGGAATGTCGATCGGAGACATTGCCGTCGATATCTTTTTCATCGCCAGTGGCTTCCTGGTGAGCGCCAGTTTGTTCAAACGCGGAAACTTGGTTGAATTTTTCATCAGCAGAATTCTTAGAATATTTCCAGCCCTGTGGGTCATGCTGGCCTTGACCTGCTTTGGCATGGCAGCCTTTTTCACGACGTTGCCGCTGGCCGACTTCTACCGCGCGCACGATACCTGGGCGTACTTGGCCAAGTGTGGAACATTGCTGGGAGGGGTCCTGTTCAATCTGCCAGGCGTGTTCGAAGAAAACCCCTATCCCAACACCGTCAATGGATCCCTCTGGTCCATGCCGTTCGAAGTTCGGATGTACGTCGGCCTCGCCTTCATTTGGCTGGCCACCAAGCTGGTGGCGGGCACGAATGAAAAAAACCTGAGACGCGTCGTTGTCACTGTTTTCATCGCTGCAGCGGCATTGCTGGCTTACAAGCACCACCAGGAATCGACCGGAAAACTCGCGAAACTGTTGTTCATGTTCAGTTGCGGCAGCGCTTTCTTTGTTTTGCGCGATTCAATCTCCATGAACTGGAGAAACTTCAGCTTATTGTCCATCGCGCTGATTCTATCCAGCATGCACAAGCCCGCGTTTTTTTACATGTACTGCGCAAGCATTGGTTATATTTTGTTTTTTCTGGCCTATGTTCCAGGAGGGTTCATTCGACATTACAACCAAATAGGAGATTATTCCTATGGGCTGTACATCTACGCATTTCCAATACAGCAATCAATCGCCGCGCTGGTTCCAGGCATTTCAATTGGCGCAATGATTTTCACCTCCGGAGTGGTGACATTGGTTCTGGCCATGCTGTCCTGGCATTTGCTGGAAAAACGTGCACTGGAATGGCGTCACGGCATCACCAAGTTCATACAGCATCGAATTGGCGGAAAGCATCGACCATCTTCGCTGTGATGCTTGGATGAATCAGGCCATGCGCCGCACCGGACTGGTTTTATCTGCCAGAAAACGCCCCAACTTTTGGGATGGTTTTTCAACTACAGGATAAGCCACGGCCGCCACCGCGATGGACGACAAAATCCCCACAAAAACGGCAGTCATCACATCGGCACCTTGGCTGATCCAGGCAACCATGAGAAATATCACCAGGGGATGGAATAAATATAGACTGTAGGAAACCTTTCCAAGCCATTGCAAGGAGGGGCGCAAAAGCCAATTCTTCAGTTTTGTGCTTCCGATGGCCATGATGATGAAAACTGAAATGCCCGGCAACATGAGCCAATGGGTCAACAACATCGGAAACTCGGAAAAGCTGCCGCCGAAATTTCTGATTTGCGGCGGATAAGTGTAGCTGATCATGGCCAGCACCAATGCCGCGAGTTTCAGGCCGAAGGGCTGTTGATGATACCAATGAACGATGGCGTCGAGGTTCATGGCGATGACAGCACCCACGACAAAGAAAAGTGTGTAATGCCCTGTCGCCAGCCAGTTGGCCAGGTCAATGTACCCAGTTTTTTTGGCTGCATAATGCAAAAGCACACAAGTAACACTCAGCACACCATAAAGCAGCAAGGATTGCCTGGCGCTCCATTTCAGCAGCGTCATGTAGACCAATGGGAATATCAAGGATATTCTCATTTCATAGACCAAAGTCCATGCCACGAAGTTGTAATGAGGCTCAAAGGCCCCCAATAGCAAAACATGGTCAAGAATGTCGCCCATGTTCAAAGGGTGTCCAGTCACACCTTTGACCCAGCCCGAAATATGCTCGCCTGAAGCCCAACCAATGGTTGAAATGAACAGCACGGCCAAGGCAATGGATACCATGTAAGGGGGCCAAATGCGCGCAATTCTTTTGACCGCATAACTGGCGTAGCCATCACGGCTGCTCTGCAGCATCTTGGTCAGGGCAAAACCAGACAAGACAAAGAAAAGCAATACCGCTGGAAGTCCGATGATGAGACCGCCCAACGGCGACCACATGAATGACGACACTGCCACGTTCAAAGCAGGCATGCTGACGGTGGGATCGGACCAGATCACCGACGTGTAATGTGAAACCACCACCGCGAGCGCCGCTATTCCACGAATGGCGTCAAGCTGATGGAAACGAGACGCCTTTTCGGGGCGTGAAGCCGCAGTGTGAAGGGGGGTCGCTGTCATACCGCCATCATTTTTCAAAATACAAATTCATTATCACATGCCAGTTTTCTAAATATCGATTTTCAAACTCAGACACCACTGACTTCTTGCTGCACCACAGCATTCTACCCAAGGCAAAGAACTAAAGCCGCATACCGAATATCAATAGGACTTACCCTTGCGATAATTTGTAACTTGAACTTACAAATTTACGGGGCACCAAAGCGGGGCTTTTGCAAGTTTTTCCTAGAGCGTGTCATTTTTACTTGTGCAATTGGTCACATGCAAGGAGCGCTCCGATCGCCTGCTACCATATGTATATCGTTACAGCTTCGTGGGCGTGGCTGTCCCCCTCTTTATAAGATGAAGACTCTGATCAATTTGATCCTTGTCTAGCCTGATTTCGGGTGGTTTGTTGGGTTGCCATATGAAGCTGTCGTTGAGTAGTTGTGCTGTTTTTTCGTTGATTCTCGTTTTGCAAGGTTGCGGCGGCGGCGGCGGTTCTGATACCACCACCGGCGGCTCTGGCTCAACGGTGGTGCCTCCTGCCACGGTGCCTGCGACGCCTACCCCTGTTCCCACGGCTCCCGTGACAACTGCGGTTGAAGGCACGGCCTATCTGGCCGCTGTTTCCACCGCAGCAACACAGCAGCAGGCCCTGGGCACCTCGCTGGAAACCTTCGACACTTCCGGTGGCAGCCTGGGCGGTTCAGCCCTGGGCTGGATTTTCGAACTGGGCAACGAATTTCCTGGCGCCCGCGGCGGCCTGACGCTTACAGGTGGCGAGAACGGCATGGGCGCCAGCATGCTGACCGACCTGAACTGCGGCGGCACCACCATTCAGTTGGCCGTCACCGGTGGCTGCGGCAAATACGTGGCCATGACGCGCCGCCTGGGTTCCCTGTATTCCACGGCCACCCCTGAAACCGCCATGCTGGCCATCAGCGTCCAAGCCACGCACCCATTGGTGAGCACCGGCTTGCGGGTGGTTGACAGCACCGGACAGTCGCTCCAGTACTCCTTCGTGCCACGTACCCTTGAAACCAGCGCAGGCGCGACCTGGGCGAAGATCATGGTGCCACTGGGCTCTTCCACCAGCCACTGGGGTGGTGTCAACGATGGCAAACTTTATGGCGGCATCACTGGGTTCTCCGTGACCGCGAGCACACCCGTGATGGCCGCGCCCGCTGCCAGCGTGAAGGTGGACAACGTCCGCCTGCTGGACTCTGGCGCCACCACTTACGCCCTGTCGAGGCAAGCTGCCTTGCTGAAAGACGGCGTGTTGCCTTCGACCAACGGTCGCCTGGCGGTGGCCACCCACTTCTACCAAACCTCCGATGGCGAGCTCAGCCATGCAGCCCAGATCGGCATCTCGGTGGTCCGCATGGACCTGTTCTGGAAGCTCATCGAAATCGGCGGGCGCTTTGATTTCAGCAACTACGACGCCATCTTGAAGCGACTGGCCAAGCAAGGGCAGTCCGCCTTGTTCATCCTGGACTACGGCCACCCGGATCACGGTGGTGGCTCGCCCCTGAACCCGGCGGACCGCGCGGCCTTCGTGGAGTTTGCGCGCCAAGCCACGCTGTTCGCCAAGGGCCGCAATGTGGTGGGCTTTGAAGTTTGGAATGAGCCGGACAACAGCAACTTCTGGACGCAAGGCGACCCCAACACCTACGCCCAATTGCTGACGGCGACCCGCGAAGTCATCAAAACCACTGACAGCACCCGCAAGGTTGTCAATGGCGGCCCATCCTGGGTGAACCTGCCCTACATCCTTCGCCTGGCGAAAACGGGCGAGCTGAAGAACCTCGATGGGTTTGCCATCCACCCTTATCGCCCCTGGGGGCCTGAAAGCTTCGCACCAGAAGTGGCCCAGATCAAGGCCATCCTGTCATCGCAAGGCGTCGCCAACCCATCCATCTGGGTCACTGAATGGGGTTACTCGTCGTTTGGCGCCTTCGATGCCGCGGTGTACGGCAATGGCCTGGATCCCAGGGCCCGCGCTCGCCAGGCCGTGTTGGTGCTCCGCAAGGTGCTGACCGAAACCGCGCTGAACCTCCCCATGAGCACGCTGTATGAACTGTCCGACTCGGGCATCGACGGCGACCACAATGAGCACAACTATGGCCTGCTGACCAAGACTGGCGAGCCCAAACCCGCCTACACGGCACTGAAGACCCTGTACAGCTTCACCAAGACCCGCAACTACGTGGGCCTGGTGAAGGATGTGCCGGCCAATGTGCACGCCATGCGCTGGGATGGCACGGATGACTCGGTGTTCGCGGTTTGGGTCGACTCTGCCAATGTGCCGCTGAAACTGGTGCTGCCCAAGGCTGCCACCGTCACATCCTTGACCGGCGCCAATGTGACCACCTCGGCCACGGGCAACTCGGCCACCTCTCAGGTGACGGTGACCGAAGCCGGCGGCCCGATCTTCATCCGCTTCCCGATCACGACAACGCAGTGACCTGACGGCGGTTCTGGAACCGCCCATCACCGCTGCTACCAACATCCTCATTAGAGGAACGTGCCGTGCCAAGCGATTGCGTTTGGTACGGCACCACCGCAGCGGCGGCCAGGATGTAGAACATCACCCCCAGGTCGTAGTTCGATGCCGAGATGCAGGCCGCCACCAAGTTGGCCAGCACCGCATGCCGAGCGGCCAACACCACGCTGGCATCCAGGTCAGGCAACGCCGAGCGGCCCTTGCCCATCAGCACCGACCAGGTGAAGAGGGCAAAAAACACCGTGCCGACCCAACCCAGGTTGGACAACAGGACCAGCGCAAAGCTCGAGGCCCGGTTGGTGCCCAAACCTGTGCCCAGGCCGAAAGAATCCACGAAGTTGTCCAGGGCCCGGGCGTTCATGCTGAACCGGGTGATGCCGGATTCGGACGTGATCTTCTTGCCGATGACCACATTGAAGTAGTCGGTCACCGCGTCCATGGCGGAGGGCACGAACAACAGCACCGCCATGCCGCCAATGACGCCCAGCACGGCCAGCCAGATGTAGAGGCTGTATTTGCCCATGTCGCCATGCCGCATGAAGTACCAAATGGCAAAGGCGAAGGCCATGGCGAAGCAGACCCCCAACCCCACGTAAGCGGTGCCCGAGGTGGAGATCATCAGCAGCGTCAGGTTGAGCACCGTCAGAACGGCGGCCCACCGGGTGTAGACCTTGTTGATCCACAAGGTGTGCGTGAACGCCAGCAGGGTGAGCGTGAACTGCGAAAAAGCAGAAGTTTCGGGGAAGGTGCCGGTGATGCGCATGAGGCCGGCCACCTCACCGCCCAACAAGTTGTAGGTGGCGTTCTTCAGGTAAGGCAGGACGGGTGGCATGCCCAGGTGGTATTGCGCCAGATCAAGGAGCGCCGCCACCACGTTCAAGCCCGCCAGCCACAAAATGGCCTTGGCAAGCAACTGGCGCGAACCCACTTTCTGCAAGGTCACGCTCATGGCCACGAAGGCAAACAGCCCCAGTGCCGCGTACATGCCCTGGGTGGCATTCAAAGACACCGGCCCGATGGGGAACAGACCACTCAGGCCCGAGTCACGGTCGGTGGAATACACCATGAACTGCCCACGGAAGAACCTGGGCAACAGCACGGCGGAAGCCGCTCCCCAGATGGTCACCAACAGCAGCCAGAAACCCGGCTTGAGGAAACCCATGGGCTTGAGCACGCCGAGGATGCCTTCGTTGCGCAAGGCCCGCCAGGCCACGAAGAGCTGCACCATCACGGCCGGCGTGATGTTGGCGCCGCCCAGCGCCGTGGCATAAGCCGCCGCAGTGGCGCCGAACAAGGTGGCGATGATGGCGAGGTACACCATGCCATTGGCGGAAACCGTCAACGCCAGCAGCAGCACCAGGATGCCGTATATCGATGGGACCATATGCTTTTATTGAACGAGGTCGTCAGACCACTTGGGGGTGTCGTTGCCGTCGAGGGTGAGGTAGATGGGCTCGGGGCCCACGGTCACGCTCTTGGCTTTGGGGTCGTCGATGTCGATCTCGGCCCCTTGCAGGTTGACGGCCTTCTTGATGGACCAGGCACCTTTCACCTTGAAGGTCCGAGCCTTGTTGTCCGAGCTCCAGAGCACGACCTTACGGACGCCGGCACCCTTGAACAGATAGGCCTGCACGCCCTGGGTGGGCCGGCCCAGACCGCCGAGCTGCTGGCCAAAGCTCAGATCACCCAATTCGGCCACCATCGTTTTGTACGCCCCGAACGCCGGACGCTTGCGGCCATCATTGGTGACCAAGCCCATGGGGCCATCGACCGTGTCCTGAGCACTGAACCAGCACAGCACCTCGACGCCAGCCGCCACCGAGGAAATGAAGGAGCGGGGCAGGAAAGCCGCGAGCATGTCTTCGGTCACCGGGCCATCGGGGGTTTTCTCGCCAACCGACCAGCCCCACTCGGTGATCCAGATCTCGGGGCGCTTGCCCATTTTCTTGAGCCCCTGGTCGCGGAGGCGGCGGACGGCCGAATTGAAGGAGCGGTCACGGTCCACCAGCTGGAAAGGCAAGGCCCAATCGGTTTTCTCGTAAGCCGCCGACACCTCGGGACCCACCGCGTTGTGCCCCGAGTAGGGGTGGATGCCGAAGCCATCGAGGGCCTTGGGCAAACCGGCTTCCATGAACCAGTAATGGGCCACCCAGACATCTTCGCAATCGATGATCTTCACGCTGGGGTCCACGGCCTTGACCTGCTCGACCACCTCCGTGACCATCTTGACGTAATGCTTGACCCAGGGTGACGGGGGCTTGCCGTTCCATTGCCCGCCAACCATCTTGGCGATCACGAAGTTGTGGGGCTCGTTCCAGACTTCGAGCACGAAGTTCACGCCCGATTGCTTCAGCACCTTGGCCATGTGGACCGCGTAGCGGCCAAAGGCCTCCGGGTTGATGGGGGCCAGCGGGTCGTCCTTGGTGGCCGGGTAAGCCTTGCCATTGGCATAGGCCAGCATGAAGACCACGCTGATCTTGTGTTCGCGGTAGTACGCAAGGCGCTGTTTGAACGCGGCCGGCAGTTCGCTGTACTGCCCGGCCTTGGGCTCCATGTCGGCCCACATCACGGTGTCGCGCACCCAGCGCAGCCCCAGTTCGCCCAGCAGCGGCAACTGGCTCATGGGCTGCCCCTGAGAGAACTTCACGACCAGGCCGAGCGAGTCGCGGAATGGGCGCCCCTCCGCGCTGCCCTGGGCCTGTGCCGCTGGCGCGAACAGCGTGCACCATGCCATCAACGCCACCAGGAGGGCGAAGACACCAAGACGGCGGGGCTGGTGCTTGAACATCATGGCTCGACCGTCCCCGTCGTCACGTCAGGCGCGGTAATCGTTGAGCAGCACACCCGCGAAAACGTCGCAGGTTTTCTTGAGGCTGTCGCACAGGGTCTTCAAAGGCGTGACCTGGGTCACGCCACTGCGGCCGACCACCAGCGCTGCGCCGCACTTGGCAGCGATCACGCGGGCATCCGCACCGTGGGCCGCCGCGGGCGTGTCCACGATCACGTAGTCGAACTTCGGCAACACGCTTTCGATGAGGTGTTCGAAGGCCTGCCCCTGGATCAGCTCCAGGGGATTGGGCGGGATCACGCCCACGGGCAGCAAGTAGAGGTTGGGCAGCGAGTCGATGGGCTTGCGCACATTGACTTCGGCGCGACCCGACAGGACATTGCTGAGGCCGGCCGTGGAGGCATCGCCCCCGAACAAGGTGTGCAAGCGAGGGGTTCGCATGTCGGCATCGATCAGCAGCGTGCGGCCCGCCAGCTGGCTGAACGCCACCGCGAGGTTGGCGCTGAAGAAGGATTTGCCATCACCGACATCGGGGCTGCACACCGCCAGGGCCAACTTGTTCTCGCGCTTGGCATTGAAGACCGAACCCAGCAGCTGGGCACGAACGTCGCGGAAGAACTCGGCCGTGGCATCGAAAGGGTCGGTCGCCACGACCAGCTCGGCGGACACGCTCTCCAGGGTGCGGCCCTGGTAGGGGTACTTGAATTGCTGCGACAAGGCCCAGAGCACGTCTTCGTGTTTGGCCAGGCCCAAGGCCACGGCGGCCTCGCCGAACTTGACCCCTTTTTCCTTCTGGTAGCGAACGATTTGTTCGACCTGCGAGGCATCAAGGCTGTTGATGCGCGAAATGATGTCGCCAATGCTTGGATCGGTTGTTTCGCTCGAAGATGACATGGTGGTTTTGGGGGCTATAGGTTTAATTATTTGCCAGTGGCCGGCAGTCGGAGCATGGCCGTGGACGGCAGCTTGGGCGCGAACTGGATCGGCAGCGCGCGCGAAGCCTTGGGCTTGGCACTGGGCATGTGCCCGATCAGGTCGGCGTTGACCAGATCCGCCAGATCCTGGTCACCACGGATGCGGCGATGCTTGAGCTCGATCATGAGCACCAGGCCGATGCCGAGGAACAGGCCCACGAAAATGGCTTGCAAGGTGTAGAGGAGAGGCCGTGGCGAGGAGTGCCCGGTCGGCGGCGTGGCCACCTTGAGGATCGACACATTGGTCTGGTTGCTTTGACCTTCGAGGCTGGTTTGGCTGATGCGGGCCTGGATGGAGTCGAAGGCGCGTTGGGCGCTCTCGACGTCCTTGACCATCAGCTGGGCTTCGTCGCGGATGGCCTTGAGCTTGAGAACCTTGCTGCGTTGGGCTTCCAGCGCGGCACGGGCCTGCGCTTCGCGTTGCTGGCTGATCTGCAGACCGACGTTGGACGACAGGCCCACATTGCCCGATTCGGCCTGGATGCGGGCCTTCAACTCGGCAATGCCGGCGCGCAGTTCGGTGATCTGGGGGTGGCCTTCACCCAGGCGGGAGCTGGCTTCCTGGAGACGCGCTTCCTGCCGCGCCAGATCGCCCTTGAGCGCCATGATCACGCCATTGCCCATGCTGTCGGGGCTGTTGATGCCGGCACGGGCCCGGCGGCTTTCAGCGTCGGCGGTCTGGGCCTGCAGGCCGACCACCTGGGCGGACAGCTCGCCCAGCCGGGCGGTTTCAACGTCCAGGCGTTCGTCGGTGGCGACGATGCCCTTGTCCTGCTGGTAGGCGGACAACTTGCGTTGGGACTCGTCCAGCTTTTCGCGGGCCTGCTTGAGCTGGGTCTGGAACATGGTGCCGAACTGGCGGGCCGGTTCGACGCGCAATTCCAGGCTGGTCTCGATGTAGTTGTTGATGAAGGCGTTGGCCAGGGTGGAGGCGAAGGCCGGGTCGGCGCCCGTGTAGCTGACGTTGATGACGTTCGAGTCGCGTGTGGGCTTGACCTCCAGGCCATCGGCCAGCAGCGCGACGATCCAGTTCTCGAAGATGCCCTCGCCGTTGGTGGACTCGCGCCAGCGCGCGCGCAGGTCACCGTTCTCGGTCATGCGCAGGGCACGGACCACCTTGAGGCCCACCCGCTCGCTGCGGATGATGTCCATCTGGGTGGACAGGTAGTTGCCCGTGGTGACGGCCATGGTGCCGTTGATGGGGTCGGGCGAGCGGGAATCGATCAGCACCGACCCCGTCGCAGTGTATTTCTTGGGCAGGGCAAAGCCGGCGGTGAGGGCGATGCTGACGAGCACGGCCAGTACCCCCGCCAGGATCATCCAGCGGGCTCGCAAAATTGAAAGAAACTGGGAAAATTTCATCGAGGGACCTTGGTCAGTTACTTCAGATTCGAGCCATCAAAGGGCATTGCACAGACTGTTGTAGATTTTGAGTCTACAAGGATTCGCAGAATGAACCGGACGAGCGCGGTGGAATCGTGTGACCACACCGCAACGTGCCGGACCTGCTCAACAGACTGGGCAAGCGACTTTTAGTTCAACAAATTTGAGCTCATGAGCAAGGTCCTTGCACGGACCGTGCCTGGGTCCTAACTGGTCAGGCCAGTGGCTTCCAGTTTGATGATCTTGGCAATGCTGGGCACGCCGTCCTGGTCGAAGGCGAACAGGAAGTAATAGCCGGGAGGCGCCACTTTCGAATCATCCGGCGCCGTCACGGCGTAATCCGATTCGCCCGATTTCTTGAATTTCAGGTCCAGAAAGCGCTGGTCAAAAACCTGCACGTGGGTGGAAGAGCCGAGTTTCACCAGCGTCATCCGGGAAACCTTGCCAGGCACGTCGACCTTGAATTGATGGCCCCAACTCGCGAAATTGGGCGCGTTGCGAATCACCGGACGCGGCGCTAGGTCACCGCTGCCGTCCTTCTTGAAAAGGTAAGGCGGATGGTAGATTTCCGCGTTCAGCTGATTTTCCGCCAAAGGATGCGCCGCACCACCACCCCCGGTGAAAACGGTGGCGTCGGGCAGCAACAAACTCGTGGAGTGGTAAAGCCGGTCTTTTTGAGCCGCCGCCGCCATCACCAGCGATTCGGTGCGCGGATCCCAAATCATCGCAACCCGGTTGGCCAATATGTGATGCTTTTCACTGTTATTGCGCAAACCACCGCCATTGATGAAAACGCTGCCGTCGGCCATCACCGTGGCAGACGCGTAATGACGGGCCATGCCGAACCATTGCAGCTTGGTGGCCACGGGTTGCTCGCCGTTGATGTCCACCTTGTAGGTGATGCCCTTGTTGCGCAAGGACAGGATCTTGCCTGGGGCGTACATCAGCGAGGGCACGTCGGGGTGCGCGTCCGGCAGACGCAGGTTCAGTTTCTGGACGTGGCCCTGACCTTCCAGGTTCAAAGAGAATGTATCGCCCGTGCCGGAAATGATCACCATGTCGCCCCGCTTGGATTGCCAGGCGCGTGGGTAATCCCAATTTTCGGAACCATAGGCTTCATCGCTGGTGGCGCCGTTCAATACCATCCAGCCTTTTCCGGGGCTGAATATTTCGGGCACCGGCGCAAAGTGGGTGGGGTCCAGGCGGCCGCCCAATACCACCACGTCGCCATTTGAAAGCGTGGCCACCGTGGGATACCAGCGTGGGCTGGCCATCGTTTTACCCGTCGAGGTGATTTGGTTGTTGGCGTAGCTGAAAGTATTCACATCGGCCGACGACCAGTTTCGACGGCCATTGACGGTGCGATCGCCCCCCACCAGCAAAACCGATTGGTCAGCGGGCAGGATGATTTGGCCGCTGCAAAACAAATCGGTGCCGGTTTTGTTCGGCAAAGTCAGGTGAGATTCAGGGCCGACGCCTTTTTGAGGATCCCAGACGTCGTAGATTTCCATGCCGCTTTGGCGGCCTTTGGCATCAGAGCCATAGCTCATCAAACGGCCATCCGGCAGGGTCAAAACCTGCAAAGGCACCAAAGGCCAGTTGATGACCGGGCCGAATTTGCCGCGCACATGGTATTGATCGGGCGCAACGGGCATCAACCTGATGTACCACCAGGCAACGCACGCCGCGATGCCCAATACCAGCAACGCCATCAGCGACAAAAACAAGCCACGCAACTTCATGATTCGGGAGACACCTGTCGAACGCTTGGATAAACCTGTAACAATTACCGGTCCAACCGTGGTTGCAAGGATAAGACAGATGTGTTTCGAAAGGTAGCCCTTTCCCCCTGGCAACCCCGCTCAATCGTGGGGGGTAGGCCCCCAAAACCCCCTCTAAGACGGTTACAACTTGAGTTTCACGAACACGAATTCGGGGATGGTCTTGATGATCAGCATGATCAGCCGCCAAAAACCGGGGGTGTAGACAATGCGCCGGCCTTGGTCGATGGCCTGGCTGATGTCGCGGGCGACCTGCTCGGGTTTGGCCCACAAGGGCCCCTTGGGCAGGTGAGCGGTCATGGGCGTGTCGACGAAGCCTGGCTTGACCGTGATCACGCGGACCCCTTTTTTGGCCAGGCGCTGGCGCAGCCCCGAGGTGAAGGCGGAGACCAAGGCCTTGGCGCCGCCATAGACGTAATTGCTCTGCCGCCCACGGTCGCCCGCCACAGAAGAAATCACGGCAATGGCGCCACGGCCTTGTTGCTCCAGCTGATTCGCCACCAGCGTCAGCAAGGCCACGACCGACAAGCCGTTGGTGCCGATCTCGGCCAAGGCGTAAGCCACGTCATGCTGGGCACGCTCCTGGTCGGTCAAGGTGCCGTGGGCGATCAGGACGGTGTCCAACCCCCCCAGGGTCTGGGTGGCGTCGGCCAGCAAGGCGGCATGCTGGCCGTGCTGGTTGGCATCGAACACCCGCGTGCCCACTTTGGTCGCGCCACGGGTCGCCAGGTCGGCGGCCAGGGATTGCAATTGCGCCGCGTTGCGGGCCGCCAGGAAAAGGTGGTCGCCTTGCTGGGCCCAGAGGCGGGCACAGGCTTCGGCCATGGCCGAGGTGGCCCCGACGATCAGGATCTTTTTCATGTGGACTCCGTGACCCGCCGCCAGAAACCTGACGAGAAACGCGGATCGACATGGTGCGAAAAGGCCTGCCACCGTGGGTGGCCGGATTTGAAGATGGCGGCGCCCATGCGGCCGTCCTTGGCCGGGTAGAGCCGCCCCCCGGCGTTCTGGACAATGGTGTCCAGCCGGGCGAACAGCCGGTGCAAAGCCTCGCCCTGGTTGGGAAAGTCGAGCGCCAACGTCGTCCCTGGCATGGGAAAGGACAGCATGCCCCGGGAAGGCGGCGCGCCAAACTGCTTGAGCACGGCCAGGAAGGAGCCCATGCCGCTGTCCACGATGGTCTGCAGCAATTGGCGGGTGGCGGGCAGGGCCTGGTCGGGCGGCACCACGCACTGGTACTGGTAGAAGCCTTTGGGCCCGTAAATGCGGTTCCACTCCAGCAAGGCATCGAGCGGGTAGAAAAAGGGGCGGTAGTGCTGCAGGGCCTGAACCCGGTCGCCCACCTGGCGGTTGTAATAAGCCAGGTTGAAGGCCTTGAGCGACAGCTTGTTGATGAGGGACACGGGCGGTGTGAACGGCACGCGCCGGTGGCTGTCGTCCACCGGATTGGGCAAGCCCGAGGCGAGCAAGCCGGGGTTCATCACCGCGGGCGCGTGGTTGGCACGGTTGAACAGCCCGCGCCCCAGTCGCTTGCCCGCGAAGGCGCAATCGATCCACGACACCGTGTATTCATGGTCCGCTTCCGAGGCCTGGCTCAGCTCGAAGAACTCTTCCAGGCTGCGAAAGCGGATGCTTTCCGTCTGCAAATAGGGATTGGCGATCCGGCGCAACTGGATCTGCGCCCAGGTGATCATGCCGGTCAGGCCCAGGCCGCCCACGGTGGCGGCAAACCAGTCGGCCTCGGCCGTGGGTGAACACAGGCGCCGGGAACCATCGGAGCGCAGCAATTCAAACTGCGTGACGTGGTTGCCGAACGAGCCGACCAGGTGGTGATTCTTGCCATGGACATCGTTGGCAATGGCGCCACCGACGGTCACGAACTGCGTGCCCGGCGTGACCGGCAGAAACCAGCCCTGGGGCACGACCAGGCGCAAGATTTCCGACAAGAGCACCCCAGCTTCACAGGTCAGCAGGCCCGTGGCCTGGTCAAAGGCGATGAACCGGTCCAGTTGACGCCCCAGCACCAAGGCCCCGCCCGGGTTCAGGTTGCTGTCTCCGTAGCTGCGGCCATTGCCATGCGGCAAGACGGTACTGGCCACCTCCGCTGGCAGCGGCAAGGGCGCATGCCGGCTGGGCATGCCCAGCACCTGTTGATCGGGCTGGAAGACCCTGCCCCACGAGGTGAATGCCTGGCTTGCCATGCCCTGCCGTCGTCAGATGGCGAAGAACAGGACAGCCGCCGCGGCCAGGCCGGTGAGCAGGCTGATCCGGTCTTTCAAGGCGAAGACAAGGGGGTCGTCGTGCATGTGCCCGCGGTGGGTCTGCATCCACACGCGGCTGACCCAGTACAGCATGATCGGGCACAGCATCCATACCACCTTGGGGTGTTGGTACAGCACCGAGATGTCAGGTGAATTGACGTACAGGGCCAGCACCAGGATGCTGATGTAACCCGAAGAGCCGCCCAGGCTTTGAAGCAAGGCCAGGTCTTCCACCTGGTAACCCCGCCCACTGGCCTTGAGCTGCCCTTGCTTGCGCATGGCGTGCAGTTCGGCATAGCGCTTGACGATGGCCAGGCTGAGGAAGATGAAGATGGCGAACAACAGCAGCCAGAACGACAGTGGGATGTCAGTGGCCGCCGCACCCGCCACGATGCGCACCGTGTACAGGCCCGCCAGGGTCAGCACATCGATCATGACCAGGCGCTTGAGGCCGAAGGAATAGGCCAGGGTGACCAGGTAGTAGGCCCCCAGCACCGCCAGGAACTTGAGCGGCAAGGTCAAGGCCAGCGCCAGCGAGACCAGCAGCAAGGCGGGCGCGGCCAGCAAGCCGAACAGCAGGCTCAAGGTGCCCGCCGCGAAGGGCCGCTTGCACTTGCGGGGATGCTGGCGGTCGGCTTCCAGGTCGAGCATGTCGTTGAGCAGGTAGACCGAGGAAGCGCACAGGCTGAACGAGGCGAACGCCACCAGCCCTGCCACCAAGGTAGGCGCATCCGCCAGGCGATGCGCGGCCGCCAGGGGCACGAAGATGAGCGCGTTCTTGGCCCACTGGTGCACGCGCAGGGCCTTCAAGGCGACCCGGATGCCCGACTTCGGCGGCTGGAAAACAGCATCGACCTGGGTGCAGGCACGGGCGCTGGCTTCCAGGCCCTTGGAGCCATTGACCACGATGGCCGCGCGCGCGTGCTTCCACACCTTGAGGTCCACACGGTGGTTGCCGCAGTAGTCGAAGCCGCGCTCGCCAAAACGATCCACCAGTTGCCGGGCTTTGTTGTCGCCCGACAAATTGGTTTGACCATCGCTGGCCAACACCCCGTCGAACAGACCCACGTGGTCGGCCACGGCCTGGGCCAGGCGCTGGTCTGAGGCGGTGCACAGCCAGATCGGGCGCCCAAGGTCTTTCTGCACCTTGAGCCAGGCCACGAAGGCTTCCGAGTAAGGCAAGGCCGCGCCATTGAGCTTCACCCGGCTGGCGATCTCGGCCTTCAACCTGGCTTTGCCACCCAGCAGCCACAAAGGCACCAGGAACAGGAACAAGGGGTTCAGTTTGATGAGCGACAGGAAGGACTCGAACAGCAGGTCGCTGTGGATGAGCGTGCCATCCAGGTCCACACACAACGGGGTCGATTGGTCTTTGGTCATGGACTTCTTTGAATTTTCACCGCTGGCCCCGCAAAGCCCACACGCAGCACCAACCGATGAGCACGGCCAGCCACAGCGTCAGAAGACGGCACACCAGCGTCAGCAGGATGGCCTCGGGCAACTGGTAACCGTGGGCATACAGCAGGCTGGCCATGACGGCTTCGGTGCTGCCCAGGCCGCCGGGCAGGAAGGACAGTGCACCCACGATGATGGCGATGGCATAGATGCCCATGGCCGAGGAAAGTGACAAGGGGGCGGTCGAGATGACATCGCCCACGAGCTTGAGACCGATGGCTTCCGCGCCCCAGGCCACCAGGCCCAGCGACAAGCCCATGACCAAAATGCCGGGCTTGAGGAACAGGCGGGCGCTGCCCAACATGGCCACCGCCGACTGCGCCACGTTGAACAGGCGGCTGCCCGCCCGCGGATGACCAGCCATGGACTCGGCCACCTTGGGCCAGGGCACCAGCGCCAGGGTCGCCATCAAGCCGACCACCAGGCCCACCGCCACCCACAGCGCCTGCCGGTAGGCCTGAAGCTCGGCCAGGACCGCCACGGCCAGCAGGATCATGGCCAGCAGGTCAAGCAGGCGTTCCACAAAAAAACCGGCCATCAGACCGGAGACGGGGATGCCCAGCGGCTGGTAGTAGCGGGCCCGCACCATCTCGCCCAGCTTGCCTGGTGACAAGGTGAAGGCAAAGCCGGACATGAAGGTCAGGGACACGAAGCGCCAAGGCAGCGAATGGCCCAGCCGGCTCAAATACAGTTGCCAGCGCACCACGCGCAAGGCGTAATTCAGCAAGGACAAGGCCGCGGCCATGACGATGGCCGGCCAACCGGCGACCAATGGCGCAAGGCTGATCTTGGACAGATCATGGTGGAATCCGACCACGCACCAGATGGCAAAGCCCGCAATCAGCCCGTAGGTCAGGAGATTTCGCCACAAGCTGCCAGAGGAGCTTGCGGGAGGACGTGGCACGGAAGACAGCATGCTGGGAATTATGCCCAGCACCATGCCCCGCTAAAAATAATCTGCATCCTTCAAACGCGGGGCCTGCACATCCTTGGGCGCCATGTTGGGTTGCAAACCGCCCAAAGGCCACTCGATGCCGATGTCCGGGTCGTTCCACACAATGGCCCGCTCGCAGTCCTTGGCGTAGACGTCGGTGGTCTTGTAGAGGAAGTGGGTGTCGTCGGTCAAAGCGACAAAACCATGGGCAAAACCCTCGGGCACCCAGAGCTGCCGGTTGTTTTCTGGAGAGAGCTCAACGCCCACCCACTGCCCGAAGGTGGGCGAAGCACGGCGGATGTCGACTGCGACGTCGAACGCCGCGCCCTGCACCACGCGTACCAGCTTGCCCTGCGCACTGGGATTCAACTGGTAATGCAGCCCGCGCAGCACGCCCTTCTTGCTGCACGAATGGTTGTCCTGCACGAAAGGCCTGGGGGCCGGCAGACCCAATTTGGCCAGCTCGGCCGTGAAGCGGTGCTGGTTGAAGCTTTCCATGAACCAGCCACGGTCGTCGCCGAACACGGCGGGCTCGACGATGACGACATCGGGAATGCGGGTCTGGATCAGCTTCATGCTCAGAACACCTGTTCGTTGATGACCTTGAGCAAGTACTGGCCGTAGCCATTCTTGAGCATGGGCTGGGCCAGCTTGCTGACCTGCTCGGCACTGATCCAGCCGGCGCGGAAGGCGATTTCCTCGGGACAAGCCACTTTCAGGCCCTGGCGCTTTTCAAGCGTGGCGATGAACTGGCTGGCTTCCAGCAGGCTGTCGTGCGTGCCGGTGTCCAGCCAGGCATAGCCCCGGCCCATGATCTGCACATTGAGCTGGCCTTGCTTCAGGTACATCGCGTTGACGTCGGTGATCTCGAGCTCGCCACGCGGGCTGGGCTTGATCTCGGCGGCGATGTCGCAGACCTGGTTGTCGTAGAAATACAGACCGGTGACGGCGTAGTTGCTCTTGGGGGCCTTGGGCTTTTCTTCGATGCTGAGGGCGCGCTTGCTGGCGTCGAAATCGACCACGCCATAACGCTCGGGGTCGTGCACGTGGTACGCGAACACGCTGGCGCCGGATGGCTGAGCAGCCGCGTCCATCAGCAGGCCTTGCAGGTCATGGCCGTAGTAGATGTTGTCGCCCAGGACCAGGGCACTGGGATTGTTGCCGACGAAGTCGCGTCCCAGGATGAAGGCCTGCGCCAGGCCATCGGGGCTGGGCTGCACGCAATAGCTGAGGTTCACGCCCCACTGGCTGCCATCGCCCAGCAGCGACTGGAAGCGCGGCGTGTCTTGCGGGGTGCTGATGATGAGGATGTCTCGGATGCCCGCCAGCAGCAAGGTGCTGAGGGGGTAATAGATCATCGGCTTGTCGTAGACCGGCAGCAATTGCTTGCTGATGGCCAGGGTGGCTGGGTGCAAACGTGTGCCCGAGCCGCCGGCCAGGATGATGCCTTTGCGTGTCGCGTTGGTCATGATGACGGTCATTTTCCGGTGATTTCAGTGAGCATGCGCTGAACACCCGGCTGCCAATGGGGCAAGGTCAGGCCCAAGGCCTGCTGCAGCTTGGTGGTGTCGAGGCGCGAATTGAGAGGGCGTTGCGCCGGCGTGGGGTAGGAAGCGGTGCCCGTGGCCTGGATGGCCTCTGGCGCGACCTTGATGGCTTGCCCGTTGGCCCGAGCCCATTCGATGACGAATCGGGCGTAGTCGAACCAGCTGGTTTCGCCCTGCGCCACCAAGTGGTACAGGCCGCTGAGTTCGGGGTGGCTGGATTGGCGGAAGGTGCGGATGGCGTGGGCCGTGACATCGGCCAGCAGGTCGGCCCCGGTGGGCGCGCCGATCTGGTCGTCGATGACCTTGAGCTGGTCACGTTCGGCGGCCAGGCGCAGCATGGTCTTGGCGAAGTTGCCACCCCGCGCCGCATAGACCCAGCTGGTGCGGAAGATGAAGTGAGCACAGCCGCTTTGCTGGATCAGTTGCTCGCCTTCCAGCTTCGTGCGGCCATACACGCTGAGCGGGGCGGTGGGACTGCCTTCAGTGCGGGCGCTGTCGCCGCTGCCATCGAAGACGTAGTCGGTGCTGTAGTGGACAAGCAAGGCGCCCAGCTTGGCGGCCTCCAGTGCGATCAGGCCTGGTGCGGTGGCGTTGATGGCGCGGGCCAGCTCGGGCTCGCTTTCGGCCTTGTCGACCGCCGTGTGGGCGGCCGCATTGACGATGACGTCGGGCTTGACCGCCTGCACGATGGCCGCGACCTGATCAGGCTGGCTGAAATCGGCCTTGAGGTGCGGCGCGGCCTCCGGGCCGGCGGAATCGAAGTCAAGGGCGATGACCTGCCCCAATGGCGCCAGGGAACGCTGCAACTCCCAGCCGACCTGCCCACCCTTGCCCAGCAAAAGGATCTTCATGGTGTTCAGGCCGTGCGGCTTTGGTAGTTGGTGTTCAGCCATTCACGGTAGGCGCCGGAACGGACCGAGTCAATCCACTCGGTGTTGTCCAGGAACCATTGAACGGTCTTGTCGATGCCCGAGGTGAAGGTCTCGGCGGGCTGCCAACCGATTTCACGTTCGATCTTGCTGGGATCGATGGCATAGCGGCGATCGTGTCCGGGACGGTCGGTGACGTAGGTGATCTGGTCTTCGTAGCGACCGCTGGCCTTGGGGCGCAGCGCATCCAGCTTGCGGCAGATCGTGGTGACCACGTCGATGTTCTTGACCTCGTTCTTGCCACCGACGTTGTAGGTTTCACCCAGCCGGCCTTTTTCAAGGACCTGGCAGATGGCCTCGCAGTGGTCGCGCACGAACAGCCAGTCGCGCACGTTCAGGCCATCGCCGTAAACCGGCAACGGCTTGCCATCGAGCGCGTTGAGGATCATCAGCGGAATGAGTTTTTCCGGGAAGTGATAAGGCCCGTAGTTATTACTGCAATTCGTGGTCAGTGTCGGAAAACCGTACGTGTGGTGGTAGGCCCGAACCAGGTGATCGCTGCCCGCCTTGCTGGCCGAATAGGGGCTGTTCGGCGCGTAGGCGGTGGTCTCGCTGAACGCAGGATCGGTGTCGCTGAGCGAGCCGTAGACCTCGTCGGTGGACACGTGCAGAAAGCGGAAGGCGGCTTTCTCGGCGGCGGGCATGGCGCCCCAGTAGGCGCGGGTCTCTTCGAGCAGGCTGAACGTGCCCACCATGTTGGTGTGGATGAACTCGCCAGGGCCGTGGATGGAACGGTCGACGTGGCTCTCGGCCGCGAAATGCAGGATGGCCCGAGGACGGTGGGTGTCCAGTGCCTGGCGCACGGCATCGCGGTCGGCGATGTCGCCCTGGACCAGGATGGCGCGCCCCGCATCGAGGTGCGCCTGGATCGTGATGGGGTTGCCGGCGTAGGTGAGCTTGTCGAACACCAGGACGGGTTCCTGGGGCTGCCCCAGCCTGGCTTGCCGCTCAAACCAGTGGTGCACGAAATTGCCACCGATGAAACCGGCTCCGCCTGTGATTAAGATCATGTGAACAGCCCAAAAGTTCTTGGTCAAAGTTGTTGGAATTATGCCCAGGCTACCTCTGTTTGAAGGCCCTACATCTGGGGGGTGCGGCGAATTTCATGCACCGCATTGGTCCACTTGTTGCATGATGCTACCCCATCTCAACATGGATCGACTGGCACGAGCAGCAGCATGGCAAAAGCAATGATTTTGGCCGCAGGGCAAGGAACACGAGTACGCCCGCTGACGAAGCAAACTCCCAAGCCCATGGTGCCCATCCTGGGCAAGCCTGTTCTGGAATACATCATCGAACACCTTGCACGCTACGGCATCAAGGAGATCATGGTGAACGTGGCCTTCAACCACTGGAAGATCGAAAACTACTTCGGCGACGGCCACCGGTGGGGCGTCGAGATCGGCTATTCCTATGAAGGCGTGCGCGAACACGGCGAGATCGTTCCCAAGCCCCTGGGTTCGGCCGGCGGCATGCGCAACATCCAGGACTTCAGCGGCTTCTTCGACGACACCACCATCGTGATGTGCGGCGATGCCATCATCGACCTGGACATCAGCGCCGCCCTGTTCGAGCACAAGGTGAAAAAAGCCATGGCCAGCGTGGTGGCCCTGGAAGTGCCCAAGGACCAGGTCAAGAACTACGGCATCGTGGTGACCGATGGCCAGAACCGCGTGACCTCGTTTCAGGAAAAGCCCAGCCCCGAAGAAGCCAAGTCCAACCTGGCCAGCACCGGCATCTACATTTTCGAGCCCGCCATCCTGGAGATGGTGCCGCAAGGCGTGGAATTCGACATCGGCAGCCAGCTGTTCCCGCTGCTGGCCGAACGCGGTCTGCCCTTCTTCGCCCAAAGCCGCCATTTCAACTGGATCGACATTGGCCGGGTGAGCGACTACTGGTCGGTGTGCCAGCGCGTTTTGCGTGGCGAAATCGCCCAGATGGACATGCCTGGCACCGAGGTGCGTCCCGGCGTGTGGGTGGGCCTGAACACCAAGATCGACTGGGACACCGTCAAGATCGAGGGGCCGGTGTACATCGGTTCCGGCTCGTGCATCGAGGCAGGCGTCACCATCCAAGGCCCGACGTGGATCGGCCATGGTTGCCGGCTGCGCAAGGACAGCACCGTGGTGCGCAGCGTGCTGTTCGAATACACGCGGTTGAGCGAAGGCGCCACGTTCCACGAAGTGGTGGCCTCGCCGCAGTACAGCGTCGACCGCCATGGCAACACCACCTACCAGGGTGATGAGTCCACGACGCTGCGCTGGGGCGACGCGCGTGCCTGACACCGCCATCGTCATCGCGCCATGAAGGTTCTGGTGACCGGGGCGGCCGGCTTCATCGGCATGCACACGGCCCTGGCCTTGCTGGCCAGGGGAGACACCGTCACCGGCATCGACAACCTGAACGACTACTACGATCCCCAGCTGAAAAGAGACCGGCTGGCGGAAATCCGGCGCCAAGCACCCGGTGCGCCTTTCCGCTTCTTGCAGATGGACATCGCCGACGGCGATGCGGTCCATGGCCTGGTGGCCGAAGAAAGGTTCGACGCCGTGGTCCACCTGGCGGCCCAGGCGGGCGTGCGTTACTCGATCACCCACCCCCGTTCTTACGTGCAGTCCAACCTCGTCGGGTTCCTGAACGTGCTGGAAGCCTGCAGGCACCACCAGGTCGGTCACCTGGTGTACGCCAGCAGTTCCAGCGTCTACGGGGGCAACGTGAAAATGCCCTTCGCGGAATCCGATCCGGTCGACCACCCGGTGAGCCTGTACGCCGCCACCAAGAAGTCCAACGAACTGATGGCGCACAGCTACAGCCACCTGTTCGGCTTGCCCACCACGGGCCTGCGGTTCTTCACGGTGTACGGCCCCTGGGGACGTCCTGACATGGCGCCCATGCTGTTCACCAGCGCCATCCTGGCGGGCAAACCCATCACGGTGTTCAACCATGGCCAGATGCAGCGTGACTTCACCTACGTCGATGACATCGTGGCAGGCGTGCTGGCCACACTCGACCGTCCGCCCCAAGGCGACGCCAGCTTTGACCGGCAACAGCCTTCGCCCTCCGCATCCTGGGCCCCCTACCGGGTGTTCAACATCGGGCACAGCGAACCCGTGCCCTTGCTGGAATTCATCGGCACCCTGGAACATGCCTTGGGACGCCAGGCCATCAAGGACCTGCAACCCATGGCACCAGGCGACGTCGTGGCCACTTTCGCCGACACGGACGCCCTGTCGACCTGGACCGGCGTGCACCCGACCACTTCGTTGAAAGATGGTGTCGACCACTTCGTGCGCTGGTACCGGTCCTATTTCACGGATTGAGGCAGGAACGGGTCCGAATCGGGTTTGCCATGAAGCGCCCACCCCCTCGTTCACGGGGTCGAAGCCCGTATTTTTGCCCTTCGGCCGCCGCCCGGCGTCACAACTAGTGACAACCATCGTTGTCCTCAAAAACCATCCCGCTAATCTTCATCCACGTTAAACGTGGCATCAGGAGCATGCGGTGAAAATTGGAATGATCGGTCGATGGCTGGCCTGCGCCGGCTTGTGCACACTGATCCTCAGCGGCAGTGGCTGCGTGGTCGGAGAAGATTCCGCGGACTTTCCGAACAGCCGTTCCGAAACCTGGCGCTTCCTGAACCACGCCACCTTCGGCCCCACCGAAGCGGATGTGGCACGCATCGACAGCATCGGCTACAGCGCCTGGCTTGACGAGCAGTTCGCCATGCAGTCGGACACCACCGCGAGGGCCTTTCTGGAGCAGCGGGACGCCGAGCTCAAGGTGGACGAGCCCGCCAACAAAAGCCGCGCTGATCAAATCGTCGAAGGCTTTTACACCCGCGCCTTGACCGACCCGGCCCAACTGCGGCAACGCGTGGTGTTCGCCTTGTCCGAGATCTTCGTGGTTTCGCTGAACAACCCGGAGCTGAACCCGCGCCCCTCGTTCGTGGCCGGCTACATCGACACCCTGAACGCCAATGCGTTTTCGGATTACCGCACCTTGCTGGAAGCGGTGACCAAGAGCCCGGCCATGGGCATTTACCTGAGCTTCAGGGCCAACCAGAAGGAAGACGATGCCATCGGCCGCGTTCCCGATGAAAACTACGCCCGCGAAGTGATGCAGCTGTTTTCGATCGGCCTGCACGAGCTGAACATGGATGGCACGCCGGTGATGGGCAGCAATGGCCTGCCCAAGCCCTCGTACACCAGCGAGGACGTGCAAGGGCTGGCCAAGATCTTCACGGGCTGGAGCTTCTACCGTGGCCCCGCCTTCTCCAGCCAGACCGAGTTGGATTGCTTCAATGGCAACACCAGCTGCCAGGACCCCGAAGGCGCTTACCGCCCCATGGTGGCCTACCCGGCTTACCACTCCACGTCGGCCACGTCCTTCCTCAACGTGACGGTGCCGGCCCGCTCCGGCTCGGATCCGCAGGCCGACCTCAAGATCGCGCTGGACACCCTGGCCAAGCACAAGAACGTGGCGCCCTTTTTCTGCCGGCAGTTGATCCAGCGCCTGGTCACCAGCAACCCCAGCCCTGAATACGTGGGGCGGGTCGCGCAGAAGTTCGTGGACACGAATGGCAGCCTCAAGGAAGTCGTCAAGGCCATCCTGCTGGACGCGGATGCGCTGGGTTCGCCCTACCAGACCTGGTCCACCGACGGCAAACTGCGCGAACCCGTGTTGCGGCTGACCGCCTTGCTGCGGGCCTTCACCTTCGATGGCCCTGGCTTGAAAGCGAGCACGGGCCGGGTCAAGACGGCGGGCATCACGTCCACGGCCGACGCGTCCTTGTCCTTCGGGCAACAGCCCTGGAACTCGCCATCGGTGTTCAACTTCTTCCGTCCCGGTTACGTGCCGCCCCAGAGCAACAGCGCGGCCAAGGGCATGGTGGTGCCGGAGATGCAGATCGCCAGCGAGATCAGCGTGACAGGCTACGTCAACTCGGTGCTGTCATTGCTCAACAACGGCATCGGCAAGGTGAACAACCAGGCGGGCGTGCGCCTGGTGCTGACGGAGCAAAGGCCGCTGGCCAAGAACCCGCAGGACCTGGTGAACGACGTCAACAACCGCCTGATCGGCGGGATCATGACGCCCGCGCTGCAGAAGGACATCCTCGCCGCGCTGGAGACCATCCCGGTCCCGGCCCTGAACGAGGCCGGCAGCAACACGGCGGACATCAACGCCGCCCTGGACAAGCGTGTCAACGCCGCCATCCTGATGACCGCCGTTTCCACCGAATTCCTGATTCAAAAATGAGCCAGCCGACATGAGCACCAATCCACGTCGATCATTCCTGAAGCAGGCGTCCGTGCTGGGCGCCGCCGGCCTGACCACCCCCTGGGCCCTGAACCTGGCCTCCATGGGCGTGGCATCGGCCCAATCCAGCGGTACCACCGACTACAAGGCGCTGGTGTGCCTTTTCCTCGGCGGCGGCAACGACGCCCACAACACCGTGGTCGCCAACGACGAAGCCTCCTGGTACTACTACAGCGTGGCGCGCGACCCCAATGCCGCCATCGTGGCCAACGGCGGCACCGCCGTGCCCGGCGTGGTGTCCACGGCGCTGAAGCGATCCGACATGCTGCCCATCACCGTGAAGGACACCGGGGGCTTCAACGCCGACCGCAACTTCAAGGTCTTCGCCTTGCACCCGCAACTCAAGCGCATCCGCGACATGTACGTGGCCGGCAAGGCCGCCGTGATCGCCAACGTGGGACCGCTGATCACCCCCACCAACAAGATCGACCTGTACGACCTGAGCTTTCCACTGCCCACCAACCTGATGTCGCACAACGACCAGCAGTCGATGTGGCAGTCCTTCGGGGCCGAGGGCTCGGTCGCGGGCTGGGGCGGCCTGATGATGGACAGCCTGATGTCCCGCAACACCGTCAGCACCTTCTCCAGCATCGGCATCAACAGCGGTCCGGTGTGGTTGTCGGGCAAGCAGGTGATGCCCTACCAGCTCAGCACCTCGGGGATGAACCGCATGGCCGGCGAGGGCACCACCTACGGGAGCGCCGCGGTGTTCCAGGCGGTGCGCAAGATCGCCGCCACCCCCACCATCCAGGACACCCTGGCGCAGGATTACACCAAGACCGTGCAACGCGCCTTGAGCGTGGAAAGCACCTTGCTGAGCGCCTTGCCCAGCGCCATGCAGGCGCCTTGGGGAACGCCCGGGGCCGCCTCCTCCGCCACCGACCCCCTGCTGAAATACACCGACCCCAACACCGGCCTGAGCACCCTGAACCCGCTGGCCCTGCAACTGCAGCTGGTGGCCCGCATGATCGCCACGCGAGACGCCAGCGGCATCGGCGCCAAGCGGCAGGTGTTCATGGTGACGCTGAACGGTTTCGACACCCATGACAGCCTGCTGACGGTCCATGGCGACCTGATGGCACGGCTGGACCACGCCGTCGCGTATTTCTACGACACCCTGTCCAAGATGCCTGGCGGCCAGGATCTGCGCTCGAACGTCACCTCGTTCACCGCCTCGGACTTCGGCCGGGCCCTGAACAACAACGGCGATGGCACCGACCACGGCTGGGGCGGGCACCACTTCGTCTTTGGTGGCAGCGTCAAGGGCGGCGACATGTACGGCCGCTTCCCCGACTTCAGCCCCTTCGACCAGGGCTCCTACTTCAGCGCCAACCTGCTGACCAACGGGGTGCTGCTGCCTTCGCAGTCGGTGGACCAGGTGGTCTACACCCTGGGCAAGTGGATGGACGTGCCCGAAACCGCCCTGACCGGCGCGGGGGGCACGCCCGGAATCGCGCCAAACATCGGAAATTTCGATGTGTCAACCCGCAACTTGGGGTTCATGGCGTAACGACTGGGGCGTGATAGTTGCTAGGGTTCTGACAGAATGTCTCTGTTCCCAATCAACCATTGAGCGTCCATGAAAGTATCAGTTGTTGGCACCGGCTACGTGGGCCTGGTGACCGGAGCCTGCTTGGCAGAAATGGGCAACGATGTCCTGTGTCTGGACGTCGACCCCAACAAGATCCGCATCCTTGAAGAAGGCGGCATCCCCATCCACGAACCAGGACTGGACGTGGTGGTGGCCCGCAATGTGAAAGCCGGTCGCCTCGCCTTCACCACCGACGTCGCCCGCGCGGTGGCGCACGGCACCCTCCAGTTCATCGCCGTGGGCACGCCCCCCGATGAAGACGGCTCGGCCGACCTGCAGTACGTGCTGGCCGCCGCCCGCAACATCGGCCGCCTGATGACCGACTACAAGGTGGTGGTCGACAAGAGCACGGTGCCCGTGGGCACGGCCGACAAGGTCCGCGCCGCCATCGCCGACGAACTGGCCAAGCGTGGCAGCGATGCGCGCTACGCCGTGGTCTCCAACCCCGAGTTCCTGAAAGAGGGCGCGGCGGTTGAAGACTTCATGCGCCCCGACCGCATCGTGGTGGGCGCCGACGACGAGCAGGCCATCCTCTTGATGCGAGCCTTGTACGCGCCCTTCTCGCGCAACCGCGACAAGGTCCTGGTGATGGACGTGCGCAGCGCCGAACTCACCAAGTACGCCGCCAACGCCATGCTGGCCACCCGCATCAGCTTCATGAACGAGCTGGCCTTGCTGGCCGAGAAGATGGGCGCCGACATCGAGTCCGTGCGCCAGGGCATCGGCTCCGACCAGCGCATCGGTTTCCACTTCCTGTACGCCGGCTGCGGCTACGGTGGCAGTTGCTTCCCCAAGGACGTCAAGGCCCTGATCAAGACGGCCAGTGGCGAGGGCCAGGACCTGAAGGTGCTGCAGGCCGTGGAAGACGCCAACGACGCCCAGAAGATGGTGCTGGTGGACAAGGTCACCAAGCGCTTCGGCCAAGATCTGAAGGGCAAGCGTTTCGCGGTCTGGGGCCTGGCTTTCAAGCCCAACACCGACGACATGCGAGAGGCCACGAGCCGCGTGGTGCTGCAGGAGTTGTTCGACCGTGGCGCCACCGTGACCGCCTACGACCCGGTGGCCATGGACGAAGCTCGCCGCATCTTTGGCGACCACGCCAGCCTGAGCTACGCCGATTCGCCCATGGCAGCCCTGGAAGGCGCCGACGCGCTGGTCATCGTGACCGAGTGGAAGGAATTCCGCAGCCCCGATTTCGGCGACATCAAGGCCGCCTTGAAGTCACCGGTCATCTTCGACGGGCGCAATCTTTACGAACCCAGCCTGGTCAAGGCTTCTGGCCTGGACTACCTGGCGATTGGGCGGGCTGCTTCGGCAGCGTGATCACGAAGCGGCTGCCGCCGCCTTCGCGGGCTTCGCAGCGCACCTGGCCGCCATGCCTCTGGGCAATCTGGCGGACCAGGCT
This sequence comes from Aquabacterium sp., assembly GCF_050725395.1. Taxonomy (GTDB): domain Bacteria; phylum Pseudomonadota; class Gammaproteobacteria; order Burkholderiales; family Burkholderiaceae_C; genus Aquabacterium. The sequence goes on along the minus strand of NZ_JBOHHL010000022.1, from coordinate 28,521 downwards.
GAGCCCCAGCCCCACGCCACCCGCGTGCTCGGAGTGGCCGGGCAGGCGGTAGAAGGGCTCGAAGATGCGCTCGCACTCTTCGGCCGGCACACCCGGACCGCGGTCGCTCACGCTGATCTCGACCAGCGTGGGCGTGGCGGCCAATGCCAGCAGGATGGGCTCCTGGTTGCCGCCATAGCGCTTGGCGTTTTCCAAAAGATTGCGCACGGCACGGCGCACCAGGCGCTCGTCGAATCGGACCAAGGCCCCCGCCGCCTCGTCGGCTTCCAGCACGGCGTCCACACGACGCGCTTCTTCGGCCGCCAGGCCCACCAGGTCCACCGGCTGGAGGTTCAGCTCGGACTTGGCGTCCAGGCGGCTGGCCAGCAGCACCTCTTCCACCAGGGCGTCCAGCTCCTTGATGTCCTGGTTGATCTCACGGCGCAGCGCCTCGCTGCGTTCCGGTGGCAGTTCGGCCATCATGGACACCGCCATTTTCAGACGCGCCAGGGGTGACCTCAGTTCGTGGCTCGCGTTGGCCAGCAGGTTGCGGTGAGCACCGATCAGGTCCTCGATGCGTTGGGCGGCCTGGTTGAAGCTCTGGGCCAGGTCGGCCACCTCGTCGCGCCCCTCGACGTCCACCCGGTGCTGCAACTGGCCGGAACCAAAGGTTTCGACGCCTTGACGCAGGGCCTTGAGGCGGCGGGTGAGGCGGTTGGCGACGGGCCAGGCGCCCACGGCCACGGCCACGAAAAGCATCAGCAAGGACACGAGCAAGGCCGGGGCGCCGTTGAGCAGCCATGGAGGCGGCACCAACCAGCCCAGCGGCCCGCCAAACCAGTGGGGCTCGCCCAGGCCACCCCGGGGCGGCGGTCCCTCGCCGTCGTTGGGCGGTGGGCCGTTGCGACCGCGGTTCATCATGGGCGGTTGCCGCAGAATCCACAGCACACGGCCATCCGACAAGTGGACCTCTTGCAAACGGATCAAGCCGCCGCGCTGGCGCAACAGGCGCTCCTGCATCAGGTCCGAGGTGGCGATGCGCCGGCCCTGGGGGTTGTCGAGCGCCAAAGGCAGTCGCAAGCGCGCGGCCCATTCCAGCAGGGCCTGGGCCTGGTCGGCCTCGGGCTGGGTGACCCCTGGCAAACTGTTCTCGATCAGCTCTCCCCACGCCGCGGCGCGCTCGTTCGAAGCCGCCTGGGACTGCAGTTCGCTGCGCTCGTGCTCCATGTGGCGCTGCGCCAGCCACCCGGTTCCCAGCGTGAACAGGAGCAAGACCGCGACCACGGTCAGGTAGATCCGCAGCGCGAGGGTCTTCATTATTCGGCGTCGGTGTCGGCGTCCTGCTTCTTGGCGAAGACGTAGCCCGCGCCACGCACGGTGAGGATGCGCTTGGGCTCCTTGGGGTCGTCCTCGATGGCCGCCCGGATGCGCGATATGTGCACATCGATGGACCGGTCGTAGGCCTCGAGGGGATGGCCCTTGAGCGCGTCCATGATGTGATCACGGCTGAGCACGCGCCCCGGGTGCTGGGCCAGCACGGACAAGAGGTCGAATTGGTAGGAGGTCAGCTCGCAAGGCGTCCCGTTGAGGCGCGCCTGACGCAGGCCAGCGTCGATTTCCAGGCGGCCGAACCGCCACACGTCATCGTCCTGGGCCGCGGCGCCCGTGCGGCGCAGCAAGGCGCGCAGGCGGGCCAACAGTTCGCGCGGCTCGAAGGGCTTGGGCAGGTAGTCGTCGGCGCCGACCTCCAGGCCCACGATGCGGTCGGTGGGCTCGCCCCGCGCGCTGAGCATCAGCAGGGGCAAAGACCGTGTGCGAGAGGCGGACCGCAACTCGCGGCACAGGTCCAGCCCATCGCCATCGGGCAGCATCAGGTCCAGGACCAAGGCATCGACGGCCTGGCGCGCCAACAGCTCACGGCCCGCCGTCAGGCTGGGGGCGCTGGAAACCTGGTAGCCGTGGCTGCGCAGGTAGTCGCCCACCATGGCGCTCAGGCGCAGGTCGTCGTCGATCAGTAGGATGTGCTCGCTCATGTCCAGCATTGTCGCGCGCTCCGGCTACTGGCGCTCGGCCCGGGCGTGGGCGGGGCCATGGGCTTTCATCCATTCGTGGCGCTTTTGCACCTTGGCCACCAGCTCGGCCCGCTGCTCGGGGGTGAGCACCTTGCTGACGTCCAGCGCCAATTGCAGCATCCGCTTGCTGACGGCATCGTGGCTGGCCAGGCTCTGCTGCCGCAGGCTTTCCGCCGCGGCGGCGTCCACCTGGGGCTGGGCAAACAAGGCCAAGGTCTTTTCATGCAGGTCACGCCCGGCTTCGTGCAAGGGCTTCAGGTCGGCTTGGGCCGATTTGGCCAGCGCCTTGATCTGGGTGCGTTGCGCATCCGTGGCCTTGACCTTGTCCAGCAAGCGGTCCAGACCACGGCTTTCCAGGGGCAGGAAACCCGGGCCGCCGGGGCCAGCGAAGCGGGGGTGGTGATGGTGAGGGGGGGCTTCCCCAGGCGCGGGCGCGCTGGCCTTGGTGGCCTCCTGGGCCTGGGCCAGCGAGGTCATGCCGATGGCCGACGCGGCCGAAATCACCAGCAGTGCGCTGGCCATGGCGAGGGGCCTCCAGGTGGCAGCCTGCCCGAGTTGTTTGATGTTGCCCATGGTTTCTAGCTTCCTTTAGCAGGAGATGGCCCTTGCCACCTGTCCATGCCTTCATGGTGCGAGCCGGCGGTAAACGGGGTGTGGCCCGCCCGTAAAGATCTGTGAAATGAAACAGAGGGCCCAACGCTGCACTATTTCCTTTACCGACGGCGGCGATACACCAGAAAATGGGACAAACAACTTGCAAGGTTGGGCATGTCCATGGATGACTCGATTCGACTTTCCGCGCCCACACCGGACAAGTGGTCAATGTTCTTTCGGTACCACGGCGCCTGGGCACCGGGGGTCAGGCTCTTCAGGCGCATCGACTTCAAGACCAAGGCACTGACCATTTCGCTGGTCTTCGCCATCCCCCTTTTCTGGCTGTCCTGGCAGTACTTTGGGGACAAGGCCGCCATGATCGAGTTCTCGGCCCGGGAACGCATTGGCGTGACCTACGCCCGCCAACTGATGCCCTTGATGGGCGCCCTGCAAAAGCAACGCTCGCTGGCGCTGGCAGAGACCACCGGGCCCGTGGCCCCGCCAGCGCTGGCCGCCGCGCAGAAAGAAGTGGCCGAGGGCCTGGCCCGCCTCGACGCTGAGCAGCAAACCCACGGCGCGGTGCTGGGCACCGACAAGCCTTACCAGGCCTTCCTCGAAGCCCACCGCCAGAAGGCCTCGGCCTCGGCCGGTTTCGACACGGTCTGGGCAACCCATACCCGCCAGTTGGACCAGCTGACCACCCTGCTCTCAGCCTCCACCGATGGCTCCAACCTGACGCTGGACCCCGACATCGACAGCTACTACCTGATGGACGCCTCGATGTTCCGCTTGCCCTTGCTGAGCGATTACCTGGCGCAGCTCGGTGAACTGGGTGCCGTCATGCTGCGCAACTCGGCCGGCACGCCCGCCCAGGTCCGGCGCGTGACCGAATTGCTGGTGCTGGCCACTGGCCAATTGCAGGCCGTGCGCGATGGCCTGGACAAGGTCTATGCCTACAACGGGGAATCGCGTGTGCAGGTCGACGCCGACGATGCCATCCGCCAGATCAGCCTTTTCTTGCAGCAGTCCGAAGCGAACCTGCTGCGCGCCGAGGGCCCTCAAGGCCAGGCGAACGCGCACCAGGCCTCGGCGCTTCAGGCCTTGGCCCAACTGACAGGCCTGACCACCCGAACCACCGACCACATGGACGCCCTGATCGCCACGCGCGTGAACACCATGACCCGCGCGCGCGACATCACGACCGCGGTGATGGCCTTGTGCATCGCCGTGGCCCTGTACCTGTTCCTGTCCTTCAAGAAGGTGCTGGATGGCGGCCTGCGCGAAATCGCCCACCACCTCGATGCCATGCGCGACGGCAACCTGACCACCCGCCCCAAGGCCTGGGGCCGCGACGAAATCGCCCAACTGATCCAGTGCCTGGGCGACATGCAGACCTCGCTGGCCGGCATCGTGCACCAGGTCCGCCAGTCGTCCGATTCACTGCTCAATGGCGCCCACGAAATCAGCCTGGGCTCGGTGGAGTTGTCGGCCCGCACCGAGGCCAACGCGGCCAGCCTGGAGCAAACCGCGGCATCGATGAGCGCGATCACGCAAACAGCCCATGCCAGTGCCGACCACAGCCGCGCGGCTTCGCAACTGGCGCACGACAACGCCGACGCGGCCAGCCAAGGCCTGGCGATCATCCAGCAGGTCATGGCGGGCATGAACACCGTCAAGGACAGCTCGCGCCAGATCGGCGACATCGTGGCGGTGATCGACGGCATCGCTTTCCAGACCAACATCCTGGCCCTGAACGCGGCGGTGGAAGCCGCCCGGGCCGGCGAGCAAGGCAAGGGCTTTGCCGTGGTGGCGGGCGAAGTGCGGGCCTTGTCCCTGCGCTCGGCCACCGCCGCCCGAGAAATCAAGGCCCTGATCAACGACAGCTTGGGCCGGGTGGATGACAGCACCCAGGTGGCCCGATCCGCCGACCAGGCCATGGCCCAGTTGGCCGACAACGCTCAGCGCATGAAAACCTTGCTGGCAGAGATTTCGGCGTCGGCCCACCGGCAGAACTCGGGCATCACCGGGATCGGCTCGGCGGTGCAGGACCTGGACAGCTCCACCCAGCAGAACAGCGCGCTGGTGGAGGAGACCGCCGCAGCGGCCTTGTCCATGAAGCAACTGGCCCAGCAACTGGCCGAACGGGTCAGCATGTTCAAGACCGCCGGCTGACCCAGACTGCTCAAATCATGCCGGCGCCGATGTTGATCGTCAGCGCCAGCAAGGTGGTGTTGAACAGGAAAGCCAGCACGCAATGGATCAGGCCGATGCGGCGCATGGCGCTGTTGGTGAAGCTGACATCGGCCGTTTGCGCGGACGTGCCGATCACGAAGGAAAAATAGACGAAATCGCCATAACCCGGCAGTTCGGTGCCCGGAAAATCCAGCCCGCCCACCCGCGTCTGGCCGGTGTCCTGGTCAAGGTAGAAGTCGTGCGCGTAATGCAGCGCGAACATGGTGTGCGTGAAGGCCCAGGACGAAAAAATGGTGGCCGTGGCCAGGCCAACGTGCATGAAACGCTCGGCCTGGCTCATTTCTTTCGCCATCGACAGTTCGGCCACGATGGCCACCAGGCTGGCCACGGCCGCCGCGATCACCAACACCAGGATGGTCCACTGCCCTTCGTCCTCCAGGTTGGCGCGCCAGCGCATCTGTTCGGGCGACGCGCGGGCCATCATCACCCCCACGATCACCAGGTAGAACAAGACGGCGGCGTTCCAGGCAATCAGCATTCGGGTGGTGAGGCTTTCCACCACACCCGAGGGCAGCAGTGCCATGATCAAGGCCCCCAGCGCGGCGGCGATGAACAAGCGCGGCCGAACCTGAAGCTGGCGGATGAAACGGTTGCGATGCAGGGACATCCCGGGAGTATCAGGCAGGAACAAACCGCCTCCCCGTGCTAACGTGTCTCAGCTTTTGGAGTTTTCCCATGTCTGAGCTCAATGGGCCCGCCCGCCCCCGCGCACGCCGCCCGCGTGGCAGCGCCAAAGGTGCCGCCACGCCCCCACCGGCCCTGCCCACCCGGCTGGAAACCCTGCGCGATGCCCTCGTGCACTGCGTGGACCTGCTCAAGCAGCGCCGAGCCGACCTCATCCCCCCCAGCGACATCGACGAATTCATCGACCTGGACTGGATGGTCTGGGATGGCGGCAACCTGACCCTGACCCTGACGGGCAGCAACATCTGCCGGCAAGCCCGATCCCGGGCCGGATCGGCCGACGGGTGACGTGGCCAAGCGCGCCGCCCTCCTTTCCGCGCTGATCCTGCTGGGCCTGACCGCCGCCTGCCAGGACGCCACCTCGGTGCAGCCAGCAGCCGGCACGCCGTTGGAAACCCGCCCACCCAATGCCGCCGACCAACGGCCCGCCTTCGCCGGGCAGACGCGCGCGCCGGGCGTGAGCGCCAAGGTGGCTTTCAAGGTGACCGTGCTGGCCACGGGTCTGAAACTGCCTTGGGCGGTCGAGCCGCTGCCCGATGGCGCGCTGCTGGTCACCGAAAAGGTCGGCACCATGCGCATCGTGTCGGCCGCCGGCAAGGTGGGCCCGCCCCTGGCCGGTCTGCCGGCCGTCGACGCCCGCGCCCAGGGCGGCCTGCTCGACGTCGCCCTCAGCCCCGCCTTCAGCACCGACCGCCAGCTCTACTGGACCTTCACCGAACCCCGTGGTGGCGGCCTCAACGGCACCAGCCTGGCGCGCGGCGTGCTCTCCGCCGACCGGACGCGCGTCGAACAGGTCAAGGTGATCCTGCGATCGCTGCCCGCCTTCGATGGCGTGCTGCACTTCGGCTCGCGCCTGGCCTTCGGGCCGGACGGCAAGCTGTACATGACGCTGGGCGAACGCTCGAATGCCGAGATGCGGCCCTATGCGCAACGGCCCGACAGCCACCTGGGCAAGGTCCTGCGCGTGAACACCGATGGCACGCCCCCCGCCGACAACCCCCTGGTGGGCCAGCCCGGCGCCCGGCCCGAGATCTGGAGCCTGGGACACCGCAACGTGCAGGCCGCGGCCTTTGACCCGCAAGGGCGCCTCTGGGTCGCTGAGATGGGCACGCAGGGTGGCGACGAACTGAACCTGATCGGCAAAGGCAAGAATTACGGCTGGCCCCTGGTGGCCTATGGCGAAGAGTATTCAGGCCAGCCGATCGCCGGGTCCGTGACCGACCGGCCCGGCTTCGAACAACCCGTGTATTACTGGGACCCGGTGATCGCGCCTTCGGGGGCGCAGTTCTACACCGGCAAGGCCTTCCCCGCCTGGCAGGGCAGCCTGTTCATCGGCGCCCTGCGCGAACGCCGCCTGGTGCGGCTGGTGATCCAGAATGACCGGGTCGTGGGCGAAGAACACCTGCTGGCCGACCGTGAACAACGCATCCGCGATGTGAAGCAAGGCCCGGATGGCGCCCTGTACGTGGTCACCGATCAAAGCAAGGGCGAACTCTGGAAGATCAGCCCGCGTTGATGCTGACGCGGGCTGACTGACGCCCAACCAACAGGCTCAGGCCGGCGACACATTGCCCTCGCGGCGCAGCAAGGCCAGGGCGTCTTTCAAGGCCGGGTCCCGGTCGCTTTTCAGGGTGGCCTGGGCTTCGCCGATGAAGTCTTCCCACAGCGCCAGGTAGTCGTCCTGGTGCTGCAGTGGCGCGTGGTCCCGGATGTACTGCGTGACCAGGCCAGCATCCAGCCCCGCCTTGCGGATCTTGCGGACCAGGGTGGCGGCGCTGCGTTCGGACAGCAAGGTCTTGGGCGCGGTGCCCGTGGCCACGCACAGGAACAAGGTGATGAGCGAGCCATCGTCGCTGTGGCCGCCGGTCACCTTTTTCCAGCTGGCCGAGGCCGAGCGGTCGTGGTGATCGACATCGCTCAAGGCATCCTCGATCCAGAAATAGCGCCCCCGGAAGGCCGCCGTCTTGTGGAACAGCTTCTGCACCGCCACCGTGGCGTCCAGGATCTTGGGCAAGTCGGCCTGCACCGATTGCCAGGCCTGCTCGACCACGGTTTTGAAGGCCTCAGGCAGCTTGGGCGGCAGGCCTTTCAACTGAGTGGCCGCCGCCGGCTTCTTGCGCAGGCTTGACACCATCTTGTCGAACGCAGGCCAATCGGGCATGTCGGTCTGCTGGGCAGCGAGGGCCAGCAGCGCAGTGCGCATGACCGCGTCGGCGTCCGCGCCCGCTTCTTCCAGTTCGGCCTCGTCCATGCCCAAGGCCGCGGCCAGCCAGACGGCCGCGTCCATGGCTTGCGCCGCGTGGGCACGCTGGGCCAGTTCGGCGCGGTAATCGGCCAGGCTGCGCAGCGACCACTTGGCCAATTGCGGGATGTGGTCGTCGGTGAAGCCGTGGCGCTCGTTCATGCCGAAGTGGCTGGTCTGCGGCATGGCGATCAGGCGCTTGAGCATGTCCGAGCCGCCCTTGGAGCGCGACAAGAACGAGTGGTCGCGCAGGGATTCGGCCGCCAGGCGCAGGTCGCCCCCAGTGCTGTCTTCCAGGTAGAGGCTCACCAGGTTGACGATGCGGTCCTTGGCTTTTTCAAGCTCGGGCTGCAGAAATTCGCTGCCGAAATAGGCGGCGATCTGCACCATGCCCTTGGGCGCATCCTTGCAGATGGCGTCGAGCTTGGCCTGATCGAGGATGCCTTGCTGCACGCCAAACTGCAGCGCCTTTTCAAAAAACGGTCGCGCGTCGTAGAGCGCGATGGTCGAAACAGCGGGATCCGACATCAGATGGCCGATTCCTCTTCCGATTCCAGCGAGGCGGGCGTGATCTTGCCGCGGTCGGTGTCGGCCAGGTCGACCTTGCCATCGCCCTCTTCCGGCTCGTCGGATTCTTCCTCCAGGCCAGCGTCGAAAGCGCGCGATTTGGCGCGCAGCACCAGCAGCATTTCAATGAACAGATCGGGGTTCTTGTAGCGCAGGAGCCAGGCCAGTTCCATCCAGTCCTGGTCGGCGATTTCGTCCTGGTCGACCACGGGCTTGGCATAGGCCGAGCCGTACAACGCGGCCTCGGACAGGATCTGGCCATCGTCTTCCAGCGCATCGAAACTGCCCGTGCGCGCGAAGGTTTCGACGCGGCTCCACTTGTCGGCGAAGTAGTCGGCCAGGGCCTCGCTGCCGCCTTCCAGATCACCCACGGCGGTGAGGAATTCGACCGGGTCGGCCTCTTCGCGGAAGATGATGGAGTTGACCATGCCGCGCAGGTGGGTGCGGCTCAGGTCCTTGTAGCGCTTCTCGATGACCACGGCGCGCGCGAACTGCTCGGGCGTGACCATCATGTTGATGATCGAGCCCTTGGAGTTGTCGTACTCGCGGATGACGGCCAGGATGTCCTTGGGCGGCAGTTGCTCCAGCACCACCATCAGGGCGTTGTCGCCCTCGGTGTCGGCCAGTTCGACCAGCGCGGACTCGGCGCCGACGATGTCGCCGGCGGCGATCAGGCTCTGGGTCTTGGTGATCAGGGCAAGGTGTTTGCTGCTCATCGGGGTTCTCTTTCGGTCCGGTCAGTCTTTGCGGTCGAAGCCTTGTTCGGCCAGCCAGTCGGCGCCAGCTTCCTCGCGGGTGCGGCCATCGCCATTGTCCTCGTGATCAATGCCTTCTTCGCCATCGTGGTCGTGCTCACCGTCCTCGCCGTCCTCGTGGTCGTCGCCGGCACCCTGTGCGGCCAGGGCAGCGTCGGGCTTGGTGTGCATGTATTCCAGGGCGGCAGCGACCACCATGAAGCGCTCGCCGGAAGGCTGCTGGCAGAACACGTCGGCCAGCGCCCGCGCCCAAGGCGCCAGCACGACGGCGTCCGACAGGCTGTCCCAGTCGGGCAACTCGTCGAACTCCTGGCCCAGCAGGTGGTCCATGACCGCCGGCAGCGTGAAACGGAAGCCCTGGTGGAAGACGACCGCCACCATTTCGGGGCTGATGTCGATCATCTGCAGCAGGAAATCGAGCTGGCCACGCTTCTCGGTGAGGCGCTGGCGCAGCACGTCCTGGCCTTCGGAGTCGAAGCTCAGGTCGTCCATCTCGGCCTGGTAGGACGAGCGCAGTTCGTGGAAATAGGGGGAAATGGTCATGGGGCGGGCGGTCTCAAAGCAAGGCGCTGAAATAGTTTTGCCAGATGTCGCGGGCGGTCTCGATCGGGCTGTCGAGCAGGTTGCGGCGGCGGTTGTCGTCGTAGGCCTGGCGTTTGGCGGGGTCGGACAGGATCTCGTAGGCCTCCTGCACGGCGCGGAAGCGCTCGGCCGCGTCCACCGCGGCATTGCGGTCCGGATGGTAGGCGGAGGCCTTCTGGCGGAACGCCTTCTTGATGTCGGCCAGCGACGCGGCGCTGCCGAGCCCGAGGCTGGCGTAGTGGTCTTTCATGCGCCCTCCGGCTGCTGGTGCTGCTGATCCGCACGGTCTGTGCGAAAACCATCATTATTTCACCCGCGGCACCAACGCGCTGAACACTGGTGGCATGCCCGCGGAAGAACGTAATATCCAGGCCCATGACACGCTACGTTGCCTTCCTGCGCGGGGTCAGCCCGATGAACTGCAAGATGCCCGAGCTGAAGCGCTGCTTCGAGGCGGCCGGGTTCACCGACGTGAAAACGCTTTTGTCCAGCGGCAACGTGGCTTTCACGGCCAAGCCCGTGATCGTGCCGGTTCTGGAAAAGAAAATCGAAGAGGCGATGGCGGTCCACCTGGACAGGGTTTTCCAAACCATTGTCCGGCCATCCCTGTTCCTCCAGTCACTCATCGACGCCGACCCGTTTGCGGACGCCAGCCTGCCGGACCAAGCCAAACGCATCGTCACTTTCCTGCGTCGGCCTTGTGAAAGGCCGGTCGAGCTGCCCATCGAACGTGGTGAGGCCCGCATCCTGAAGCTGCAAGGCACCGAAGTGTTCTCGGCCTACGTTCCGAACGAGAAAGGCCCCGTGTTCATGGCCCTGCTGGAGCGCACCTTTGGCGCCGAGGTGACCACCCGCACGCTGGACACCGTCCGAAAGTGCGCGCGGGCCTGACACCGGCCTTCACCTCGTCGAAAGGGAGCGCCAATTGCCCGCGCTGGATGACAAGCGCCGAGGAGACGACATGGACAAATCAGACGGCAGGTGCCAGGTCTTGCTGGCCGAGGACAACCCGGTGAACATGGAACTCGCCAAGGCCGTGCTGGCCCTGGTGGACTGCGACGTGACCCCCGTGGAAGACGGTTTGCGCGCACTGGAAGCCTTCAAACAAAAGAAATTCCACTTGCTGCTCCTGGACTACCACATGCCGCTGATGGACGGCAGCGCCGTGGCCAGCGCTGTGCGGGCGTTTGAAGCGACCCAGCAGCTTGGTCCAACGTGGATCGTGGCCTTGACGGGCAGCGCCATGCCGGCGGAATACCAACGCTGCATGGACGCGGGCATGAACGAGGTTCTGACCAAGCCCATGGATGTCGGTCGCCTGAGGGACCTGGTGAGCGAGGTGTGCAAACGAGAACACGCGGCTTGAAAAACAAAAAGCCCCAGAATCACCAGTCGTTGATTCGACTGGGATTTTGGGGCTGATTGAGTTTGGCGGAGAGGGTGGGAGTCCCTCGTCTCGCTCGAAAAATGTATCTCAGCCCTTGGCGCATCAATGACTTGATGAAGCGCGGCAGTCGCCCGAAGCACTGCACTTGGACTTTTGGATTGGACGTCCAAGTGGATGCAACACTATAGCCTCGGAACTTTATAGCGCCAACTGCTGTGTTCGAAATTTTTGTCTGACAGGCCGTCGTTCCGTGTGCAGTTGCTGCACTGAGGTTTCTGCATATGGCTGCGGGATCCGAAGCAGTTTCAGCGACCGCTTTGCAGCGGCTGCCGGCATTCGCGACGACGCGCCGAGTTCACGGTTTGTCGTAGGAAGCAGTCTTCGGCTAACTTGACGGTCAGCCGGCTTGAATGACCGCAGTCGAAGGTTCTCCGATCGTCCATCTCGCCTGGTCATGGCTCGCCAAGTTGAGCCGGGGGGAATGTCCGCTGGTTGACGGGGCGAACTCACACTGCCGATCCAAAGCTGCCTTTGACGACCTTCGCCGTTGGATGGCAGGTCTACCCTGGAACCTGACGTGGGCTGGCGGCAAGCGCTGTCCTCGTAACAGCGAGAAAGCTATGGCGACGCGCACGTTCGCCGCAACAAGGTGGATCTTGGTGGTCCATCAGCCATGGAACTTGCCGATAGCTTGCGGCCCGCCTTTTTGGGCTTCCGTGTCATTTGGATGGCCGTCGCAGCAACGGGTGCGAGCATGCAGTATGACTGCTCCATCATGCGTGACCTCGAAGCTGCTGGGCTAACGCCCATGCGTTCAGGTATGCTAGTGTCAAACTGCCCAAGCCTGATTCAGAGACGCCAGCGGGTATCAAATAGACAGACACAGACAGACGTTTCGCATGCCGAAGAACTATCAGTGGACGAACCGGTCCGTACTAGGCTTTGCTGGCGGCGCTGACCCAGTTGCGACCATGGAGGCACGTGCACGGGCGCTCGCCCTTAAGGCAATGGACGAAGGCTGGAGCGGGCCACCTTTTGACCCTCTCCTCCTTGCACAGCGGCTCGGCCTAAATATCGAAGCGCATGGAGACATCCCTGATGCACGGTTGGTGCCGATTGATGGGAACCGATTAGTCCTGGAGTACAACCCCACCCGACCACGCGGAAGATTGCGATTCTCGATTGCGCATGAGATTGCGCACACACTGTTCGCTGATTGCGCGGACCAAGTGCGCCATCGCGGGGGAGATGCTGCGGCAGCGCGAGACAACTGGCAACTTGAAGTGCTCTGCAACATTGGTGCTGCAGAGTTGCTCATGCCTTCCGGTAGCTTCACCCAACTTGCTAGCCAAAATCTTTCCATCCAAAAGGTAATGGACATCCGCAAGCAGCACGACGTGTCCGTCGAAGCATGCCTTATTCGGCTCATCAAATTAGCACGAACACCTTGCGCAGCCTTTTGCGCCTCAACACACGAAGATGGCGGCTATAAAGTTGATTACGTCATCCCGGCTCTCGGGTATAACTGCCCGGTTACCGTAGGCCAGCATATTCCCAAGGGCAGTGCCGTATTGGAAGCTAATGCGATCGGATTCACAGCTGTTGGCACAGAGGAGTGGGTTACCGGTCAACCGCTACGTGTAGAGTGTGTAGGCCTAGCGCCTTACTCTGGCGGACTTGCACCAAGAGTTGTTGGGCTACTCATTGCGGCCGAAGGCACCAGATACCAGGCTCCAGAAATTATCGAAGTTGATGGCGATGCATTACTGCCACGAGGCACCGGCCCCCGATTGGTCGCTCACGTCGTTCCGAACACAAGCTCCATATGGGGTGGCAACGGCTTTGCGTCTCAGCTTCGTCGCCGGTTTCCGGATGTGTGGGTAAAGTTCAAGACCGAGACGGCAGCTCGGAATCGTCATCTGACTTTAGGCGAAGTGTTGGTAGGCCCAATGTGTGAAGGCGTTTGCGTGGCGCACATGGTGGCTCAGCGTGGAATCGGAGCATCCTCGACGCAGCGCTTACAGTATGCGGCCTTAGCTGAATGTTTGGCTATCGTACGCCAAAAGGCGGAGGAGCTTGGTGCCTCAGTTCACATGCCGCGCATAGGAACAGGGCACGGAGGCGCTAGTTGGGAAATCGTGAAAGAGCTGATTGCGGAAGAGCTTGTCGACAAGGGCGTCGCGACAACCGTTTACCGCTGGCCAGGGTAGATGCCATAAGACCACCAAGGGGGCAAATGAAACCACGCGTAGTAGTTTTATCAGGGAAGGTCTGCGCAGGAAAATCGACATTGGCCGCACACTTGCAAAGCAAAGCAAATGCGACGCTAGTGAAGTCGAAAGACCTCATAGTCGAATGGTTACGCAGTGCCGGTAAGAAGCCCGTCCAGCACGCCGGCCAAAAGCTAGACCGTGAAACAGGAGGACGGTGGGTAGCCGATGTGCTAAACAGGCGGCTCATGAGCAATGAGACCTTCGATCTTTTAGTGGTCGATGCTATTCGAATCCCTGGACAAGTCCATTTCCTTCGGCAAAGCGGTTGGGCTGTTACTCATGTTCACCTTGAGGCGACAGAGGAGACCTTGAGCAGGCGTCACGTTGGCCTAATAAGTGAAGAAAAGCCCCCCACTTACGCAGAGCTCGCCAAGAATTGGTCTTCGCGTCATGTCAAAGATCTTGCCAAGTTGGCTGACGTTGTCATTGATACCGATCGTTGTAGCGCTGAGGATGTGTTCGCCCGGGTAGTTGCTCGGTTACTACCTCGTCCTGTCATTGCCTCACCCAACATCGACATCCTTATCGGGGGGCAATACGGCAGCGAGGGAAAGGGCAATATTGCTCACTACCTTGCACCGGAGTATGACGTGCTGGTGCGAGTGGGCGGCCCAAACGCCGGACATCAAGTGTTTGTTGGCCGAGATGAAAAACCTTACACGTTCCGACAACTCCCATCAGGGCACCTAGGAAACCAAGATGCGAAGCTGGTAATCGGAGCTGGGGCAGTGGTTAGTCTTGAAGTCTTGCTTAAAGAAATCGGCGAACTGGCTATTCCTTATAACAAGCTAATCATTGACCATCAGGCCATGATCATTGATTCCACCGACATAGCTTGGGAAGAAAGGACTTTAAAGGGAGCAATTGGCTCAACAGCACAAGGAATTGGCCATGCTACCGCTCGCAAAATTCTTCATCGCACCCCCGACACTGACGTTCGACTTGCCAAGGACATTCCAGCCCTGAAGCGATATATCGGAGATACCGTTGAGTACTTTGCCAGTTGCCTATCACAAGGTAAGAAGATAATGCTTGAAGGTACCCAGGGTACCACTCTTAGCCTTCATCATGGACACTATCCCCATGTTACGTCACGTGCTACTACTGCTGCAGGTTGTTTGGCCGAGGCGGGTTTGGCTGCAAGGCATGTCAGGCGCGTCATGATGGTGTGTCGCACTTATCCAATTCGCGTTGGCGATTCAGTCGAAGGTAAGACATCTGGCTACATGAGCCAAGAGATCTCATTCGAAGATATTGCCAGCCGATCTGGCATTGCTCAGGACACATTGATTAACAAGGAAGTGGGCTCCGTTTCGGGACGCAAGCGCCGAGTCGCTGAATTTGATTGGGCGCAACTACGCCGCTCACTTCTGTTGAATGGTGGAACTGATATTGCGCTCACATTCACTGACTACATTGGCGTAAATAATCGCAAAGCGTATCGGTATGAGCAACTGACTGACGATACGCTGCGGTTTATTGAAGAGATGGAGAAAGTAAGTGGCGTGCCGGTGTCTCTCATCTCCACTGACTTTAGCGAGCGGAATATCATCGATCGACGCATGTGGTAGTCGGCAAAGGAAATTAGATGGAAGTTAAGGATCTCACAGAACGCTATCCACAGCTCTATCACATGGCAGAAAAGGACACTTGGCAGTCCATTAAGGCTCATGGGTTACTCAGTACTGCGGCTGTCTTGGATCGATATGGAGTCAAGGGGAAGCAACGGCTCGGCATCGAAGAAGGTCACCGGCCAGAGAAAATGCTTGTTGGCCCACCTGACACAGGAATTGTTCTTCGTGATCAGAAACCTATGCTTCCGTCACGCCTAGCAGATGCACTCATCGATGGTACAACGCCAGCACAATGGTACAAATTCTTGAACGGACGTGTTTTCATGTGGGCGCAGGAGACACGATTGTTCGGATTGCTCGGGGCTCGCCACTATCGAGACTTGGAACATGATGTGCTGACAATAGATTCCAAGGCACTCATGTCTGCGTATAGCGAAAAGGTGTGGCTATGCCGCATGAACTCTGGAAACACATGGCCGGTACCGCATTTGCGTGGAATGAATGATTTTCTACGCATCAAAGACTACCCAACCAAAAAATCTTCAGGCGCGCCGTTGAAAGAGGTTGTCGAGGTTGTCGTCGATTACAGCATCCCAGACATCGCTCAATACGTTACTGCAGTGCGCCGAATGAAGGGTAAGGAGGTCCTTGGAAATTTACCTTTATAGACGGGGCAGCGACTAAGACGCGGCTTGACAGCTAAGACGATGCGCTAATGCTCAATAGCTTTCTGTGCAGTAACTGGACCCTTCTATCTGATGACTTTGCCAGTTCGCCAACCGGAACCCAAGCGACTTCATGAACCTCTGAAAGCTGAGCGTGCAGGTGAGCATCGACTGGCGCTGTTGCGACGAACAAAAAATCATGATGCACATGCGCGCCTTCGCTCTTAGCTAATCGGGCTGGTACTTCATGGCTATCAACGTCAATTGGGATTTGGTTGGCTATCGTCCAGGGATGTGCTGTAGCACTAGCAACGCCCGTTTCCTCTTCAACTTCACGAAGAGCCGAATCAAAGAGATCGCCTGGCCCCTCATAGTGACCTCCCGGCGTCAGCCACTTGCCGAGGAAAGCATGCTTAATGAGCAATATCTCCTGTCCATTTTTGCTGAGAACAGCCGCGCTAGAGGTGATGTGCCCTGCCATGTTTGAACGCAAAAAAATATCTCGGTCGGCCTGCAATTGTTCTTGCAGCGATTGACATCGCGACCATTCACCAGGGAAATGACGCAAATAGCGTGAGAGTAGCTCATGCGAGTGCTGCTGGATATGTGTCATCATGCCTAACTAGTAGCCTAGAAGGTCGAACGCCGATGCATGTGGTGGAGCAACTGAATTGGCCTGCTCTCTTCGTAGCTGACGAAAGCACATTATCCATGTCTTGGAGAACCGTCAATGGCAAAGCTTGAAGCACTTGTACTTCTGAGCGGACCGATTGCAGTGGGGAAGACTAGCGTTCGAGATGAGCTTCTTTCTACATATGGCTTTGACTATGTTCGTTCAAGTGCGTTCTTAAAAGCACTTGCGGAGGAGCAGGGACAAAGCGACCAACGCGCTAGCCTTCAAGACTTGGGCGATAGACTTGATCTTGAGACCGACTACCGCTGGGTTTTGGACAACGTAGCTCGACCTGGAATTGCCGCATCTCCAGACCAGAAGCATTGGTTAGTGGATGCGGTCAGAAAAAAGCGCCAAGTTGAACATTTTCGGGAAGCCTATGGCGCACGAGTACTTCATGTCCATTTAGATGCGCCCGAAATTGTTTTGCAGCAGCGATACGCATCAAGATCCAGCTCTATTCGTGATCTCACCCCATACCAATCTGCCGTTCAACATGAGAACGAAGTTGCCTCGCGTAGCCTCATAGAAATTGCAGACCATGTATTTGATACGAGTGCATTGACATCACAAGAAATCGCCGAGGCAATTGTTAAGAAGTTGACGACCTTATCACGTCGCCGCTGACATACCGTAGATGCTTCCGCGCGATGAAGTGTCTGCAAGCAGACGCCCGCGAAGGCCGCTAATGGCCGGGAGTGTCAGTCTGGACCCGTACCTAACGGCAGTCGTTCGCGTACTGCCGCCCCAGCCGTCTGCCGGGGCGGCCCCTCCTTCCAGGCGATCAGATCTCGGTCTGCTCAGAGATCTCCAGGGCATCGTCGACCTCGATGCCGAGGTACCTCACCGTCGATTCCAGCTTGGAGTGCCCGAGGAGCAGCTGAACAGCACGCAGGTTCTTGGTTCGACGGTAGATGAGCGGACATGTCTGTCTTCCGATATGGAGCATGTTGCTCACAGTGTTGGACCTAGTGACCACAAGGCGCCGGAACCGGTGCTCAACACAGTTCAAACTGAGTGATCAGCAGCGGCCGAAGAATGCAATCGACTAGGCTGTCGCTCACCAGTGACGGTTTTGGAGTGCTTTGAGGGCCGCTTGCGAGTTCATGTATCGTCTAGAAGATTTAAGAATCTCGACTGCATAGCGTAGCACCCTGCGATGCTTGTAAGCACTGAATCAATCAACACAGAATCAGGAGATATCTTCAATGAATCTGGAGCAGCACTTCCGCTCTCTATCAGGTGAGTTGGGAGCATTGAAGAGCCGTGTTCGTCACATGATTCAAGATGCACACTGGCCCACTGATGGTGAATGGAAAGAGTCTGTCTTGCGCTCCATAATTCGAAGGTCGGCCCCATCAACTGTTTCCGTGGGGCGCGGATTCGTTGTTACGCGGGATGGATCATCAAGTCAAATTGACGTTCTCATTTACGACAATGCATATCCTGTTTTATATCGAGACGGGGATTTAGTATTCATAGCACCGGCAGCTTGTTTGGCCGCTATCGAGGTCAAGTCTCGACTGACGTCGGCATCGTTTGGCCAAGCTTGCGCGCACTTAGCCGATGCCGCAGAGTTCATTCGCCGTGGACGAGGAGGATCTCGAGCGTTTGTAGGATTGTTCTCTTACGAAAGCCGTGTTACACCCGACAGCGCTTTGAGAGCGCTTGCAACGGCTGCTCAGCGGAGCCATTACCGCATCATTGACCACGTAGCTTTAGGAGACGACCACTTCTTCAAGTGGTGGTCAACCACTCCGACGATTCCAAGGCGTGACCGCCAAGCTTGGCACGCATATGCACTTCCTGAAATGGCTGCGGGCTATTTTCTACACAACCTACTACTGCACCTTGGTCCCGACGTGCTCAATGACGACGATAGCGCTTGGTTTCCCGAGCAATCGAAAGAAGCGCGAGTGGTCGGTGAGCACCTATTGGCTGATACATAGGTGCGGTGTTGCCGACATGGCCTCTGGAAGCTAAGGCAGAGTCCGTCCACGAAGGCGAGAATCTAAAAACCAATTCAACTTTAGGGAAGATGAGATGAAGGATTCCAAAGAAGGCAATGAGGTAGCGGTAGCTACGCACATCAGATGGGCAGTGTCAAAGACGGCCGATAACCCCCGCCGTTCGCGCCTTCGAAGTCGTATTCGTACAGCGTGGTCTTGCCGAGAGCAGGCTGCCGCTGTCCCAGGAAAAACGTGAAAGCATTGGGCGCTGCGATGAAGAGATGCAACGGCGGCCTGCTTATGTGCCGCTGCTGGTTGATCTGCAGTGCCAGTGTCTCTGCCAGATCGAACGCGTGTTGACCGCAAACGACGGATTTCGCGCCGGCGCCGCACGTAGGGCGCGCGATCAGCAACGAACCCACTTGGGGCAGCGAAGCGGCGATGTGTGCCTTCACGGCCAGGACCGCGTCGTGAGTCAGACACACGGCGACAGCCATGTCTCCGTTGGATTCGATCAAGTGTTCCACATCAAACTGCCATCCTGGCCAAGACAGATCGCGCGGCATGTCGTTCGAGTGCCAGACATTTCGATGAATGGTTCTTTGCTCGATCTCGACGTTGCGACCGGACTTGATGTTCAGCACCGACCCTGCAGCGAAGGCCAGCGTGATATGCGCGTCAAGAATCAGTCGGAGATGTTGGTTGCCAGTCGCCGCAGTCTGCAGAAAACCCTTGAGCTTGGGATAGAGCGTTCTTGTCCAGTCGGCTTGGTCACGGATGGCTCGCTCATCAAAGTGCGGGATGAGATCCAGCACTACCGTGCAACGATCCTCAAGCCGGTCGAAGGGATGCTCGAATGATTTCACGCCGAACACCACATGGGCTCGGCCGTCACTATCCAACAACCCCTCACGCTTGCAGGCTTCGCGAAACGTTTGCCGGTTGAAGTCCAGTCTGCCCTGCGCAAGCCATTGAAATGCGATGTCGTCGTACACGAAGCTGCTCTCGCTTACGGGGATGCGGCGCAAACCACGGTTCTCGAACAGCAGGTCCAGGTTGTCCCGATGATCCTCAAGTGACGTGGAATCTGTGTCCAGTGACAGCGTCCGCGCCAACAGCAAGAGTTCCTGATCGTCAATGCCCAGGTGTTCACGCCAGAGCTTTCTGACCTTGCCAGCCGCAGAGCGGTCTGTTGTTCCGTCGAACAAGTCCTTCAAGCGCAACGTCTTCGACTTCTGATTGATGTAGCCGCGCAGCGGGTCGGACTGAGCGATGCGCCAGTTGGTGAGCAGTTTGAACCGAGCACCGATTCCGTCGGGGGCATGCGCCACCTGAGCGGCACGGGCACGCTGCAGCAGCGAAAACTTGTTGGCATTGATCCATTCCGGCTCCACCAAGTCAGCATGGCCGAAGTCGTTTACTGAGACGTGCCACTTGCACTGGATGTGTTCCCGCAAGATCGGCTGCCCCTCATGGTCGCTCGGCGCGCGGTCGGCGGCATAGGCCACCCACACATCGTCAAAACCCTTAGGCCCCGACTCGAATCCCACCTGCTCAACCGGGCTCTTCGGGTCCAGCAGGCAAGCCGCCTTGCGCCAGAAGATTCTGGCCTGAAAGGCATCCCCGTCTCTGCGGACAGCAACGGCTTGGGTCATGATGATCCTTTGTCAGTTCGGATGGGGTCGCGTCTCGGCTACCAGGTTCACGAATCGCGAAACGGCGGCGTCGGCAGGATCGACCGGGCCAGTTCAATGGCGCGCGAGGGCTTGATGGGGCCGTCCGGGTAGGCGTCCAGCACGATGGCCGGCAGCAACCTTTGCGTGATGTCCGAATACGTGAATCCGTAGGCGCGCTTGGGCTGCTCGCCCGTCGCTACCACCAGCGCCTGCAGATCAGCCTCGCAGAATCCGGCACTTCTCAAACGGCGGGAAAGCACTTCGTGCCGTTGCTCGGCGCTGGGTCGCTCGAACACCAGGATGTCCGCTGCACGGCGACGCACGGCCGGGTCCAGCGCATTCAATCGATTGGTGCACATCAGCACCACGGCAGGAAGCCCCCCGTTCGCAAAGCGATCGATGCCGCGGATGAAGGCATTCACGCCGGCCCGGTCCTCATGGTGCATCTGGTCGGATTCACGTGACTGTGCCAAGGCGTCGGCTTCATCGACCAGCAAGATGACGCCGCCGCGTGCAGCGCCCTTGGCCGACTTGAATTTGCTCGCCTCGTGGAACGCGTGCTCGAACGCGGAAGAAACCAGTTGGGTCATCTCGCCGACGCGGCCTTGGCCGCGCGACGAAAGGCTCAACGGCAACAGCGTGATGTCGATGTCCTCCTGCCGCGCGACCTTGTCACCGATGGTCTCTGCCAGCTCCGTCTTGCCTGAGCCCACATCGCCCGAAAGAACGACCAACGGCGGGCGGCGAATGACAGCATCGAGCAGAGCGCTGGCATCGGCATGATGCTTGTCCTGCCACTTCCGCAGCCCTGTCGGATTGATCAGCACGCCCAGCACGCTCGCCAGGCGCTTGATCTTGTCGTCCATGCCCACCAGGCGCGCGAGGCGGCCTTGGGCGTCGGGATCGGGCAATGTCGTCGGACGCTCGAACAGGCCTTGGAGGTTGGATTGCTGGCTCATCAATAGCTCCTCACGCTGGCGCGGCCGAGCGACCGGCCGCCAGATGCATAGGTCTTGTCGTCGGCAAAGTAGCCGTTGCTGACGGCAGACTGCGACCCGCTCACGCGCTGCAACGGCAACTGGCCCTTGACCGCCGCACGTTGATCCGCAGTCAAGGCGTCCCATGCTGCGCTGTACGTCAAGTAGCTGTGAAACTGCGCGCCACTGATGTCTTTGCCAGGCGGTATACGGCCGGGATCGTCGTCCGCGTCGCTGTTCGCCAGTTCACTGGCCGTGTATCGCAAAGTCGGTTCGATCCACAGGTCGTTGCGCTGGAAGCCGTAGGTAACGGTGCCCAGGTAACCCTGGCGCAGCAGTTCGGTGACCTCGCCTTCAAACTCGCCGATGCGTTCGTCGGTGATATGCCCATACAAACGCTGCAAACGCTTGAGGTCAGCCGCCACCTTGGCGGCGAGGTGGCGCGCATGGGTCAGTGTGAAGGTCTTGGTTTCAGTCGCAGTGAAGCTGTAGCTCATGATGTTCAACCTTGGAAAGAAGGGCCGAAAACTTTCTGCCAGTAGTACACCGTCAGCTCCTTGTTCGGTGCTGCCAGAGCAGAGTCGATGGCATCGCCTGCATCTAGAGCGGCCTCCACGATGTCATCGGCGTTCTCGGCGGTGTACAGCCGCGCCACGTTGTTGCTCGCATTGATCGGGTCGATGATCTGGACTGGGTCGTCGAGCTTGGCGACGCTCGACGCCTTGTAGTGGTCCTCGAAGACAATGCGTTCGCGGAGGCCGGACTTCGCCACGTAGGTGAAGAACGACTGCAGCGCTTCGGGGTAGTCCGAGAAATCCACGCCGTCGTCGCACAGCTTGGCCAGGATCATCTCGATCATGAAGGACTTGAATCGGAAGCCGTCACGCTCCTGCTTCATGCGTCGAGCCCAAAATTTCACCAGGCGCACGACCTGCGCGAAGTGATTTGGCTGGGCCTGCTTGCGCTTCTTGGCGAAGTCAAGATGCAGCGGGATGCTGGTCTCCAGGAAGGAGCCGTCATCCTGGCTGATCAGATCGCCGCGCCAGTCTGGCAGGCCAGCGTACAGGACTGGCACGACGTCCACATCCAGCCCAGTCCCGCGAAACGACACCGTGACGGAGTAGGTCTGCGCCTTGACTTGGTCCGGGCTGAAGTTGGGGAACGCCTTGCGCAGCCGCTCGGCCAGATAGTCCAGAAGTGCCCGCGTGTCGTGCGGTGCATCCGAGCCGCTGACGTAGACGGCCATGTCGATATCGTTGAGCGAGCGCAGCGCCGTGCCCTTCGCCAAACTGCCGGACAACTGGATTCGCTTCAGCGAAAAATCGGGGTGCTCGGACAGGTAGCCCTCCAACTTCTCGCGCAACCGTCGTGCCTGCGCACGGTATTCGTCGGCCTTGTCTTTGGGCAGATTGACCTTATCTTCAGCGAACCGCACGAGGTCGCGATGGTCGATATGAGTACGGGACATCTGAATGGCTCCTTCTGGCGCAGCGGCTCGGGTCAGCGAGTCATGACAAAAAGTTCGGAATCGTGAACATTACCGGATGGTACACCTGTTTTCTTGGAAGTCAAATAAAAAGTTCGGTATCGTGATACTCTCGATCCATCACACTTGGACTGGAGACGGACCATGGCAACACGTCTCGGCGAGAAGTTGCGCGAACTGCGCAAGCAGCGTGGACTGACGCTTGATAAGCTGGCTGAGCTGGCTGGGCTCAGCAAAAGCTACCTTTGGGAGCTTGAGAACCGGGAATCGCAGCGGCCGTCGGCTGAGAAGCTCACGGCTCTGGCGGACGCGCTCGGCGTCGCGGCTGCCTATTTCCTTGAAGAGGACGTTCGCGCTCCGGAAGAGCGCCATCTGGACGAGGCTTTTTTTCGCGGCTACCAAAAGCTTGAGCCGGACGCGAAAGAGCAACTTCGCAAGATACTGGACACCTTCAAGAAGAGCCCGTGATGACGGAGGTCTGGACGCCGCAGCGCGCAGCCAATCGGCTGGCGAAATTGGCCGAGGTGTTCAGCGCTGCGCATGGTGTGGATCGTTTTCCAGTGGATGTGCCGCCCCTAGCGATGGAGACAGCGCGCATCTTTGGCTGGAGCGATCCGATCACCCAGGTGCAGGCCGCCAACATCAAGGGGTTTGACGGTGCTTTGTTCCCCGGTGACGGACGCAAGGAGTGGCTGCTGCTGTACAACGAAGCAGTCTCTTCACCAGGCCGTGTGCGCTTCACGCAGGCGCACGAGCTCGGGCACTACATCCTGCATCGGCAGGCCCGGGAGTCGTTCCAGTGCAGCGACGCCGACATGGTGAACTGGTCGCAGGATGACAAGGACATTGAGGGGCAAGCCGATTTGTTTGCTTCGTACTTGTTGATGCCACTTGACGACTACCGCAAGCAGGTCACTACCGCCGTCGATCTGGACTTGCTGGGCCACTGTGCAGATCGTTACGGGGTGTCTTTGACGGCGGCGATTTTGAAATGGCTGCAGTACACGGACGAGAAGGCTGTCCTGGTGATGTCCAGGGACGGCTTCATGAACTGGGCTTGGTCGAGCGAACCTGCGAGCAAAGCCGGCGCGTTCTTCCGCACGCGCAGCAACGTCATCCCTGTACCGGACGGCTCGCTCGCCGCGAACGCTGAGATTAAGGACGACCGGGCGGGCACCCAGATTCCAGCTTCGGTATGGTTTCCGCATGCCAGCGCCGATGCGTCGCTTCGCGAGATGAAGATCCATGCCGAGCAATATGGCGCTGTCTTGACGCTGCTGCATCTGCCGCGCTCCGCAAATGTTTGGCCGCCCTGGGCCGGCGAGGGCTAGCGGCAAGCGGTTCTCTTATGCCCAAAGTGGCAACCCAATACGGCGCCAGACCAATGCCAGCATCGACACCGATCATGCGCTTGAGATAAGGCATCGTCGTTATGGTGCTACTGATGCACGCGAATCGCTGATCAGTTGGCCAGCGGCGGGGCACCGTACTTAGCTCGCAACTCCACGTCCATGGCGATCCGCTCGGCCTTGATGTCGATCTCGTCCGGAACTTGGATGTTCAGCTCCTGCAATTTTTTGAGCGCAGCCCAGGCTTCGTAGTCGTGAAAGGGGTTCAACCCCATCACGTTGCCGAGCTGCGGATCTGCAGCCCCCACCGCCGGCGAGATCCTTGCAAAGTCCGAGATCGCCTTGCCGATGTCCCAGTCTCGCCCGAACAGCAGCAACGCTGAGAAGGCGAGCACGCTGCTCGCCCCAGCGTCCTTGACAGCCTTCAACGGGGGATGGGTATGGGCGATGAACTCCGACAAGGTCTGGGTCGTCCTGTACTCGGAGGCCAGCACAGTGGTGTTGAAAACGGGCCTGCCAGCGTAGCGTCTGGCCAGGCTCTCAGCCCGTTTCCCGACCTCGCCGAGCATGGGAATCCGAACATCCCACAACTTGCGCATGTTCGCTACGTGCTGGGGGTAGCGGTCCTGGACCAGGCGAGCTGCCTGAGCCTGCCAGTCGAAGTTGGGCAGCGCCGCGATCTCTGGAGTGATCTCTACATCCGGCGGCAAGGCCCCGCGAGCGTGAAATTCGTTCTGCTGCAGGGCAGAGATCCAAGAATACGTTCGCGGGTCCAAGGAGACCACGAACATCGATTCGACCTTCTTGTTGAAAAACCAATCACGCATTGAGCGGATCGAACCTTGGCTGAAGATTCCCATCTCGATGCCCGTGCACACCAGATTCCTCACCGCTCGCGTCAGGTTCGACTTCGCCTCACCGAAAGCCACTAGGGTCTCGGGCACGGCATTCGCCTTTTCTGGGTTGGCGTAGTCGCAAACGGGATGGTGACCTGGCGTCGTGAACCTGAAGAATGACTGCCTTCTGGGCTTGCCGGATTTGTCGGCGACGGCCGCACGCACGACCTCGGCACCTATCACCGAGCAGTCTGGGCACTTGAGATCAGTACGAAGTTGGGTACGCCATGCATCTGGAATTTTTTCAACAGACGCGTAGGCCTGGCCAGTTTCTGCACCGAGCTTCTCCAGAATTTGGTCAACGTCGAACTCCCCGACGCGGGTAATCGAGAAGGCTGTTAGCGGCATGGATTCTCCCTTCGAGGTAAATCTTAGCTCGACAAAAAAATAGATGATCGCCGTTGGCGTTAATGGTGAACCTGGAAATGGCTCTGCTAGGCCAAATGTTCGGTGCAGGGAGGGATGCCGATGACTGCGCCCGGTGATGCTTCATCCGAAGGCCAGCGCCGATAGGGACGGCTATTGTCCCTTGTCTTCACCTGGCATCAGCCACCCTGGGAATCAGCCGGCTGTGCAAGTGCAGTGGATCTCTCTGTCCACTGTACTTCTGTCAGCTATGTGTATTCCACGCGTCATGACCACTCCGTCCGGCACCGCGATCAGCCAGTCCGGTTCTCATGAGCTCCGGATTAGTTGAGGACAACACCTCGAAGCGGCGGAAGCAAACGACTCAAAGCAGTCATTGAGGCGCTCTCTCCTAATGACCGATCTGCAGCGTGTTCCGTCCGTCGCCACGAACAGCCGAACGGCTGCTGTCGGCCACAAGCAGCCGTAGCTCTATGCGTCGCAAAGCAGTCGGACATGCCTTCATCTTGTCCTTCCTAAGGGCCGGTCTGAGTAGACGAGCAATGAGCGTCATGGCCCCACGTTGACACTTCCGCGAGATATCGGAACGATGCTTGGTCGCTAGGTGGAAGCTGGTGCAGCCGATTGCCTGACCACCCTTGCTACCGAGGGCCACCCGCCGTCAAGTGGTCTTGTCAGTCGAACCCCGTGGTGGTGAGGACATATGGCGCCCAATTTGCCGGATGGGCAAGCCAGTCGGAGTCCCGCTCTGACGCCCCGAGTAGTCCAAGAGCGGCGGTACGGAGGGCTGTGGCCACGGATCTAGGTGAACCGGGATCGATCCCAGTCGCATATGCCTGACCAAAAAAGCCTGAGGCACTCGCGTCGAGGCTCTCCCACAGGGTGGATATTGTTGATCGGACACCATTTCTTAGGAGCATGACAGTGAATCCTTCTACGTCCACATCGGCGCGCGCGGTTCCACAAGCCGACAACACTACAAGTGCTGGTGGGTTCCTGTTGGCCACAAGCTGATCGCGAAGTTCTCGCAGGCTTACGGGGCGATCGGCAAGCAGCAAAGTCGATAATTCTTCGTCGGTTGCGTTGAAGGTGGCATGCGAGGCTAGGTGTACCAATCGGAGTGTGCCGGTTGGAAGCGCAAACTCGTTCAGCAGTGTTTCCGCCGTACATGCATCTCCAACAAAGATGGCAACTTCCTCGAATCGAGTCTGGCTAGCCAGGGCTGCATGTACGGCTCTCGCTTCGAGCGTTGCTCCTGGAAGTGCGAATCCACCGTCACTCGCCAATACTGCAGCGCGCGAGCCGCCCAAACATCGCGCAACACTGGACCACTCTGGAGGAGAGGCGTGCGCATGTCGGACGAGATGGACTAGCGTGGACGACTGACACAGGTATCGTTCGCCGTCGAATAGCATTGAGAACGGAACTGCGTTGAGGGGCTTGTCGAGTTCAAGATATAGGACGGGAGGCAGATGCCTCAGTGCGTCAATCACCGGTCCGATCAATAGATCATGCAGACGCGCCGCTACGGTGCGTATTGCTGCGACCGGGGCGACTGGATGAGCTCGGCACTGTTGTCGTATCTCAAACACCAGGATGTTTAGATCCTCCCTTGAGACCGAGACGATTCGGTGATGGTATTCCCCTTCGTGAACGATGCTGACTAGAAGCTCTGTATCGCTGGCGACGTATCGAATTAGAGCTGCGTCGGCGTGCATGCCGGTACTAAGCCGACGCGCCAACGCAGCTTGATCAAAATTCGATACGCTGGCCACGAAGCTTGACCGGAGGGCAGAATCAATCTGCGCAAACGCAATGGCCATCCCCGCGGCATCGAAGTCATTGCCCCCCTCCGCAGAGCCGCCCGAGGCGCCGAGTGCCACCGAGCGCACGTATTGCAGAACGTCGCGTTCAAGGCTTGTCAACGAAGCCAGCGCATCCACAGCCGAGCGCGATAGCGAGTGCCGCGTAACGTGTTCGTAAGCCGTCGACTGCATCAAATCGAAGACTTGCTCGGCTTCGTTGAACCGGCCAAGACCGCTGAGCAAGCCGATTAAAGTTCGGTGCACGGAAGTGCGCGCACCGACAAACAAGCGTGCGTGTGGGCCCGACGTATCGGGCAAGGCTGAATGATGCACAGAGGCAACGGCTAGCTTGGCGAAAAACGCAGCGGCATACGACAAACCCACAGCGCTCAAGGCTTCCGCGTACTTCAGAGGGGTGTCGTAGTCGAAACCGACCAGTGTCTCCCATGTCAGGTCAAAGCCTGCCTGACCATGGCCGAAGCGTAATGCGTGTGCGAAATGTTCATGGCCCTTTTCAATCGCGCCAAGTCTGAACTGCGTGATACCACTGCAAGACCAGACTCTTGCTTCATGGAAGGTACGGTGCCCGCTGCCTTGAAAGCAGGCAATCGCGTGCTCGAATGCCATGGCCGCGGCCCCAAACGTTGCGTGTGCGCTGGGATTCGGCTCGTCCATGGACTTGCCTATGTTGTAGTGCGCGTAGCCGATACCGGCGTATGCGTGGCCCAGCTGGAACAAGACACGCGTGTCGGTTAACCAGTCGCTTGGGGTTGTGTTGATCAGTGCCTCGAAGACAGATCTGGCCGCGTCGTTCCATTCCCCGTGCAACAGCGCATTTCCGAAGTTATTCCGCACGATGCAGAGATCTTCTCGCGAAAGATCATGCCCTTCGGTCTCTTGGATGATGTGCATAGTCGCTGCCATGGACAGCACCCCAAGACTGCCATGCCCGCAGCGATCTAGAGCGTGGACCATGCCGTCGAACTCCACCAACCGAGTCGACGGGTCCTTGTTCTCGCTGATATCCATCAAAGCACGTACCGTGACCTGGAACAGCTTCGGTCTTGCCTCATCAGGAAGGCGGAATGCCGAGGAACAGATGGCGCCGACCCAGGCAAGGAATACCTGGAGAGGTGTAGCCTTGTAGAAGTCACCGACCAACAGTTGCGCCTTTTCCAGTCGGAGCAAGGCGGGCAGAGTGAGCCCATTCATCGAAAGGCAGTAGGCATCGAGGCGGGTGGCCAGGTCGGCGGCACGGCCAGTGACGCCGTGCGTTTCGGCGCATTGCGCAGCCGCCTTCAGCAAAGTGCCGACTCTGCGTTCGCGGCCTACTTCGTCAGCCGCTACCGCAAGTTGCAAGTACGTATCAGTCAGCGCCGACGGATTGTCGGCTAGGCGTTGTCTTAGACGCCATTCGCGCTTGAAGGCGGCATGGGAGAACTCAGGATGTTCGTGCCCAAGAAAATAGATGCCCACTGCGTGCAGCGCGTCAGCCTGTTGTTCGAGCTCGAACAGCAGGCTGGAGAACCACATTAGGAATCCGTAAATGCTGCTTGCGCTTGCCGATCCGGCACTATCCCGAAGGAAGCCTAAAAGTTCCCCGCAGACTTCACCGAACGCGCTGAGCGACGATTCATACCCCTGAGAGCGGTACAGCGTAGCTCGCAGGCGGAAGTCTTCATAGCTTTCATGCGCCTTCCCCCCCGCATAGGCCGGG
>NZ_JBOHHL010000021.1:0-79753 GCF_050725395.1 Aquabacterium sp. | reverse complement strand
GATTTCAAGGGCACCAGCGCCAAGATCGAGATCAAGGAAAAAGAGATCACCGTCTATGGCGACAGCGATTTCCAGCTTGATCAGGTGCGCGATGTGCTCACTTTGAAGATGACCAAGCGCAACGTGGATTCACGTTTCCTGGACGTGGGCAAGCCCGAAAAGATGGGCGGCGACAAGGTCAAGCAGGTGATCACCGTGAAGGCCGGCATCGAAGCCGAATTGGCCAAGAAAATCAACAAATTGCTCAAGGACAGCAAGATCAAGGTGACCTCCAGCATCCAGGGCGACAGCATTCGGGTACAAGGCAACAAACGCGATGATTTGCAGACGGCGATGGCGCTGATCCGCAAGGACATCACCGAAGCGCCTTTGTCCTTCAACAATTTCCGCGACTGAACCTCAGCTGCCGGGAATGACATCCAGAACAACGATCCACCGGGAGAATTGCTTGACCGCCGAACACACCATGCCCTTGTCCTCGCGCCATTTTGTGGCGGTGGTGGCCTTGATGTCCTGCGCCTGGTGCGCCATGCCTGTTCAGGCGCAGAGCGTGGCCATGACCGGGGGCATGGGCAGCAAGGCCCTGCTGGTGGTCGATGGCAGTCCGCCCAAGGCGGTGGGGGTGGGCGACACCTTCAAGGGTGTCAAGGTGATCAGTGTCAATGGTGACAAGACCATCGTCGAAATGAAGGGTGTGCGCCAGACCGTGCTGCTGGGCGGCGCCCCGGTCAGCGTGGGTGGCGGTGGCGGTGGTGGCTCGGGCACTCAGATCGTGCTGTCGGCGGTGTCGGGGGGCCACTTCGTGTCGCAAGGCACCATCAACGGCAAGTCCACGCAGTTCATGGTGGACACGGGGGCCACCAGCATCGCCATGGGCATGGCCGAAGCGCAACGCATGGGCATCAAGTACCAGGATGGCGAGCGCTTCCACGCCAGCACGGCCAATGGCATCGTGGTGGGCTATGGGGTCAAGCTGGCCAGTGTGCGCATCCAGGACGTCGAGATCTTCAACGTCGATGCGGCGGTGGTGCCGCAACCCATGCCCTACATCCTGCTGGGCAACAGTTTTCTGTCACGCTTCCAGATGAAGCGGGACAACGACACCCTGACCTTGACCAAGCGGTACTGACGAACCGGAGGGCTTGCCCATGGACCTGAATTTCACGCCTGAGGAACAGGCCTTTCGCGACGAGGTGCGTGCCTGGGTTCGCGACAACCTGCCGGCCCACATTTCAGACAAGGTGCACAAGGCCTTGAGGCTGGACAAGGCCGACCAGCAAGGCTGGGCGCGCATCCTGGGCGCGAAGGGTTGGCATGGCTGGGGTTGGCCAAAAGAGTTCGGCGGGCCCGGCTGGAACGCCGTGCAGCGCCACATCTTCGAAGAAGAATGCGCGCTGGCAGGCGCACCCCGCGTGGTGCCTTTCGGCCCGGTGATGGTGGCGCCGGTCATCATGGCCTACGGCACGCCCGAGCAGCACCAGCGCTTCCTGCCCGGGATCATGAGCGGTGACGTGTGGTGGAGCCAGGGCTACAGCGAACCGGGCTCGGGTTCCGACCTCGCCTCGGTCAAAACGCGGGCCGAGCGCCAGGGCGACAAGTACATCGTCAATGGCCAAAAAACGTGGACCACGCTGGGCCAGCATGGCGACTGGATCTTCTGCCTGGTGCGCACGAACACCGAAGGCAAGCCCCAGGCAGGCATCTCCTTCCTGCTGATCGACATGACCTCGCCCGGTGTGACGGTGCGGCCCATCATCACGCTCGATGGCGAACACGAGGTCAATGAGGTGTTCTTCGACAACGTCGAGGTGCCGGTCGAGAACCTGGTGGGCCAGGAGAACCAGGGTTGGACTTACGCCAAGTACCTGCTGGCGCACGAGCGCACCAACATCGCCGACGTGAACCGGGCCAAGCGCGAACTGGAGCGGCTCAAACGCATCGCCGTCACCGAAGGCGTCTACGACGACGCGCGCTTCCGCGACCAGATCGCCTTGCTGGAGGTGGACGTGGTGGCGCTGGAGATGATGGTGCTGCGCGTGCTCAGCGCCGAAAAGGGCGGCAAGAAGGCGCTGGAAGTGGCGGGCCTGCTCAAGATCCGCGGCAGCGAGATCCAGCAGCGTTACACCGAGTTGATGATGCTCGCCGCAGGCCCCTATGCCGTGCCCTTTCTGTTCGAGGCCATGGAGGCGGGCTGGCAGGGCGACCAGTACTTCGAGGGTGGATTCCCCGGCGGAGCGCTGCACGCCGCACCCTTGGCCGCCAACTACTTCAACTACCGCAAGACCACGATCTACGGGGGCTCCAACGAAGTCCAGCGCAACATCGTGGCCCAGCAGCTGCTGGGCTGATCGCGCGCGCTTTCTGCAAAGGACACCGACATGGATTTCGACTTCAACGACGACCAGGAACAGTTGCGCGACGCGGTGCGCAAATGGGTGAGCAAGGACTTCGATTTCGAACGCCGGCGCGCCATCGTCAAGGCGGGTGGCCAGCAAGGCGCTTATTCGAAAGAGGTGTGGCAATCGCTGGCCGACCTGGGCCTGCTGGGTCTGGCGGTGCCGGGCGACCATGGTGGCATGGACATGGGCCCGATCGAGGCCATGGTGGTCATGGAGGAGCTGGGCCGCGGCCTGGTGCTGGCCCCTTACGCGGCCGTGGCCTTGATGGGCGTGGCGGTCCTGCGCGACCATGTGCCCGCCGCCGTGCAGGCGCAGTGGTTGCCGCGCATCGCGGAAGGGCGAGCGCGCCTGGCCCTGGCCTACCAGGAGCGCCAGGCACGTTACCGCCTGGACCATGTCACGACCACGGCGCAGGCCCAGGGCGAAACCTGGGTGCTGAACGGCGCCAAGAGCCTGGTGCCGGTGGGCGACCCAGACGATGGCGTGGGCGAGGGTTACATCGTCCCGGCCCGTGTGTCGGGCGCCGTCGATGACCATGCCGGCATCGGGCTGTTCCTGGTGGAGCGCGGCGCGCCCGGTGTGCGTGTGCAAGCTCATCCCACGCAAGATGGTGGCCGTGCCGCCGAGCTCACGTTGGCGCAAGCGCCGTCCACGATGCTGGTGCCCGCGCTCAGCCAGGGCGCGCATCCACTGGGCGGCCACGCGGTGCTGGAACAGGCGACCGACATCGGCCTTGCCGCGCTGTGCGCCGAGGCGGTGGGCGCGATGGAGCAACTGCTGGCCATCACCGTGGATTACATGAACACGCGCAAGCAGTTCGGCGTGGCCATCGCCAGCTTCCAGGCCTTGCGCCACCGTGTGGCCGACATGAAGATGCAGCTGGAACTGGCCCGGTCGATGAGCTACTACGCTTCTCTCAAGCTGACCGCGCCGGCGGCCGAGCGGCGCCGCGCCATCTCACAGGCCAAGGTGCAATTGGGGCAGTCCATGCGCTTCGTCGGGCAGCAGGCGGTGCAATTGCATGGCGGCATCGGCGTGACCGACGAGTACAGCGCCGGGCACTATTTCAAGCGCTTGACCGTGATCGAGCTGACCTTGGGCGACACGCTGCACCATTTGGGCGAAGTGTCGAAGCGCATGCAGGACACGGCCGGCGTCTTCGCCTGAACGGTCACAGGCCGTGGCGTTTGATCTTGTCGTGCAAGGTCGTCTTGGCGATGTTCAAAGCCTCGGCGCAGCGGGCCACGTTGCCGCCGTGGCGTTGCAGTTCGGCATGGATCATGGCCCGCTCGAACTGGTCGACCGCTTCTGACAGGGACTGGCTGGTGGCGCCCGCCGTGTCGGCCACATCGACCACGCCATTGCGCACGCCCAGCACCAAGCAGTCGGCCACATTGCGCAGTTCGCGCACATTGCCCGGCCAGGCATAGGCCATGAGCTTGGACATGAGGGCAGCGCTCAAGTCGGGCTGTTGGCGGTTGAAGCGCTGGGCGGCCAGCAGCGTGAAATGCGTCATCAGCATGGGGATGTCTTCGCGGCGCTCGCGCAGCGGCGGCAGTTCAATGCAGACCACGTTGAGTCGGTAATACAGGTCGAGGCGGAAGGTCTTGTCCTGCGCGCGGGCCAGCAGGTCGTCCTTGCTGGCGGCCACCACGCGGCAGTCCACGTCGATGGACTGGTTGGAGCCCAGCCGCTCCAGTTTCCTCTCTTGCAGCACGCGCAGCAGCTTGATCTGCATGTTCATGGGCATGGTCTCGACCTCGTCCAGGAACAGGGTGCCGCCTTGGGCGTGCTCGATCTTGCCGATGCGGCGTTTCTGTGCGCCGGTGAAGGCGCCGGCTTCGTGGCCGAAGAGCTCGCTGTCGAGCAGGTTGTCGGGCATGCCGCCGCAGTTGAGGGCCACATAGGGCGCCTCGCGGCGGTGCGAAAAATCGTGCAGGGCCTGGGCGACCAATTCCTTGCCGCAGCCGGTTTCGCCACGGATCAGGATGTCGACCGGTGATTCGGCCACGTCCAGCACCAGTTGGCGCACGCGCTTCATCGCGTCGGATTGGCCAATCAGCTTGCTTTCGATGCCGCTGCGGTGGGCCAGTTGCTGACGGAGCTTGGCGACCTCGCTGGTCAGCAGGCGTTTTTCCAAGGCACGGCGCACCACGTCGACCAGCACCTCGGGGGCGAAGGGTTTGGTGATGAAATCGTAAGCGCCGCTGCGCATGGCCTCGACGGCCAGCGTGACATCGCCATGGCCGGTGATCATGATGGCCGGCAGCGAGGGGTCGAACTGCTGGCACAGGCGGATCAGCGACAGGCCATCGGCTTTGGGCAGGCGCATGTCGGTGACGACCACACCGATCTGCCCGGCGGTGACGTGCGGCAGGGCTTCTTCGGCCGAGGCCACGGCTTCGACCGCCAGGCCGGCCAGTTGCATGGCCTGCACGCACCCCAGGCGGACGTTGGGGTCGTCTTCGACGATGAGGATGGTGAATTCGGTGCTCATGCGGAGGGTGGTCGGTGGGCAGGGTCGGGCGTGTCGTCGTGGGCGCTTTTTTCGGGCAGCAGCAGCACGAAGCGGGCGCCGCCTTCGGGCGGGTTCTCGGCGCTCAGTTGACCATGGAACTCGCGGACGATGTCCTGCGAAATCGACAAGCCCAGCCCGAGGCCGATGCCGACCGGCTTGGTGGTGAAGAAGGGTTCGAACAGGCGGGGCAGCAGGTGCTCCGGAATGCCGCTACCCGTGTCGCTCACGGTCAGTCGGATCCAGCCATCGCCGGTGGGCAGCGCGCTCAGGCTCAAGGATTTGAGCGGGACTTCGCGCATGGCGTCAAGCGCGTTGCCGATGAGGTTGACGATGACCTGTTCCAGGCGGTTGGGGTCGCACCAGGCCAGCGTGTGGCCTTCGGGGCAATGGTTGATCAAGGTCACCTGTTCGGATTGGATCCGCGAGTTGAACAGCAGCAGCGCGTTGTTCACCGCCTGGCCCACGTCGGTGACGGCGGGCGAAGCCGGTGCTTTGCGTGCAAAACCTTTCAGCGGGTGGATGATGCCGCCCATCTGGTCCGCCAAGCGGCTGATGATGCCCAGGTTGCTTTCAACCGTGCCGAGGATGCCGCGCTTGAGAAACTCGGAGGTGTTGCCCGACAAGGTGCGGATGGCGCTCAGCGGCTGGGCCAGTTCATGGGTGATGCCGGTGGCCAGTTGGCCGAGCACCGCCATCTTGGCGGCCTGCACCAATTCGTCTTGCGCGGCCCGCAGGGTGCGTTCAGCCTGCACCCTTTCGCTCACTTCCTGGCGCAGGCGCTGGTTGGTGTCGGTGAGGGCCTTGGTGCGGCGCGTGACCTTGTTTTCCAGTTCGGCGTTGGCTTGTTCCAGCACGCGCTTGGATTCGAGCTTTTGCGCGAGGATGCGTCGTCGCTGGTTGACCACCACGCCCAGCAGCAACACGAAGCCTGCTGCCACGCAGGACAACAGGCTCACCAGCACCGCTTGTTTGCGCACGGCTGCCAGGTCGGTGAAGATCAGCAACTGCCAATGCATCTTGTCGATGGCCATGGATTGCACCAGCACGTCGGCATTGAGGTGCGGTGCCAAGCCCGCGCCATTGAGCACCACGCCCTGGCTCAGCTGGTCGCTGTCCAGATCAGACAGCCTGGCGCTGAGTGGAAAGCGTGGCAGCGTCTTGAGGTTGTAGCGCTGGGTCAGCTGCCAGTCCACCCGCTGCTCGACCGTCTGTTCGGCCAGCGTGGTGTAGCGCCAGTCGGCCTGCGATGACAGGATGACCACCCGGTTCTCATCGGCGATCAAGGCGGGCACGCCCAACATGGACCAGGCCTGTTCGATGGGCTCCAGCGAGATCTTGATGACCGCCACGCCGACCACCCGCTGGCCATCGCGGATCGGGTTGGAGAGGTAATAGCCAGGCACGCCTTGCGTGTTGCCGATGGCGAAGTGCCGTCCCACCTTGCCCGACAAGCCATCCAGAAAGTAGGGCCTGAAAGCCAAGTCCTCGCCGACGAAACCGCCGGGCTCCCCGCCATTGCTGGCGGCCACCACCGTGCCACGTTCGTTGAGGATGTAGACCACCATGCTGCCCAGGTGGCTGTTCAACTCCTTCAGGTAGCCGTTGACCACCTTGGCGTGGCCGGGCTCGCCGGCATCGCGCAACATGGCCAGCACGTCCTTGTTGAGCTGGATGGTGGCGGGCACGTGCTCCAGGCGGTTGAGCAAACTGTCGACCGTCGAAGCGAACAACTCCAGCCGGTGCCCCGCGTTGACCTGGACCGCTGCCATGCCCTGGCGCTGGCTCAGCTCGAAGCCCAGCGCCCCCGACAAGATCAACAGCACCAGTGCCAGCCCCACTTGCATCATGGTGCGTGCGCGCTTGAGGATGTCCGGGATGGACAGCAATGGTTTGCTGCCCGCGACCAGGTCGGGGGTGTCCGTGGTCTCTGCCAGTGGCGGGGTGGAGGCCAAGTCGGCGCCTGCTTTCGTGGTTCAGAACGGAGTCATGGTGTCATGGATAGAGGCCACGCAAGGCCCGGGCTTCCAGCACCCGCGTGCAGGCCGCGATGAAGGCGGCCGTGCGCAAGTGGACACGCTTTTCCTGCGCCACGTTCCAGATTGGCTCGAAAGCCTCGGACAGCACGCGGTCAAGCCGCATGTTGATGTCCTGCTCGGTCCAGAAAAAGCTGGAGGCGTTCTGCACCCATTCGAAGTAGCTCACCGTCACGCCGCCCGCGTTGGCCAGCACATCGGGCAACACGGTGCAGCCCATGTCCCACAGGATGTCTTCGGCCTGCGGCGTGGTCGGGCCATTGGCGCCTTCAACGATCAGCTTGGCCTTGATCTGGTGGGCATTGGCCTCGGTGATCTGGCGCTCCAGCGCGGCGGGCAACAGGATGTCGCAATCGACGCCCCAGAACGACGCGTCGTCGATGACCGTGACACCCGGGAACTCGCGCAAGGCGCCTTCGGCCACCTTCAGGTGGTGTTGCAAGGCGTGCGGGTCGATGCCCGCCTCGTTGTAGATCGTGCCGCCCACATCCTGCACCGCGACGATCTTGGCGCCGTGTTCGTGGAACACGCGGGCCGCCGCGTTGCCCACGTTGCCAAAGCCCTGGATGGCCACGCGCGCGCCTTCCATCGGGCGGTTCAAGCGCTTCATGGCTTCGCGGGCGACGACGAAGCAGCCGCGCCCTGTGGCATCGCGGCGGCCCAGGCTGCCGCCCATGCTCAGCGGTTTGCCGGTGACCACGCCGGTCTGCGTGCCGCCCTGGTTGATGGAGTAGGTGTCCATCATCCAGGCCATGACCTGTTCGTTGGTGTTCACGTCGGGCGCGGGGATGTCGCGGTCGGGGCCGATCAGCAGGCCGATCTCGCTGGTGTAGCGGCGTGTCATGCGCTCCAGTTCGGTCAGTGACAGGCGGCTCGGGTCGACGCGGATGCCGCCCTTGGCGCCGCCATAGGGCAGGTTCACCGCAGCGTTCTTCACCGTCATCCAGCCGGCCAGTGCCATCACTTCAGAGATGTGCACCTGCGGGTGAAAGCGCACGCCGCCTTTGCCAGGCCCGCGCGACAGGTTGTGCTGCACGCGGTAGCCCTCGAAGTGCTCGATGCGGCCATCGTCCATGCGCACGGGCACGTCCACGATCAGCGTGCGCTTGGGACGGCGCAGTGTCTCGACCCAGCGGGCCAGCGGGCCCAGGTGGGGCTCGACGCGGTCGAGCTGTTCCATGAACATGCCCCAGGGGCCGGGATGCGAAGGATCGATGTAGGAAGGGAGCGCGTGCGCGGTGGGCGTCGTCATGGAAAGCCTGTCGTTCAATGGTTGAGGATCTTGGCCAAAAACTGCTGGGCTCGGGGTGATTCGGGGTGGTCGAAAAAAGCGTCCTTGTCGCGGTCTTCCACGACCTTGCCGGCGTCCATGAAGACGACGCGGTTGGCGACCTTGCGCGCGAAACCCATCTCGTGGGTGACGCACATCATGGTCATGCCCTCGTGCGCCAGCTCGACCATCACGTCCAGCACCTCGCCCACCATCTCGGGGTCGAGGGCCGAGGTCGGTTCGTCGAACAGCATCACGATGGGGTCCATGCTCAAGGCGCGGGCGATGGCCACGCGTTGCTGCTGGCCGCCGGACAACTGGCCGGGCGACTTGGCCGCGTGCGCCTTCAGACCCACGCGCTCGAGCAGCTTCATGCCCTTGTCCACGGCTTCGTCCTTGCCGCGGCCCAGCACCTTGGTTTGCGCCAGGGTCAGGTTGTCGATGATGCTCAGGTGCGGGAACAGCTCGAAGTGCTGGAACACCATGCCCACGCGGCTGCGCAGTTTGGACAAGTTGGTTTTCGGGTCGCCCACCGAGGTGCCGTCGACCAGGATGCGGCCAGCCTGGAAAGGCTCCAGCCCGTTGACGCACTTGATGAGTGTGGACTTGCCCGACCCCGACGGGCCGCACACCACCACCACTTCGCCCTTGGCCACGTGGGTGCTGCAGTCGGTCAGGACCTGGAAAGCACCGTAGTGCTTGGAGATGTTGTCGATCTGGATCATGGGGGATGGCTTTCGATGAAGTGGTTCGTTCAGGCGTGGGCCATGCGGCGCTGCAGGTACTGCACCAGCCGCGACAGGCTGAAGCACAGCACGAAGTAGACGGCGCCAGCGAAGAGCAGCAGCTCGACCAGGCGTCCATCGCGGTCGCCCACCTTGTAGGCCGTGCCGAAGAAATCGGCCAGGGATGACACGTAAACCAGCGAGGTGTCCTGGAAGAGCACGATGGCCTGCGTCAGCAGCAGGGGCACCATGTTGCGCAGGGCCTGCGGCAGGATGACCAGGCGCATGGTCTGGCCGTAGCTCAAGCCCAGGGCCGAGGCCGCCGCCATCTGCCCCTTGGACACGCTCTGGATGCCTGCCCGGATGATCTCCGAGTAGTAGGCCGACTCGAACAGCGCGAAGCCCACCAAGGCGGAGGTCATGCGCACATCGGTGCCCGGATCCAGCCTGAAGAAGCTGGTGAGCAACTGCGGCACCAGCAGGAAGAACCACAGCAGCACCATCACCAGTGGCACGGCTCGGAACAGGTTCACATAGCCGGCGGCGAACCAGCGCAGCGGGGCGGAGGATGACAGGCGCATCATCGCCAGCACGGTGCCCCACGCCATGCCGAACACCAGCGCGGTGGCGGTGATTTCCAGTGACACCACCAAGCCTTGCGCCAGGAAGGGCAGGGCGTTGGGGATGGAGGACCAATCGAATTCGTAAGCCATGGCGCTGCCTTTCAGGAGCCGAGGTAGCCAGGCACTTTGACCTTGCGTTCCAGTTGGTGCATCAAGGCCATCACCACGATGTTGATGAGCACGTACATCAAGGTCACGGCGATGAAGGATTCATACGGCTGGGCGGTGTAGTCCACCAACTGCCGGCCTTGCGCGGCGAGTTCCAGCAAACCGATGGTCGAGCACACGGCCGAGTTCTTGAAAATGTTCAGGAACTCGGAAGTGAGTGGTGGCACCACCAGCCGGAAGGCCATGGGCAGGAGCACGTGGCGGTAGGTTTGCGGCAAGGTCAAACCCAAGGCCAAGCCGGCGCGTGTCTGGCCTATGGGCAGGCTCAGGATGCCCGAACGCACCTGCTCGGACACGCGGGCACTGGTGAACAGGCCAAGGCAGATGAAGGCCGCGCCGAACTGCTGCGCGGCCGGGGGCAACTGCTTGATCGCATTGCCCCAGGACAAGGGCAGCAATTCAGGCACGATGAAATACCAGATGAACAACTGCACCAGCAGCGGGATGTTGCGCAGGACCTCGACATACACGGTGGCCAGCCGCGACAGCCATTTGACCGGCGAGGTTCGAAGCACCCCCATGAGTGAGCCCAGCACCAGGGCCAGCACCCAGGCGCTCAGGGACAAGGTGATGGTGACTTGCAGGCCGGACAGCATCCAGCTCCAGTAGGTGCTGCCATCGCCCATGGCGGTCTCTTGTGAAAAAACCGCCCAGTTCCATTGGTAGGCCATGTCGACTCCGGTCAAGGGTGTGCAGTGATCAACAGCTCATTCAAAAGGCGTGCCTGATGCCGAGCAACAAGGCGCTCACGTCGCGCCCTGCCGACGTGGTCGGGCCCAGGCCCGTGGCCGCTGTCGTGGTGTAAGCCGTGCCGCTGCCATTGTTGATGTGGCTGAGGAAACCATACAGCTTGGTGCGCTTGCTCAAGGGGTGGGTATAGCCCAGGGTCCATTGGGTGGCACTGCTGCCGTCCACATCCTTGGCCTTGCCCGCGCCCACACCGGCGCTGAAGGTGTCCTTGCCAACGGGCACCAGCACACCGGCGAAGGCTTCCTGGCGGTCTTGGGCAGGGTCGCCTCCCAGGTTGTAGACCTGCTGGTAGCCTCCCGTCAGCCTGAAGCTGCCGAAGTCGTAGCCCGCGGTCAACAGGCCGAAGTAGACATCGGGGGCGGTGTTGGTGGCCCGCTTGAACTGGCTCACGGCGGCTTCCAGCGTGAGGGCGCCTGGCGCGTACTTCAGGCTGCCCGCGTAGATGTTGCTGTTGCCCGTCGACCCCGTGGTGGTCTCGCCCATGGCCACCATGGCGGTGCCGCTCACGTCGCCCCACTTGGGCGAGGTGTAGACCACCGAGTTGTTGGCCCGGCTGATGGTCGAGACCACGCCGCTTTCGGCCGCGCTGCCCGCGCCCGTGCCGTAGGGGTCTGCGGCGTCCAGCGTGTTGTACTGCGGCACGTATTGACGGCCCAAGGTCAAGGCGCCATAGGTCGATGACGACAGCCCGACCCAGGCTTGGCGGCCGAAGGCCAGCCCGCCCTGCGCATAAGCGCCCGTGTCGGCCAGGATGCCCGATTCGAGCGTGAAGATGGCCTTGTTGCCATTGCCCAGGTCTTCCGAGCCCTTGAAGCCCAGGCGTGAGCTGCTGATGCCGCCGGACTGGATCGAGGTCTCGGTGCGGTCACCCTTGCCGTACTGGACGTACATGTCCAGGATGCCGTAGATGGTGACGGTCGATTCGGCCGACGCGCTGAAGGAGGCGGCGCCCAGCAAGGCGGCCAGGGTCAGGGCACTGGCGGTGTGACGTGCTTGGTGTGGAGTTTTCATCTCAATATTCCATGAACATGCGTTGGATGTCCTTGCTGTCGGTGGTGCGGGTCAGCGCCAGCGAAGCCAGGATGCGGGCCTTCTGCGGATTCAGGTCGTGTGCGACCACCCAGTCGTACTGGTCGTCGGGCTGCTCGGCATTGCGCAGCACGAAGCCACCGCCAACCACGCGGGCCGATCGGATGATCTGGATGCCCTTGGCGCGCAGCTCGCGCAGGGCGGGCACCACGGGCGCGGCCACCGAGCCATTGCCCGTGCCGGCGTGGATCAGCGCCTTGGCGCCCGCGGCCGCGAAGGCCTTGTAGGCGATGTCGTTCGCGCTGCCGTAGCCATACGCGATCTCCACCTTGGGCAGCACCGAGATGCTGTCGATGTCGAACTCCGACTGCATGGTGTGGCGCTTGACGGGCGCGCGGAACCAGTAGGTCTTGCCTTCCACCACCATGCCCAGCGCGCCCCAGGGGCTCTTGAAGGCTTCGGTGCGGATGTTGATCGACTTGGCCACGTCGCGGCCCGAGTTGATCTCGTCGTTCATCACCACCAAGGCACCCTTGCCAGCGCTGGTAGGCGATGCGGCGGTGGCCACGGCGTTGTACAGGTTCAAGGCGCCATCGGCCGACAGGGCGGTGCCGGGCCGCATCGAGCCCACCACCACGATGGGCTTGCTGGTGTGCACCGTCAGCGTCAGGAAGTAGGCGGTTTCTTCCAGCGTGTCGGTGCCGTGCGTGATCACGATGCCATCGACATCGGCCTGCTTGGACAAGGCCGAGACGCGCTTGGCCAGGGTCACCAGGTGTTCGTTGTTCAAGCTTTCAGAAGCAATCTGGAAGACCTGCTCGCCGCGCACATCGGCCAGGTTGGACAGCTCGGGCACGCTGGCCAGGAGCTTGTCGACCGGCACTTTGGCGGCCTGGTAGGTGGCGCTGTTGGCGGCCGAGGCGCCCGCGCCAGCGATGGTGCCGCCCGTGGCCAGGATCACCACCTGCGCCTTCTTCACGGCTTGCGCCTGCGCCAGGGGTGCGAAGCCAAGGGCCAGGGCGGTGCCCAGGGCCGGTAGCCATCGCATGAAGGATCGGTGGTTCATTGAGGTTCTCCAGGTTGATGAAACAGCAGGCAATGCAGCGGCCCAAACCGTGCCCCAAGGGGTGCGGCCTCAGCTCAGTTCAGGTACAGCGGAATCGGTGGCGCTTGGCTTGAGCGCTCAGTCCATCGTCTTGTCGTTGGGTGCCTTGAACAGCGCGGCATTCGCCTCGGACAAAGGCCAGTTCAGGTTCAGGCCCTTGGGCGGGATGGGTTGCTGGAACCACTTGGCGTAAATCTTGGCGGCCTCGCCCGAGGTCATGGCCTTGGTCAGGGCGTCATCGACCAGCTTCTCGAAGACCGGGTCGCCCTTGCGCATCATGCAGCCGTAGGGTTCGAAGGACATGGGCTTGCCCACGACCACCCAGTCATCCGGCTTCTTGGCCTTGGCCTTCTCGCCATACAGCAGGGCATCGTCCAGCATGAAGGCGACGGCGCGACCGGTTTCCAGCGTGAGGAAGGATTCGCCGTGGTCTTTGGCCGAGATGATGCTCATGCCCGATTTGGACTCTTCGTTGAACTTGCGCAGCAGACGTTCTGACGTCGTGCCCGCCGTCACCACCACGTTCTTGCCCTTGAGGTCGGCGAAGTCCTTGATGCCCGAATCCTTGCGCGTCATCAGGCGCGTGCCCACGATGAAGATGGTGGTCGAGAAATCGACCTGCTTGGCGCGTTCCTTGTTGTTGGTGGTCGAGCCGCATTCCAGGTCCACCGTGCCATTGAGCACCAGGGGGATGCGGTTCTGCGAGGTCACCGGCACCAGCTTGATCGCCAGCGATGGCTTCTTCAGCTCGGCCTTGATGGCATCGACGACCTTGAGCATCAGCTCATGCGAATAGCCCACCACCTGCTGCTTGTCGTCATAGTAAGAAAAGGGGATCGACGATTCGCGGTGTCCCAGGCCAATGGTGCCGTTGTCCGCGATCTTCTTCAGGGTGGGCGAGGACTGCGCCGTCGCCGTCATGGCCATCGAAGCCAGGCACAGGTTCAAGACCGTGGCGCGAAGAAGCTTGTTTGTCATGGTGGGGGCCTTGTTGGTTGGTGATGGCGCCATCGTGAGGCCGGCGCCTTTGTCGGAGAAGTACTTTCTGCAATCGCAGATCGCGTGCCAACAACATCCGAACAGGCGGTTTCAGCCAAGTGCTTGAATTTAAAGTGAAAAAAATCACACATTCGCGGCAGGGGTACGGATTCCCGGATTCGGCGGTCCTGGCATGTCCGCCCGGCCGGACAGAACGCGCCGTGGGGACTTCGATGGGAGTCGGTGGCATCATGTCGGGCCGAAAACAGCTCGTTTTCCCTGCCCAGACTTGACCCATGCCCCCACGTCCTCGCCTGCCCGCCGGCCACCAGCCCCTTGACCAGATCCTGTTCGCCCAAGGCTTTGGCGCCCGCCGCGAGTGCGAAGGCCTCATCCTCAACGACCTGGTCAGCGTGCAAGGCCAACTGGTGAATGACCCGGACGCCGCCTTCCCGGAAGACCGGCTGGACATGGTGGTTGATGGCCAGCCCTGGGTCACGCACGTCAAGGCGCTGGTGATGCTGAACAAGCCGGCCGGCTACGAATGCTCGCTCAAGCCCGGCGCCTGGCCCGGCGTGCACAACCTGCTGGCCTTGCCCTTGCGCCGCCGTGGCCTGCAGCCCGTGGGGCGCCTGGACCAGGACACCACGGGCCTCTTGTTGATGACCGACGACGGCGCGCTGCTGCACAAGCTGACCTCGCCCAAGCACAACGTGCCCAAGGTGTACGAGGTCACGGTCAAGCACCCGATGACTGAGCAACAGGTGCAATCGCTGATGTCGGGCGTGGTGCTGGACGACGATCCGACGCCCGTGCTGGCCGAGAAGGCCGAGATGGTGTCCGAGTTGCACCTGCGCCTGTCGCTCACCCAAGGCAAGTACCACCAGGTCAAGCGCATGGTGGCGGCCGTGGGCAACCGGGTCGAGGCCCTGCACCGCAGCCAGATCGGCCAGTTGACCATCCCCGACGACCTGGCGCCCGGCCAGTGGCGCTGGATCGAGGACCCGGCCGTCGTGTTGCCCTGACGACGCAGGATAATCAGGCGCTTATGCAAGTCTTTCGCGGATTCCACCATGCGGCCCTGGCGCCGGCCTGTGCCCTGACCATCGGCAACTTCGATGGCGTGCACCGGGGCCACCAGGCCATGCTGGCCCTGTTGCGCAACGAGGCCCAGCATCGCGGAATGCCCAGCGCGGTGATGACCTTCGAGCCGCATCCCCGCGATTTCTTCGCCGCCCAGGCCGGCAAGCCCGAACTGGCGCCCGCCCGCATCGCCACCCTGCGCGACAAGCTGTCCGAACTCGAGCGCTGCGGCATCGACCAGGTCGTGGTGCTGCCCTTCGACCGACGCCTGGCCGGCCTCACGCCCGACGAATTCATCGACCAGGTGTTGGTGAACGGCCTGCATGCCCGGTATGTGCTCGTGGGCGACGATTTCCGTTTTGGCGCCAAGCGGGCCGGCGATTACGACTTCCTGGATGCCGCGGGCGGCCAACGGGGCTTTGACGTGGCCCGCATGCTCAGCTATGAAGTTCACGGCACCC
The DNA here is from genome assembly GCF_050725395.1 of Aquabacterium sp. GTDB lineage: Bacteria > Pseudomonadota > Gammaproteobacteria > Burkholderiales > Burkholderiaceae_C > Aquabacterium. The sequence continues at coordinate 64,611 of NZ_JBOHHL010000021.1, read as the reverse complement.
GCGTGTCCAGTTCGGTCGTGCGCGATGCGCTGGAGGCGGGCGACATGCCCAAGGCCGCTGCCCTGCTGGGCCGTCCCTACAGCATCAGCGGCCACGTCATCCACGGCCAGAAACTGGGCCGCGACCTGGGTTGCCGGACGATGAACGTGCGCTTCGGCCACCAGAAACCGGCCACGCGGGGTATTTTCGTGGTCCGCACCCACGGCCTGGCCCCGCAGCCGCTGGACGGGGTTGCGAGCCTGGGCGTGCGCCCCACGGTGGAAGACGCCGGCCGGGTGCTGCTCGAGGTCCATTGCTTCGATTGGCCCTCCAATCTGGGCATCGAGGGCGGCTACGGTAAAATCGTCCGGGTGGAACTGCTGCACAAACTCCGAGACGAAGCCCGCTATGACGGGCTGGAAGCCTTGCAGGCCGCCATCCAACAGGACATTTCCGATGCCAAGGCCTTTTTCCAGGCCCAGGGCCGCCAGACCACCCGCGACCGAATTTGACGCGGGCTGACCGATCCGCCGGCCTTGAGCCAGCGGACAGCCCGCACCCCGTCGCCCCAGCACACGCCGAGTCGGTCGGCGATGCCCCCCAGATGCCCACAGGTCCACCACACGGACCGAGATCGACATGAGCCAAGACGACAAAAGCCAAGCCGGCAGCGCCTACCGCGCCACGCTGAACATGCCCGACACCCCCTTCCCGATGCGCGGCGACCTGCCCAAGCGCGAGCCGGGCTGGGCCAAACAATGGGAAGACCAGGGCATCTACAAGAAGCTGCGCGACGCCCGCTGCGGCGCGCCCAAGTTCGTGCTGCACGATGGCCCGCCCTACGCCAACGGCCAGATCCACATGGGCCACGCCGTCAACAAGATCCTGAAGGACATGATCGTGAAGGCGCGCCAGCTCAAGGGGCTGGACGCCATGTACGTGCCCGGCTGGGATTGCCACGGCCTGCCGATCGAGAACCAGATCGAGAAGACCTTCGGCCGCAACCTCAGCCGCGACGACGTGCAGGCCAAGGCGCGCGCCTACGCTGGCGAGCAGGTCGACCTGCAGCGCACCGATTTCAAGCGCCTGGGCGTGCTGGCCGACTGGGACCATCCCTACCGCACGATGGACTTCGGCAACGAAGCCGGCGAGATCCGCGCTTTGAAGAAGATCATCGAGCGTGGCTTCGTCTACCGGGGTTTGAAGCCGGTGTACTGGTGCTTCGACTGCGGCTCCTCGCTGGCCGAGTTCGAGATCGAATACGCCGACAAGAAGTCGCAGACCTTGGACGTGCAGTTCCTGAGCGCCGAGCCTGAGAAGCTGGCCGCCGCGTTTGGCTTGAGCAGCCTCGACAAGGAAGCCTTCGCCGTCATCTGGACCACCACCGCCTGGACCATCCCCGCCAACCAGGCGCTCAACGTGCACCCCGAGCTGAGCTACGCCCTGGTCGACACGCCGCGCGGCCTGCTGGTCCTGGCCGAATCGCTGGTCGAGAAGGCCGCGGCCCGCTACGGCTTCGCGCCTGAGCAGGTCAAGGTCATCGCTACCACCACCGGCGCCAAGCTTGAGAACCTCAAGTTCAAGCACCCGCTGGCCCATGTGGACAAGGGCTACGACCGCGAAGCCCCCATCTACCTGGCCGACTACGTCAGCGCCGAAGACGGCACCGGCATCGTGCACGCCGCGCCCGCCTATGGCGTGGACGACTTCCAGTCTTGCCTGGCCCACGGCCTGTCCTTCGACGACATCCTCAACCCCGTGCAAGGGCACGGCGTCTACGAGGCCGAGCTGCCCTTGTTCGGCGGCCAGCACATCTGGAAGGCCGCCCCCGTCATCATCGAGACGCTGCGCGAACACGGCCGCTTGCTGGCTTCCAGCGAGATCACTCACAGCTACCCGCATTGCTGGCGCCACAAGAAGCCGGTGATCTTCCGGGCCGCCGCGCAATGGTTCGTGCGCATGGACGAAGGCGAGGGCGTGTTCACCACGAACAAGGCCGACAAGACCCTGCGCCAGATCGCGTTGGACGCCATCGACCAGACCGCCTTCTACCCCGAGAACGGCCGCGTGCGCCTGCGCGACATGATCGCCAACCGACCCGACTGGTGCATCAGCCGCCAGCGCAACTGGGGTGTGCCACTGCCTTTCTTCCTGCACAAGGTGACGGGCGAATTGCACCCCGAGACCATGGCCTTCATCGACCGCGCCATTGACCTGGTGCAGCAGGGCGGCGTCGAAGCCTGGTCCAAGCTGGACCCGGCTGAGTGGCTGGGCGTGTCCGGTGAACATTCGGCTGAAAACTACAGCAAGTCCACCGACATCCTCGACGTGTGGTTCGACTCGGGCTCGTCCTTCTTCCACGTGCTGAACCCCGAGTTCGGCAGCCACCCCAACGCCGGCCACCCCCAAGGTGCCGAGGCCGACCTGTACCTGGAAGGCCACGACCAGCACCGAGGCTGGTTCCACAGTTCCTTGCTGGTGGCCAGCGCCATCTACGGCCGCGCGCCCTACAAGGGCCTGCTCACGCACGGCTTCACGGTGGACAGCCAGGGCCGCAAGATGAGCAAGTCGCTTGGCAATGGCGTGGACCCGCAAGAGACCAGCAAGAAGCTCGGCGCCGAGATCATCCGCCTGTGGGTCGCGTCCAGCGACTATTCGGGCGACATCGCTGGCGACGACAAGATCCTGGCGCGCGTGGTCGACGGCTACCGCCGCATCCGCAACACCCTGCGCTTCCTGCTGGCCAACACGTCCGACTTCGACTTTGCCAAGGACGCCGTGCCCGCCAGCGATCTGCTGGAGATCGACCGCCACGCCCTGGCGCGCGCCGCCGAGCTGCAAGCCGACATCCTGGCCCACTACGAGCGCTACGAGTTCCACCCCGTGGTCGGCAAGCTGCAGGTGTATTGCTCCGAAGACCTCGGCGCCTTCTACCTCGACGTGCTGAAGGACCGCCTCTACACCACGGGCGCCAAAAGCCTGGCCCGCCGCAGCGCCCAAACCGCGCTGTACCAGATCACGCAAGCCATGCTGCGCTGGATGGCGCCTTTCCTCAGCTTCACGGCCGAGGAAGCCTGGCAAGTGCTCAAGCAGGGCGAGACCATCTTCACCGAAACCTACTGGGACTTCGGCGAGACGGAGGCCGCGCTGCTGCCCAAGTGGGCGCGCGTCAAGGAGATCCGCGAGCAGGTCAACAAGGACATCGAGGCCGTGCGCACGCAAGGCCAGGTCGGCGCTTCTTTGCAGGCCGAGGTCACCGTGACCGCCGGTGCCGCGGACCACGCCTTGCTGGCCTCGCTGGGCGAAGACCTGAAGTTCGTGCTGATCACGTCCAAGGCCAGCCTGGCGGCGGGCGATGCGCTGGCCGTGCAGGTCACGCCGTCGACGCAGACCAAGTGCGAGCGTTGCTGGCACTACCGCGACGACGTCGGCAGCGACCCGCAGTACGCGACCCTGTGCGGCCGCTGCGTCAGCAACCTGTTCGGCGAGGGTGAAACCCGCGAGGTGGCTTGACCATGGCGACGCGCAAATCAAGCGGCGGCTCGGCGGGCCTCTGGCCCTGGCTGGGCATCGCCCTCGTCATCTTCTTGCTGGACCAGTTCACCAAGACCTTGATCGTCGGCTTCTTCCAGCATGGCGACAGCCGACACGTCACCGGTTTCTTCAACATCGTGCGGGCGCACAACACGGGCGCGGCGTTTTCCTTCCTGGCTGGTGCGGGCGGGTGGCAGCGCTGGTTCTTCGTGGGCCTGGGGTTCTTGGCCGCGGGCTTCATTGTCTACATGCTGCGCCAGCACGGGCAGCAGAAGATGTTCGCCTGGGCGCTGTCGCTGATCCTGGCTGGCGCGGTGGGCAATGTGGTCGACCGCCTCGTCCATGGCTACGTGGTCGACTTCCTGGATTTCCACTGGAACGTCCTGTCGCCGCTGTTCCCGGGCGGCCACTTCCCGGCCTTCAATGTGGCCGATTGCGGCATCACCATTGGCGCGGGTCTGCTGATCCTGGACGAATTGCGCCGGGTGCGCAAAAGCTGAATATCGATATGCCAAAGTCTTAAGACGAGGCGGCCGACACCCCTTTACCATCACGCCGGCCTGGCGAGGAAGCCAGGCGTGTGCTTGAATCAAGGGACAGGTATGTTGGCGTCGAGTCGGTGGTGGTTGGGAGGCCTTCTGGTCGCAGGGGGTGTGCTGGCAGTGGTGACCGTGCCTTGGTCGCCGCGCCTGCAGGCGGCGCCCACGCCCAAGCCGCCGCCGGGCGTCCCGGTCCGGGTGGTGTTGGCCGAGCAGCAAGACGTGCCCCAGGAGCTCCAGGTCGTGGGCCATGTCCAGTCCTTGCACCAGGTGGTGGTGCGCCCCCAGATCGAGGGCATGCTCACCGAAGTTCGCTTCACCGAAGGCCAGCGCGTGTCCAAAGGCCAGGTGCTGGCCAGGTTGGACGATCGATCCTTGCGGGCACAACTGGCCCAGGCCGAGGCCGAATTGTCCCGGCTGCATGCCCAGCTGCAACTGGCCCGGTCCGACCTGAAGCGCTATGAAGGCCTGGCCGCCCAGGCCGCCGTGCCGGTCCAGCAGCGCGACCAGCAGGCCGCGGTCGTGGCGCAGTTGCAATCCCAGATCCAGGCCCAAGAGGCGGCCTTGACGGCGGCGCGCGTGCAGCTGTCCTACACCGTCATCACCTCGCCCGTGGAGGGGCGCGTGGGCCTGCGGGCCGTGGACGCTGGCAACTTCGTGCGGCCGGGCGATGCCGAGGGCCTGGTCACCGTGGTGCAGACCCAGCCCATGGCCATCGTGTTCTCCGCACCGCAAACCCGCCTGGCCGATGTGCGCGCGGCCCTGAAAACCGGTGGCGGCGCCGTGGTGCGCGTGACCGACCAGGAGCGCGGTCTTGAACTGGCGCAAGGCCGCTTGCTCACGGCCGACAACCATGTCGACGCTGGCAGCGGCTCCCTGCGATTGAAGGCCCAGGTGCCCAACACCGCCGAAACACTGTGGCCGGGGCAATTCGTCGCCGTCACCCTGGTCACGGGCCAATTGCCACAGGCGCTGGTGGTGCCATCGGCGGCGGTGCAGCGCGGCCTGCGCGGCAGCTTTGTCTGGCGTGTCAGCCAGGGCAAGGCCCAGATGGTGCCCGTGACCGTGCGTTGGCAGAACGACGAGCGCGCCGTGCTGGCGGTCGACACCCAGGCCGGCGAGAAGTCCGGCTCGGCCATCGGCCCGGGTGACCAGATCGTCATCGATGGCCAGTCTCGCCTCAAGCCCGCGACGGCCGTGCGCGTGCTCGACGCCGGGAAGGCCTGACCATGGCCGGCCCACATCCCGCATCAGCGGCCAAGGGGCGCGTCAACGTCTCGGCCTGGTTCATCGACCACCCGGTCGCCACCACCCTGATGGCGCTGGCGCTGGTGCTGCTTGGCGTCTTCGCCTTTCCGCGCCTGTCGATCGCGCCGCTGCCGCAGGCGGAGTACCCCACCATCCAGATCTCGGCGCAATTGCCGGGCGCCAGTCCCGACACCATGGCCGCGGCCGTGGCCACGCCCCTGGAGGTCGCGCTCAGTGGCGTCCCCGGGGTCACCGAGATGACGTCGAGCAGCACCCTCGGCTCGACCAACATCACCCTGCAGTTCACGCTGAACAAGAACATCACGGCGGCCGCGCAGGAAGTGCAATCGGCCATCAACGCGGTGGCGGGCAAGCTGCCCAACGACATGCCTTCGCTGCCCACCTGGCGCAAGGACAATCCGAACGACAGCCCCATCCTCGTGCTGGCCGTGAACTCCGACGTGCTGTCACTGACCGAACTCAGCGACCTCACCGAGACGGTGCTGACCCGCCAGCTCAGCCAGATCGAAGGCATCGCCGATGTCGGCATCGCCGGCCAGCAAAAGCCCGCCATCCGCATCCAGGCCTCTCCTGCCAGCTTGGCTGCCCACGGCCTGACCCTGGCGGACATCCGCGCCGCCGTGCAGAAGGCCAGTGTGAACCAGCCCAAGGGCGTGCTGGTCGGGACGGACCGCAACGCCACCCTGGCCACCAATGACCAGCTCTACAAGTCCAGGGACTACGCCGACGTGGTGATCACCGACCGCGACGGCGTGCCCGTGCGCGTGGGCGACGTCGCCAAGGTGCTGGACGGCGCCGAGAACGACTACGTGAGGAGCTGGCAGAACGGCCGCGAAGGCCTGGGCCTGATCATCAAGCGCCAGCCCGACGCCAACATCGTGGCCACGGTGGACCGCGTGCTGGCGGCCTTGCCGCGCCTGAAAGAGCGCCTGCCCGCCAGCGTCGAGGTCAGCGTGCTCAGCGACCGCACCCGCACCATCCGCTCGTCGCTGCACGAGGTCGAGATCACCCTGGCCGTGACCGTGGTGCTGGTGGTGGTCGTGATGGGACTCTTCCTGAGGCAGGTGTCGGCCACCCTCATCGTCACGGCCGTGCTGGGCGTGGCGCTCGTGTCCACCATTGCCGCCATGTACGTGCTGGGCTTCAGCCTGAACAACCTGACGCTGGTGGCGCTGATCATCGCGGTCGGCTTCGTGGTGGACGATGCCATCGTGGTGGTCGAGAACATCCACCGGCACCTCGAGGCGGGTGTTCCCATGCGCCAGGCCGCTTTGCAAGGCTCGGCCGAGATCGGGTTCACAGTGGTGTCCATCAGCATCTCGCTGATCGCGGCCTTCATCCCGCTGCTCTTCATGGGGGGCATGGTGGGCCGCCTGTTCAGCGAGTTCGCGCTCACGGTCACCGTGGCCATCCTGGTGTCGGTGGTGGCCTCGCTCACGCTGGCGCCCATGATGGCGTCCCGCTTCATGACGCACGCGCCCAAGCACCAGGACCGGGATTGGTTGAGCGGTGTGATCGCGGCCTATGACCGGAGCCTGGGCTGGAGCCTGGCCCACCCACGGACCGTGCTCGCCGCGTTCTTTGCCACCTTGGGGCTGGCGGTGGCGGGCTATGTGGGCGTGCCCAAGGGCTTCTTCCCCTTGCAGGACACGGCCTTCCTGTATGGCACCAGCCAGGGCGCGCAGGACATGTCTTACGACGACATGGTGGCCAAGCACAAACAACTCGCCGAGATCGTGGCCAAGGACCCAGCGGTGCTGACCATCGCGCATTCGGTGGGCGGCAACGGCGGCAGCGCGAACATGTCGACGGGGCGCTTCTTCGTCTCGCTGAAAGACCGGGGTGAGCGCGATGTGTCGGTGCAGGGTCTGATCGACCGCCTGCGGCCCAAGCTGGCCCAGGTGCCCGGCGTGGTGCTTTTCATGCGGGCGGCCCAGGACATCAACCTGGGCACCGGCTCTTCGCGCACGCAGTACCAATACGCCCTGCAAAGCAACCACAGCGAGGAGCTGGCCACCTGGTCCGACAAGCTGACCGAGCGCCTGCTCAAGCTGCCCCAGTTCCGCGACGTGTCCAACGACCTGCAGATGGGCGCCGGCGTGGCCCGCCTGACCATCGACCGGCAGGCGGCGGCCCGCTATGGCCTGAACGTGGACGACATCAACCAGCTGCTCTACAACGCCTATGGCCAGCGCCAGATCGGCGAGGTCCAGACCGAGGTCACGCAGTACCAAGTGGTGCTCGAGATCGACCCTGCCCTGCGTGGGCGCGGCGACAGCCTCACCTGGCTGTACCTGCGCTCGCCCAAAACCGGGCAGATGGTGCCCCTGGCCGAGGTTGCCAGGATCGAACCGCTCGACAACGGGCCCGTGAGCATCGCGCACAACGGCATGTCGCCGGCGGTGAACCTGTCGTTCAACCTGTCGCCGGGGGTGTCGCTGGGCGAGGCGGTCACGCTGGTTGAGCAGGCGCGCGCCGAGCTCGCCATGCCCGCCAGCGTGTCGGGCCGCTTCCAGGGTGCGGCCCAGGCTTTCCAGGACTCGCTGGCCTCGCAGCCCTACCTGATCCTGGCGGCGGTGCTGGCGGTCTACATCATCCTGGGCGTGCTGTATGAAAGCTTCGTGCACCCGCTGACCATCCTGTCGACCTTGCCCTCCGCTGGCCTGGGCGCGGTGGTGCTGTTGTGGGTCAGTGGCATGGACTTCTCGATCATGGCGCTGATCGGCCTGGTTCTGCTCATCGGCATCGTCAAGAAAAACGGGATCATGCTGGTGGATTTCGCCTTGCAGGCCCAGCGCGAGCGCGGCCTGTCGCCGTCCGAGGCCATCCACGAGGCCTGTCTGGCCCGTTTCAGGCCCATCCTGATGACCACGATCGCGGCGCTGCTGGCGGCCATCCCCCTGATGCTGGGCCTGGGCACGGGCGCCGAACTGCGCCAACCCCTGGGTTTCGCGGTGGTCGGCGGGCTGCTGGTCAGCCAGGTGCTCACCTTGTATTCGACGCCGGTGGTGTACGTGGCGCTGGACAATTTGTTCCACCGCCGTCAAAAAATAAACGGCCAAGCTGCATCCCAAGTCACATTCCAAGCCTAGTTGTGGTTGCCGGTGCGACATGCCATGACGTCGGCCGGCCTTTGCAACCAGCCAGGAGTGACACATTCAGCGGTCAACTCCGCGGCCGACCTGAGCGGCGCTCAGCGGTCCGAACGCCGGCAAGGTCATCACCGACAACACCATCCGTGGCGGCACGCGCGCCTGAGGCCCCTCTGATCTAATGGCGGGCTCACCTTTTGGTGGCCCGCCTTGAAGCTCGACGCCCGAACCCTGCTGTACCTGACCTTGCCGCCTTTCATGTGGGCAGGCAATGCCGTGGTGGGCCGACTGTTGGTCGGCATCATGCCGCCGGTGCTGATGAATGCCACGCGCTGGGCGCTGGTGGCCCTGTTGCTGGCACCCCTGGCCTGGCGGGTGTTTCAAAGGCCTGGCGACGTGCGCAGGCGCTGGGCCTACCTGGCCCTGATCGGTTCCCTGGGCGTGGGCAGCTACAACGCTTTGCAGTACCTGGCCCTGAAAACATCCTCGCCCTTGAACGTCACCCTGATCGGCGCCAGCATCCCAGTCTGGATGATGTTGGTGGGCGCGGTGTGCTTTGGCCAGGCCGTTGGGCGGCGGCAGTGGGGCGGCGCGGTCCTGTCGGTGTTGGGCGTGCTGCTGGTCATTTCGCAGGGGCAGTGGCGCACCTTGCAGCAAGTGCAATTGGTGCCGGGCGACCTGCTGATGCTGTTGGCCAGCCTGGCCTGGGCCTTCTACAGTTGGCTGCTGGCGCGGCCGCCCGCGTCGATGTCGGGTGGGCAGCGGCCCGGGTGGGACTGGGCCGAGTTCCTGTTCCTGCAAGTGCTGTTCGGCCTGGCGTGGGCCCTGCTGTGCAGCGGCGCGGAGTGGGCGGCCATGCCTGCGTCGGTGGATGCTTCGGCGTCGGTTCAGCCCGTCGTGTCCGCCATCGACCGCCTCAATGCCTGGTCACCCGGCGTGCGCCTGGTCGTGGGCCTGGTGTTCATCGCCGTGGGCCCGTCGATCCTGGCTTACCGAAGCTGGGGCCTGGGCGTGCAGGCGGTCGGGCCGACGGTGGCGGCTTTTTTCGGCAACCTGACCCCGATCTTCGCAGCCTTGTGGTCGGCGCTGCTGCTGGGGCAGAGCCCCCGGTGGTACCACCCCTGTGCCCTGCTGCTCATCGCGGCGGGCATCGCTTTGTCGTCTTACCGAAAAAATCAGTGAGGGCGGCCGCCCCGGCGCTTGGGCGGGAAGGGGGGTTGGCCGCGCCAGTAGCGGATCATGAGCCAGCCGCCCAGCATGCCGCCCAGGTGGGCGAAGTGGGCCACGCCGGCTTGCGTCCCGGTCACGCCCAGGATCAGTTCAAGCCCGCCGAAAATGGCCACGAAGACCTTGGCCTTCATCGGGATGGGGGGGATCAGCGGCACGATGATGCGGTTGGGGAACATCATCCCGAAGGCCAGCAGCAGGCCGAACAAGCCACCGGAGATGCCCACCGTGGGGTTCATCGAACCATTCAGCTGTGACATCAGCAACTGCGTGAGGGCCGCCGTGAAAATGCTGGCCAGCATGAACTGGCTGTAGCGCTTGGCACCCCAGACCCGCTCCAACTCGGCGCCGAACATCCAGATGCCCATCATGTTGAAGAACAGGTGGGTGAGCGAGCCGTGCATGAAGCCGTAGGTCACCACCTGCCAGGGGTAGAACTGGGTCGACTCCAGGGGCCACAACGCCAGCCAGAACGACAAAACGTGTCCCAGGGCTTCGTCAATGCAGAACAGCGCAACGTTGATGAGCAGGAGCGCCTGGGTGATCGGTGGCAGAGGTGGCATGCGGGCAAGGCTTGTGGTGTCTGAAGGAACACCCATCATAGAGCCCCTTGAACGTCCTCATTCGCCGTGATTGATCACGGCGCGAACTTCAATTTCAGGCTTGGGCCGGCAATCGGTCACAGCGGGCTGGCACGCAACTCGCTATGGTCTGGACAGGCACCGCACATCGACGGCGCCACACCACCGCTGGAGACCACGACCATGTCCGCCCACATCGTGCTCACGTCGCACCCCAACCGCCATGGTGGCGGGCCCGGCAGCCCTGCCGCTGTTCACTGGGGGGCGCCCACGGCGGCCGAGCGAGGGCCCCTGGTCGGCAGCGTGGGCAGCCCGGCTCAGCGCAATGTCATCGGGACACACTCGGGAGCGTATTCGGTTTACCGCGCACTGGCCGTGGCGTCCGGCGCCTTGCAGCGCGACCACAAGCCCGACCTCACCAACACCTCACCGGTTGAAAGCATCGGCCCGCACCCCCAGTGGGCGGACGCGCAAAAGATCGTCTCCCTCGATCCCTGGGGGCACATGGTCTCGGTGGCTTTCGCCGAACAGATCGCGGCGGGCCTGGATGTACGCCCCACGATCGCCATCACCAAGGCGCACATCAACATGCCCGAGTTGGTCGCGGCCATCGCGTCAGGCCGGCTCAAGCCCGATGGCGACATCCTGGCGGCCAATGGCGACGTCAAGGTCACCAAGGCCGCCATCGATCCGGTCTGGCACCTGCCCGGACTGGCCGAACGCTTCGGCATCAAGGAAAGCGCCTTGCGCCGCAACCTGTTCGAGCAGACGGCGGGCATGTTCCCCGAACTGGTCACCCGGCCTGACCTGAAAGTGTTCCTGCCCCCCATTGGTGGCATGACGCTGTATTTCTTTGGCGATGTCGCCAAACTGGGGCAGGTGTCCACCAAGGTGGCCTGCCGCGTTCACGACGAATGCAATGGCTCCGACGTGTTCGGCTCCGACATCTGCACCTGCCGGCCTTACCTGGCCCACGGCATCGAGGTCTGCATCGAGATGGCGCAACAAGGCGGCGTCGGCCTCGTCATCTACAACCGCAAGGAAGGCCGCGCCTTGGGCGAGGTCACCAAGTTCCTGGTCTACAACGCGCGCAAGCGCCAGGTGGGCGGTGACCGCGCCGAAACCTACTTCGCGCGCACCGAATGCGTGGCGGGCGTGCAGGACATGCGCTTCCAGCAGTTGATGCCCGACGTCTTCCACTGGCTGGGCATCAAGCGCATCGACCGCTGGGCCTCGATGAGCGACATGAAGCACGGCGCGCTGGTCGAACAGGGCATCGAGGTGGTCGAGCGCGTGCCGATCCCCGAAGAGCTGATCCCTGCGGATGCCCAGGTCGAGATGGACGCCAAGAAAGCGGCCGGTTATTTCTCCCATTACACCCCCGATGCGACCGAGCTGGCCCTGCCCAAGGGGCGAGGCCTGATGGAATGACCGCCATGAACATGCAAGCACCCGTTCGCGCGCCGGGGCAGGGCGGCGTCTCTTCGTCCAGCTCATCGGTCGCGCCCGCATCCTTGTTGAGTGCCCAGGCCGTTCGCCGCAGCGCATCGGCCCTGATGGCCGCGGCCCAGGCGGGGCAATCGGCCCATTTCACCTGGCACCCCGAGCGCATGGCCGTGGCCGCCGCCTACGTGGCCGGTGTCATCCGCGACCAGTACCCGGACTTGCAAGTGCCGTATCACAGCCGTTGGCGCCACTTCGAGGCCGGTGGCCTGGACCGCTGGGCCATGGTGTCCCACCAACATGGTTTGGACGGCCACGCCGCGCGCCTGGAGCGGGCCCGGGCGCGCATCGACCTGGTCGTCATCAGCGTCTTGCTGGACGCGGGTGCTGGCGCCGCCTGGAGCTATGCCGACGCGGAAACCGGCCAGACCCTGAGCCGCTCGGAAGGGCTGGGCGTGGCCAGCCTGCGCTGGTGGGCCAAGGGCGCCTTGTCCAGCAACCCGCAGCATCCCACGCAGGCCGATGCCCAGGCCTTGGCCCTGGTGGATGCCGCCGCGGTGGGGCAAGCCCTGCAGGTGCGCACCGACAATCCACTGGTCGGGCTGGAAGGCCGCGCCGACCTGCTCCGCCGGCTGTCACTGGCGCTGGAGCAGCATCCCACCGTCTATGGCCGTCCCGATGCGCCGGGCCTGCTGCGCCCCGGCCACCTGGTCGATACCTTGTTTCGCCACGCGCCCACTGGCAAGGTCAAGGCCACCGCCGTGCTGACACTGCTGCTCAACACCCTGGGCGACATCTGGTCCGGCCGCCACCAGTTGAACGGCGTCAACCTGGGCGATTGCTGGCGCCACCCCAATGCGCCCGATGGCTGGGTGCCTTTCCACAAGCTCAGCCAGTGGCTGACCTATTCGATGCTCGAGCCCCTGGAAGACGCCGGCCTCACCATCACCGACCTGGACGAGCTCACCGGCCTGCCCGAATACCGCAATGGCGGCCTGCTGCTCGACCTGGGCGTTTTGCAAGCCCGCGACCGGAGCTTCCACACCCAGCGCTGGACCGTCGATGCCGAACCCATCGTCGAATGGCGCGCCCTGACCGTGGCCATCCTGGACCACCTGGCCGAAGCCGTGCGCGGCGAGCTGGGCCTGAGCCTGGAGCAATTCCCCCTGGCCCGCGTGCTGGAAGGTGGCACCTGGGCGGCTGGGCGCAAAATCGCCCTGGCCAAGCGCCCGGGCGGTGTGCCGCCGGTGCTCATCGAGAGCGACGGCACCGTGTTCTGATTGAACGACCAACGATAGCGAGGACAAGACGATGGCCCATGATTTCCCGAACCTCTTCGTGATCGACCACCCCCTGGTGCAGCACAAGCTCACCTGGCTGCGCAACAAGGACACCAACACCGAGAGCTTCCGCAGCCTGCTGCGCGAGGTCAGCCAGATGCTGGCCTACGAGGCCACCCGCGACCTGCCCACCGAGCTGCTGTCCACGCCCACCCCCGTCACCACCTTCGATTCGCCGGTCATCAGCGGCAAGAAGTTGTGCCTGGTCTCCATCCTGCGTGCCGGCAACGGCATGGTCGATGGCCTCCTGTCGCTGCTGCCGCTGGCCCGCATCGGCCACATCGGCCTGTACCGCGACCCGGGCACGCTGGAGCCCGTCGAGTACTACTTCAAGGTCCCGAGCGACATCGCCGAGCGCCAGGTGATCGTGGTCGACCCCATGCTCGCCACGGGCAACTCGGCCGTCGCCGCCATCGACCGCATCAAGGAGTGCGGCTGCCAGAGCATCAAGCTGCTGTGCCTGCTGACCGCGCCCGAAGGCGTCGCCAACATGCAAAAGCACCACCCCGACGTGCCCATCATCACCGCCGCGCTCGACAGCCACCTCAACGACCACGGTTACATCGTGCCCGGCCTGGGCGACGCCGGTGACCGCATTTTCGGCACCCTCTGATTCCGGGAATTGGCCGCGATTCGGCCACGCATCGTTCCATCGGGCATCAGGTTTCTTGCGCACACTGCCGAAAACCTGATCTTTGAGGAATGTTGCGATGTCGTGGTTTGCCAATTTGCGTCTGCGCGCCAAGCTGACGTTGTCTTTCGCGGTGGTGTTGACCATGACCTTGCTGTTGGGCGTGTTCTCCGTGCTCAAGCTGGGTGCCGTCAACGAGCAGTCGACCGAAGTTGTTCACAACTGGATGCCCAGCATCCAGGCCGTCTCCGCCCACAGCACGGGCGTGGCCGATTTGCGCCTGAGTGATTTCCAGTTGGTGTCCGCTGGTGATGCGGCGGAAAGCCAGCAGGCCGAGAAAGACATGGCGTTGGCTTCGAGCGATCTGCAGAAAAGCGAAGCGCAATACGTCAAGCTGATCTCCAGCCCCGCTGAAAAGGCACTTTGGGACGCGTTCAAACAGGATTGGGCCGCCTACCTGGGCGAGCACCAGGAGATTGTCAAGTTGGTCAAGGCCGATCAGCATGACGCGGCCAGGTCCCGCCTTTTGGGGCGCAGCCAGCAGCTGTTCGTCCAGGCCAATGAAAAGCTGGATCAACTGGTGCTGATGAACGTGAAGGGCGGCAATGAGGCCGGCCTGCAGGTCGATGGCATCTACAACAGCGCCCGTTGGGCCATCCTGGTCGTGGTGGTGCTGGCCGTGGCGGTGGGCATGGTCCTGGCAATGTACATGGCGCAGATCATCTCGGTGCCGGTGCGCCGGACCGCCGAAGTGCTGCAAGCCGTGGCCGGAGGCGACCTCACCCAGACCATCCATTCCGATCGCCGGGACGAAATCGGCATCATGCAGCGCGCTCTGGCACAGATGATCGACAGCTTCGCGGGCACCGTGTCCAAGGTGCGCGCAGGCGCGGAATCCGTGGCCACGGCATCGGCCCAGATCGCCCATGGCAACCTGGACTTGAGCTCGCGCACCGAGAACCAAGCCTCCAGCCTGGAGCAGACGGCGGCCTCGGTCGAGCAGATGTCCGGCACCGTGCGCACCAACGCCGACAACGCGCGCCAGGCCAATCAACTGGCCAGCGCGGCGTCCGAAGTGGCCATGCGCGGGGGCGAGGTCGTCAGCCAGGTGGTCAACACCATGAGCGGCATCCAGGCGTCCAGCAAGAAGATCGCCGACATCATTGGCGTCATCGACGGCATTGCTTTCCAGACCAACATCCTGGCCTTGAACGCCGCTGTCGAAGCCGCGCGTGCCGGCGAGCAAGGCCGCGGCTTTGCCGTGGTGGCTGGCGAAGTCCGGTCGCTGGCCCAGCGCAGCGCGCAGGCCGCGCGCGAGATCAAGACCCTCATCAGCGACAGCGTTGAGCAGATCAACGCCGGCAGTGACCTGGTCAGTGCCGCGGGCACGACCATGAACGACGTGGTCTTGCAGGTGCGCAAGGTCACCGACTTGGTGGGCGAGATCGCCCATGCCAGCACCGAGCAAAGCCAGGGCATCGGTCAAATCAACCAGGCCATTGGCCAGTTGGACCAGACCACGCAGCAGAATGCCGCGCTGGTCGAGGAAAGCACGGCGGCGGCCGAGAGCCTGAGCGCGCAAGCGCAAGCGCTGGCCCAATCGGTGGCGGCCTTCAAGACCTTGCAATCGGTGCCTTCAACGCAGGCGGCTCCTGCCGCACCCTCCGTGCCGACTCCTGCGCTGCACCAAAATGGCGCGCCGACCAAGCCTGTTGCCAAGGTGCAAGCCAAGGCCCCGACGGCTCCCAAGCCCATGGCGCCCAAAGTCAAAACGCCGGCCATCGCCCCGTCCGAACCCGTCATGGCCAAAGCCACGGCGCCTGCTCACTCGGACGACTGGGAAACTTTCTGAACGGCATGAGCAAGCGGCTTCGAGCCGCTTGGCGTGAAGCCTGCTAGGCTCCTTGGCAACTCACCGCCAGGAGCCGTTCGTGCTGGACCTCATCCTTCGACATTGCAACTTGCCCGACGGCCGAACCGACCAGGACATCGGCATCCAGGGCGGCCAGATCGTGGTCGTGCAGTCCGCGCTGTCCACGCCTGCCGGGCAAGAGATCGATGTGGCCGGCCAACTCGTCAGCCCGCCTTTCGTCGATGCCCACTTCCACATGGACTCGACCCTCAGCTACGGCCAGCCCCGCGTCAACCAGTCGGGCACCTTGCTGGAAGGCATCGCCCTGTGGGGTGAACTCAAACCCAAGCTCACGCAAGACGCGTTGGTCGAACGCGCCATGGCCTACTGCGACTGGGCCGTCGCCAAAGGCCTGCTCGCCATCCGTTCCCACGTCGACGTCTGCGACCCCAAGCTGCTGGCCGTCGAAGCCCTGCTGCACGTGCGCGAACGCGTCAAGCCTTACCTCGATCTGCAACTTGTGGCCTTTCCGCAAGACGGCGTCCTGCGTGGCCACAACGCGATGGCGCAACTCAAGCGCGCCCTCGACCTGGGCGTGGACGTGGTCGGCGGCATTCCGCATTTCGAACGCACCATGCACGATGGTGCCGAGTCCGTGCGCATCCTCTGCGAACTTGCCGCCGAACGCGGCCTGCGCGTCGACATGCACTGCGACGAAACCGACGACCCGATGTCCCGCCACATCGAGACCCTGGCGTATCACTCGCAGCGCCTGGGCCTGCAGGGCAGGGTGGCCGGCTCGCACCTCACCTCCATGCACAGCATGGACAACTACTACGTCAGCAAGCTGCTGCCCCTGATCAAGGAAGCCGGCGTGGCGGCCATCGCCAACCCGCTCATCAACATC
This sequence comes from Aquabacterium sp., assembly GCF_050725395.1. Taxonomy (GTDB): domain Bacteria; phylum Pseudomonadota; class Gammaproteobacteria; order Burkholderiales; family Burkholderiaceae_C; genus Aquabacterium. Next base: position 48,217 of record NZ_JBOHHL010000021.1, on the reverse strand, counting down.
ACCCTGCAAGGCCGGCACGACACCTATCCAAAGCGACGCGGCATGACCCGCGTGCCCGAGTTGATCGCGCAAGGCATCGACGTTGCCTTTGGCCACGACTGCGTGATGGACCCCTGGTACGGCATGGGCAGCGGCGACATGCTCGAAGTGGCCCACATGGGTTTGCACGTGGCGCAGATGACCAGCCAGGCGGCGATGCGCCAGTGCTTCGAGGCCGTCACCACCACGCCCGCGCGCATCCTCGGCCTGCAGGGCTATGGCCTGGACGTGGGCTGCCGCGCCGACCTCGTCGTGCTGCAAGCCCGCGATCCGGTCGAAGCCATCCGCCTGCGCGCCACCCGCTTGCACGTCATCCGCGCGGGCCGCATCCTGGCCCAGACCCCGCCCAACACCGCCACCCTGAGCCTGCCTGGCCGGCCCGGGAGCGTGGGTTTTCTATGCTAGACTTCGACCCCTTCACGTCAGAGCCCTGGTGGTGAAATTGGTAGACGCGCCGGATTCAAAATCCGGTTCCGCAAGGAGTGCCGGTTCGAGTCCGGCCCGGGGCACCACCTGATCAATCAAAACCCGCATGCCGTGCAGGCCTGGCGGGTTTTTTGTTGCCTGCGACAATGGCGGCCAACCCACACCGCTGAACCCGTTCGACACGATGAACTACCCCACGCTCGAAGACGTCATCGGCAAGACCCCGATGGTCCGCCTGCAACGCATTCCCGGCGCCGACAACGACGCGCGCGGCAACGTCATCCTGGCCAAGCTCGAAGGCAACAACCCCGCTGGCTCGGTCAAGGACCGCCCCGCCATCAGCATGATCCGCCGCGCCGAAGAACGCGGCCAGATCAAGCCCGGCGACACGCTCATCGAAGCCACCTCGGGCAACACCGGCATCGCCCTGGCCATGGCCGCCGCCATCCGTGGCTACCGCATGGTGTTGATCATGCCGGAGGACCTCAGTGTCGAGCGCGCCCAGACCATGAAGGCCTTCGGCGCCGAGCTCATCCTCACGCCCAAAAGCGGCGGCATGGAATACGCCCGCGACCTGGCCGACCAGATGGTGCGCGATGGCAAAGGCCTGGTGCTTGACCAGTTCGCCAACGAAGACAACCCGCGCATCCATTACGAGACCACTGGCCCGGAAATCTGGGCCGACACGCACGGCCAGGTCACCCACTTCGTCAGCGCCATGGGCACCACCGGCACCATCACCGGCGTCTCTCAATTCCTGAAGGAAAAGAACCCGGCCGTGCGCATCATCGGTGCCCAACCGAGCGATGGCTCGCGCATCCCCGGCATCCGCAAATGGCCCGAGGCCTACTTGCCCAAGATATTCGACCCTCGCCGCGTGGACGACACCGTCAACGTCAGCCAGGCCGATGCCGAAGACATGGCCCGCCGCCTGGCCCGTGAAGAAGGCCTGTTCGGTGGCATCTCGGCCGCGGGCGCTTGCTGGGTCGCCTTGCAACTGGCACAAACCGTGAGCAACGCCACCATCGTGTTCGTGGTGTGTGACCGCGGCGACCGTTATCTGTCCACCGGCGTCTTCCCCGCTTGAGGCTTCAAGTGTCTAGAATCCAGGCCATCACGAGGAACGACATCCATGGATTTCAACAAGGAACTTGACGCCCGGGGCCTGACTTGCCCGTTGCCCATCCTCAAGGCCAAGAAAGCCCTGTCGGACATGCACAGTGGCGAAGTCCTCAAGGTCCTCGCGACCGACCCCGGATCCGTCCGCGACTTCCAGGCCTTTGCCCGCCAGACGGGCAATGACCTGGTCGACCAGCAAACCAAGCGCGTGGGCGAACAGGACGAATTCAGCCACTTCCTGCGCCGGCGCTGAGCCCGGGCAAGCTGGGGCAGCGGATCTTCAGAGCAACAAAGGCTCCGGCCCTTGCGGCGGATTCAGCCCCAGGTGCCTGAAGGCCGAGGCCGTGGCCATGCGCCCACGCGGCGTCCGCTGAAGAAATCCCTGCTGGATCAGGTAGGGCTCGATCACATCCTCGATGGTCTCGCGCTCTTCGCCGATGGCCGCGGCCAGGTTGTCCAGGCCCACCGGTCCGCCGTCGAAGCGGTGGATGATCGCTTCCAACAACTTGCGGTCCATCACGTCCAGGCCCAGCGGGTCCACGTCCAGCATGGCCAGGGCCTTGTCCGCGATCTGCCGCGTGATGCGGCCATCGCCCTTGACCTCGGCATAGTCGCGCACTCGTCGCAACAGGCGGTTGGCAATGCGCGGCGTGCCACGTGAACGGCGGGCCAGTTCCAGCGCACCTTCCGCATCGATCGGGGCGTTCAGCAGTCTGGCCGACCGCGTCACGATGCGCGTCAACTCTTCGGCCGTGTAGAACTCGAGCCGGGCCACGATGCCGAAGCGGTCGCGCAGCGGGTTGGTCAGCATGCCTGCCCGGGTCGTCGCGCCGACCAGCGTGAAAGGCTGCAGGTCCAGCTTGATCGAACGCGCGGCAGGGCCATCGCCGATCATGATGTCGATCTGGTAGTCCTCCAGCGCGGGGTAGAGGATTTCCTCGACCACGGGGCTGAGGCGGTGGATCTCGTCGATGAACAGCACATCGTGCCGTTCCAGGTTGGTCAGGATCGCCGCCAGGTCCTTGGGCTTTTCCAGCACGGGGCCCGAGGTTTGCCGCAGGTTCACGCCCAGTTCAGTCGCGATGATGTGGCTCAGTGTGGTCTTGCCCAGGCCGGGTGGCCCGAACAGCAGCACGTGGTCCAGGGCCTCACCGCGCTTGCGCGCCGCACCGATGAAGATTTCCAACTGCTCGCGGGCCTTGGCCTGGCCCACGTACTCGTCCAGGTCCTTGGGGCGCAAGGCCCTCTCCAAGGCATCCTCGTGCGGTGAGGTGACGCCAGCGGCGACCACCCTCGGGCCATCAAAAGCTGGCACGCTCATGCTTTTTTGGGGGGCCGGACTTCCGAAGTCATCGGTTTGAATGCTCATGGCTGCCGATTATCCGGCTTCTTGAGGTTGTTGCCTTGGCGCAACGATAGGCCGTTCGGATTGGGGTTTATGACAACCCTGTCATCACGTCGATTGCAAAAGTCTGTTGCAATTCGCAGAGTTTCGGCGGGGCCGCTTGTTTGGCGCCGCTGCTGAGGCCTCTGGTACAACTTTGGAGAATTCAATGAAAAAGACTTTGCTGGCGATTGCTGCTCTGGCTGCCACTTCGGGCGCTTTTGCCCAATCTTCCGTGACGCTGTATGGCGTGGTTGACGCTTCGGTTGAAAACATCGCTGCCACCAGCCGCGTGTCGCGCGTTTCTTCCGATAACCTGGCCACATCGCGCCTGGGTTTCAAGGGTTCTGAAGACCTGGGCGGCGGTCTGCGCGCCAACTTCACCCTGGAAACTGCTCTGAAGACGGACACCGGCGCCAATGGCGGCGGCACTGCCCGCTTCTTCGACCGCGCTGCCTGGGTTGGCCTGCAAGGCGGCTTCGGTGAGCTGCGCCTGGGTCGCATCGATTCGTCGATCGGCGCTTTGGCTGGCGACACCAAGCTCCTGGGCGCTCAGCCCTACGATGACCTGAAGATCGCGCCGACCCGTGCCGGCACCAACTATCGCCGTGTGGATAACTCCATCACCTACCTGTTGCCTTCGTTCGTGTCCGGTCTGACTGCCCAATTGCAGTACTCGACGGCCGCCAACGGCTTCAACGCCGGTACCGGCGCGATCGACACCACCGTTGCTGGCACCGAAGCCACCAACAACAACGCTGGCAAGTCCTATGGCCTGAACGTCAAGTACGTGGCCGGTCCTTTCCTGGCCGGTGTTGGCTATCTGAGCGCACGTGACGAGCAATTCGCCACCGCTGGCAATCAAAAGGCCAATGCCACCCTGGTGTTTGCTGGCTACGACTTCGGCGTCGTCAAGCTGACCGGTTACTACGACACGGAAACCCGTGCGTTCGCGAACACGGACCGCCTGGTCGTCGCTGGCTTGAAGGTGGGCGTGCCCATCGGTTCCGACTTCCTGATCACGGCCAGCATTGCTGAAGCCAGCAACGTCGTTGCCAATGCCAACGCAGCCCTCGGCGGGGACCACGATGATGCGGTGATCTCTTCACTGAAGGCCACTTACAGCCTGTCCAAGCGCACCTCGGTGTATGGTCTGTTCACCAATGTGAACAACGAAGGCCGTGCCAACCTGGGCATCTCCGGTGGTGGCGTGACCGTCGCCGCAGGCCAGAGCGCACGTGGCCTGGCATTCGGCATTGCTCACGCTTTCTGATCCTGCGTCTGACGCATCTAAAAAGGGGCTTCGGCCCCTTTTTTCATGTCCGATGATCCAAATGTTGCCATTTTGCGACACCTAGAGCAAACCTGTAAGTCTCCAAGATTTGGTTGGGCAACAATCCAATCCGACCCCCGATTCGGGGGGTATCTAGGAGATCTTCCATGCAAAAGAACGTTCTGACCAAAGCCGTCGCGGTGGCTTTGGCTACTCTGGGTGCTGGTGGTGTCGCCGTGGCCCAATCCAGCGTGACCATTTACGGCAATGCCGACGTGAGCATCGACCACGTCAGCAAGTCCAAAGGCTCCGTTGCTTCGTCCACCAAATACAGCGCCACGCGCGTCTCCCCGAGCGCGACGTCGCAAACGTCGTTTGGCTTCAAGGGGGTTGAAGACCTGGGCGGTGGCTTGAAGGCATCCTTCGTTCTGGAAGGTCAACTGAACCATGACACCGGCGGCTTGAGCCAGGACGGTCGCATCTTCGGCCGTCAAAGCTATGTGGGCTTGACCACCAACTTCGGCGAGTTCCGCCTGGGCCGCCAGTACGCTCCGATTTTCTATTCCACGGCCTTGATCACGACCGAGCGTTTCGGTGCAACCGACTTGTTCATCGAAGGCGGGGCCACGAACAATCTCCACGTGCGCCAGGACAATCAGATCAGCTATTGGCTCAAGCTCGGCGGTTTCACGGGTGAGGTCTCTTATTCGCCGAATGCAGGTGTTGCTGCCACCACCAGTCCCGCTCGCTCGACCACTCCTCCGACTGCGGCCACTGGTCAAATCATCGGTGGCGCCAGTGCTGGCACTGAAGATGGCACGAAAACGGGTCGCTCCTTTGGTCTGTTGGCGGCCTACGCAGACGGTGGTTTGGCACTGACTGGTGGCTATCACCTCAACTATTTCAACGACAAGCTCAATGCCAGCGGCTACAACGTCGTTTATGGCACGACTCCCACCAACTTCGTTCTGGACAAGTACTCGGCCTTCAACCTGGGCGCCAAGTACACCCTGTCCGGGTCTGGCATCTCCTTCAATGGTGTTGGCGGGCAAGGCCAATACGAGTTGGTGGATGGCCGGGACTTGAAGTTGGACTTCCTGGCCATCGGTACCCGCATCCCTGTGGGCGAGTGGTCGTTGGTCGCGCAGCTTTCGCAAACCCGCTTTCGCAATTTCACCAAGGGCAAGGATGTGGGCGTGATGTTGGGCACAGATTACGCCTTGTCAAAGCGCACCTCCTTGTTCGCCCGCGTGGGCCAGATCAAGGACACGAAGGGTGATGTCTACACGGGTGGCGGCACGCCCATCGTTGGGGGCCCTGATGTCGTGGGTGTCAACTTTGGTTTCCGCGAAACTCCGGTCTTTGCCGGAGCGGGAATCAACCCCGATGGCAAGACCACTTATGTCGGCCTCGGCATTCGTCATTCTTTCTGATCAAATTTTCTCTGCTGAAGTTCAAAGCCGCCCCTTGGGGCGGCTTTTTTTATATTCCGATCAACGCTTGTGTATTGGGGTATTTACTGTGTTTTGTCATTGAAAGGAATGGATTCAATGAGACAGGTTGCCGAATTGGAGCAACCCGTCATCAATTTGCCTTCAACACTGACGGAGTGAAGTGTTAATATCATCGGGGAACATGGTATTCCTCATTGATTTGATGATATGCGTTGCCAGAATCATGGCGGGGAGGCTCATGGGGTTTCAATTGCTCACAGCAGTTAATCCATGAGATATTGAACGTTATTCAATCAATACTTGTCTTTTCACAGTAACTATTTTGTAGTCGTGTTATCCATGCAAAAAACATTCAAACTCTCTGGCGTTTGCGCTGCAACCGTTCTCGTGGCTTGTGCCAGCACGGGCGCCATGGCCGCCTCTGGCCTGACCATCTACGGGACGCTTGACGCTTCGCTGGAGCGCAACAACCTCAAAACTTCTCCCTTGACCGTGGCCGCCACTGGCGCCGTGGCTCCATTGGCTGGCAGTGCAGCCAGTGATGTCTCGACCACCCGTGTCTCAAACGGCATCATGACTCAAAGCTTCATTGGCTTTCAAGGTGTCGAAGACCTCGGCGGTGGCTTGGAGGTTTCGTTCAAGTTGGAGTCCTATCTGGATGTGGACACCGGTGCTACCTCCAGCAATGACCTGACCAATTCCCTCCTGTCCGGCTCCAACACTTACAACGCCCGTGACAAAGGCGGTTTCTGGGGGCGGAATGCTTATGTGGGCATCAAAACCAACTATGGCTTATTCCGTCTGGGACAAATGGACTCCCTGGGGTACCTGTCCGCAGAAAGGTTCAGCCCATTTGGTGCTTCCAAATTGACGCCATCGCGGATTTTTTACAAGACCGACTATTACTCGCAGGGTTGGAGCAATGCGGTCGCTTACTTTGCCAAGGTTGGCAAAGTGGGTGCGGCTGCCATGTACAGCGCCAAGGAAACCACGAATGAAACCAACCCTGGCTTGGGTGCCAAGTGGGCGACCACCGTGGGCTATTTCGACGACCAATTCTCGGCTTCGCTCGGCTATGAAAACAACAAGTCAAGTGTGGGCGTGACTCCCACGTTGGCGGTGCCCAATGGCGCCAATTTCCCGGCGACCAACGAGTCCTGGTTCCTGAACAGCTTCTATGACTTTGGTGTGGCCAAGTTGTTTGCCCAGTATGGTTACGGCAAGCTGGATCGCAAGGCTGTGACCTCGCCTGATGCGGTGTCCAAGGGCTATCAACTGGGCGTCAGCGTGCCCTTTGGCGATCGCTTCAAGGCCATCGCTTCCTTCTCCAATGGCAAGATCCACCTTGAGTCCGTGTCACCCACCGTGGACGGTTTGGAGGCTCGCGATGTCAAGATCTTCACCATTGGCAGCACGTACGACTTGTCGAAGCGCACGAACCTGTATGCCGTGTTCTCGAACGAGAAGAACGATTACCAATTGCCCACAGGACTGGGTATTTTGAATCGCGAAGTCAAAGAAACCACGGTCGCACTCGGAGTGCGCCACAGCTTCTAAGCCAAGCTGAGCATGAACAAAAAATGGAGCCTTCGGGCTCCATTTTTCATGCAACCGGAGAAATCCTTCGAGCCCTATTTGAGCAAGGACTCCAGGCCAAACAAGTCCTCAGCCCGCTCCCGCGCCCGAATGACCCAGACCTGATCGCCATCCACCATCAACTCGGCCGCCCGTCCGCGGGTGTTGTAGTTGCTGGCCATGGTCATGCCATAGGCGCCCGCCGACAGCACCGCCAGCACATCGCCAGCTTTGACCGCCAGGGCGCGGTCCCGGCCCAGCCAGTCGCCTGATTCGCAGACAGGTCCGACCACGTCCCAGACCTGTGCAGTTTCATCCGAACGTTGCTGGATGTTCACGATGCCCATGTAGGCCTCGTACAGGGCAGGGCGCATCAAGTCGTTCATGGCGGCATCGACCACGCAAAAATTCTTTTGCTCGCCCGGCTTGAGGAACAGCACTTCGGTCAGCAGCACACCCGCGTTGCCGACCAGTGAGCGCCCGGGTTCGAACAAAATCTCGCGGTGGCCATGGCCGCGGGCATCGATTTTTGCCAGCAACTGGCCGATCAGGACGTCCGCCGCTGGGGGGGCCTCATCGGTGTAGGTGATGCCCAGGCCGCCGCCCAGGTCCATGTGGTGGATGGTCACACCGGCCGCCTCGATGGCTTCGACCAGGTCCAGCACGCGGTCCAGCGCGTCCAGGTAGGGCGCCACTTCGGTGATCTGGGATCCGATGTGGCAATCGATGCCCACCACTTCCAGCCCTGGCAAAGCGGCGGCGCGCCGGTAAGTGGCCACAGCTTCCTCGTGGGCAATGCCGAACTTATTGCCTTTCAGGCCGGTCGAGATGTAGGGGTGCGTACCGGCATCCACGTCGGGGTTCACGCGAAGGCTGACGCGCGCCTTGCGGCCCAGGCCGTGGGCAAGCTCGGAGAGCACCTCCAACTCGGCGGTGCTCTCGACATTGAAGCAGCGAACGCCCGCCTCAATCGCCTGTCGCATCTCTGCCCGTGTCTTGCCCACGCCAGAGAAAACCACCTTGCCCGGATCACCACCAGCGGCCAGCACGCGGGCCAGTTCGCCACCGGAGACGATGTCGAAACCGCAGCCGGCCTGCGCGAAGGTCTGCAGCACGGCCAGGTTGGAGTTGGCCTTGATGGCGTAACACACCAGGTGCGCCCGACCCTTCAACGCTTTCTGGTACGGCGCCAGCGCGGCCAACATGGCCCGGCGTGAATACACATACAGGGGGCTGCCATGCTCGCGCACCAGATCGCTCAGGCGGATGTCGTCCAGGAACAAATCGGGGCCACGAAAGGCCAGAAAGGGGGAGCCGGGCAGGGTCATGGTGTGTGTTTGGCCTTGGTGCCAGAGGATGCGGAGGAGGCGCCTTGGTCGGGCGAGGGCAGGTAAAGCGGGCCTTTTTGACCGCAGGCGCTGAGCAACAAGGTGCCGATCAGCATGCAGGCGGTGAGGGGCTTTGCGATGCTGCCTAAAATCCGGAGCTGTTTCTTCATACCGACATTCTAAGGATTCCCCCGATGACCGCCCCCAACACGCCTTCCGGCCTGACCGACGCGCAGTACCACGACGCCATCCAGGCGGTGCTCACGCGCATCGAAGCCACGGTGGACCGCTGGCTGGAAAGCGATGTCGCGGACATCGACTCGGCCCGCTCCGGGGGCATGCTGACCCTGACTTTGTCCAACCGCAGCCAGCTCATCATCAATGCACAGCCCCCATTGCAAGAGCTTTGGTTGGCTGCCCGCCGAGGTGGCTTTCATTTCCGCCACACGGAGGGCGGCCAATGGTTGGACACCCGCTCCGGCGAAGAGTTCTTTGCGCTGCTGTCGGCCTGCGCCAGCGAACAGGCAGGTGCGGCCCTGAGTTTCTGATTGGCGGCTGTCAGTGCTTCACTGCTTGCCGTTGCCGAACATGTCCAGGATGTTCTTCTTTTCGTCGGATGAGGTGGGCTCGGGCGTTCCGGGCGCTTGATCTTCGGGTTCGGCGGCCAGTTCGCGCACGCCGGTCCCTGAGGTGTATTCCTCGTAGAACCATTCGCCGCCAATGTTGACCACGCCTTCGGGTTGGGCGGGTTCTTCCACAGGGACCCCACGCAAGGCGGTGCTCATGTAGTCGATCCACACGGGCAAGGCCAGTCCGCCACCGGTTTCCTTGTCGCCCAGCTTGCGCGGCTGGTCGTGGCCAATCCACACCACGGACACCGTGTGGGCCGTGTAGCCCGCGAACCAGGCGTCCATCGAGTCGTTGGTGGTGCCGGTCTTGCCGTACAGGTCGGGGCGCTTGAGCGTGGCTTGGGCCCTGGCCGCCGTGCCCGAGCGGGTCACTTCCTGAAGCAGGCTGCTCATCATGAAGGCGTTGCGCGCATCGATGGCGCGCATGGATTCATTCAAGACAGCTGGGCGGTACTGGGCCAGCGCGTGGCCGCGCGAGTCGGTCACCTTCAGCACCAGCATCGGGTTGACGCGGTAGCCCCCATTGGCGAACACCGCGTAGCCATCGGCCATCTGCATGGGCGTGACCGAACCGGCGCCCAGCGCCATGGTCAGGTAGGCGGGGTGCTTGTCGGCTTCGAAGCCGAAGCGGGTGATCCAGTCCTGCGCGTACTTGGCGCCAATGGAGCGCAGCACGCGGATGGAGATCATGTTTTTGGACTTGGCCAGGCCACGACGCAGGGTCATGGGGCCTTCGAATTTGCCGTCGTAATTCTTGGGCTCCCAGGGCTGGCCGCCGGTGACGCCGGCGCTGAAAAAGAGCGGTGCGTCATTGACCGTGGTGGCGGGCGTGAAGCCCTTTTCAAGCGCCGCCGAGTAGATGAAGGGCTTGAAGCTGGAGCCAGGTTGGCGCCAGGCCTGGGTCACGTGGTTGAATTTATTGCGCCCGAAATCGAAGCCGCCAACCATGGCCTTGATCAGTCCGGTGGTCGGGTCCATCGACACGAAAGCGCCTTCCACCTCGGGCAATTGGACGATGGTCCACTGCTCGGACGCGTTCAGCATCAAGCGCACCACGGCGCCACGGCGGATCTGCACCTTCGGGTTGGCCTTGTCGGTCAGGGCATTGCCCACGGCCTTCAGGCCCTCGGGGCCGATGGTGATCTGCTCGCCTGATTGCAGGGCCACCACCAGTTTCTTAGGCTCCGCCGACATCACGACGCCCGCATGGATGGCCTCGCTGTCCGGGTGCTCTTCCAGCGCTTCGGCCACCCGCACATCCACTTGTTTCGGGTCGGACGGCAGGTCGATGTAGGCTTCCGGACCGCGCCAGGCCTGGCGACGGTCGAAATCCAGCAGGCCTTTGCGCAGGGCCTTGTAGGCCGCTGTTTGCTCCGGCATGCGGACCGAGGTGTAGACATTCAGGCCGCGGGTGTAGGCATCCGGCCCGTACTGGTCGTGCATCAGCGAGCGGGCGGCTTCCGCCGCGTACTCGGCGTGCGCGGAAACAGGCGCCTTGGTCCGGTAGACCAGGTCCTCGTCCTTGGCTTCGTCTCGCTGGTCCGAGGTGATGAAGCCATTGTCGAACATGCGATCAATGATGTATTGCTGGCGGATCGTGGCGCGCTTGGGGTTGCGGACCGGGTTGTAGGCCGAAGGCGCCTTGGGCAGTCCGGCCAACATGGCGGCTTCCGCGATGGTGATGTCCTTGATGGGTTTGCCGAAGTAGGTGTCGCAGGCTGCGGAAAACCCGTACGCGCGTTGCCCCAGGTAGATCTGGTTCATGTAGAGCTCCAGGATCTGGTCCTTGCTCAACAGGCTTTCGATCTTCAAGGCCAGCAGCATCTCGTAGATTTTGCGGGTGAAGGTTTTTTCGGTGGGCAGGTAAAAATTGCGGGCCACCTGCATGGTGATGGTCGAGGCACCTTGGCTGCGGGCCTCGCCGAAATTGGCCAAACCGGCGCGCAGCACCCCGATGTAGTCCACGCCACCGTGCTTGTAGAAGCGGGCATCTTCAATCGCCAAAACCGCGTCCCGCATGACCCTCGGAATTTGCTTGATGGGCAGAAAATCACGCTTTTCTTCCCCGAATTCTCCAATAAGCACGTTATCTGCCGAATAAACGCGCATCGGCATTTTGGGCTGGTAATCGGATAACCCACCCACCGCGGGCAATTGAGGGTATGCCACTGCCAGGCCAATGCCAGCCAGTAAAGCGCCGCTCAAGGCCCCGGCCAGGCCCAGTCCAATCAGTGCCAGCAAAGGTTTGACGAGCCAGGTTGCCCACCAGGGGCTGGGGTGACGGGGGGCTTTGGAAGAAACGGAATCGCTCATGTAGGCAGGCCTGTGACACTGAGCGGATTATAGGAACTCAAGCGGGGTCGACCTTCTGTACACCATGGCACACTTTGACCTCATTCACATCTTGGTCGGATTTGCAACTGTCTGTAAGGCGTGTGCATATCGCAACGCGCTTGGGATTTGCCCTGCTTTAACTTCGTTCAAACACAAAACCTTTACTGATAGCATTGAAGTGGTTTATTAACTTTCCAGCGCCGTAGTTGGTGCGTGGGGGACGGTGTGAGCTTTCTTGACACGCTCTTGGGCCGCAAGCATCCGCCAATGATTGGACTGGACATCAGTTCATCAAGCGTGAAGCTGGTCGAGCTGAGCCAGACACAGTCTGGCGAATACATACTGGAACGATTTGCGTCCGAGCCCTTCGAAAAGGGTTGGATCGCCGACGGTCAAATCGAAAAATTCGACGAGGTCGCGGAAGCCGTGCGCAAGGTCGTCGTCAAAAGCGGCACCCGCACCAAGCACGTGGCCATGGCAATGCCGCAGTCGGCTGTCATCACGAAGAAGATCATGTTGCCGGCAGGCCTGCGTGAAGAAGAAATGGAAATGCAGGTCGAGGCCGAGGCCAACCAGTACATCCCATTCTCCTTGGACGAAGTCAGCCTCGATTTTTGCGTGGTCGGCCCCAGTCCAACCTCGGTGGGGGACGTCGAGGTCATGATCGCGGCATCCCGCAAAGACCGGGTTCAGGACCGCCAAGGCCTGGCCGAATCGGCCGGGTTGAAGCCAGCCATCCTGGACATTGAGTCCTACGCCTCACGCCTGGCCGTGCAGCGCTTGGTGGAGGGGCTGCCCGGCGAGGGCAAGGACGCCTTGGTGGCCTTGTTCGAGATCGGTGCCGAGAACACCAGCCTGAAAGTGCTGCGCGACAACGAACTGCTCTACGACCGTGATCAGGCCTTTGGCGGCGCGCAATTGACGCAGCTCATCTCGCGCCAATATGGCTTTTCCTTTGAAGAAGCCGAAACCAAAAAGCTGGCCGGTGATCTGCCCGAGGATTTCCAAAGCAGCCTGTTGGGGCCCTTCGTCGACAGCCTCTCCCAGGAAATTGGCCGTGCCTTGCAGTATTTTTTCACCAGTACCCCGCACCACAAGGTGCACTACGTGATGTTGGCTGGCGGCACAGCGGCCCTCCCGGGCTTGAAAGACCGCGTCACCGAGTTGACCGGCTTTGCCTCCCTGGTGGTCAACCCCTTCGATGGGATGAAGCTGGGCAGCGCTGTTCGCGAAAGCAAGCTTCGCCGTGAGGCGCCGTCCTACCTCACTGCGTGTGGACTGGCCATGCGGAGGTTCCTCGCATGATCCTGATCAACCTATTGCCGCACCGCGAAGAAAAGCGAAAGCTTCGCAAGCAGGCGTTCTTCGTGGGGCTGGGCTTGTCCCTTGTTGCCGGGGCTGTCCTCGTGGCCATGGGCTACGCCGTCCAGCAGCAGATGATTTCCGCGCAACAGGCTCGCAACGAATTCCTCACGGCCGAGATCCACAAACTGGAAGACGACATCAAGGATGTTTCTGGTTTGAAGGCCGAGATCGAATCACTCAAGGCGCGTCAAAAGGCCGTGGAAGATCTGCAGATCGACCGCAACATCCCGGTGCATTTGCTCAACGAGCTGGTCAGCCAGACGCCGGAAGGCATTTACCTCAAGAGCATCAAGCAGGATGGTCAGACGGTGCTGGTGTCCGGCATCGCCCAGACCAACGAGCGTGTCTCCGAGTTCCTGCGCAACACGGCCTACAAATCCGAATGGCTCGAGAAACCCGAGCTTCAGGAAATCAAGGCCTCCGCTCAGCAGACCAAGGATGTTCGCGAACCCAAGCGCCTGTTCGACTTCTCCATCCGTTTGAGCTTGAAGCGTCCTCAGGATGTCTCGCCGGCCGCTTCGGCGGCATCAGGTGCGTCAGCACCGAGTCCGGCTGCCCTCGCAGCTTCGAAGTCTTGAGGCTCTGACACATCATGGCGAATCCCAATATCAACTTCGACCTCAATGCCTGGTTCCAGGATGCACAGGACCAGTTCAAGGGGCTGAACCCCAATGAGCCGGGGCAGTGGCCCCTCCTTCCCAAGCTCGCCGTTTTTCTTTTTGCCGCCGTGGTGGTGGTGGCGTTGGGCTGGTTCGGTCTGTTGCAAAGCCAGGACGAGCAATTGACCTCCGAGCGTGACAAGGAGCCCACGCTCAAAGAAGAGTTCCGCAGCAAGCTGGCGCAGGCCATCAACCTCAATGAGTTGCGCAAGCAGCGCACGCAGGTTCAAGAGTACGTGACCCAGCTCGAGAAGCAATTGCCGGGCAAGGCTGAAATGGATGCCTTGTTGTCCGACATCAACCAGGCTGGCTTGGGTCGTGGACTCGATTTCGAACTGTTTCGCCCTGGCCAGGTGTCGGTCAAGGACTATTACGCCGAATTGCCGATTTCGATCCGCGTGACCGGGCGTTACCACGACATCGGCGCGTTCACCGCCGACATCGCCAACCTGTCTCGGATCGTGACCTTGCACAATTTGACGATTGGCATGCCCACAGGCGCTACGGGTTCCAACAGTGCCTTGTTCATGGAAGCGACGGCCCGGACCTACCGCTACCTGGATCCGGCTGAAGTCGAAGCCCAGCGCGCTGGCCAAAACAAAGCCAACAAAGGGGGCAAGAAATGACATGTCGCCCTCATCTGGCCTGGGTGGCCGTGATCACCATGGCTTTGCTGGCGGGATGCTCTTCCGAACAGGATGAGCTGAAAGCCTGGATGGACCAGCAGCGCCGCGAGGTTCAACCCAGCGTGCCCCCGCTCAAGCCCCCGCAAAAATTCAATCCCCGCGCCTATGTCGGGGCGGAAGGTGTCGAGCCGTTCAGCACTCAAAAACTGACCGTGGCGCTCAAACAAGAAGCTCGTCAACCGAATTCGGCCATTTCTGCCGAATTGAACCGCCGCAAGGAGCCGCTGGAGGCCTACCCGCTCGATTCCATGAGCATGGTGGGCAGCGTGAATCGTAAAGGTGCTCCTTATGCGCTGCTCAGGGTCGATAACCTGCTTTATCAAGTCAAGACTGGTGACTATCTTGGCCAGAACTACGGAAAGATCATGAAGATCACCGAGACCGAAATCGAGTTGCGCGAAATTGTTCAGGACGCCGCGGGCGAATGGACGGAACGCCCGACCACGCTGCAACTCCAGGAGACCGCGCGATGAAACACATGCAGGAAATTTTGACTATGAAACCGTGGCGCATCGTGCTGGCTGGCGTGTCTCTGGCACTGGCCTCTCCCTTGACTTGGGCGGCGGCGGCCATCCAATCGATCACCAGCAGCCAGCAGGCCGGGGCCGATGTGGTTCGCATCGAGTTGTCCGAGCCACTGTCTTTGGTGCCTGCGGGCTTCGTTGTCCAGGCGCCACCGCGCATCGCGATCGACCTGCCCAGCGTGACCAGTGCCCTCGGCCGCAATGTGGTCGACATCAACCAAGGCAACTTGCGCACGGTGAACGTGGCGCAGGCTGGGGAGCGAACCCGCCTGGTTTTGAACCTGCGCCAGCCCACGACTTACAAGGCCCAGTTGCAAGGCAAGACCCTGATCCTGGTGCTGGACCCGTCACCTGCTTCGACGCCGGCTCCCGCCACCGAGGCCAAGACCAGCACGGCCGCTGCGCCTGACACGGTCCATTTTGCCGAGGCCAAGAACGCGGTCCCCCTGGCACTCAAGGACATCGATTTCCGCCGCGGCCAGGATGGCGCCGGTCGGGTGGTGGTGGATCTGCCCAACAACCAGGTGGGTGTGGACATCAAGCAGCAGGGGCAAAACCTGGTGGTCGAGTTCGTCCGTGCCAGCTTGCCCGATCGTTTGAAACGTCGTTTCGACGTGGCGGACTTCGGCACGCCGGTGCAAACCGTCAGCGCCACCCAGACTGGTGAGCGTGTCAAGTTGCTGGTGGATGCCCGTGGCGATTGGGAGCATTCCGCTTACCAGAGCGACAACCAGTTCGTCCTGGAAGTCCGCCGCCGGAAGGTGGATCCGAACAAGCTGACCCAGGGTCCTGGTTATTCCGGCGAAAAGTTGTCGCTGAACTTCCAGAACATCGAAGTGCGGGCCTTGTTGCAGGTCATCGCCGACTTCACCAACTTCAACGTGGTGACCAGTGACACCGTCACGGGCAACGTCACCTTGCGGCTGAAAGACGTGCCTTGGGACCAGGCCCTGGACATCATCCTGCAAGCCAAGGGCCTGGGCGTCCGCAAGAGCGGCAATGTGCTGTGGATTGCCCCCAAGGATGAAATCAACGCCAAGGAAAAGCTCGACCTGGAAGCCAAGGCTCAAGTGGCGGCCCTGGAACCTTTGCGCACCCAGGCTTTCCAGCTCAACTACACCAAGGCCGAAGAAATCGCCAAGGGCCTGACGGGCACGCAAACTGGCAGTGGTTCCGGTGGCGGTGGTGGCAGCACGACCACCAAGATCCTGTCGCCACGGGGCAGCGTGATCTATGAAACCCGCACCAACCAGATCTTCGTCAACGACATCCCTTCCAAGCTCGAAGAAATCCAGCAACTGATCAGCAAGATCGACATCCCGGTTCGTCAGGTCTTGATCGAAGCCCGGATCGTCGAGGCGGACGACAGCTTCGGTCGCTCACTGGGCGTGAAGTTGGGGGGGTACAGTTCCGCAGGCCGTGGTGAGTATGGCGTGGGCGTGTCGGGAACCTACTCGGGTGCCCAATTGGGTGTTCAATCCCAGTTCCTGAATCTGCCGGCCACACCGCTCAATGGCTACAGTCCGGCCAGCGTGGGCATCTCCTTGTTCCAGGCGGGTGGCACGCGCGTTTTGAACCTCGAACTGGCGGCACTCGAAGCCGACGGCCGGGGCAAGATCGTGTCCAGTCCTCGGGTGATCACGGCCGACCAGGTGAAGGCCTTGATCGAACAAGGCACGGAATTGCCCTACCAGACGGCCACCTCCAGCGGTGCCACGGCCATCTCCTTCCGCAAGGCCAATCTGAAGCTGGAAGTGACGCCGCAGATCACGCCTGAAGGCAGCATCATCCTGGACGTGGACGTCAACAAGGACAGCGTGGGGCAAGTGACCACGGCGGGTTATGCCATCGATACCAAGCACGTGCAGACCCAAGTGCTGGTGGAAAACGGCGGCACGGTGGTCATTGGCGGCATCTTCCTGCAGTCGGAAACCAATTCGGAACAGAAGGTCCCCTTCCTGGGTGACGTGCCTGTGCTGGGCGCCTTGTTCCGCAACAGCTCCCGTGAAGCCAAGCGGTCCGAACTGCTCATCTTCCTGACTCCCAAGGTGGTCTCGGAGAAAGGCGCTTTGCGCTGAGCCCAGGTCCCTTGAATGCCGTGATTGCCCTCGTGGGGCTGCCTGGCGGCGGTAAATCGACCGTCGGGCGGCAACTGGCCAAGCGAATCAAGGCGCGCTTCATCGATTCAGACGTGGTGCTGGAAGAGCGGATCGGCATGCCCATCCGTTCTTTTTTTGAGCAGCATGGCGAGGATCTGTTCCGCGACCATGAAGAGGCCGTCATCGAAGAATTGACCCAGCAGCGACAGCCTGGCAGCGAGCCATTGGTGATCGCCACGGGTGGCGGCGCCGTGCTGCGTGCCGCCAACCGCCGTCACTTGAAAGAGCGGGCCACGGTGGTCTACCTGCGGTCGACGCCCGAGGAGTTGTTTCGTCGTCTGAGGCACGACACGCAGCGACCTCTGCTGCAGGTCAAGGATCCAATGGCCAAATTGCGCGAGCTTTACGAGCAGCGGCATCCGCTGTACGAAGAAACCGCGCACCATTGCGTCGACACCGGGCGGCCCTCGGTGAGCACGCTGGTCAACATGATCGTGACCCAGCTGGACATGACGAAGGTCGCCGGCCCTCCGGAGTCTTGATCGGCGGCCGTCAGTTCAAGTCGAGCTGCTGGAGGTATTGCTTGAGCCAGGGGCCAACCTGGCTGTGCTGCAAACCCAGTTCGATGTTGGCTTCCAGGAAGCCTTCCTTGCTGCCGCAGTCGTAGCGCTTGCCCTGGTACTGGAAAGCGAAAACCTTCTCCCGGCGCAGCAGTCCGGCAATCCCATCCGTGAGTTGAATCTCGTTGCCCACGCCGCGTGGCTGAGAACGGATTTCTTCGAAAATGCCGGGCGTCAGGATGTAGCGACCTGCCACGCCGAGGCGGGAAGGGGCCTGCTCGGGGCTGGGTTTTTCGACGATGCGTGAAACGTCCATCAGCTGTTCATTGACGGGCGTGCCGGCCACGATGCCGTACCGTTTGGTCTGTTCTTGCGGCACCTCCTGCACGGCCAGGATGGAGGCGCGCCATTGATCGAACTGCCGGACCATCTGGCTCAACACCGGCGTTTCTCCCACCATCAGATCGTCGGCCAGCAGCACGGCGAAGGGTTCACCACGGACCAGTCGTTCGCCGCACAGCACGGCATGCCCCAGCCCCAGGCTTTTGGGCTGGCGCACGAACACGCATTCCATGTCGGCCGGCTTGATGGATTGCACCAAGTTGAGCAACTCGTGCTTGTTGGCCTGCTCAAGTTCGTATTCGAGTTCGAAAGCGGTGTCGAAATGGTCTTCGATGGGGCGCTTGTGCCGCCCGGTGACGAAGATCATTTCGCGGATGCCGGCATCGTAGGCTTCTTCGACCGCGTACTGGATGAGGGGCTTGTCCACCACCGGCAGCATCTCCTTGGGCTGCGCCTTGGTGGCAGGCAGGAAACGCGTTCCCAGTCCCGCGACCGGGAAGATGGCCTTGGTGATTTGCATGTGGTGTTCCTCAGTACAGCGCTCGATCTTGTCAGCCATAGACGCGCTTGTCCGGGGATAGTTCCCTCACCAAGGGCATTACCTTAGGCCAGGCGCTGGAACTGCTCGCGAACACGCTCCAGGGCGGCGGTGAAGTCGGCCAGGCGCTGCTTTTCCTGGTCGACCACGGCCGCCGGTGCCCGCGCCACGAAGCTCTCATTGCCGAGTTTGCCGTGCACCTTGGCGATCTCGCCTTCCAGGCGCTGGATTTCCTTGTCCAAGCGTTTGCGCTCGGCTTGCACGTCGATTTCGACGTGCAGGGCCAGGCGGGTTTCGCCTTGCACCACGACCGGGGCCATGCTGGTGGCCTCGGTGAACGCGGCTTCTTCCAGTACCTTGACCTCGCTGAGCTTGGCCAGGGCCTTGATCAGGGGCGCGGCCTGGGTGACGAAAGCGGTGTCGCCCACGGTCAGCAAGGGCACGCGCTCGGCAGGTGACAGGTTCATTTCGCTGCGCAGGTTGCGGCAGGCACCCACCAGTGCTTTGAGCTTGGCGACCCAGGCGTCGGAGTCGAGATCGATGCGGCCCAGGTCAGGGCGAGGGTAGGCGGCGAGCACGATGGACTCGTCGGACCCGGCGGTTTTGCGGCCGGCCACGGGGGCCACGGTTTGCCACAGTTCTTCGGTGATGAAGGGCGTGATCGGGTGCATCAGGCGCAAGATGGTTTCCAGCACGCGGATCAGGGTGCGGCGCGTGGCGCGTTGTTGTGCTTCATTGCCACTGTCCTTGGCGGCGTTGAGTTGTGCCTTGGCGATCTCGATGTACCAGTCGCAGTACTCGTCCCAGACGAATTGGTAGAGGGCGGTGGCGACGTTGTCCAGGCGGAAATCGGCGAAGGCTTGCTCGACCGTGGCCTCCAAACGCTGCAACTCGCTGACGATCCAGCGGTCGGCGGGGCTGAATTCGAGGAAACCTCCAACAGCGCAGGCGCCTGGTGTGGGCGATTTCAAGCCGCAGTCCTGGCCTTCGCAGTTCATCAGGACGAACTTGGTGGCGTTCCAGAGCTTGTTGCAGAAATTGCGGTAACCCTCGCAGCGCTTGCTGTCGAAGTTGATGCTGCGGCCCAGGCTGGCCAAGGCGGCGAAGGTGAAGCGCAGTGCATCGGCGCCGTAGCCGGGGATGCCGTCCGGGAATTCCTTTTCGGTGTTCTTGCGAACCTTGGGCGCGGTTTCGGGCTTGCGCAGGCCGGTGGTGCGCTTGTCCAGCAAGGGCGCCAGCTTGATGCCGTCAATCAGGTCGACCGGGTCCAGCACATTGCCTTCGGACTTGGACATTTTCTGGCCCTGCGCATCGCGCACCAGGCCATGGATGTAGACGTGCTTGAAGGGCACCTTGCCGGTGAAGTGCTTGGTCATCATGATCATCCGGGCGACCCAGAAGAAGATGATGTCGTAGCCGGTGACCAGCACGCTGGACGGCAGGAAGAGGTCCTGCTCAATGGTTTTTTCAGGCCAGCCCAGGGTCGAGAAGGGCACCAGGGCGGACGAATACCAGGTGTCGAGCACGTCTTCGTCGCGCGTGAGGCTGCCGGTGTAGCCCGCAGCGGCGGCCTTGGCCTTGGCTTCTGCATCGTTGTGGGCCACGAAGATCTCGCCGTTGTTGCCGTACCAGGCCGGGATCTGGTGGCCCCACCACAGCTGGCGGCTGATGCACCAGTCCTGGATGTTGTTCATCCACTGGTTGTAGGTGTTGATCCATTGCTCGGGCACGAACTTGACTTCGCCGCTCTGGACCACGTCGATGGCCTTCTGGGCGATGCTCTGGCCGGGCTGGCCATCGACTGATGGGCCAGCCTTGTTCATGGCGACGAACCACTGGTTGGTCAGCATGGGCTCGATCACCTGGCCGGTGCGCGTGCAGCGCGGCACCATCAGCTTGTGCTTCTTGACCTCGACCAGCAGGCCTTGGGCTTCCAGGTCGGCGACGATTTCCTTGCGGGCCACGAAACGGTCCATGCCGCGGTAGGCGGCGGGCGCCTCGTCGTTCACCTTCGCGTCCAGCGTGAAGATCGTGATCATGGGCAGGCCATGGCGCTGGCCGACCGCGTAGTCGTTGTTGTCGTGCGCGGGCGTGACCTTGACCACGCCGGTGCCGAACGCTTTATCGACATAGTCATCCGCGATGATGGGCACCAGGCGGCCGGTCAAGGGCAGCTTGACGTTCTTGCCGATCAGGGCGGCGTAGCGCTCGTCCTCGGGGTGGACCATGACGGCGGTGTCGCCCAGCATGGTCTCGGGGCGGGTGGTGGCCACCACCAGGGTTTCGTCGCTGCCATCCACGGGATAGCGGATGTGCCACATCGAGCCGTCTTCTTCCTCGCTCTCGACTTCAAGGTCGGACACGGCGGACTTGAGCACCGGGTCCCAGTTGACCAGGCGCTTGCCGCGGTAGATCAGGCCTTGCTCGAACAGCGTGACGAAGGTCTGGGTGACCACCTTGGACAGCTTCTCGTCCATGGTGAAGTATTCGTGCTCCCAGCTCACGCTGGCGCCCATGCGGCGCATCTGGCGCGTGATGGTGGTGCCGCTTTCTTCCTTCCATTCCCAGATGCGGGCGACGAAGTTCTTGCGGCCCAGCAGGTGGCGCGTCAGCTTTTGCTCTTGCAGCTGGCGTTCCACCACGATCTGCGTGGCGATGCCGGCGTGGTCGGTGCCGGGCACCCACAGGGTGTTGTGGCCCAGCATGCGGTGGTAGCGCGTCAACGAGTCCATGATGGTCTGGTTGAAGGCGTGGCCCATGTGCAGGGTGCCGGTGACATTGGGCGGCGGCAGCTGGACCGAGAACGATGGCTTGCTCGGGTCCAAGGTGGGCGTGTACAGGCCGCGTTGCTCCCACAGCGGGCCCCATTGGGCTTCAATGGGAGCGGGGTCGAAGGATTTGGCAAGTTCGGTCATGGTGGGAATGTGCTGTGGGGCGGAAATGCCCGGCGGTCTCGGCAGTTCCTCCGATTTTAGGCGGGCGGGCGGCTTTTTCACCGGGCAAGCCAATTGCTGGTGAATCTTGCGTGGGATCAAGGTTGTTGATCGTTTGGGCAGGCCATTGGCTTGTAAGGCGTGCCCAATCATCCTAGGATGAAACAACGGTCACTTTGATGCGCTGAAGGAGTCCCAATGTACGAGCACTTACTGGTGCCTGTGGATGACAGCGAGTTGTCCGACAAGGCGATAGAAACGAGCGTGGGCCTGGCCAAGTTGCTGGGGGCCTCGATCACGGGGTTCACCGTGGAGCCAACCCTGCCGCCCATGGTGATGGAGCAGGTGGCCATCGCCTACACCGCCGCCACCATCCAGGATCACCAGGCCAGTTGCGAGGCACACGCCCGGAAGGTGCTCAAGCGCTTTGCCGACCGCGCGGTGGAGGCGGGTGTCCAGTTCGATGGCCAGTTCATGGTGACCGATGGCATCCAGCAGGCCATCGTGGACATGGCCGAACGCCAGCGATGCGACCTGATCGTGATGGCCTCGCACGGGCGCCACGGCTTCGACGCCCTGATCCATGGCTCGCTGACCAAGAGCGTGTTGTCCCACAGCAAGCTGCCTTTGCTGATCATCCATTGACGAACGACGAATTCAACCAGGAGAAAACAATGTCTGAACTGACCACTGCCCAAAAAGACAAGCTGATGGCCGACCTGAAGGAGGTGATGATCGACGCGGAGGCCCTGCTGAGTGCCACGGCCCACGATGCCAGCGCCAGCGTCGCCGAGTTGCGCACCAAGGCACAGGCCTCGCTGTCGCGCGCCAAGGACGGGCTGCTGCAAGCGCAGGGAGTAGCAATCGACAAAGCCAAGGCGGCGGCCAAAGCCACCGATGTGTACGTGCACGACAACCCCTGGAAGTCGGTGGGCGTGGCGGCCGGTGTGGGGCTGCTGTTGGGCATGTTGATTGGCCGGCGTTGAGCCACTTTTCGGTGCGGATCGATGATTGATTCGACCAATCCCACGGCTCCGCCATCCGGCGGATTGCTGGCGTCCACCCGGGGCCTGCTGGCCACCTTGCTGGAGATCTTCCACACGCGGCTTGAGTTGTTGTCGACGGAGCTTGAGGAAGAAAAGCTGCGTTTGCTCAAGGTGCTGGCCTGGGGCGCCGTGGCCTTGATGTTCGGGGGGATGGGCTTTCTTTTTCTTTCCACTTTTGTCGTCGTCCTGTTCTGGGACGAGCACCGCTTGCTGGCGGTGGGCGCCATGGCGGCCTTGTTCATGCTGGCCTGTGCCGTGGCCGTGGCCCGCGTGGGCGTTCACTGGCAGGCCTCGACCGCCTTGCTGGCTGCCACGCTGGCAGAGCTGAAACACGACCAGCAGGCCCTGATGTCATCCTCGTCAGATGCTGGCGAGGCTTGAGCCGCCATGAGTGCCACCCGTTTGCAAATGCTTGAGAGCAAGAAGCAAATCTTGCAGCAGAGAAGCGCGGGCCTGCGTCAAACGCTGGCGCAGCAGTCGGACCGGACCCTCCGTCCGGCCTTCGCGGTGGCGGACCGCGTGAATGCCGCCAGGCGCTGGTTGTCGGCCCATCCAGAGGTGATCGCCGGCCTGGCCTTGCTGCTGTTTCGGCGCCGCACCAAGGGCTGGCTGGCCTGGGGGCGCCGGGCCATCTGGCTGTGGAGTGCCTGGCGCAGGGTTCAGCCCCTGCTGGGCGGCAAGGCGAAGACGTAGCTGGCGGCACAGAGGGCCAGCAACAGCATGACCGCCACCAGGCTCCAGCGCCAGCTTTGGCGAGACGCTAGCAGTGACCTGGCCGGCGCCAGGTCTTGCTGCTGCTGCCAGGCATCCCAGGCTGCGGGGTCATGACCGCGCAGCGAGCCGCCACCTGGCAAGAGGATGATTCGGACGTCTTCCTGCCTGGCCGAATCGGGCCAATGCACCTGGTGAATGGGGATTTGTCGCAGAACACCGTGTCCCGCCAGTTCCAGCATGCCTTGCGACACCCAGATGACGACGGACTGCGCCTGCTCGTTGCGGCCATCGTGGTAGTCCACGGCAAGGCGTGGAGGCTCTGTGTGGAGAGGGCTCATGGGCTGACAAAGGCCATGAGCGCGGACGAGCCCGCGGGCATGGGTGCCCCGGACGAAAAGATGGCCGACATGTTATTTCCCTGAGCTGTGGCGGTTGGCGCCTACAATTTTTAGATGATTTCAAATTCGCCTGACGCTGGATTCTTTCCCCAAACCGCTTCCCAGGGCAATTCCCCCTTGTTGGTGGGTCTCAATGCCGAGCAATTGGCGGCGGTGACCGCTCCGGCCGGGCCGCTGCTGATCCTGGCGGGGGCAGGCTCGGGCAAAACCCGGGTGCTGACCACCCGCATCGCCTGGTTGATGCAGACCGGGCAAGTTTCACCTGCCGGGATCATGGCCGTGACCTTCACCAACAAGGCGGCCAAGGAAATGCTGACGCGCCTGTCGGCCATGCTGCCCATCAACGCGCGCAGCCTGTGGATCGGCACCTTCCACGGCCTGTGCAACCGTTTTTTGCGGGCCCACCACAAGCTGGCGGGCTTGCCGCAGTCTTTCCAGATCCTGGACACGCAAGACCAGTTGTCCGCCGTCAAACGCATCATCAAGGGCCTGAAGTTCGACGAAGAGAAGTGCATTCCCAAGCAGACCAGTTACTTCATCGCCAATGCCAAGGACGATGGCAAGCGCCCGAAAGACATCACGCCGCGCGACGAAGTGGGGCGCATGCAACTGGAGGTCTACCAGGCTTACGAAGACCAATGCCAGCGTGAAGGCGTGGTCGATTTTGCCGAGCTGATGCTGCGCACCTACGAACTGATGCGCGACCATGCCGAGCTGCGCCAGCATTACCAGCGCCGCTTCAAGCACATCCTGGTCGACGAGTTCCAGGACACCAACCGCCTGCAATACGCCTGGCTGAAAATGTTCGCAGGCCGGCCGGAAGAAACCGGCAACAGCGTGTTCGCCGTGGGCGACGACGACCAGAGCATTTACGCCTTCCGCGGCGCACAGGTCGGCAACATGGCCGATTTCGAGCGGGAGTTCAAGGTGCCGCAGGTCATCAAGCTGGAGCAGAACTACCGCAGCTTCGGGCACATCCTGGATTCGGCCAACAAGCTGATCTCGAGCAACACGCGCCGCCTGGGCAAGAACCTGCGCACCGATGCCGGCCTGGGTGAGCCCATCCGCATTTACGAGGCCAGCAGCGACTATGCCGAGGCCCAGTGGCTGGTCGACGAAGCCCGCCTGATGGTGCGCGAAGGGCATGCGCTGAAAGAGCTGGCGGTGCTGTACCGCAGCAATGCCCAGTCGCGTGTGATCGAGTCGGCGCTGTTCAATGCCAGCGTGCCCTACAAGGTGTATGGCGGACTGCGCTTCTTCGAGCGGGCCGAGGTGAAGCACGCACTGGCCTACCTGCGCTTGCTTGAGAACCCGAACGACGACACCAGCTACCTGCGCGTGGTGAATTTTCCGGCGCGGGGCATCGGCGCGCGCACGATCGAGCAATTGCAGGATGCCGCGCGTGGCAGTGCGCGCAGCCTTTGGCAGAGCGTGACGGCCGTCACCGGCAAGGCGGGCAACAACCTGCTCGCCTTCAACGCCCTGATCGATGGCATGCGTGCCGCCACGCAGGGACTGACCTTGCGCGAGATCATCGAGCACGTGGTCGAGGCCAGCGGCCTGGCCGATTTCTACCGTTTGGAAAAAGAAGGCCAGGAGCGCCTGGAGAACTTGGCCGAACTGGTCAACGCCGCCGAGGCCTTCGTGACCCTGGAAGGTTTTGGCAAGGATGCCGTGGGCCTGCCCGTCGACGAGGTGCCAGGCACCATCGCCGAAGGTCTGCCGCGCGCCGTGGCGCTGGCCGAGACATTGCCCGATGCCGAGACCGGCGAGATCATCTCGCCCCTGGTGGCCTTCCTGACGCACGCCGCGCTTGAGGCAGGCGACAACCAGGCCCAGGCCGGCCAGGACGCCGTGCAGTTGATGAGCATCCACGCGGCCAAAGGCCTGGAGTTCGACAGCGTGTTCATCACCGGCCTGGAAGAAGGCCTGTTCCCGCACGAGAACTCGATGACCGACACCGACGGCCTGGAAGAAGAGCGCCGCCTGATGTACGTGGCCATCACGCGTGCGCGCCGGCGCCTGCACATCAGCTTCAGCCAGACCCGCATGCTGCACGGCCAGACGCGCTACAACATCAAGAGCCGCTTCCTGGACGAACTGCCGGAAGAGGCCCTGAAGTGGCTGACCCCGCGCAACCAGGGCTTCGGCTCGGGCTACGCCAAGCAGTACCAGGAGGCCTGGAGCAGCGGCAAGGGCATGGGTTCGATGGTGGGCGCGGGTGCGCAGCCTTACCGCCAGAGCGGTGGTGGGTATTACGGTGCCAAGAAGGAAGACGACTTCAAGGACTTGACCGCGCCGCTGCCCAGCAAGATGGCCCAGGCCAAGACCGAAAGCGGGTTCCGCTCAGGCCAGAGCGTGTTCCACAACAAGTTTGGCGAAGGCGTGGTGCTGACGCTGGAGGGCAATGGCGCCGACGCGCGGGTGCAGGTGAACTTCGGCCGCCATGGCACCAAGTGGCTGATGCTGAGCGTGGCCAAGCTGACGCCCATCGAGTAAGGCCCGGCGAATCAGACCAGGCCGTTGCGGATGGCGTAGACCGTGAGCTCGGAATTGTTGGCCAAGCCCAGTTTTTCGAGCACGCGGGCGCGGTAGACGCTGACGGTCTTGGGACTGAGCAGCAACTGCTCGGCGATGTCCGACAGCTTCTTGCCCGAGGCGATCATCACGAGGGTTTGCAACTCGCGGTCGGACAATTTTTGGTGGGCGTCTTCGGGCGCGGGCGTGGTCAGGTTGTCGACCAGCATCTGCGCCATCTCGGGCGTCACGTACTTCTTGCCTTGCGACACGGTGCGCACGGCGGCCACGATCTGGGCGGCGTCGCTGCCCTTGTTGAGGTAGCCCGCCGCGCCGGCCTTCAGGGCGCGCATGGCGTACTGGTCTTCGGGGTACATCGAGACCACCAGCACCTTCAGGGTGGTGCCTTCTTCTTTCAGCACGTGCAGCACGTCCAGGCCGCTGCGGCCGGGCAGGTTGATGTCCAGCACGAGCACGTCGCACGACTTCGCGCGCAGCAGGCCGCGCAGTTCGCCGTAGTCGCCAGCCTCGCCAACCACGTCGATGTCGTCCGCATCGGCCAAGGTGTCGCGGATGCCGCGACGGATCAAGGCGTGGTCGTCACACAGAATCACTTTGATCATTGGGTGCCCCATGCGGTGGGGTCGTCAGGGTCGCCTTCGGTACCGACGGTATCGATGCTCAATTCTGGCGCAATTGCATCCAGGAAACCATTTTCCGGGCTGGACAGGGGCACGGACAGGATCAGGGTTGTGCCATTGGCACCACTGCTGATGTCGACCCAGCCGCCCACGGTCTCGGCGCGCTCATGCAGGCCGCGGATGCCGAAGGACTTGGCCTTGGCCAGGTCCTCGTCGCTCAGGCCCCGGCCGTTGTCGCTCACTTCAAGAGACAGCACGCCGCCGGCCTGTGCCAGGTCGACGCTGACGCGCGTGGCCTGTGCATGCTTGGACACGTTGGTGAGCGACTCTTGCGCGAAACGGTAGGCGACCAGCGGCACGCCGGCCGACAGCTCCATCTTCTCGTGGCTGGTGCGGAATTCGGTGGCGATGCCGGTGCGCTTGCCAAAACGCTCGCTCATCCACTGCAGCGCGGCGACCAGGCCTTGCTCGAGGATGGCAGGGCGCAGGTTGTGCATGATGCGCTGGCTGGCCTCGTGGGCCATGGTGACGGCCTCCATGGCTTGCTGCGCGTGCTCGGCGATGTCGGGCGTCTTGGCGTGGCGAGCGATCCAGGCCAGGTCGAACTTGACGGCGGTGAGCGCCCCGCCCACGTCGTCGTGGATTTCACGCGCGATGGCAGCGCGTTCCTGCTCGATGGTGGTCTGCAAATGCTGGGCGAGTTCGCGGATCTGCTGGCGCGAGCGGGTCAGGGCCAGGTCGGCGTACTGCTTGGCGATGCGGGTGCGGTTGGCCTCGATGGCCAGCAGGGCGGCGGGCGCCAGGCGGGCGAGGTTGCTTTTCAGCAGGTAGTCGTTGGCACCATTGCGCATGGCCTGCACAGCGATGTCCTCGCCGATTTCCCCCGATACCAGGATGAAGGGCACCAGCTTGCCGGTGGAGCGCACCTTGTCCAGGGCGGCCAGGCCGGAGTAACCCGGCAGGTTGTAGTCGGACAGGATCAGGTCCCATTCCTGTTCCAGGGCTTCCGTCAGGGTGGCTTCGCTTTCAACGCGCAGCACCTCGGCATGGATGCCACCACGGCGCAGGTGGATCATCACCAGGTCGTGGTCGGGTTCGCTGTCCTCCAGGTGCAGTACCCGCAGCCGCACCGGCGGGGTGATGGCCGGGTTGCTGGCGGTGGCCGCGGGCGGCAATGGGAAAGAGGGGGGCGTGAGGTGATCGGACACAGGTGGCCTTCAATCCATCGATTTGCGCCAAGTTTTCCCGGGTCATTGTGACTACTCGGCGGCTGGATAAGTGAAAAATTCTAACAATCGCGCAAGTCCCGCGCATTTCCTGCCGATATAGGGAATGACCTCGGTGTGCCTTGTGCACCGATGTGCGTTGTCCCGCAGTTTGGGGCCCCGAAACCAGGTTCAGTGGAGTCACGGATGCTGACCAACGAAGAGAGCGAAGCGAGCGCCCCGCCCGCGGAGATGTCCCTGCTGGCGGCAGCCGCCCTGCAGGACCATCTGATGACGGCCGCCAATGACCTGGAAAGGCTCCAGCGCCTGTTGGACGATGCCTGCGGTGCCCTGATCGACGGTTTTCACGGCGCCGCCAGCCAGCTGGGCGCGGTGATCGACGAGGGCGGCAAGGAGCTGCCCCCCGCCTTGCAGGAAACCTTGCAGACCCTGTACCGCACGGTCACGGCCCTGCAGTTCCAGGACATGGCCACGCAATTGATCGTCCACACCAACCGGCGCCTGAGAAGTTGCGCCGACCAGATTGCCAGGGACGCCATGGGCGACGACCCCGACGGCGAGGCGGTGGTGGACGAAGGCCCCCTCAAGCCCAACCCGGTGACCCAGGACGAAATGGACGCCGGGTCCGTCGAGTTGTTTTAAAGATTTTGTCCCACCTGCCGAAATACCGATGGTCGTTGATTGGCTGTTGTTTGTTTTCGGCCCCCTGACCTGTTTTGTTTTATTCAAGCCCCTCGGAGAGCGACATGCATTCAATCCTTGCCGTCGACGATTCAGCCTCAATGCGCCAGATGGTCTCTTTCACGCTGAAAAGCGCCGGCTACAACGTCATCGAAGCCGTTGACGGCCAGGATGCCTGGGAAAAAGCGGGGGGCCGCAGTTTTGACCTCGTGCTGACCGACCAGAACATGCCCCGCATGGACGGCATCAGCCTGACCAAGAAGCTGCGCGAGAACCCGCAGTTCAAGGCCACGCCGATCCTGATCCTGACGACCGAATCCAGCGACCAGATGAAGATGGCCGGCCGCTCGGCGGGCGCCACGGGTTGGCTGGTCAAGCCCTTTGACCCCAACAAGTTGCTGGAAGTCATCAAGAAGGTGATCCGCTGACAAGCGGCTCAATCAGGCATCGACGTGATCACGCACAAGACGATATTCAGGAGCCGGACATGGCAGAAATGAACACCGACAACAGCCAGTCCGCTGGCATCGACCTGAGCCAGTTCTACCAGGTCTTCTTTGAAGAAGCCGGTGAAAACCTGGACAACATGGAACAGCTCCTGCTCGGACTGGACATCACCCAGGCCGATGACGAGGAGCTGAACGCGATTTTCCGTTGTGCGCACTCGATCAAGGGCGGCGCGGCCACTTTTGGCTTCAGTGATGTGGCCGAGCTGACGCACCAGATGGAGACGCTGCTGGACAAGCTGCGCCGCCATGAACTGGCGCCCAACGCGAGCATGGTCGATGTGCTGCTGGCCTCGGGCGATGCCTTGAAGGCCCAACTGGCGCGTCACCAAGGCAATGGTGGCGACACCATCGACACCACCGAACTGCTGTTCAACATCCGCGCGCTGGTGGCCGGCGAAGCCCCCGTGGCCGTCGTGGCTGCCCCCGTGGCGCAGGCCGCACCTGCCGCGGTCGCACCCTCTGCTGCCGCCGTGGCCGCCAAAGGCAAGCGCCTGGTTGAGCTGCGCGTCGGACCGCTGGAAAATCTGACCCAGGCCGACGAACTGCGCGACCTGTTCAAGGAAATCGAAGGTTTGGGCACGATCGAGGATCTGCCTGGCTTGCCCGAATTGGCGAGTGTGCGCCGCTTCAAGCTGGAAACCGCTTCGGCCGAATCCGATCTGCTGGACCTGTTCACCTTCCATGTGTCGCGCGAACAGGTGGCCTTCCTGCCCTGGGCAGAGGCGGGCGATCCCGACAAAGGCCTCTTCAGCGATGCCGCCCCTGCCGCCTCGCCCGATGAAGCCGGTTATGGCTTCTTCGACAACGCCCCTGGCGCACCTGTGGAGCGCCCAGCCGCCAGCTCGGCGTCGCCTGGAGACGGCGCGGCCAGCGCTTCCGCCGTGGCGCTCAAGCCCGCTGCTGCTGCCAAAGCCGACAAGCCTGCCGCTGGTGGCCTGGAGTCGTCCACCATCCGCGTGTCGGTCGAGAAGGTCGACCAGCTCATCAACCTGGTGGGCGAACTGGTGATCACGCAGGCGATGCTGGCTCAGAACAGCCGCGGCCTGGACCCGGTGCTGTACCAGCAACTGGTCAGCGGCCTGACCGACCTGGACCGCAACACCCGCGACCTGCAAGAAGCCGTGATGTCGATCCGGATGATTCCGATGTCGACGGTGTTCAGCCGCTTTCCGCGCATGCTGCGCGACCTGGCCAACAAGCTGGGCAAGAAGGTCGAGCTGGTCATGCAAGGTGAATCCACCGAGCTGGACAAGGGCCTGGTCGAGAAGATCACCGACCCGCTGACCCACCTGGTGCGCAACTCGTGTGACCACGGTGTCGAAATGCCGGCCGACCGCATTGCCAGAGGCAAGCCCGAGGTGGGCACGATCACCCTGGCGGCCTCGCACCAAGGCGGTTCAATCGTCATCGAAGTGCGCGACGACGGCCGTGGCCTGAACCGCGAGAAGCTGATCAGCAAGGCCCGTGAGAAAGGCATCGACGCGCCGGACACCATGTCCGACAGCGACTGCTGGAACCTCATATTCGCGCCTGGTTTCTCGACCGCCGACGAGGTCACCGACGTGTCGGGACGCGGCGTGGGCATGGACGTGGTCAAGCGCAACATCACCTCGCTGGGTGGCACGGTGGAGATCGATTCCGCCGAAGGCTACGGCATGCGGGTGTCGGTGCGGCTGCCGCTGACCCTGGCCATCATGGATGGCATGAGCGTGGGCGTGGGCGAAGAGGTCTACATCCTGCCGCTGTCCTCGGTGGTGGAAAGCTTCCAGGTCAACGAAGAGATGGTCAAGACCATTGGTGGCTCGGGGCGCGTCGTCGAGGTGCGCGAAGAGTACATGCCGGTGATCGAGCTGGAGAAGGTCTTCGGCGTGCCGCGCTTCGACTGGGAGCACACCAGCGGGATCATGGTCGTGGTGGAAGCCGAAGGCGGCCGCGTGGCTTTGCTGGTGGACGAACTGCTGGGCCAACAGCAGGTGGTCGTCAAGAACCTGGAAAGCAATTACCGCAAAGTCAATGACGTCTCGGGCGCCACCATCATGGGTGATGGCCGCGTGGCCTTGATCCTGGACGTTGGCAGCCTGGTGCGTCGTTCGCGCCATTGATCAGAAATACCTTGGAGCACAAGCCATGGGCATGATGGAAAAACTGGACCTGCAAACCAACGCGAACACGCTGGCACGCGAATACCTGACCTTTCGATTGGGCGATGAAGAGTACGGCATCGACATCCTGAAGGTGCAGGAAATCCGCGGCTACGAAAACCCCACCCGCATTGCCAACGCGTCGCACTTCCTGAAGGGCGTTGTCAACCTGCGTGGCACGATTGTCCCTATCGTTGACCTGCGTTTGCGCTTTGGCTGCAGCTCGGCGGAGTACAACGCCTTCACGGTGTCCATCGTGCTGCACATCGGCCACCGCACCATCGGCACGGTGGTGGATTCGGTGAGCGACGTGATGGAGATCCCGGCCGAGTCCGTCAGGCCCGCGCCCGAAATGCATTCGGCCATCGACGCCGGCTTCATCCGTGGGTTGGCCCAGGTGGGCGAGCGCATGGTGATCTTGCTGGACATCGAAGGTCTCTTGATGAGCCCGGACATGGGCCTGGCCGACTGACACCTTCCTTGCATTCCTTGCTTCAAACCAACCGCTGATTGGAAACCGACATGAACACCAAACTCGCTGTGATGTTGTCTCTGGCTCTTTCGGCGGGGGCGTTCAGCGTCCACGCGGCCGAAGGTGGCGCCACCAAGGACGAAGCCGTGGCCATGGTCAAGAAGGGCGTGGCCCACGTCAAGGCGGCTGGCAAGGACAAGGCCTATGCCGACATCAGCGACAAGGCCAACGCCGAGTTTCACCACCAAGACCTGTACCTCACGGTCTACCAACTGGATGGCACGGTGAAGGCCCACGGTTCCAATGCCAAGATGATTGGCAAGAACCTGATCGAGTTGAAAGACATCGACGGCAAGGCCTTCGTGAAAGAGCGCGTGGACATGGCCAAGACCAACGCCACGTTCTGGCAGGACTACAAATTCACCAACCCAGAAACCAAGAAGATCGAGCCCAAGAGCATGTACTGCGAGAAGCTCGATGACACCGTGGTTTGTGGCGGCATCTACAAATAACAGTCTTTCCTCACTCGGCGTCTGAGTTGGGCGCAGGAATTCCCACATGAAACTGCGTACCAAACTCATGGCGTCGCCGGTCCTGGCCAGCGTCGTCCTCTTCCTCGCCTTGCTGGGCTTTGTCTGGGTGCTGGCCAACGACCGTGAAAAGAGCCAGCGCACCCACGACAGCAGCCTTCGAGAGCAGCTGGCCATCGTGGGGGTGGCGGGCAAGCTGTCCGACGTCCACGTTTCGCTCTACCGCACCATCGCCTTGATCGCCTCGCTCAGCGAGGACGAGGTCAAGCAGCGCCGGCAAGCCTTGCCCGCGGCGGTGGCCGGCATTCAGAAAGCCGTGGCCGGCAGCTTCAAGTCCGGTGACCTGAGCGCCGAGGTGACCAAGTCCTTCGAGCAGTCGCTGAACGACTACGTCCGGGCCGCCGACAACGCCATCGACCTGTCGACCATGGACCCCAACACCGGCGTGGCCGCCTTGCAGACGGCCGATGGCTATTTCAAGAAGTCGGCCGAGCAGATGTCGGCCTTGGTGGCGCAGGTTCAGAAGCACGCCGAGGGCGAAGTCGAGGCCCTGGAGGCCCAGTCCCGCACCACGCAAATCGCCATCGCGGCCATCGCCGGTCTGGCGGGCCTGTGTTCCTTGCTGGTCGCCTGGACGAGCCAGGGGCGTGTGGTCCGTGACCTGCAGATGGCCGTGAAGGCCGCCGACGAAGTGGCCGAAGGGCGTTTTGACCTGGTGCTCGAAAGCCGCAACGACGACGAGATCGGCCAGTTGCTCAAGGCCCTGGGCCGCATGGTCAAGCAGTTGTCCCACTCGATCAACACGGTGCGCCAAGCTGCCAATTCCATCGGCACAGCCTCCAGCGAAATCGCCGCGGGCAACCAGGATCTGAGCCAACGCACCGAGAACACCGCGTCCAGCCTGCAAGAGACCGCGTCGTCGATGGCGCAATTGACGGGCACGGTGCGCCAAACGGCCGAATCGGCGCGTTCGGCCGATTCGCTGGCCAACGCGGCGGCGGATTCGGCGCGGCGTGGTGGCGAAGTGATGTCGCAGGTCGTGTCCAACATGGCCGAGATCGACACGGCTTCGCGCAAGATCAACGAGATCATCAGCGTGATCGACGGCATCGCGTTCCAGACCAACATCCTGGCCCTGAATGCGGCCGTGGAAGCCGCGCGTGCCGGCGAGCAAGGCCGTGGCTTCGCGGTGGTGGCCAGCGAAGTGCGCTCACTGGCGCAGCGCAGCGCCGGGGCTGCGCGCGAAATCAAGACCCTGATCGGCGCTTCTTCGGCGCGCGTCGAAGTGGGTGCTCGCCTGGTGAATGAAGCCGGCAAGTCCATGCAGGACATCGTCGATGGCGTGCAGCGCGTCACGCAGATCATTGGCGAGATCACGCTGGCCGCCGAGCAGGAGTCGCAAGGCATCACCCAGGTCAGCTCGGCGGTGACGCAGCTTGACCAGATGAC
Source organism: Aquabacterium sp. (assembly GCF_050725395.1). Classification (GTDB taxonomy): domain Bacteria; phylum Pseudomonadota; class Gammaproteobacteria; order Burkholderiales; family Burkholderiaceae_C; genus Aquabacterium. The sequence goes on along the minus strand of NZ_JBOHHL010000021.1, from coordinate 14,626 downwards.
GCAGCAGAACGCGGCCCTGGTCGAGCAGTCGGCCGCGGCAGCTGAAAGCCTCAAGTCGCAGTCGCACACCTTGACCGAAGTGGTCAGCCAGTTCCGCCTGGCGCAAAGCTGATCGATCTGGCCTGATCTACTGGCCGAATGCGGCAATAGTGCCGCCCGCATCACCCCTGCTTACAGGGGGGCCTGCAACACTGTGCACCATGCGACGGTGATGTGTGAGGTGCGGCATGGTCAAGATGATTTCGGTGAGTTTGGTGGGGCTGATGCTCTGGTGCAGCCAGGCCCTGGCCGCGACGACCCCTCCGGCCGGTGACTCCGAGCCTGCCCTGAGCCAGGCTTTGGCCGAGGCCACCTGGCCCGCCGACATCACCCAACTGGCCACCCATTACCTTGAGCGCTACCCGCTGGCTGCAGGCGCTGCCACGGCGCAACGCCTGAAAGAGCAGGCGGCCAAGCCGGAAGCCGTGCTGGCCCGCACCGACGTGCGCCTGTACCGCCGGGCTTTTGCCCTGGCCAACTCGGCGCCTCAACTGGCCGAGGACATCCACCGGGCCGCCTTGGGTGACCATGCCGCCGCCATGCGCCTGTCGCAAGCGCACCAGCGGGGTGAGCGCGGTGCCGCCAAGGACGCTCGGCTTTCATTGGGCTGGATGCAATATGCCGCAGTGCTCGGCAATGACCAGGCGGCTTACGATCTGGCGGTCTATTTCCGCCAGCAGGACCAGCCGGCCGTGGCGTCGCAATACGAGGCCCTGGCCGTGGCCCTGAACCACGCCTTTCCCACCACGCTGGATCACGTGCGCAAGTGAGCCACGGCTTCGGCGATGGCCCGGTCGAGGTCGGGCAAGGCGACCAACACCTCCGGCGCTGGTTTTGAATCCGCGCGTTGAACCGCGCCCCAGATGGGCTGCGGAAAGTGCTGGTCATCCGCGTAGCGCGCGATGACGTGCCAATGCAAGTGCGGCACCACATTGCCCAGGCTGGCCAGGTTGATTTTGGTCGGCTGCAGGTGCTCGCGCACCAGTGATTCCACCTTCGCGACCACGTCCATCAAGTGCACGCGATCAGCCGTGGGCAAATCGGTGAATTCGGCCGCATGGTCGTTCCAGATCACGCGGTAAAAGCCCGGGTGGTCGGCGTCCAGCACCCGGATCACACGCAGCTTGGGCGTGCGGACGACGAGTTGTCCCCCCTCGGTCACGCACAGTTCGCAACCCTGCTGGCGGCTGGTGTCCAACTGCCCCATGCTTACACCAGCACCCGCTCGATGCCGCCGTCGTTGGCGCGCTTGACGTAATCGGGCATCCAGTTCTCGCCGAGGATCTGGCGGGCCATTTCGACCACGATGTAGTCGGCTTCCAGCAAGCCGTTTTGCAGGTCGTCCTGGTAGCGGCTGAGGCCCTGCAGGCAGCTGGGGCACGAGGTCAGCACCTTGACATTCTCTTTGGCGCCAACCTTGCCTTCGTCGCGCAACTGCGCCTCGCCCTTGCGGATTTCTTCTTCCTTGCGGAAGCGGATCTGCGTGGAGATATCAGGGCGCGTCACGCCCAGCGTGCCCGATTCGCCACAGCAGCGTTTGGACTCAATCACGTTGTCGCCGACCAGGGCCTTCACCGTCTTCATCGGCTCCTGCAGCTTCATGGGGCTGTGGCAGGGGTCGTGGTAGAGGTAGGCGTCCTTGCCGGCCAGGGTGATGCCTTTCTCCAGCAGGTACTCGTGGATGTCGATGATGCGGCAGCCCGGGAAGATCTTGTCGAACTGGTAGCCCTGCAACTGGTCGTAGCAGGTGCCGCAGCTCACGACCACGGTCTTGATGTCCAGGTAGTTCAGCGTGTTGGCCACGCGGTGGAACAGCACCCGGTTGTCGGTGATCATCTTCTCGGCCTTGTCGAACTGGCCGGAGCCGCGTTGCGGGTAGCCGCAGCACAGGTAGCCCGGCGGCAGCACGGTCTGCACGCCAGCATGCCAAAGCATCGCTTGCGTGGCCAATCCCACTTGCGAGAACAGGCGTTCCGAGCCGCAGCCCGGGAAGTAGAAGACCGCCTCGGTGTCCGCCGCCTGCTTGGGGTTGCGGATGATGGGCACGTAGTCCTTGTCCTCGATGTCGAGCAGGGCGCGCGCGGTTTTCTTGGGCAGGCCGCCCGGCAACTTCTTGTTGATGAAGTGGATGATCTGCGCTTTGATCGGCGCGGTGCCGACCGAGGCCGGCGGTGCGCTGGTCTGCTTGCGGGCCACGACCTTCATCACGTCGTTGGCGATGCGCTGCGCCTTCATGCCCACGCCCACCATGGCCGAACGGGCCAGCTTGATGGTCTCGGGGTTGGTGGCATTGAGCATGAGCATGGCGGCGGCGTTGCCGGGCCGGAAGCTCTTCTTGCCCATCTTGCGCAGCAGGTTGCGCATGTTCATCGACACGTCGCCGAAGTCGATGTTGACCGGGCAGGGCGTGACGCACTTGTGGCAGACCGTGCAGTGGTCGGCCACGTCTTCGAACTCTTCCCAGTGCTTGATGGACACGCCGCGGCGCGTCTGTTCTTCGTACAGGAAAGCCTCGACCAGCAAAGACGTGGCCAGGATCTTGTTGCGCGGGCTGTAGAGCAGGTTGGCGCGCGGCACGTGGGTGGCGCACACGGGCTTGCACTTGCCGCAGCGCAGGCAGTCCTTGACCGACGTGGCGATGTCGCCGATGTCCGACTGCTGCATGATCAGGGACTCGTGCCCCATCAGGCCGAAGCTGGGCGTGTAGGCCTCGCTCAGGTCGGCGTGGTGCACGTCGTCGCCCAGGCCCTTCAGGGCCGCGCCGCGCAGCAGCTTGCCCTTGTTGAAGCGGCCTTCGGGGTCGACACGGGCCTTGTAGGCGGTGAAGTCGGCCATCTCGGCATCGCTCAAAAACTCGAGCTTGGTGATGCCGATGCCGTGCTCGCCCGAGATCACGCCGTCCAGGCTGCGCGCCAGCTTCATGATGCGGGCCACGGCCTCGTGCGCCGTCTGCAGCATCTCGTAGTTGTCGCTGTTGACCGGCAAGTTGGTGTGCACATTGCCGTCACCGGCGTGCATGTGCAGGGCCGCCCACACGCGGCCGCGCAGCACTTCCTTGTGGATGCGCTTGGCCTCGGCGAGGATGGGCTCCATCGCCGAACCGCTGAAGATCTTGGCGAACTCGTCGCGCAGCTCGCGCTTCCAGCTCACGCGGATGGCCCAGGTCTGCAGCAGGTTGAAGACCGTGTCGCCTTCTTGCGCCGGGTAAGTGCCATCGCGGTGCTGTTCGTAGCCCAGGGCGACGAGGTGGTCGCCGACTTGCGACAGGGGAGCGTCGATGCGCTCGTGCAGGAACTGCCACTTGGCCTGGGTCTGGTCCAGCAGGGCCAGGGCGCGCTGCACGCGTTCTTCCAGTTGCTCGGGGCTGGGCAGCTCGCTGGTGTCCTCGACCTTGCCCAGGGGCAGGTTGCCATTGGCCATGAAGGCCTTGAGCTTGTCGACCAAGGCCAGCTTGTTGCGCAGGCTCAGTTCGATGTTGATGCGCTCGATGCCCAGGGTGTACTCGCCCATGCGCGGCAGCGGGATCACCACGTCTTCGTTGACCTTGAAGGCGTTGGTGTGCTTGGCGATGGCGGCGGTGCGCTTGCGGTCGGCCCAGAACTTTTTGCGGGCATCGGCGCTCACGGCCACGAAGCCTTCGCCGCTGCGGCCATTGGCCAGGCGGATGACCTCGCTGGTGGCGCGCGCCACGCGGTTCTCGTCGTCGCCGACGATGTCGCCGATCAGGACCATCTTGGGCAGCACGCCGCGCTTGCTCTTGGTGCAATAGCCCACGGCGCGCAGGTAGCGGTCGTCCAGGTGCTCCAGGCCGGCCAGGATGGCGCCGCCGGGCTGGGCCATCTCGGTGAACATGAAGTCCTTGATCTCGACGATCGAGGGCACGGCGTCCTTGGGGTTGCCGAAGAATTCAAGGCACACCGTGCGCACGTGGCTGGGCATGCGGTGCACGACCCAGCGGGCGCTGGTGATCAGGCCGTCGCAGCCTTCCTTCTGGATGCCGGGCAGGCCGGCCAGGAACTTGTCGGTGACGTCTTTCCCTAAGCCTTCCTTGCGGAAGGTGCGGCCGGGGATGTCGAGCCTTTCGGTGCGGATCGGCGTCTTGCCGTCGGCCTGGAAATACTTCAGCTCGAAGCTGGCCAGGGGCGCGTCGTGGATCTTGCCCAGGTTGTGGTTGAGGCGGGTCACTTCCAGCCATTCGGCATCGGGCGTGACCATGCGCCAGCTGGCCAGGTTGTCGAGCGCGGTGCCCCACAGCACGGCTTTCTTGCCGCCCGCGTTCATGGCGATGTTGCCGCCCACGCACGAGGCCTCGGCCGAGGTCGGGTCGACCGCGAAGACGAAGCCGGCGCGCTCGGCGGCATCGGCCACGCGTTGCGTGACCACGCCCGCGCCGGTCCAGATGGTGCCGACGGGGTGGTCCACGCCGGGCAGGCTGACCATCTCGACCTCGGTCATCTGCTCCAGCTTTTCGGTGTTGATGACCGCGCTTTTCCAGGTCAAAGGCACGGCGCCGCCGGTGTAGCCGGTGCCGCCGCCACGGGGGATGATGGTCAGGCCCAGTTCGACGCAGCCCTTGACCAGGGCGGCCATCTCGGCCTCGGTGTCGGGGGTCAGGACCACGAAGGGGTACTCGACGCGCCAGTCGGTGGCGTCGGTCACGTGCGAGACGCGGCTCAGGCCATCGAACTTGATGTTGTCGCCGGCCGTGACCTTGCCCAGCGTCTTGCGGGCGCGTTGTCGCAGGTCATAGACGTGCTTGAAGTTCAGCGCGAAACGGTCGATGCAGGCGCGGGCGGCCACCAGCAGTTCACCAACCAGGGTGTCGCGGTTGGCATCGGCCGGGACGCTGGACGGCGTGCGGCGCTTGTCGATCTCGCTCAGGCGGTGGTGCAGGGCGTCGATCAGCTGGGCGCGGCGCTTGGGATTGTCCAGCAAGTCGTCTTGCAGGTAGGGGTTGCGCTGCACCACCCAGATGTCGCCCAGCACCTCGTAGAGCATGCGGGCAGAACGGCCGGTCTGGCGCTCGGCGCGCAACTGGCTCAGCAGTTCCCAGGCGCGCAGGCCCAGCAGGCGTTGCACGATCTCGCGGTCGGAGAACGAGGTGTAGTTGTAGGGGATTTCGCGCAAGCGCGGCGCGCCGTCGGCGTGGGCCTCGGCAGCGTGTTGTGTCAGCGGGAGGGGTGCGTTCATGTAGAGGCGCCAGGCGCGGCCGGGGTGAAAAAACGGCGGCAATGGGTGCGAAAAGCAGGGTGCGGACGGTTTTCGCGCCTGAGGGGGGATGTTACCGCAGCAGGTGATCCCCGAGCGTTTGACCGCCACGGGAACGCTATGCTGTGGCGTCATGAATTCACCCAACGATGCACCTTCCGCCACCTGGCCCTATCCCCGCTGGATCGCCCACCGGGGCGCAGGCAAGCTGGCCCCCGAGAACACGCTGGCGGCTTTTCGCCTGGGGGCATCGCACGGATTCCGCATGTTCGAGTGCGACGTCAAGCTCAGCGCCGATGGCGAGCCTTTCCTCTTGCACGATGCCGATCTGGACCGCACCACCTCCGGCCATGGCCCGGCAGGTGACCAACCCTGGGACGAATTGTCCAGGCTGGATGCAGGCAGCTGGCACAGCGCCGCCTATGCCGGCGAGCCCTTGCTGAGGCTGCAAGCCCTGGCCCGGTGGCTGCAAGCCAATGGCTTGCTCGTGAACCTGGAAATCAAGCCTTCGCCCGGCCTGGACGAGGTGACGGGCAGGGTGGTGGCCCAGGCGGTGCGGCGACTCTGGACAGGGCAAACGCCCATGCCCCTGCTGAGTTCGTTCAACCCCAGTGCTTTGCGCTCGGCCCGTGAGGCCGCGCCGGAAGTGCCCCGTGCGCTCCTGCTGGAAACCCTGCGCACCGGCTGGGTGGACGAAGCCCTTAGCCTGGGCAGCGTGGCGGTGGTGGCACACCATGCCCAATGGACTGCTGAAGGCATCGCGCTGGCCCACCAGGCCGGCCTGAAAGCCCTGACTTACACGGTCAACGAGGTGGCCTGCGCGGATGAATTGTGGGCGGCCGGCCTGGACGGGCTGATCACGGACCGGGTGGACTTGATGGGGCCCCGGTCGCCAGCTTGATGGACTTGGCATGGGCCATGCGGAGCAGCAGCTTCTGGCCGACGCTGTCCTTCCAGTTGAAGCTGTTTTGCAGCACCACGACGGCGGTGCGCTGTTCGACGTTCAATCCGATGTAGCTCGTGAAGCCCGCCACAAAGCCCACCTGATAGGTGATGTGCTGCCCGCCGATGTCATCGATCAGCCAGGCGATGGCGGGGGCTTCCTTGGGCCGGTCCTGGCGGGCTTTCAGGGTGTCGACCAGGGCTTGCTTGAAGGGCCCCTCGCGACCATTCAGGTGGGCGGACGCGAAGGTCAGCATGTCGCGGGCGCTGGAATACAAGCCGGCCGAACCCCGCATGAAGTCGGTGAACTCCCAGTCGGGCACCAATGCGCCACGCGGCACGAACTTGGGTTGATCGCCCGCATGCCCATGGGCCCGGAGCGCATAGCCGGGCAGGGTGCTCGGCATGTAGCCGGTGTTCTTCAGGCCCAGGCCGTGGACGATCTTCTGGTCCAGCAGTGTTTCCAGCGACTGGCCGGTGCGCCGTTCGATGACATGGCCCAGCAGCCCATACCCGATGTTGGAATAGTTGGGTTCGTGGTGGTTGGGCGCCTTGAAGTCGGACAGGTAGTCGAAGACGTAGTCGCGCTCGAAGTGCCGGTAAAAATTGGCCCCGGTGAACAGGTACTGCAGAAAATAGCGGCAGGTCTGGAAAGTGATGGGCTGGCGGGGCAGGCCGGAGGTGTGCGTCGCCAATTGCAGCAAGGTGATGCGCTTGGCGTCCGAGCTCAAGGGCGTTTCTGGCGGGAGCAGGTCACCCAGCGTGTCATCCCAGGCCAATTGGCCGTCGTTCACCAATTCAGCGGCCATGGCCCCCAGGAATCCCTTGCTCAGGGAGCCCATCGCGAAAATGGTGTCCGGCCCTGGCGTGGCGCCACCTTGTTCATTCGTGGTGCCGTAGCCAAAAAAACGCATTTGGCCATCCGGCAGGAGCACGCCGACCACGATGCCAGGCGTCTGGCCCTGGTCCACCAAGGGCTTGGCCAAGGCCGCCATGTCGGCTTCGATGTTCTCGCCGTCCGTGCTCAGGTGCTGGACCAAGTCGGCTGGGTCGAATTCTCGCTCCGAGAGGGACGATGCGCAGCCCGCCAAGGTGAAACTCATCGCGGCCAGACATGCCAGCAGCATTGATCGGCGCCATCTCCCTGAGTCGCGCCCGGTATTTTTGAATCGTGGAAACATGGTGAAACGTGAAGCGTCAGGCCATGCAAAAATATGTCCTGGCGTGCGCTGGCTCTGATTTTTCGGCGAGTTTTGAACTCGTTTTCTGGAAAACCCATTGTAGGTTCCCGCCAGGCCCGGCCCGGACCGCGTCGAATCCCTCTAACGAGTGGTTTTGTGGCGCAGGGGTAATGCCGTAAAATACTGTAAAGATTCCTCGTTGACGAGGGCATTTGGGGGCCTGCTGCATCGATTGACATCGCTCTGTGACTGGCCTGATGGGTTGCCTCCGTGGTGGCCGTCAGCTGGCGATTTGGTGATTTGTGCAGTTTGAATTCGTCATTGTTGATTGGGCAGCCTATGGCGCAGGCCTCTTGCAGCAGCAGGATTGGCTCGACTGGGCGCGCGAAGCGCCGCGTTTGCCGGCGCCACTGATCGACGTCGTCCCCCCGCTCACCGAAATGGCGCCCATGATGCGGCGCCGCGTTGACCGTTTGGGCCGCCTGGCCTGCCAGGTGGCCTACTGGTGCAAGCCAGAAGGGGCGCCCGCCATGCCCATGGTGTTCGCATCTCGGTACGGTGATGCCGGACGGTCGCTTCACCTGCTGGGCGATCTGGCCCAGGAACAAGCCTTGTCGCCCACTGGTTTCGGCCTGTCGGTGCACAACGCCATTTCGGCCCTGTATTCCATCGCCTGCGGCGACACCCAGAACACCGTGGTCGTGACGGCGGGCCGAGCCACCGTGCTGGCGGCCCTGACCGAAGCGGCGGCGCTGCTGGCCGATGGCGCCGAAGAAGTGCTGATCGTGTACTACGAAGCACCTTTGCCCCCGCCTTACGACCAGTTCGAAGACCAGCCCGCCCTGGAATACGCCTGGGCCTGGCGGGTTGCCGCCCCGTCCAAGGTATCCCGTCCCGAAGGGCATGTGGTCCAGGTCCGTGTGGGGCCGGCGGATGGCGCGCCCCATCCTGACCTCGGCGATACCCGCCACTGGCCCGCCGGACTGGCCGTGCTGCGCCACATGCTGCGCCAAACCCTGTCGATCGATGGGGCCCATTCCCCAGCATGGGTCCGGTCCGACCGGGCGGGCAGCCAATGGTTCTGGGGGGCGGCCCATGCTTGATCGCCTCAATTGGGCTTGGCGCCTGGTCGCCACGGCGCTGAGCTTCACCTGCTTCGGCCTGGGCGGCGTGATCCTGTGGGTCGTGGTGTTCCCGGTCCTGTCCTTGCTGGTGCGTGACCGGGTGCGGTTGTCGGCCCTGGCGCGCGGCATCATCCACCAGGCCTTCCGGGCCTTCATCGGCCTGATGCACATGCTGGGCATCTTCACCTACGAGGTGCACGGCCTGGACAAGCTGCGGCGCCAGGGCTTGCTGATCCTCGCCAACCACCCCTCGCTGATCGACGTGGTTTTCCTGATGTCGTTCACGCGCCATGCCGATTGCGTGGTGAAAGCGGCATTGGTGCGCAATCCTTTCACGCGCGGGCCGGTTCTGGCGGCAGGTTTCATCTGCAACGACACCGGTCCTGGCATGATCGAGGACAGCATCGCCTCACTGCGGTCTGGCAACAACCTGATCATCTTTCCCGAAGGCACGCGCACGCCCACCAATGGCGACGCGGCCAAGCTGCAGCGGGGGGCGGCCAATGTCGCGGTTCGCGGCGGTGTCGATGTGACCCCGGTGCTGATCCAGTGCCAACCCGTGTTGCTGCCCAAGGGTGAGCCCTGGTGGCGGGTGCCTGAAAGCCGGCCCCACTTCCGCATCGAGGTGTGTGATGACATGCCGGTGGCCATGCCCATTGACGGCGGCCCCAGTGAAGCGCAGGCTGCACGCCGCCTGACCCAGCAATTGACCGATTATTTCGCCGTGGAGACCCGACGTGAACCCCGACCTGCAAGCGCTTGAGCTCGACATCAAGGAGCTCATCATCAGCGCACTGGCCCTTGAAGACATCACGCCCGACGACATCGACGCCGAGCAGCCCTTGTTCGTGAAGGGTCTGGGCCTGGATTCGATCGATGCCCTTGAACTGGGCCTGGCCTTGCAACGTCGCTACGGTGTGACGGTGACGGCCGATTCCGAAGAGACACGCCGGCATTTCGGCAGTGTCCAGGCGCTGGCGGCTTTCGTGGCCGCGCAACGCACCCGTTGATTTTTTGCCAGCAATTGCCATGACCAAAGACGAGATCCTCCAACGCATCGTGGACATCCTTGTCCAGACCTTCGACATCGAAGCCGAGCGCATCGTGCCGCAGGCCAGGCTCCGCGAGGACCTCGACCTGGACAGCATCGATGCTGTCGACCTGATGGTGCAGCTCAAGCCCCTGGTCGGCCAGCGCCTGCAGCCGGAAGCCTTCAAGCAGGTCCGCACCGTGAGCGATGTGGTCGATGCCTTGCACCTGCTGGTCACCGACGGAATGGTCGATGCCTAAGATTCGCTTCGGTGGGGTGATGCTGGCGTTGCTGACGCTGGCGTACCCGCTGGTCGTCTACCTGTGCCTGGGGCGGCTCGAGCCGCGCTGGCTGGCCGTCATGCTGGTGGCCATGGCGCTGGTGCGGCTGGGCGTGGCCCGCTCGACGGCTGCCTGGGGCATGGCGGCGGCGGCGGGGCTGCTGGCCCTCCTCACCTGGCTGGGACATGGCTGGATGCCGTTGAAACTCTATCCCGTGGGCGTCAGCGGCCTGATGCTGGCCTTGTTCGGCGTGAGCCTGATCCATGGCCCGACCGCCGTCGAACGCATTGCGCGCCTGAGCGAGCCCAACCTGCCGCACCAGGCCGTGGCCTACACCCGGCGGGTGACGCAGGTGTGGTGCGTGTTTTTCCTGTTCAATGGCTCGGTGGCCCTGGGCACCGCCCTGTGGGCCAGCGACGAGGTCTGGACGCTTTACAACGGGCTGGTGGCCTACGTGCTGATGGGCCTGCTGGGCGCCGGGGAGTGGCTGGTTCGCCGTCGTTTCCGAGGCCGGATCGATGCCTTGGCCCATGCCGCTGCGCGGGGGGCCCATGGCTGACTGGTGGCCGTTGACCGAACTGGCCTGCCGCCCGCCCGATGACCGAAGAGCCCTGGCTTGGCAAGGCGGCCGCCTGGTCAGCCATGCGCATTTCCTGAGCTTGGTGGAAGGGTGGCAATCGGCCTTCGAAACCCGTCCCGACACCCTGCAGTGGGCCATCTACCTGGACGATCCGCTGAGCTTCGCCGCGGCCGTGCTGGCCGCCTGGCACGCGGGCAAGGTGGTGGTCCTGCCGGGCGATGACCGGCCCGCCACCTTGGATGCGCTGACGGCGGACGGTTGCATGCTGGCCGGCGATGTGCCCGGTGGGACGCGGCCTGCCGAATGCCACGAGGCCACCTCAAGGCGCCGTTTTCCCATCGACGCGGCCACCGCGCGCTTGAAGGTGTTCACCTCGGGGTCGCAGGGACAGCCCGAGGCCATCGACAAGCGCCTGGCCCAATTGGTCTCCGAGGTCGAGGCGCTGGAATCGGCCTTCGGCCGGTCCGCCCTGGGTGCGGGTGGTGGCGATGTGCCCACCATCTGGGCCACCGTGTCGCACCAGCACATCTATGGTTTGCTGTTCCTGGTGTTGTGGCCCCTGGCGGCGGGCCGCCCCTTGGCCGCGCGGCGCCTGCTCTACCCGGAGGACATGGCCAGCTGCCTGGGCCCCGAGCCTTCGGTGCTGGTGACGACGCCCGCTCACCTCAAGCGCTTGGGCGATCAGTTGGATTGGACCGCGGCGCGGCGCGGGTTGCGGGCGGTGTTTTCTTCGGGTGGGCCTTTGCCCTTCGAGGTGTCCCGCGTGGCCGCCCAGACCCTGGGGCAGGTGCCCACCGAGGTGTTCGGCAGTTCCGAAACCGGTGGTGTTGCCTGGCGCCAATGCAGGGTCGAAGACACGCCTTGGGTGCCGTTCATGGACGTGCGGTGGCAAATCCAGGAGGGTTGCCTGGCGGTGCGCTCGCCGCGCCTGCCTGATGGACAATGGTGGGTCAGCAGCGACCTGGCCGAAGCGGCCGGGGCCGACAGCTTCCGCCTGCTGGGCCGCGTCGACCGCATCGTGAAGATCGAGGAAAAGCGCGTCTCGCTGAGCACCGTCGAACGGCAGGTCTTGAACACGCCTTGGTTGAAAGAGGCGCGTGCGCTGGTCGTGGACACCCCCATCGGTGCCCGCGTGGCCGTGGTGGCCGTCGTGACCGAGGCGGGACGGCAGCACCTGGAGCAAGGCCGGCGGGCCTTGGCCGAGGCGCTGCGCCAAGCGCTGGCCGACAGCCTGGAGCCCATGGCCCTGCCCAGGCGCTGGCGTTTCGTCGAAGCCATGCCGGTCAATGCCCAGGGCAAGACGCCCGAGTCGATGCTGAAGGATTTGTTCACCATGAACCCCACCCCTGCCACGCCGCCCAGCCAGCCGGACATGCCCGCCGTGCAATGGCTGGAGCGTGGTCCGACCAAGGCCCTGGCCGTGCTGGACATCCAAGCGGGCCTGTCGGTGTTCGATGGGCATTTCCCGGGCGCCCCCATCCTGCCGGGTGTGGCGCAAGTGGACTGGGCCCTGGCCCTTGGCCGCGAATGCTTCCACCTGCCCACGCATTTCTTGCGCCTGGAGGCCTTGAAGTTCGTGCGGCCGGTGTTGCCCGGCACGCGGCTGTTGGTGGCCTTGCAATGCCAACCCAAGGCGAACGAACCTGCGCTGTGCACCTTGTCGTTCAAGCTGTATTCACAGGCCAGCGATCCGGCCGAAACCACCGACCACGCCAGTGGCCGAGCCATCTGGTCGAACGAGGCCCCCCGTGCTTGACCAGACCGTGGCCGTCATCCCTTGCTACAACCACCCGGCCACCGTCGGTGGCATGGTGGACGCCGTGCGCGCCAAGGGGCTCAAGGTCATCCTGGTCGACGATGGCAGCGACGCCGTTTGCGCCAGGGTGCTGGACGCCTTGGCACACCAGCATGGCGCCATGGTCGACCTGCTCCGATTGCCCGCCAATCAGGGCAAGGGTGGCGCGATGATGGCCGGTCTGCGCCGCGCACAGGCGCTGGGTTACACGCACGCATTGCAGGTCGATGCCGACGCCCAGCACGATGTGACCGACCTGTCCAAGTTCCTGGCGGCTTCCGAGCGCGAACCGCTGGCTGTCATCTGCGGCCAGCCTGTGTACGACGACTCGGTGCCCAAGGGGCGGCTGTATGGCCGCTACCTGACCCACGTCTGGGTGTGGATCAACACCTTGTCGCTGGATATCCGTGACTCCATGTGCGGTTACCGTGTCTACCCGCTGGGCTCGGTGGTGGCATTGATCGACCAAGTCAGGCTCGGGCGGCGCATGGACTTCGAGACCGAGTTGCTGGTGCGCCTGCATTGGCGCCAGGTGCCCATCGTCAACCTGCCGACGCGGGTGATCTACCCGCCCGATGGCATTTCGCATTTCAAGGTGCTGCGCGACAACGTGTTGATCTCGGGCATGCATGCGCGTTTGTTCGCAGGGATGTTGCTGCGCCTGCCCCTGCTGTTGTGGCGCAAGGTGAGCTGATGGCGGCGTCCAAAGTCGCATCGGCCCCGCACTGGGCGAACCTGGGCGAGAACACCTTCGTGGCCGGCATCCAGGTGATGTTCTGGGTGCACCGGGTGCTGGGTCGCCTGCCTTTCCTGGTGTGCCTTTACCCCATCGTGTTCTTCTACTGGGCCACGCAAAGCCTGGCGCGGCGCTCGTCGCTGGAATACCTGCAACGGCTGGAGGCAGCGTCCGGTGCCTTGGGCCATGCACCCGGTTGGCGCGACACGCTGGCGCATTTCCTGGCCTTTGCCGACACGATCCTGGACAAGCTGCTGGCGGTCAGTGGCGCGCTCGATGGCCGGGCGCTGCGCATCGAAGGCGAGGCGGGCTTGCAGGCGCTGGCCAAGGAGGGCCGCGGGGCGATCATCGTGATGGGGCACGTCGGTTGCATGGAACTGTGCCGCGTCAACGCCGAACGGCAACGTGGCTTGCGCCTCAACGTGCTGGTGCACACCATCCACGCCGAACGCTTCAACCGTTTGCTGCAACGGCTCAATCCGGACAGCCAGGTGCACCTGATCCAGGTGAGCGAAGTCAATCCGGCCACGGCCATGCTGCTGGCCGACAAGGTGGCGCAGGGCGAGTTCGTGGCCATCGCGGGTGACCGCGTGCCAGTGCGCCAGAGCATGACGGTGCCCGCGGATTTTCTGGGCGAGTCGGCCCCCTGGCCGGTGGGCCCCTATGTGCTGGCGGCCCTGCTCAAATGCCCTTTGTACGCGATGGCCTGCGTGCGCAACGCGGGCGGCGAGTACGTGCTGCAGGCCAGTTGCCTGGCCGAGCAGGTGACCTTGCCCCGCCGTGAACGGCAGGAGGCCATGGCCGCCTATGCCCAGCAGTTTTCGCATTGGCTGGAGGCCCTGTTGGCACAGGCGCCACTGGCCTGGTTCAATTTTTTCCCTTTCTGGCAGCAGGGGGCGCCGAGCCCCGGCCTTGAGCAACATGATGGAACACACCACTGATCGCCCGACCCCGGTGGTCTTCAATGGCCAGCGCCTGAGCGTGGACGAGGTGGTCGCCTTGTCGACCCGCCAGCGCACGGCGACGCTGGGGCGCGAGCCCGCGTTCCGCGAGCGCATCGAGCGTGGCGCGGCTTTCCTCGACCGGCTGTTGCGCGAGGACGGCGTGGTCTATGGCGTGACGACGGGCTATGGCGATTCCTGCACCGTCAGCATCCCGCCCGAGTTGATCGCGGAGTTGCCACACCACCTCTACACCTACCACGGCATCGGCGCGGGTCGGCACTTGACGCCCCAGGAGACGCGCGCGGTGCTCGCGGCCAGGTTGTCGTCCTTGTGCCAGGGCGTGTCCGGCGTGAGCTGGGAGCTGCTGGTGCAGCTCGAACAGCTTTTGGTGCACGACGTGCTGCCCCTGATCCCGGCCGAGGGTTCGGTGGGCGCCAGCGGTGATCTAACACCCTTGTCCTACGTGGCCGCCGTGTTGTGCGGCGAGCGCGAGGTCTGGTTCCAGGACCGCCGTCAGCCGGCCGCGCAGGCCCTGGCGGCCATCGGGCTCCAGCCCCTGAAACTGCGCCCGAAAGAGGCGCTGGCCTTGATGAATGGCACCTCGGTGATGACCGGCCTGGCTTGCCTGGCCTGGCAGCGGGCCGACGGCGTGGCGCGCCTGGCCACGCGCCTGACGGCGTGCAATGTGTGGGCCAGCGATGGCAATGCCCACCACTTCGACGAAACGCTGTTCTCGTTCAAGCCTCATCCTGGCCCGCAACTCACC